>WRLD01000005.1 GCA_009777845.1 Defluviitaleaceae bacterium
CGTCCACAACTCCGTCATCGTTTATATCTGCGATACGGTTATCGAATATTACAAAGCCTGCGTGTTTTGCGATTGCACGAGCGAGAAAGACAACATCAGCAGAGGATACATCACCCATACCGCCCGAGGAAACAGCCCCAAGCCGTAACCATAGGGGCGTTAGCTCCGTGTTCTCGGTAAAAATCGCACTCTCGAAGTCTACTTTGTTTCCGCCGTCTACGTTCCAACCGTTAAATACCCACTCCAAGCGGAATAGTTCGGGGGGTATTATTGTAACTGTTTCGTCTAGCGGTATTTCCTGTACAAGACTGCCACCGCCTATGTGTTCGCTCTCCTCGGTGAGGAATGTAAGCGTGATTGTGTCGGTTGGGTCGGTTGGGTCGGTGTCGTCTGCGGTTGTGGCTATGACTTGCTGTGTGTGGTCGGGTTCGTCTGTGCTTGTAGCTAAGACTTGGGCTTGCTGTGTGGCTTCGTCCGTGGCTAGTGCTTGCTGTGTGGATTCGGTTTCGTCCGTGGTCGTGGCTAGTGCTTGCTGTGTGCGGAGCGGAAGCAACGGCAACAACGGCAAAATAAGTAAAACAACCAAGAAAACACAAACTACTTTTTTAAGATTAAACATAAAATCCCTCTTTTCTATAATAGTTAATCCCATACTACCACAACCAAACAACCTTAACAACTTTAACCAATCCAATTTTTTCTTAAAATCCTACAAAATTCTTTCTTAACATTCACGCATATTTTGTGTATAATGAAAGGCAAAGGCACGATATGTACCATTGCTATCCCAAACTAGGAGCGGTGCAAAATGAATGTAATTATCGTAGACGATGAACGTAATGCGGGCGAGAATTTGCAGACGAAAATCGAGCAAATTCCCGCCATTAAGGAAACCACGGTATTTAACAACCCGCGTACCGCGCTCAATTTTGCCGAGCATAATGCCATTGATATTGCTTTTTTAGATATAGAAATGCCCGAAATCTCGGGCATAGAAATGGCGAGGCAGCTAAAGGGCATAAACCCGAAAATAAACGTGGTTTTTGTCACAGCATACAACAATTACGCCGTAGACGCGTTTAAGGTAAGCGCGAGCGACTACCTCATAAAGCCCGCCACGATAGAGTGTATCAATGACGCGCTGGCACAGCTTCGCTACCCTGTTTCGCCGCCAATCCCCCACATACGTATTCAGACCTTTGGGCATTTTGAGGTGTTCGTAGACGGCGAAGCCCTCCATATTACCCGCTCCAAGGCAAAGGAGCTGCTCGCGTACTTAGTAGACAAGCGCGGTACATCTGTAGGCGCGGCGCATATCGCAGCCATTTTGTGGGAGGACAAGGCGTACGACCGCTCGCTCCAAAAGCAAACGCAAACGGTGATTACACATCTGATAAAAATACTAAAAGAGGCGGGCATAGACGATATTATCGTCAGAGGGTGGAATAGCCTTTCCTTAGATGTAACTAAATTTGATTGCGATTATTATCGCTTTTTGGAGGGCGATACAGCCGCAATCAACGCCTTTACAGGCGAGTACATGGACGAGTACAGCTGGGCGGAGGAAACAGCCGCTTATTTGACTTTTTACCCCCCCCCCCCTTAGGTAAAAATTCCCACGCGTGTGAGCAGTGCAGATTCCGCAGCAAAAAAGCCCCCTCGCTTTAGGGGGCTTTCCAATATGTGCATTGAGTGTACATAGCCTTTTATAATCTGTCTTGGCTTTGAATTATTGCTCCCCCCAACTCCCCCGATTAAGCCTTACACTTATGCGTAAGGTTTACTCGGGGGAGCAGTATTTTAATGAAAAAGAGCGTTGATTTTCTCAGAACGCCCTTTCCTTTTGAGTTATATACGCTAATAAAAATTTGCCAACATATGTTGCAAGCCCTACAGGAACGGCATTGCCTATGGCTTGCTCCATGTCTGTCTTGCTACCAGCAAACGCAAAGTCCTTCGGAAATGTTTGTATTCTAGCACGCTCAAGTGTCGTTAAGGGTCGTGCTAGTGCTAAGTCCCTAGTTGCATCACCTGCATGAATTACATACGTATTTGGTATTGGTCTATTAACTCCGCGAATCGTAGGGCTTGGCTCGTCAATGCTAAAAATTGCCCTTCTTGCATAGGAGCGAGGGTGTCTATAATAATACTCCGTGTTAAATTCATATCCCAAATAGTCACGTATGGTGGTGCTTTTGTTTGATAAATTGTTAAGCAGCTTATCCTCCAAGAAACCATCAACCCCATTTAATTCGCCAATTAAGAAAAAACGCTTTCTTTTTTGAGGAACGCCACATCTTGACGCATCAAGCGTAACCTGTGTTAGCCCATAATTATTATCACGAAACATTTTAACGGCTTGTGATAATGTTCTTGATTTTATGATTCTATCTACATTTTCCATTACGAACCATTGCGATTTTAAGCCGCATACTATTTCAGCAAATTTAAGTGTTAAGCTCGCTTGTCCATTAGCTTCGTTTCTTTTACCTGCCGACGAGTAATCCTGACAAGGAGGCCCGCCTATTACAACATCGGGATAATGCTTTTCAAAATACGAGTGCGGCACCTTAGACAAGTCCAATATCTCAGCCTTATGTGTAAAGTTATTGTTATATATGTCAACAGCTTTTCCCCAATTATCATATGCTGCAACTACTTCAAATCCAGCATGTTGAAACCCTAGTGATAACCCTCCGCACCCACAGAATAAATCTAATACTCTCATTAGCAATCCTCCTTAAACAAATCGGGGGAATTATATATTATCGCATCGAATCTTCTCTCTGGGCTTAACAAGTCTTGACCGCCACCAAGAATTATATTTTTAATTTCATCTTTTGTTATCCTCGGCTTCGTTAATTCCTCACATCTCATAATACTGTTAGTTTTTATACCACTAGTCGCAAATGCTTTATCATTTTTTGTATTGTACGAAAGCTCGTCAATAATCCTTGAGGCATCAAACCTGCCATTTATAGAAAAATCCGACAGCATTTTGAATAGCCAAATTACACTTCTAGTATGCCTAGATATAGATGTAATTTCTGAGTTCAAATTGGGCATAAATAAATTTAGCATACCGAAGTTGCTCCATGTAAATACATCTAAGCAGTTATCTGACAGATGTGGGCTTTTGCCCTTTGTTTTCCACACAGGGTTAAGGATTATAGGGGACTGCAATGCGTTTTTATTCTTTATAATTTCGCGAAGTGCAAAACAAATATTGCGTACATGGGGCAAAACATTTTTAGCTTGTGTCCAGTCATTTATGCTACTGCTTACATAACCAACCATTTCCCTTATCGCATTTTTATTTCCCTCGTATAAATCAATAAAACTACAAGCAAGGTAAATAATTGTATCGGGTCTTATGACTATTTCTGAGCCATATCTATCCTCGGACAAGGAACAGGTTGTGTTATCCGGCAATGCCGTCAGCTTAATTTCATAACTGCTAACACACTTATCATTTGACAAATCTATAATTGTGATGTCATTTCTTGGAATTGACCCTATAACATATTTCTGAAATGGTGTATATGAAGTTTCAAACGCAAAAAAAGTGTTGTGTGCTAGGGGGTCAATCCCAAAAATTTCATCAATGCCTTTATATCCTACTTCTTTCTCCATATTCGCATCTGCGGTTATGTATACCGCTTTCATTCTTTTACTATGAAGATAACACGCTAACGATACTGGGAAAGATGAGTTGAATTGATTTTTCCCCCATGTTTCGGGGATTGAATAATCCCGATTTGATTTATCTATTCCAAATAGCCTTGGTGTATTTAGCTCCACTATAAAGCACCCCAAAAATTTTATGATTTATTCGTATTTTTTTTATGATGCTTAAAAAACGAGTATCAACCCGATTATATAGAAACATCGCAACTTTTTCAATTACTAAATGAGTGCGGGAGGTAGAAAAAGCAATAACTCTACCTCCCTCCCAACAACCGCCGAACCTCCGCACGCGAAATACACCCCGAAGCCAGCACGCCCGAAAAAAACAGCGTCATAAGCAACACAATCGAACAAACAAGCCCCATTTTAAGCCCTGCAAGCTCGAACAAAAAGCGTTCCGCCGCAAACCGCGCCGCCAGCCCAGCCGCCGCCGCCGCAATAAACGGGCGCAAAAACCAGCGCGTAAACTGCATTTCCAGCGGCATAAAGTCGCGTATTCTGCGAAGCCCCAGCGCGATAATCACAATCAGGCTCACAAGCCACCCGAGAATATACGCGCTAAGCCCGAATTTCGGGACGAGAATAAAAATGAACGCGATACATATTCCAGACGAAATCAGGCTGTTTCTAAAGATAAACATTTGACAGCCCAAGCCGTTTAGCACTCCCGAGATAATAATTTGCATGTAAATAAACGGACACATAACGCCGAGCAATTGCAACATAAAGCCTATTTGCTGGTTATAAATGGCAAGCCCCATTTCATGCGAAAAGAAGAAAAACATCGAGGCCGCGCCCATTCCTGTAACCGAGGCGAACAATAACGCCTTGGAGGCGAATGAGGAAACGTCACTAGCGCCGCGCCCGTTTTTTCCGCCTACCGCCGTGGCCTCGGACACGGCTGGTACAAGCGTAACAGACAGCGCGGTAAGCACCGCCGTGGGGAAAAATATGAGCGGAATAGCCATGCCCTGAATACGCCCAAACTCGCTGATTGCTTCCGCGGCGGGCAAGCCGTACATCTGCAAGCGGCGCGGAATAAGCACGTTTTCCCACGCCGTAAGAAGCGAGCCGACGACGCGGTTTCCAGTAAGCGGCAAAGCCATCGCCATAATAAGCGCGAAGCTCTGCGTAGCGGAAAAACTGCGTTTTGCAAACACGCGGCGTTTTTTCCTATGCAGTTTGTACGCGCCGAACACAAAGAAGAACGAGAACACTTCCTCCGCGACAATGGCAATTACCGCCGCCGCCGCCGCGTATTCCAAGCCGCGCGGCACAAACGCCGCCGCGATTAAATAAATTACGACCATTCGCACAATTTGTTCCAATACCTGATTTACCGCAGGTATTTTTGTTTCCTGCAAGCCGATAAAATAGCCGCGAATACACGTACCAGCCGCCATAAACGGGAACGCCAGCGACAGGATTTTGAGCGGCAGCATTGTACGCGCGTCGCCGAAAAAATAAACCGACATCAAGCCCGCGCCAAAGTACAGCACAAACGTCAACACAACGCCCAGCGCCGATGTAATCAACACAGATTGTTTCAACATCAACGCCATGTTGCCGTACTCGCCCTTTGCGCGCTCCTGCGCCGTGAGCTTCGACACCGTTGTGTTAAACCCTGCGCAGGCGATACTCCACGCCAGCGTGTACACGGGCATAATCAACTGGTACAGCCCCATGCCCTCCGCGCCCATAAGATTAGACATATAAACCCTATACACAAAGCCCAAAATTCGTGTAATTACCCCCGCGGCAGTCAAAATTAACGCGCCTGTTAAAATTCTTTTTTTGTTAATAGCTCCCACCTCCTGCTAAATATTTATATGAGGGAGGTGGGAATATTAGACAAACATATTTATGAGAATAGTACATAAAAAATTGCAAGACTCGCTTTTAGTGCTATACTATTAAGGCATTTGTTTGTTTACCTATAAAAACCAAAAAAGGGGAAATTTCCATGAGAACAAGAATAGCCACTCTGTATGTTTATCTAGCTGTTACTGTTATTGCGGTTTTGGCGTTTAGTGCCGTGACCCAAGCAACCGAGCCAATCCAAGCCACTGACCCAATCCGTGTAACCGTGGACGGTGTGGCGGTGGACTTTGCCGACCAAGCTCCTGTCGCTGTGGGCGGGCGTACCCTTGTGCCTGTGCGTGGGGTGTTTGAGGTGCTAGGCTTTGCGGTGGAATGGGAACGTGACACACAGCAGATAACGCTACGCGGTGACAACGACACTGTGATAATCGCCGTGGGTAGCGACACCTTTACCACGAATGGCGAAAGCCACACGCTAGACGTACCAGCACAAATAATAGGCGGACGGACTATGCTACCTATACGCGCGGTGTTGGAAAGTGTGGGGTGCGGTGTGGAATGGGACGAGGGGGCGAGGGTTGTTAGGGTGGTTGTTGGGGGTGTGGGGGAAATGGAAATACCTGAGTATGTGACTATTCGGGGGGAGCAATATAGCACGGAGCTAACTAAGCTAGACCTAAGTGGCAAATACCCAACAAGTGAAGAACTGGAACTCTTGCAATATATGGTTAATTTGAAATCGTTAATATTCTATGGAAACGACCTTAGCGATTTATCGCAATTAGCACATTTAACAAATCTGTCAGAATTAGGCTTGCTTCACAATCAAATTAGCGATTTGTCGCCACTAGAAAACTTAACAAATCTTACGGTATTGGATTTAAGAAACAATCAAGTTGTTGATGTATCACCATTATCCAACTTAACAAACTTAACAACATTGAACTTGAGCCTCAATCAAATCAGCGATATATCGCCATTGGTAGATTTAAAGGAATTAACATTCTTACATTTAGGGGGTAACCAAATCAGAGATATATCACTGTTGCCAAATTTGACAGGATTGATAGACTTGTCTTTAGGTGGCAATCAAATCAGCGATATATCACCATTGGCAAATTTAACAGGCTTGACACACTTGTATTTAGGGGGCAATCAAATCAGCGATGTATCGCCATTAGCAAATTTAGAAAATTTACTAATCTTGCAACTGCAAATTAACCAAATCAGCGATGTATCGTCGTTAGCTAATTTATCAGTTGAGTTTTTCTTGGAGATATGGGACAATCCAATCATTGATATGTCGCCCATATCACATATTATACAAGGCTTCCCTATGACAATATAAAACAAACAAAAAAACAAATAAACACACCATAAAAAGGAGCGAAATACTATGAAAAGTACAAAAAACTTGTTCTACATGTACCTAGTTGTCACTATTGTTTCCGTTTTAATGCTTGGCACAATAAGTCAAACAGTTTTAGCCGTGCCTGTTTTGTCCGAGCCAGTAACAGTAACCCAAGCAGACGGCACAACAATTACAATTATAGGCTTTGGTGACGAGTTTTTTAAGTGGCAGGAAACGCTTGACGGTTATATTATCGCCTTTTGCCACGATACCCAAAATTGGTATTATGCGACAATATCTAACGATAAAATCATAGCAGGTACGGAGCTTGTTGGCAGTGATACAGCAGGCAAGCGATTAACACAAGCGGATATTGGCTATATAATCAACAGTGTGGTACGCGACCACCCTGCCATAACACCGCCCGAGCTTACAAATATGGGCGTTAGCGGTTTTACTGACGAGCAAGAGCCGTTCTGGCTACCTAATATTAAAACCGTAAATAACCGCCAACCACTGTTATTACTACTTATTGAGTACGAAACACAGGAGCAGGACGGAACACGCCTTTTTACGGAAACCTACGCACAAAGCCTAGGCTATAGCATAAATGAGTATTGGTCTAACAAGGTATTTAGCACACAAAACGCAAACTTTCCGCATGGCACGGTAAACGACTATTACGCCGAGGTATCGGGCGAGTTTAATTTGCAGTTTGAAACTCCAAATTTTACAGTACCGAATAGTTATATGGTAGAAGCAGACCACTACTTTATAGAAAACTATTCCGCATGGTCGAGTGATATAAGCTCTGTACGTATACAAAGCGGTGTCGCTAGAGTACGCCTAAACCAAAGCCACCCCGGGCCTAATGCAGATTTTGCAGATGTCCGCACAGATACACAACTAGCCTTTGAAGCTGTCGCGCCGTTTTTAGATATAGATAGCTTCCCACGAGTTAGTGATAATGATAGCAATAATAATGCGGAATATATTTTAAGCCAAGATTTTAATATTTATTCCATAATTGCGGGCTATGAGGGTTCAAGCAATCCGAATGACGTAAAAAGACATAGTATAGGGAACGGACACGCAGGTTGGCAATGGCTACAAGATATTGACGGCTACAATAGAACGTATTCCGTTAGATTTCTTCCGCCAAGCAGCTCCGACCGTCACAATAGGCTAGGTACTTATGCAACAAACGGCGAGCTAAGTAATGACACATTACCCACAGGAATAGGTGTTATTGTGCATGAATTGGGTCATGTTCTTGGACTGCCAGACTTGTATAGCTATCATAAAGGTGATGGAACTCCCGAAAAAGAAGGGCATGGTATAGGCTTCTACTGTGGCATGTCAAGTGGTGCACACGGAAGCCCAACCCAAAGCTCTCCTAGTAGTGTTATGCCAGTACATTTTAGTGCGTGGGCGAAGTATAGATTAGGTTGGGTAGAGCCTATAGTAGTTGATGTTTCCGAGGGTGGTATTTTTGATGTAACTAGCATTTGTGTAGACCATGTAAATTGTGCTAACCATAACGAACACGGTAATTATGAATACAACGTAATAATGGTTACAAATACGGCTCTTTCCAAGGAGCAATATTTCCTTATAGAGAATCGCCAAAGTGTAGGCTTTGACCGAGGCATGGACGGCAGAACTGGACTAACAAGCCTAACAAACCGAGGAATACTGATTTACCATGTTGACGTAAGACCTCACCGCCTAGCGGGACATAATGGCTATGGTGCAAATAATAATAACGCACACAAAACCGTTGATTTAGAGCGGTATAGAAATCCTAATTACGATGCCTTTTTCCGCATAGACGATAACTTTAACACGTTTAATGCTGCCTCTGTGCCTAATTCCAATTTCCATACAGACGGCGAGCTTGACAGTGAACATCTTAAAGCAAATCGCCTAAACCTCACCAACCAGTGGCAACATACCCCAAGCGGAGTAGATATACGCATATTCGGCGAGCAAAACAGTACCCGATACGACGGAGGACACCTCCACACTATCCCTATTTCCGTAGCTTCCACAGCACAGGGCGAGGGGTGGACACTACGCCACACGCCCAATAGCAGGTCGAGGTGGGATGCACTAGCCTACGGAAACGGTACATTTGTGGCACTAGGTGCAATGCCTAACATGAGCGAGTTTTACGCCATGACCTCGCCTGACGGCATAAGTTGGACATCTCAAGAGCCAATTAGCCTGTCATTTGTACCCGAAATTTGGGAGCGTAACCTCACTAACGGCACACCATACAGCCAAGTTATGGTTTTTTTGACATATGACGAATCACGAAACCTATTTATTGGCGGAGCTTCTGCGTATGGACGAACCGAGCTTTTTCACTCCCCCGACGGCATAACGTGGACTAAAGTAACGCAGGAATTTATCAGCTCCGATACAATACATTTTGACATATCCGCAGGAAACGGAATGGTAGTAGTCACTGGCGGCTCACGTACCATAGGAACGAACCGCCCACCTACTATTTTAGTGTCCCAAGATTTAATCACTTGGCAAGCTGTTCACGCCCCTGTTGAGTTACAGGACGAGCGAGAAGCAAACCCCATGGCTTGGATGTTTTTGACATTTGGTGATGGGCGTTTTGTTGCGAGTTCTATATGGCGATGGTTTGTGGGATATTTCGACAATAACCAAAACATAATCACCTCTACAGACGGCATTAACTGGGATTTTGGCACAGACACATTCACATACAGCAACTCTATAGCCCACGGAAACGGATTATTTGTAGCAGAACGCGGTAACGGTGCGATACATTCAACGGATTCCTATTCATGGTCTGCATTTTCCACTTCCACCGCCCAAGACTTCCTATCCGTAGCCCACATAAAAGACGGCGTTTTTATAATAGTAGGCGGTGAGGACACCGTAGCCATAGAGCCACAACGCAACCCCACCCCCTCTTTTACCCTCCCAAGCCCCGACCCCCTAAACTCATGGTCGCGCGTAGCCAGTGACGGCAACAGGCGAGTGGTAGCCATATCCAACGCAGGCGAACGACATCAGCGCGTTATGACCTACGATTTCAGATGGATAAACACCAAAGCAACCGAGGGCGGTACTGTAACAGCCAACCGAACCACCGCCGCAGTAGGCGCGGAAGTAACGCTTAGCCTTACCGCCACACCCGCAGACGGCTACGTATTCGAGCGGTGGAGCATAAGCGACAACGCGCCGCTTGTTGTGGGCGGTTTTTCCCAAGAAACCACGCAAGCCCCCGAGCCGCGTTTTTATACCGCTCCTGTATATGCGGACGAGGACGAGGAAATAATCCAAGCCCACGACTTTCCCATACCCACACAAATAATGCCGCCGCCTATAGACGAGCAAGCCCTTGAATTGTCAGCCTTTGACGAGCATATTTTTGACGAGCATAGCCTTGACGACCATATCCTGCACGGAAGCTCAACAAGCGAAACCCTGCACTTCGTCATGCCTAACGGCGATGTAAACATCACCGCCATTTTCAGAAACACCAACGCCACCGCTTCGCCGCAATTACTCACCACCGCAGGACAAAATGCCACAATAACCCCCACCCAAGGCACAACCGTATTGAACTCACCCTCCACAGTAGACACAGGCGCAACCGTAGTATTTACAGCCACGCCCGACACAGGCTACCGCATAGCAAGCTGGGAAATAACAGGCGGTACAGTGACCGACAGCACGCCAAACACTCGCACAGTGACCGTAAACAGCGATGTTTTCGTAAACGTGACATGCGAGCCAATCCCCACATTCCTAGTAGTTTTCGACCCGAACGGCGGCAGCATAAACGGCGATACGGCGTATATCATGGAGGAAAACATCATTTACGGCGCGAGCATAGCTCCGCCCACAGACCCAATCCGCCTAGGCTACGTTTTCGGCAGCTGGGACAAAGACCTAAACGCCATAACAGAAAACACCATAGTAACCGCAGAATGGCTACGGCTAGGGGCTGTTTCCACAGACGGCATGGGCGATTTAAGCTCTGCTGATGTGGTTTTTTTGGCGCGACACCTTGCCGACCATGCAGGGTTTGGTGTAATATTACCAAGTATCGCCGACATAAACGGTGACGGCGCGGTGAACGCGGCTGATGTTACTGCTTTAATGCGGTGGTTGGTTGGGTATAATTTGGACAGCCTACAAATATAAGGAGTGTGCATTATGTTATTACTAGACGCATGGAAACGCGTGGCATTCGACACGCAGGAGAAACCAGTTAAGCACGTATGGGACGAGTATTTGGCTAAGGAAAAAGCCATCTACAAGGGTATTTTAAAGGAAAAACGAACCCGAATCGAAGGCACAATCGAGGAGCTAGCCGAGGGCTTCCGTTTAACAAACGTACAAATGACTGCGTTTTTGGACGGAATACACGAATGTGTAGACGGCCTGCCAGACCTCAACGAGGTGGAGGAAACCACGAAAATCGCCTTTAATATCGAGTTTGACAGGCTTTACAAGCAAATGGTGGAATACAAGGCGGACGCGCTTTATTCTCTGTCGGAATGGGACAATATTTTCACGCAGGAACAGCAAAAAGAGCTTTACGCCGAACAAAAACGCTCGCATACCGTCATTCGCAACGAGGCGAAAATCGGGCGTAACGAGCCATGCGCCTGCGGTAGCGGCAAAAAGCATAAAAAATGCTGTGGCGCGGCATAAATGCTCAAAATCTTAAAATCCGACGAGTGCAAATTAGCCGCCGAAATTATTCACAGCGGCGGAATTGTGGCGTTCCCTACGGAAACCGTTTACGGGCTTGGCGCGGACGCGTTTAACGCAAACGCCGTGGCGCGAGTTTATTCCGAAAAAGGGCGACCAGGAGATAATCCGCTTATTTTGCATATCGCCAACGCGGAAGATTTTAACAAGCTGGCGCACAATCCGCCAAAATACGCTTCCGCGTTAATTAAGGCGTTCTGGCCAGGGGCGCTTACATTGGTTGTACAGAAAAGCCCCGACCTGCCCGAATGGCTTGGCGGTCACCCCATGGGAAAAACCGCCACAGTGGGCGTAAGAATGTGTGCAAACCCCATCGCGAACACCTTTATTAAGGCGGCAGGAATAATCGCCGCGCCTAGCGCGAACAAGGCAGGCAGACCCAGCCCAACAACGCTTGCCCACGTAATAGAGGACTTCGGCGAGGCGGACGGCATAGCGGCGATAGACGGCGGAAGCACAGCCGTGGGGCTAGAGTCTACCGTGGTTGATATAACAGGCAAAGAGCCAGTAATTCTGCGGCACGGAGCGGTTACGCAGGAAGCACTACGCGAGCTTGTTTCGCTCGAAAAATATACGGAAGCGACCGACACGCCTCGCTCGCCAGGCATGAAATACAGGCACTACGCGCCCCGCGCCGAAATGACTATTCTAAGCGGCACGCCAGAAAATATTGCTTCGTATGTCCAAAAGTATGCAACAAGCACGACCATTGCGCTTGTCAATAAAACAATCGCGCCGTTTTTGGACGCTTCCGCTATAACGACCCTAATACTCGGCGACAATAAAGAAGCCATCGCGCGCAATTTGTTTTCGTATTTGCGAGAATGTGACCGCCTAGGCGCGCAGAGGATTTTCGCCCAGGCGGTTGACACAGAGGGGCTTGGCGCGGCGATTATGGACAGAATGACTAAGGCGGCAGAGGGGCGTATTATTTATGTGTAAAATACTTTTTGTATGTACGGGCAATACCTGCCGTTCGCCTATGGCGGCGGCTCTTGCGGAAGCGATTTTTTCACGCGAGGGGCTTAATTTTTCCGTAGGCTCTGCGGGCGTGTACGCGGGTGCTTCTCCTGCGAGCAAAAACGCTATTTTGGCAATGCAGGCGGAACAGCTCGACCTAACAAGCCACAAATCACAGCCACTAAGCGAGGAAGCGCTCGCCGCCGCCGCGCTTGTGCTAACCATGACACACGCCCATCTAGTCCGCGTAAAGGAAATCTATCCGCAGGCAAATGTATTCACGCTAGGCGAATATGCAGGGCTTCCGTCCGATGTTTGCGACCCCTTCGGCGGCAGTCTTGACGAATATTTTGACTGCGCCGCACAAATTAAGGCGTTAATTGAGGCGAGCTTGGAAAAGTTAGGAGCATTAAAATGAAAAAAAGCGCGATAAAAAAACAACGCGATTTACAGCAGAAAAAAGTCCAGCGGCAGAATTTTATTACTATAGCCGTTCTCGTTTTGGTTGTGGCGTTAGTCGCAGGGCTTGCGGCGTTACAGCTAATCAAGGAAAGCAACTCCACCGTATACGACCTAGACGGCCAAACCGTTACGCTATACCCAGACGGCAAATTTGCCGCGGTTTTGGGGCATGGAGTGACAAAGTCGGGAACATATACCCAGACCGAACCCGAAAGCATTACTTTCACCCAACGCAACGGCACAGTCGAAAACGCAACTATCGTGGACGATATTTTGCATGTGCCTTATGCGTGGGAGGATTCGTGCAGGCTCGGCACAGCGTTTCCTAGGAGGACAAGATAATGGAACAAGAAAAGCTAGGCTTATTTTCGAGAATAAAACAGGGGCTTACAAAAACGCGCGAGAATATCCTAGGCGGCGTGGAACAAGTGTTTGCGGTGTTTCGCGCGGTGGACGAGGAGCTTTTTGAGGAGCTAGAGGAAGCCCTAATAATGGCAGATATGGGAGTAGAAACCACTACCAACATTTTGGACAACCTACGCGGCCGCGTAAAATTGGAAAACGCAAAGGACGGCGAGGTTGTTAAAAAAATGCTAGTGCAGGAAATTTCCAACGCGCTAACTGCCGAGGCTACGGAGTTTTCGCTTTCCACGCCTGCCGTGCTTTTAATCATAGGCGTAAACGGCGTAGGAAAGACAACCACCGTAGGAAAGCTCACAAAATGGTACAAATCGCAAGGCAAAAGCGTGCTTGTGGCGGCGGCGGACACCTTTCGCGCGGCGGCAATCGACCAGCTCGGCGTATGGTGCGAGCGCGCAGGCGTAACCATGATACGCCAAGCGGAAAATTCCGACCCGTCCGCGGTTGTTTTTGACGCGGCGGCGGCGGCAAAGGCGCGCGGAGCTGACCTGCTTATTGTTGACACCGCAGGGCGATTGCACAACAAAAAGAACCTCATGGAGGAGCTAAAAAAAATCAACCGCATTGTTTCGGCACAATTTCCCGACGCACAGCGCGAGGTTTTGCTTGTGCTTGATGCCACCACAGGGCAAAACGCCCTACAGCAAGCAAAATTATTTAAAGAGGTAGCCGACATCACTGGCATAATTCTCACAAAGCTAGACGGCACAACCAAGGGCGGCATAGTCGTGTCAATTAAAAACGAGCTGGCGATTCCTGTGCGGTTTATTACTGTGGGCGAGGGTATAGACGACTTGCAGGCGTTTGATGCGGGTATGTTTGCTCGGGCGTTGTTGGAGGAGTAGGATTACTCCACCAACCGCTACACCAAGTTTTTATCATTATCCTGACGGCAATCTTGAATATCGCCGACAAGCACGTCACGACCAATTACCTGATATATAATGCGATAACGCTTACCTACTACAAAATAGCGGTACTTATCTATAGGCAAATATGGACGATTGTATGTTGGGTTGCGATACGGCATTTTATTTAGCGAGCGAATACCCGCCATCAACTCGTCAAGCAATCGGTTGGCGGCACTTTCGCTTACTCGTGCCAAAAACTCCATATGCTCCGCCATTCGGTCACTTGCGGCAGGGTCGATAACAACAAAATACGCTTCGGAATTATCCACGGCTCGCGCCTCGTTGGATAGCCCTTTTCATATTTTGTTCAAATTCGTCCGCGGAATATCCCTTTATACCTTGCAGCCTTGCACGCTCCGCAGAGAGCAGTCTTTCGGCGGTTAATAAATCTTCTTCTTGATTGTTGTTGTAATCTTTACGTAGCTCACTTGACGATTTTATTACAGCAATCATTTAATTTCACGCCCTTACCCTTAATAGTCATACTTACGCTCTTATTATGCCTCAAATACAACAATCATTCAAGAGGGTAATCCCCCTACCCCCACGACAAACGCACAAATGGCAAAATTTGCAGGGTCTTTGTAGGGGACGGATTTATCCGTCCCGAGGTTACCTCGCTCTGCGTTAATGGACGGTACTCGTCCCGAATTGACGAACGTGCATACCTCGGGACGAGTAAACTCGTCCCCTACACGACAAACGCACAAATGGCAAAATTTGCAGGGGCTTTGTAGGGGACGGATTTACTCGCCCCCTACCCCACCAACCCCACAACCCTGCCCACCTCGTCCCACTCTATCTCATACCCCATTATCTCCGCTATCACACGCAACGGAATAAAATTATACCCACGAATATTTATTGACGGCGCGGAGGATTCCACGGCCTCGCCGTTTACATAGAATGTATTTGTGCCGAGCGTGTGCGTGATTGTTGTGTCGGCGTTGGTTAGCGATATTACGCCGTCCGCGCCTATTCTCGCGCTTAGCCCAAAAATGCTGTTGTACTCGTGCATGTTTATTTTTACGGCGTAGGGTAGCCTAATCGGCGGCAACGTCAGCTCCAACGGCTCGCCGTTTCTCACAACCTGCACTGGGGCTTCGGTTCTAAAATATTCTACCAGCGCCCACATATGGCTGTATTCTATTTTGCCCGAAAAAAAGCCGTCAAGCCAATCCGCGCGAGCTTCCAGCCAGTCCGTGAGAATTTTTGTCTGCGACATAAAGGAATTATTCGTCCGCATTTCTTCACGCAAAAACGGCAACGGCTCGGGGTGCCGCGTAAAATTCCGCTCAAAATGAAAACGGTGCTTTGCCGCCGTTTCCTTAATTAAATTGATTGTTTTCGCCACCTGCTCATGCCGTATTTCGCTCCAACGTGCGGCGACGGCATCGAAAAATTCGGGGCGTTCCATCAAATTTCTGTACCAATAATTAAAAACCGCCACATAAAGACCGTCCGAGCCGCTTCCCATTACTTGAATGGCAGAATTTCCCGCCGCTATGTCAAAATCCCAAACTGGCCCCATAAAAAGCCTGCGTTCGCCGCCCTCGCCGCTTATATACATAAACACGCTGTAGGCGTAAACGTCCATATTTTTATACAATTCCTGCACAATATAAAAATCCACGAGGGTATCAAGGTCAACTAGCCGCAAAATTTCGTCAAAGCTGCCGAAGCGAATCGCATGGCTTACCCGTTCGAGATAATCGCGGACATAATCGACATGCGCAGGCGTAAGCTGTCGTCCGCTAGGGTACAGCACGCCGTAACGCAAATCGTTTACAGTAACGTACGGCTCACTCGCGCGGCCGTCAAGCTCTATGAAAAATCCGCTACGCTCGGGCTGTGGGTGGCTTTCTATTTCCACGCGTCCGCTGATTACGTCACGCTCGTCCGTTAGCAAATAAACGCCCATGTACCGACTATTTACATACAAATGTACATGCTGTGCGGACGGCACAAAGCCCATGCCCATGGCTTCCGCGAGCTTAAACGCGCTGTAGTTCCGCATAAGCGAGCGGTCAAAATTGTCCGCCAGCAAAATCCAGTTCCGCGCCTCGTAAGCCGAGCCAAGCATCGACCGCGCCTCGTCAAAGCGAATACGGAGCGGTCGTTTGTTTTCGCCCATATACCAAGTAGAATTGCCGCGCCCGCGTACTCTTGCGGCGGCTTGGAAGCTGTGTTCCTCTGGCGCGTTTAGCAAAGATATTTTGCCGTTTTGCCAAATGCCGCGTTCGATAAATGGGCTGAACGGTAGGTTTATTGTTATTATGGGAAAATATTCCGAGGCGGCGGAAACTACGCCTTGCGTAGCTTCTTCACCAATCGAACGCGCCGCCACCGTAAGCGACATGAAGCGGACAATCATAACCGTAAAAACGTATATACACACAATAGCCAGTATTTTCTTCCGCATGTTTTTTCCTTTCGCGCTTCTTTTTCTTGGGGCAAGGTCTATTATAACTCAAATTCGGAAAATATTTATGTATAATTCTCACAAATTTGTACCATACTGTTACCATAAATACTTACCATCGCCGCCAACAGGCGGGGAACGAAGGGAGGAAGCAGCATGAGCAGCAACAAAAAACAAAACTCAACCAACACAACCACCAACACAGAATTTGCTGACAACACAAACAACGCAAGCAACAACACAAGCAATAACACATCTAACTCAAACAAACACAATAAAGGCAAGTAATAGACGACCGCAATCCCCCTCCCATTGTATATTTTTCGGCGTGCTGAAAGCAAGTGTTTTCAGTTTTCAGTAAAGCCTATACAAGAGGGGGATTTTTTTCGTGTGTCGGAACGTGGATTTAGTCGGTCGTTGTGTTGTAGGGGACGGATTTATCCGTCCCGAGATTACCTCGCTCTGCGTTAATGGACGTTATCCGTCCCCAAATTGACGAACGTGCGTACCTCGGGGCGGACAAGTCCGCCCCCTACAACACAACGACCCACCAAGATTTCTGCTGTGCCTCTCGCCCTCTGTGCCTCTGTGCCTCTGTGTGAAAAAATCTTTTAACCTAAATAAAGAAGTTCTACACTTTATCTGCGTTCATTATTTGTCAAAAAGATTTTCACACAGAGGCACAGAGGCACAGAGGGAGCGTGGCACAACAGGCAACGAAAACGCCCTTGAGGTTTTGTAGGGTACGGATTTATCCGTCCCGAGATTACCTCGCTCTGCGTTAATGGACGTTAAACACGGATTTACGCAGATTTACGCGGATTTTGTCCACGTAAATTACTAAACGGCGATATATTTCCCCACGAGCCAATCCGCAAAATCCTCGTAAATCCGTTAAATCCGTGTTTGATTCCATTTAATTTACACAGATAAAATCCACGCCCCACTACCCTTAATTTACACGGATAAAATCCGCGTAAATCCGCCAAATCCGCGAAAATCCGCGTTCCATTATCCCTTAACAAAAGCACGAAATCTTTACTTCCCGCAAGAAAAATTCCATTAGGGCTTGTGGAGTATACCACAATAAGGGTATAATACATAGGCATTTAATTTTTTAAGGGGTTGTTGTATGTACTATGCGGCAGGTTCTACTGATTCGGGTATCGTTCGGGAACAAAACCAGGACGCGATTTTTGTAAACAACGCGCCGATTGGGCCGTTTCCGAATCTATTTATCGTTGCGGACGGAATGGGCGGGCATAACGCAGGAGAGGTCGCGAGCCGTATCGCTGTGGAAAAATTCAGCGAATATATTCGCAACTTTGCTGTGCGGGATTTTATTCAGCCCGAAAATTACCTTGACCTTTTAGTAAACGCGGCACAGCACGCAAACGCTATGATACTAGAAAAGGCGGCAGAGGACAGCACAATGAGGGGCATGGGAACGACCCTTTCCGCTTGTGTAATAACCGACGACAAAATCTTTATCGCGCATATCGGCGACAGCCGCATATACGCCACAAGCCACACAGAAATGAAGCAATTGACGACTGACCATACCTTTGTAGAGGAATTATTGCGGTCGGGTAATGTTTCCCCCGAGGAAGCGCGAAATCACCCTAGACGGCACTTGCTTACAAGGGTACTTGGCATACCCGAGGATAACGGTAAAATGGAGGTAGATACCTGTGTCGAGGACATTGGCGGCTCTACCGCTGTTTTATTGTCGTCCGACGGGTTTTTTAATATGGTTACTGACGATACCGCCCTGCGTATTATAAACGGCGTAGGGTACGTGGAAACTCGCGTACGTCATTTAGTAGAGGAAGCAAACAAGGGCGGCGGAAGGGACAATATTTCCGTCATACTAATTGATATTGGTCGATAAGACCAAGGGGGCTGACATAAAGTGAAACTTGAAATAGGACAAATAGTATCAGGCCGCTACAAAATAGCCGAAATTCTCGGCTCGGGCGGCATGTCCGTTGTTTATCGCGCGTATGATAAGCATTTGGACAGAAATGTTACGTTTAAGGTACTTAAAGAGGAATATCTAAACGACACGGCTCTTGTCGAACGCTTCCCCGAGGAAGCGCGCAAGGCGGCGTGCCTAAACCACCAAAACATCGCGGGCGTATACGACCAAGGAAGTGACGGCAATATTTTATACATTGTATTAGAATATGTAGAAGGCTCGTCACTAAAGGAGTACATTACAAACAAAGCCCCATTTGATGACGAAACCACGCTAGGAGTGGCTATTCAAGTAGCGGAGGGGCTTTGTGAGGCGCATCTAAACAAGATTATTCACCTAGATGTAAAGCCGCAAAATATTCTCATAGCCAACAATAGCATTGTAAAGGTTACAGATTTTGGCATTGCGAGGGCTTCACGGCAGACTACGCGTGAGGCTAAGGGCGTTTCCATGGGAAGCGTGCATTATTCCTCGCCAGAGCAGTCACGCGGCGGCGAGGTTTCCTTTGTGGACGAAAAATCGGACGTGTACTCCCTCGGTATCGTTATGTTTGAAATGGCTACGGGCAAGCTGCCCTTTGACGGCCCAAAAGATGTTGCTGTCGCCATGCAACAGCTTAACGACCCATTGCCCGACATTTTGCAATATAATCCCGATGCTTCCGACAGCCTAATAAAAATAATCTACAAGGCAACGGAAAAATCGGCTTCCATGCGTTACAAGAGCATGGAGGACATGCTTACCGACCTAAAAATCGCGCTTACCGACAAAAGCGGCGATTTTGTCGTAGCCGAGGACGACATCAACGATTCGCCCACGCGCCATATTCCGCAAGAGGAACTCGAAGCACTTCGCCGCCAACAGCAGCGCGCGGCGTTCCTTGACGGCGAGGACTTTCCCGAGGACGAATTAGCAAGCGGCGTACAAGGCGGAAATATCGAGGACGATTATGACGACTACACCCGCTACCCCGAGGATTATCCACGCAAGCCTAAGCCAAGACCAGACGAGAAAAAAAAGGACAGCATAGCCGTATACGGCGGTATTATACTAGGGGTAATCCTCACGGCGGTTATCGTCATTTTTATGCGCCGCTTCTTTGGCGATATGCTTTCGCCCAACGAGGTGACGGTAGAAACGCCGAGCGTGGTAGGCAAGTCATGGGTACAGGCGGAGCTAGAGCTGCGTACCATGGGGCTTGTCGCTGTTCGCGAGGACGGCTTCTGTGACGACGACGACTGCGACAACTGCGAGGACACCGTGCTTTTGCAGCGCGTTGACCCTGGGCGTATGCTTTCGCCGCAGGACGTTGTACAGCTTGTGGTAAGTGCAGGCAAGGCGAGCAACGGCAGCTTTATGCCGAATGTTACCACCAAGCCGCTAGACGATGCCACGAGTATATTAGAAGCACTCGACTTGGACTTGATTTTTGAAATAAACCTTATGGAGAATGAAGCTGTTACGGAAGCAATCGTTATGCAAACCAACCCAGAGATGGAAAATATCGTACGCCGCGGCGGTACAGTTGTTTTGACTGTTTTTGTGCCAGTGGAGGAGGATATAATCCTCACCGTGCCGCGCCTAGTTGGACTGGAAGAAGAAGATGCGATTTCGCTTTTGGAAGAAAATTCCCTTGTGGTGGGCGAGATTATACGGCAAGAAAATGTTGCGTTCCCCGAGGGGCAGGTTATACGCGTTGCCCCTGCTGTGGGTACGCAGGTAGAACCCGATACGGAGATTACGCTAATAATCAGCTCTGGCACAGAGCCGCTGCCTACCCCTCAGCCCACGCCAGAACCCGAGGAAACGCCCGAGCCTGATAACACAACACCCGACAACACGCCAGCCGCTACGCAAAGTGAAACTACGCCAAGCACCACGCCCACGGTTGACACCACGCCGACCACGCCGCCCGAGGCTACGCCTATCGAAGCCACACCAACCACACCCGAGGTCACACCCCCCGCACAGGAATTTATGGACGGAACGCTTACAATCCACCTATGGGCAGTGCCCGAGGGTACAGAAACGGTACACCTTGTTATTGAACGTCAGCTAGGAAACGAGGAGCCAGAGCCTTTGTTTAATGACCCATATGTACCAGTTACGCGCACTGTTATTAGTGTACCTGTGCAATATATTGACCCCACTGTTTTCCGCATATATTCGGTAGAAAATGGGGTACGTATACTGCGCGCTACGGAAAACTGGCCCGTACAATGAGCCGCCACGCAAGCGGAACAATAATAAAGGGCGTAGGCGGCGCGTATACGGTTTTAGCCGAAAATGAAATCTATACATGCACCGCCAGAGGTATCTTTAGGAACAAAAAAATAGTACCGCTTGTGGGCGACAGGGTAGAAATAGAAATAACTGAGCAAGAGAAAAAAATAGCGACCCTGCACACAATAAAGCCGCGCGAAAACGAGCTGCGCCGTCCGCCTGCCGCCAATATCGGGCAGGTGATTATCACCATGGCGACAACACAGCCCGACTTCAACGCAGGGCTTTTAGACCGATTTTTGTTACTGGCAGAGTACGAGAACATTCCTGTGCTAATTTGTATAAACAAAACCGACCTATCGGAAACGACCTTTGACGTGTACAAGGAAGCAGGCTATCCGCTGGTTTACACATGCGCGTTATCGGAAAACGGGCTTGATGCTTTACGCGAAAAAATGTCGGGCAAGGTGAATTTATTCGCGGGGCCGTCTGGCGCAGGCAAATCTAGCCTAATCTCCGCGCTTACTGGGCTATCCCTAGAAACAGGCGAAATAAGCCGCAAGCTAAAGCGCGGCAAGCACACCACGCGCCATACTGAGCTTATTGCACTGGGCGAGCCTGCGGACGGCTACTGCTTCGACACGCCTGGCTTCACCTCCCTCGACCTAGAGCATATACAAAAAAACGAACTCGCTCCCTTGTTTCGGGAGTTTCGTCCGTTTTTGTATGAGTGTAAATTTAATAACTGTATGCACATACGTGAAACTGATTGTGCAGTTCGGGAGCAGGTGGGCAAGGCGATTAGTAAGGAGCGGTATGAGAGCTACGTTAAATTAACTAGCCTTCAATTCCAGCCTAAGCCTGTCCGCAATTAACGCAATAAATTCGCTATTGGTCGGCTTGCCTTTACTGTTAGAAATGGTGTAGCCAAAGAGCGCGTCTATTATTTCCACCTTGCCGCGGCCCCATGCCACCTCTATAGCGTGACGTATGGCGCGCTCCACGCGTGACGGCGTTGTGTTGCATTTTCTGGCGATGGTGGGGTAAAGCTCCTTGGTTATATAGTTGAGAATGTCGAGGTCGTTTACCGCCATCATTATGGCTTCGCGCATGTAGTGATAGCCGCGGATATGCGCAGGTACGCCGATTTCGTGCAAAATGCTAGTTATTTTTGTTTCTAGGTTTACTTCCTTGTTTTGGCGGCTTCTCGCGCCTACACCCTTTTGAATTGGGCTTTTTAGCTGTTCCTTGAGCTGACGTATTCTCGTAACCAAAGCCTCTAAATCGAAAGGCTTGGCTATGTAATACTCAGCGCCAAGTTCAATTGCTTTTTGTGTAATCTTGTCCTGCGTAATCGCCGAAAGAATAATACATATAGGTGCATATTCTTTCTCCTCCAGCAGGTTTAGCTTTTCCAGTACACCTAGGCCGTCTAGCTTTGGCATTACGCCGTCGATAATAGCAATGTCCGGCTTCAGCTCCTGAATTTTTTCGCACGCTTCCATTCCGTCGTACGCTACCCCGATTACTTCCATGTCGGGCTGTCTTTCCAAGAAGTTGATGATTGCGTCACAGAACTCCTTGTTGTCGTCTGCCATAAGCAACGTCATTTTTTTGTCACTCATTGTAATTCCTCCTGTCAATTATTTCCAACTTCTGCCATTATAACAGGAAGAAACTGGAAGTCAATATTTTACGCACGCAAATATTGTATATATTATGCACCTTTCGACATCAAAAGTCAATCCACAAATTGCACTTTTTTAAAATTTTTTATAATTTGCATTTACAACTTGCCATAATATTTTTAAAAAGCCCAGCATATGTATTATTTATGTCAATCTACAGGAGGCGTTAAATTTGCTCGAACCAAGGTTTACCGAACGCGACAGGACTTTTTTAAACGGAGTTTGTGCAGGCGCAATTATTTCCGCGCTTATTGTCATTCTCACATTTTCGGGAATAAGCATATATTCCCGCAGAACACAATGGGGCGGAATTGACCCGAACAGAAAAATTTCTGAAATTTACGAGTACGTCAATAGGTACTCGATTATGGAACACGACAAGCAAACCATGCTAGACAATATGTACATTGGGCTTCTTGAGGGCGTGGGCGACCCGTACACCCAGTATTATACCGCGGAAGCCCTCGAAGCGTTCCGTGCGCGCAACGCAGGGTATTTTGTGGGCATAGGCGTATTGGTTTCTGTAAAAGCTGACGACGCGTACGTTACGATTGCGTCTGTTTTGAAGAATACACCTGCGGAAAAGGTGGGGCTTTTGCCAGGCGACCAAATCGTGAAGGTGGACGGCATAGACACGGCGGGCAGGCTTCGCGACGATGTAGTTGATATGATGCTCGGCATAGAGGGTACGGACGTTACGCTTGTTGTTTTCCGTCCGCATGACAACATGCGCCTAGAGTTCGAGCTTACACGCGCCCGAGTGGAGCTACAGTCCGTTTTCTACGAAATGCACCACACCGAAAACGAAGCAATCGGCTATATAAGAATCGCTTCTTTTGACGGCAACACTACGGCACAGTTTGACGAAGCCGTGGCAGAGCTGTACGCAGACGGCATGAAGGGGCTAATTATCGACCTACGCAACAACCCTGGCGGACGGCTGGACGTAGTAACCGAAATAACCGACCGCCTAATCCCCGAGGGCTTGATTGTGTACATGGAGGACGCAGTAGGCAGGCGCGAAAGCATGTACTCGGGGCCGTCATACCTAGGCTTGCCGCTTGTTCTGCTTGTAAACGAGCTAAGCGCGAGCGCGAGCGAGGTACTAAGCGGCGCGGTTCGCGATACAGAAATGGGTACGATTGTCGGCACGCAGACCTTCGGCAAGGGAATAGTGCAACGGCTCGAACAGCTTTCTGACGGCACGGCAATCAAGCTAACTGTGCAACGCTACTACACGCCCAAGGGCGGAGATATTCACGGCGTAGGAATCGAGCCGCATATAGTCGTGGAAATGGACGAAGCGCTTGGTAGACGTGTGGGCGATATTACGTTGGAGGAAGATGTGCAGTTGCAGGCGGCTTTGGGGGTGTTTGATAAATCTGCGTAAATCCGTCCCCTACAATACCCTCATGCTTTTACTCAACATAGCAATCTCCTTATTCCGCGCAGATTTTAGCCGCAGGTATTCTGCCTTGTCCTCGGAGAAGCTGACATCTTGTTTTAATTTCAAGTAACTCTCCCAACGCTCACGAGATAATTCGCCGTTTTCGAGTGCGGATTTTATTTCACAGCCAGGCTCGCTTTCGTGGCGGCAATCGGAGAATTTGCAGCTTGCCGAAGCGAGAAATTCTTCAACATCGGCGAAAACTTCACCGAGACCTTCGTCCGCTTCCCACAGTCCAAGCTCGCGCATACCTGGCGTGTCAATGAGCATTGCACCCGACGGCAGCATAAAAAGCTGACGGTGAGTTGTGGTGTGCCGCCCTTTGCTGTCGTCCTCGCGGATTTCTTTGACCGCCATGACCTCATCATTCATAAGCGCGTTGACAAGGCTCGACTTCCCGACCCCCGACGAACCGAGAAAAACAATAGTCTTGCGCGGTTTTATAAAGTCGGATAAGGCATCAAGCCCCGCACCTGTTTTTGCACTCACGGCGTAAACCGAAACGCCCGCCGCCGCTGCTTCAACCTGCCTAAGCTGCTCGCCCGAATCCTCGACTAAATCTGATTTTGTGAGTATAACACAAGGCACTGCGCCGCTTTGCCACGCGAGTGCGAGGTAGCGTTCGAGGCGGCTGATGTTGAAGTCGCGGTTGAGCGACTGCATTATGAAAACATAATCGAAATTTGCGGCGATTGCTTGCTCGCCGCGCCCAGGCGTAGGGTCACGGCGAGAAAAGAAAGTTTTGCGCGGCAGGGTTGCGATAATTCTGCTGTCGCCTGCGGGGTTGTAATCAATCTCAACAAAGTCGCCGACAGTCGGGAAAAGTGTGTCGCTGTTGTTGAGATACTTGCCGCTTTTGAGTTTGGCAGAAACCGCGCCAGCATCGCTTACAAGCTCGTATCGTTCGCGGTGAACGGCGGTAATTCTTGCGATTGGCGCGGTCTGTGTTGCTTCGGGAGGTGTATTCGGCGTAAAGCCGTAATCTGTTAGTTTGAGCATTTTTTCTCCTTATAATGCGAAAATTTGTTGTTGCCATAAAAACCATCTCAACTATAGTTTACAGCTACAGACTGTCTACTTCCTTAAATACGGCTATGTCTATAAGTTTAGAATCTTCATCAAAACCATAGAATATTATAATATCTGTATGAAAAATTGTTCGGTATCCACCAATGTGAACCTGCATTTCTTTTACACCAATAACGCGGTCATTATATCCATGATTAAGAACAGGATAAGCCTTCCACTTTTTATTATTTTCAACAACATCAACAACTTCTTCTATACTTGTACCAATAGGCGTAAGTTTTAACATACGTGTCCTTATCATTTGCTCAGACCATCGCAGAGGATTTAGAGCCATAGCAACAACAATAATGGCAATTATACCCAAAATGCTAAGAGCTACGTATTTAAATATTTTCTTTACATCGTTGACCTTGAAAACAAAGCGAATAACTAAAAATGCAACAATCGCAAATAAATTTATCGGCAATAATCCTAGTGCTGCAAGTGCCAACACAAAAATTATTATACTGTCAAACACCCAAGCCATAAGGATTAAAACAGCAAGCATCGCCGCCGTGATAACCATTAAGACTAAGGCACGATTCGTAATTTTCATTGCACCCCTCACAATTCTAAAAACCTAAACAGAAGCATGATATGACTAAGTATAGGCAAAATCCCCCCACCTAGTCAATTAAGAATCCAAACCCACACCCACCATCATCTCCCCCAAATCATACCCCACCAACCATTTCATAAGCACAGACACATCATTGGCGGTTATTTCTCCGTCGCCGTCCATGTCTGCAATCAACCTACGTCTATCACCTCGCCATATTTCAAAGCCTGCGTGTCCCGCTACATGCCGCGCCAGCCAGACTACGTCCGCGGACGATACGCCGCCCTTGCCGTCCGTTGATATTGCCCCAAGGCGCAGCCACTGTGCCGTTACATATAAGTCCTCGGTCACGTTACTGAAATCAGTGTCCCAAAAATCGAACAGCCAGCCCAGTTTTTTCACATGGGGCGCAACAGCCGCGCCGCCGTGGCTGACGGTTTGCACTAGCTCGCCGATATATTCGTCACAATCGGGCGCGAAGGTGACGGTATGTGTAATCGGCGGCTTTTCGGGTCGGAAAATAGGCGTATCGTTAAACTGCGGAATCGGCGTATCTGGCAGAGTGTTTCCGTCAGGATTACGCACAATTGTGTACAGGTCGACCATTGTCATGGACTCTGGCTCTGTACTGCTAATCGCATACGTGGCTATGGAAAACGTGTCGGGCGTAACGTCCGCAACCGACATATGCCGCAGGTTGTTTATAGTGCGGCCAGGTCTAGGCGCGGAGGGGTCTGGGACAAAAAAGGAATTGACATGTCTTGATATATAGCTTCGCGGCATGGCTGTGGCTTCGCGGATATTGCTTCTCGTGGGCGAGCTTACGGCTATATAGGAAATTCCGTCGGGGTTTAGCACGGTGTATTCTGCGTTGTTCCCTTGCACAATTTCACCGCTAGGGCTTACCCATAGCTGATTTGCGCGTATTCGGCTCGTTGTGCTTCCTGTTCCGCGTAAATGGTGGCTTCGTGAATACGCGTGGTCGTGGCCGCTTAACACAATGTCAATGCCCGCTTTTTCAAATTCGGGAATAAATGCCGATATTATTTGCGTTTTTGCTGAATCGGTAGACGAACGCGCTACGGAATAGGGCGAATGGTGCATAACCGCGACACGCCACAGCGCATCTTGATTTTGCGAAATGGCACTGTTAAACCAAATTAGCCTATTTCCCGACAATGTCCGCGTATTGGAATCAAGATGTATAAATAGCACATCGCCGTACCGTGTCCAGTAGTCAATCGCCGTGGGGTGTCCTGTATTGTGGTGCCATACGTTGTTTGACGTGCTTGGCGTACTGGGAATAGGCGTATTAAAATGCCTGTGCCACAAATATACCATAAGGTTGGGCAAGCCGCCTGTGGTTGCATCTGCATCATGGTTGCCTGTAGCGGCAATAATAGGAAGCCTATGAAGGGACGGCGGTGAGAAAAAAGCATCGAGCCGCCGTTGCGGTGTTTGCAATTGGCTTGGGGTCGCGTTTTGCGGGTTCGCAAGCCCTGCGCTTACGGTCTGGTCGCCGAGAGATACTAGCAGCTGTGCGTTTTTGAAAATATCCGTGGTAAGTGCCATTGCCGTAAGCCAGTCGTAGTTGTCCCTGCCTGCTTCGTATGGCTCAATTCCGCCCGTACCCATTTGCGCATCGGCAGTTATGATAAACTGGAAATTTTCCGCGCCGCCTGTTTTGAACGACTTAGGCTCGGATTCGCCAGCCGCCCAAAATACGGCGTAGTTGTATATGGTATCGGGTTCTAAATCCGTTATTGTTACCTTGTGTACATAGTAGGTGGACGTGCCGCCCTCTGCGGTCGGCCGCTGTACGGTAAAGGTGTCGCTAACAGTGGAAGCATACGGCGTGGGCGCGCCGTCTTGTTCCCATATTTTTATGCCGCAGTCCTGCGAAAAGCCCGAATGAAACGTAAAGTGCATGATTGTTTCGTTCCTGCCTGGTGCCATGCTTAGGTTTCTGTAGTCGTAGGGCGTGTTCGCGCTGACTATGCTCGGCGCGAGGGTGAGGAGGAGGACAAGCAGGGTAAGCAAGGTAAGTAAAGGGTACTTTTTCATGTATAACACCGTCCTGTTAATTTTTCTAAAGTATATCAGTGGGGATTGTTGTTTTGGGGAACTGGGGGCATGTTGCTTGTTTGTGGGGCTACTGATGTAATTGGTTGATTTTGAGGGGTATGTTGTACAGCAGGAGCATAGATTTTATCACAAAAGCGTGGTAAAGTGTACTGGCTTGGGAAATATTCCACGGCAAACGCACCAAGCTAAAATATGTAAATCAAACACGGATTTGGCGGATTTTCACGGATTACGCGGATTGGCTCGTTGGAAAATCCACGAAAATCCGATATGTCCGATAAAATCCGCGTGAATCTGCGTAAATCCGCTAAATCCGCGTTTAATCGCTTTTAAAAGCAAAGAATCTACACGCTATTGCCGTTCATGCGTTTGGCGTGGAAATAAAAACGAGAGGGGAAGCAGTATGAAAAATGCAAGTAATTGGAGGAAAAATTTGGGTAAATTAGCCGTAATTATGGCGGTGTTCCTGCTCCTTTCGCCCATATCGGGCTTTGCGGCTACGCCAGAGGTCGCGCCCCTCGAAACAGAAAATATACTTGTGGCAATGTCGGAGTTTACCACCGCGCCTATGGTGTCGGCAGGAAATTCTTTCACAGTAGCACTAAAATCAGACGGCACGGTTTGGTCGTGGGGTTACAATTACTTTGGACAGCTTGGCGATGGCACGACAACAACAGCTAAACGTACGCCAGTGCGAGTTACAGGCTTGACTGATGTTATATCCGTTTCGGCGGGACACACTCACACAGCAGTATTAAAGGCAGACGGCACGGTTTGGACGTGGGGATATAATTGGTATGGACAGCTTGGCGACGGCACAATAATAAACAAACACGCCCCTGTGCAGGTTACAGGCTTAACGGGCGTTATAGCCGTTTCCGCAGGAGATGAACACACGGTGGCGTTAAAAGCAGACGGCACGGTTTGGGCTTGGGGACATAATTGGACAGGACAGCTTGGCACTAGCACAACAACAATGTACCAAAGCTCCACGCCAGTGCAGATTGTTGGCTTGACAGGCATTACAGCCATTTCAGCAGGACATTCTCATACAGTAGCGTTAAAATCAGACGGCACGGCATGGGCTTGGGGAAATAATAGCCATGGACAGCTTGGCGATGGTTCGACGACATGGGGCGGAGTGCCGCAGCCGGTGCAGGTTGCAGGCTTGGCGGACATTATAGCCGTTTCCGTGGGAAGCCGTTACACGGTCGCATTAAAAGCGGACGGCACGGCTTGGGCTTGGGGTTATAATTACTATGGCCAGCTTGGCGATGGTACGACAGCAGACAGGCACACACCAGTGCAGATTACAGGCTTGACTGGCGTTACGGACATTTCGGCAGGAGCTGTTCACACAGTAGCGTCAACATTAGGCGGCACGGCTTGGGCGTGGGGAAGCAATAACCGCGGACAGCTCGGCGATGGTACGGAAACAGACAGGCACACTCCAGTGCAGGTTACAGGCTTGACTGGCGTTACGGCCGTTTCTGCGGCAAATTCGTCTGGGGCTACTGTTCACACAATAGCGTTAAAATCAGACGGCGCGGTTTGGGCGTGGGGCGATAATTGGTATGGACAGCTTGGGCTTGGCGATTACACATCTACAAATAGCTTCACGCCTGTGCAGGTTTTAGGCGAGGGCGGCGTAGGCTTCTTGAATTTAGGAGCAACAGCCCTAGCGGATTTGACCGTAGTTTTTGAGCTAAACGGCGGCACTCGCATAGGCGGCGGCGAGGTCGTGCAAGCCGTACCGTCAAACGGCGCGGCAATCGCCCCCGAAATATTCCGTAGCGGCTGGATTTTTGACGGCTGGGACACCTATTTTGGCGTTGTGACTGAAAATATCGTAGTAACGGCGCAGTGGCTGCGGCTCGGCGCAATCACAAACAATGGCGAGAGCGTAAGCTCCGCAGACGTGGTGTGGGTGGCGCGCCATGTCGCAGGTCATGCAGGCTTTGAGCTAAGCGAGCAGGACAAGCGCCTTGTGGATATAAACGGTGACGGTGTGGTTGATGCCGCCGATATTACCGCGCTTATGCGGTGGTTGGTGGGGTGGGAGCTGGGGGAAGTGTAGGGAGGATTACAAATGATTTATGGAACGCGGATTTTCGCGGATTTAACGGATTTTCGCGGATTTTTTCGGACGTGTTTTTGAATCTGTGTAATCTTGGTCGGCGTGCGGTTTTGTAGGGGGCGGACTTGTCCGCCCCGAGGCTACCTCGCCTTGCGTTAATGGACGTTGCCTGCCACGGCAAACGCACGTTCGTCAATTTTTGACGGACAACGTCCTATCAATTTGGTGCGTGACAACCTCGGGGCGGACAAGTCCGCCCCCTACAAAAACCTTGCAATTCCCTTAGTCTAGCGGTTTAACAAATGATTTATGGAACGTGCGTTTGCCATTCGTACGTTTGCCGCAGGAGGTATTCATATGAACATAGCCATATGTGATGATACTTTAGCCGATGCCAATAAGGCAAAGGAATATGTTGGTGAATATTACAATCACCATTGTAATATTGATGTTTTTTTAAGCGAAGTGGAATTTTTGGAAAAATTCACGGACGGCTATTACGATGTAATTTTTATGGACATATACCTTGTACAGGGGAACGGCATAGCCGTGTCTAAAATCATTCGCCAAACGGACAAAAACTGCCTAATTGTTTTTGTTACAACCAGTGCAGACCACGCCATAGAGGCATTTGGGGTAGACGCGGCGCATTACATAAGGAAGCCCATTAGCCGCGAGGAGGTCGCCGCCGTGCTTGAAAAATGCGGCAAGCTGCTGTCAAAAAAAGGCTGTTTTATTCCCATAAAATCGAACCGTGATATAAAAAAGGTTTATCTGGCGGAGCTTTTGTACACAGAGGTTTACCACAATACGTGTAGAATTGTTACGCTAAACGGCGAAATAAAAATACGGCAAACCATGAGCGAAATCGAGCGGCTTATTAGGGACACGGAAAGCGGCGCGCATTTTGTACGCTGTCACCAGAGCTATTTGGTTAATTTGGATTTTGTAAAAGAAGTAACTGACAATTGCTTTGTTATGGAAAACCGTGATATAGTTATAATACGAAGAAGCGACCGCACTGCGATTAAGGCGGCGTTTGAGGATTATTTGTTTGCGAAGATGTAAGGGGCAAGAAATACGCAGAGCGTATTTCTTGTAGCTTACAGGTGTCACCGTAGGCGACATGAATGATAGTGCAAATTCGCACATGAAAAATCGCCGCAGGTGAGTCAAAACGGAGGGGAATTTTATGAGGATTATTGCGTTGTTTGTGTTAATTATGGGCTTGTGCCTTTGTCCGCTTACTGCTTTGGCGGACAGCTCTATGCGTGGCGAGGAAGCAAGCACTGCACCCGAGGAGCAGGAAGCCCCTCCTGCCGAGGGTAGTGCTGGCGGCACTTCTGGGCTTAGGCGCGGAACAGACAGGGACGGCGTAGATATAGGCAATGGGGACGAAAAAAACGTGCAGGACGTAATAGACGCTCCCGACACGCTAGGCGAATTGCAGGACACCGAGCCTAACGATGATAATGACAATGGCAATACAGACGATACGGAAGTGCCACCGCTTGACGATTGGTCGTCGCGCGGTACTCTGCGGCGCGGCACAGGCAGAAACGGATTAGGCGAGGACGAAGATTCGCCGACTGAGGGATTTAGGCGAGATAGTAGTAGAAATGGGCTTGTTGTGGTTGGTTCTGGTGGGGCTAATGAGGGCGAGGGCGAGGGCAATAACGAGCATGTAGAGGAAGGTCGAGGACAAGGACAAGGACGAGAGCAAGCGGATAGTGCGACATTGTCTAATGTAACGGAACATGCAGAGCAAGACCAAGACCAAACAGGCAATACTATGTTGTCTAATGCAACACAACACGGCAATCAAGCAGACAATACATTGTCTAATGCAACACAACATGGAAATCAAACAGGCAATACATTGTCTAATGGAACACAACATGCAAACCAAACAGGCAATACATTGTCTAATGCAACACAACACGCCAACCAAACAGGCAATACATTGTCTAACAGAACACAACACGCCAACCAAGCAGATAATACATTGTCTAATGCAACACAACGCACCAACCAAGCAGATAATACATTGTCTAATGTAACACCGCCCACCGACAAGGAAGCACAAACGCCCGAAACAAACGCAAACCCCTACTCCGAGGAAAAAACCGAGGACGAAACTGAGGACGAAGCAGAGGGCGAAACCAAACAAGAGCCTAACCAAGCACTAGACCAAGACGGCAGTAATACATTGTCGCAGACAACACCTCACGCCAACCAAGACGGCACTCTCGCCCATGAACAAGACACAACAACAGACAATCTATCCGCTACAAGCCCCGAACAAAACACCGACCAAGCCGCAGAACACACCCCCTACTCCACCCCAAGCCCCACATCACCCCCCGAACAAACAGGCAGTAAGGTGTTGTCGCAGAAAACACCTCACGCCAACCAAGCACCAAGCCCAAGCCACACACAAACCAAATCACCCCACACACCACTACCCACCAAGCTCCCCTCACCTACCCTAGACCACGCAAGCAGTAAGATGTTGTCGCAGACAACACCGCACACCTACCAAGCAAGCAATAAGGTATTGTCGCGAACAACACCTTACGCAGACCAAACCGCCACCCCACACACCGCTTTCTCCCCCATTACCGCCACACCCCACGCCGCCCCCACCCCAGTAATTTTCGAGAGTATATATTCAAGCAAAAGCATACCCTCCGTAGAATTATCACAACACAATTCTGGAGAATTACTCCAGTTTATTAACCCTGCCATCAACCCACAAGAAACCACGCCAAAAACAAACACCCTATGGCTAACGCTCTTTGTCGCACTTGCCGCCGCAGGCATTACGTTTTTATTAACATTCAAAAAATGAAAAAATTCCTACTCCTGCTTGTAGTGGTATGCGCGGTTGCCGCATCTGTATTTTATTTGATGTACAAATATGATAACGCCTACACCGCTTTTACGCCTACTGCCGAAAACGGTGTAATTTTTGTGGGCGAGCAGACCTTGGCGGAAAATCCCATAATATGGCTAATAAACGGTTGGGAATACTATGGCGGCAGGCTGCTTGCCCCCGACGATTTTATTGACCCCACGCTAGACACGCCCACGCCAGACGGCATTATTTATATAGGGCAGTTCGGCGGCTTTGAGGCGGGCGACCCTTCCGCTTCGCCGCACGGAAGCGCGAGCTACCGCCTGCGTGTAAATTTGCCCGACACAAAAAGAACGTATGCCTTTTATATCCCCGAGATTTATTCCGCATACAAATTGTATATAAACGGCGCGTTGGTATTGCAAATGGGCGAGCCAGACCCGCAGGGGTACAGGCCTGCCACAGGCAGACGAATTGTGTCGGCGGAAGCAAGCGGCGGCGCGGAAATTCTGCTCGCGGTGTCCGATTTTTCGCATATGTATAGCGGTGTAGTGTATCCGCCGGCGTTTGGCGAGCCGCAAGCCATACATTCCATGGAGAGCAAGCGCGTTATTTTCAACGCTGGCGTGGTTGTCGCGGCGTTGATTATCGGGCTTATTTCCTTGCTTATCGGGCTATTGTACCGCCGAAACGCGCTTTGGCTTATGTATTCGCTTGCTTGCCTGTTTTTTGTGGGCTACGCAAGCTACCCTGCTATGCAGGCGCTGGGGCTTTTTCATTCCTATATGGTCGAAAGTGTCGCGTACTGCGGCATGTTTGTTTTGATTATGCTTATCCAAAGGAAGCTCGGGCATGTTTCAAGGCTCGGCTTGTATTTTATTGTGGCAGGCTGTTTGGTCGGCGTTGTGTCGCTGGCGTTCCACTTGTCCTTGCCCAACATGAGCCTAGACACTATGCTTGCGTATTCGCGGCTAGTCGGCTACTACGGGTGGGGCAGCGCGTTTGCGATTACATTTGTGGCATTTTCCGCCATAAAAAAGGGCGAACCGACATCTAAGGGCATTATTTGCGGCATCGTTATTTTTAGCTGCTCGCTTGTTATGGACAGGCTGTTTCCTGCGTATTCGCCGATTATTTTCGGGTGGTATGTGGATATTGCGGGCTTCGTTTTTATTCTCATAATAGGCGGAATAATATCCACGGAGGTACATTTTAGGTACATAAGCGCGATTTTGTTGGAGGAGGACGTAAAGGCGACAAGCAGGCTGCTGGGTCTGCAAACCAGCCACTACGAAGATATGCTCGCCAATATCGCCAACGAACGCAAGCTGCGGCACGATTTTCGGCATCATATTTCTGTAATAAACGAATATGTACGGCAGGGCGAATATGAGGGGCTGGCGCGCCACATCAACGAAATGACAAATAACGCGGTTTTGGATATGGAATATATTTACTGCGAAAACACCGCCGTAAACGCGGTTGTGGGGCATTATTTAACCAAGGCGCGCGAGGCGGGCGTGACCGTCAGCGCGAAAATTTCAGTACCAAAGAAAATGGCAATAAAGGACACCGACCTGTGCATAATTTTTGGCAACTGCTTGGAAAACGCAGTAGAGGCCTGCGAACGGCAAGCAAGCGGCGAGAGGTTTATACGGATAAGTACGGTGTCGCAAGGGTCGGCTTTTGCGGTGAAAATTGAGAATAGCTTTGATGGGAATAGTGGGAATAGTGGGAATAGTGGGGCGCAGGTGGGCGGAGTGTTTTCTGGTAAGCGTGAGGGGCAGAAAGGAATCGGGCTTTCGGTTAAGCGCGAGGGACAGGGAATCGGGCTGGCTTCTGTAGCCGAAACAGCGGCGAAGTATGGGGGTAGTGTGCGGTTTGAGGGGGAGTTGTTTGTTTTTCGGGCTAGTGTGGTTTTGTATGGGGGGTGATGTGTGCCTACGATTTACTTTCGTAAATTTCTTTGAATCTTTTTGCGGTTATCCAACTACCCGCTCTAAAGGTTTTATTATGAATATAAAAACGGTAACCATCTATATCACTTCTATCCATATTTTTTAGCTGTCCTTCAATGTTTGTTGTGCCTACATATAATTGTTTGCCATACAGTTCCCGTTGTTTACCAGTATATAAGTTTATATTATCTGGTTGGCAGGATATTCTATAGACTTCCCTTCCCTTACATGGATACGCATTTGACGGCCTCTTAATATGTGAAAGGCTTGAAGCGGTGTCATTCCAAATCTCTTTATTGTCCATAATTGACCACCCTTTTTTATTTTTTCTATACGATTATTTAGGTTGCATACTGCATTATACACAAAAAACCCTGCGAAAACAAGGCTTTTTTGTAGGGGCGAGGTTTGCACGATTATCAATTCGGGTCGGACAACGTCCCATCAATTTGGTACGTGGCAACCTCGGGGCGGACAAGTCCGCCCCCTACAGTAACCGTCATGCCAAACACACGAATGGCAAAACACCACGCCAAACGCACGAATGGCAAAATCTGCACGGTTTTTGTAGGGGACGGATTTATCCGTCCCGAGGTTAGCTCGCTCTGCGTTAATGGACGTTGCCCGCCACGCCCCCCCCCACATGTTCGTCAATTTGGGACGGACAACGTCCCATCAATTTGGTACGTGACAACCTCGGGGCGGACAGGGTCGGCGTGCGGTGTTGTCTAAGAAAACCACTTAGACAACACCTTACTGCCTGCTTGTCCGCCCCCTACAGTAACCGTCACGCCAAACACACGAATGGCAAAACACCACGCCAAACGCGTGAACGGCAAAATCGCACGGTTTTTGTAGGGGACGGATTTATCCGTCCTGAGGTTACCTCGCTCTGCGTTAATGGACGTTGTCCGTCCCCGAATTGACGAGCGTGCAAACCTCGGGGCGGACAAGTCCGCCCCCTACAAATAACCGTCATGCCAAACACACGAATGGCAAAACACCACGCCAAACGCACGAACGACAAAATTTGCACGGTTTTTGTAGGGGACGGATTTATCCGTCCCGAGATTGCCTTGCTCTGCGTTGGTGGACGTTATCCGTCCCCGAATTGACGAGCGTGCAAACCTCGGGGCGGACAAGTCCGCCCCCTACAAAAGCCTGCAAATTCCCATGACAATAAATTACCATACTATCCATGGAATCAAATTACCGTGGTTGTAACCTGCAAAATTGCCACGACAACAGATTACCATACTATCCATGGAAGCAAATTACCGTGGTTGTAACCTGCAAATCGCCACGACAATAGATTACCATATTATCCATGGAATCAAATTACCGTGGTTGTAACCTGCAAAATTCCCATGACAACAAATTACCATACTATCCATGGAATCAAATTACCGTGGTTGTAACCTGCAAAATTCCCACGACAACAAATTACTATATTATCCATGGAATCAAATTACCGTGGTTGTGTGGGGATTCTCAACACAAAAAACCCTGCATAAAGCAAGGCTTTTTGTACATAAGCGAGTTACATAATCGAGTTGCATAAGCAAACTACATAAGAAAACCACAATATGCAAGCCACATAAGCAAGCCACATAAGCAAGCCACATAAACAAGCTAAAAAGGCTCGTGACGATATTCCCACCACACCCCAGTCGGAAAAAAGGGGCTATGCCCCTCGGAGAAAAGGGGCTATGCCCCTGCCCCACCAACATACGGAGGTATTTCAAATTTAGTAATCCAGTCCTGATAACATTCGATACAAAGGTCTATATTGTGAGGCTCGCCGTCAAAAGGCGAAAAATACCCCCATGTTTTCGTGAGCGACATATGGTCCTCAAAATAATCGAGATTTTCCTTTTCTACATCACGTCCACAAACATTACAACGCACATTACAAAGCTGCGGTATTGGCATACTGCGTTCCGAGAAAACTTTCATTGCCATTTTCCCCCTTGAATCTTAAATATTCCGCCATATATAATATCCCACGGTTTGTGCTAGGTATTCGCGGATAATATATACATATGGTACAAGCCCAAGGTTTATGCCAATCCAAATAAAGAAAAATCTAATTTTAATAAAGCGTTTTCGCCTGTCTGTGAAATGGAAAACGAATCGACCGCCGCTTTTCCGCCAGAAAAGTCATACAAATAAGCAAGCGCTTGGGAAATTTCGCCAGCAAGCTCCACCTGTACGCGCATCTCGTAAATTTCGCCCTGCACTGGCATTATTTCGGAAACGGAGAATACATTTTCCTGCAAGCCGTATTCCGCGCCTGCCAAGGCCTCCGACAACAAAAAAATTAGCGAGAAATTTTGCGAGTTGGAATTTTCCAATTCCTGTGAATCTTTATTGTAATTGTCAATTATTCCTTGTGCCGCGTGATATTTTTTTTCCAAAATATTCCTATTGACCCGCGCTTTATGAAACGAAATAAAAACAGGCGCGACAAACACCACGCCTACTATTATTATAGCTAAAAAATTAAAAGCTATGAGATATTTCATTTAAACAACCGTCAGCCGCGATAAAATCGAATCAAAGAAATTGCCGACGACAAACGAGCCGTTAAGCTGTTCCATGACCTCGGGTGTCGTGATAAAAAGCGACAACGCAAGCACAATAAGCCACGAAATTCCCGCGCCCAAAAGCCCGCCGAAAATGAAGCCGCCCACATTGTTAAACGTGCTTATTATCGGCAGTTTTCCGACAATATCTACCAAAAAGCCAATCAGATACATCAAAATAACCACAATAATAAACACTAAAACAAGCGCGATTCCGTTGGTCGCCATATTTGCAAAAAAAGCAGAAATATTTTCTTCGATTGTATCTACACGCAAAATACCGTGAATATCGGGGTTAAACCGCTCCAAAAGAAGCTCCCGAATTTTCACGGGCAGTCGCAGGGCTTCAATCACTTCCTCCTGCCGCTCTACCGCTATTTCCGTAACCATGTCGCCTATGCCCAGCGAGCTTTTTATGCTCTCCTGTATGACGGTATATAGGCGCGTTCCGTTCAAAAAGTTGGCAACATATGGATATAGGCGGTTAGCCAAAAGCATTGCAACAAAAAAGGAAACCAATCCGTAAACAGTACGAATAAGCCCCCGCCGATAGCCGATTAAGGCACAGCCCAAAACCACTATAATAATGCCGATGTCTAGGACATTGACACTCAAATTCTCAAAGCTCATGAGTGTATTACCACTTGATTACGCCCTAGCTCCTTTGCGAGATAAAGCGCGGAATCCGCGTTAGAAATAAGCTGTTCCACGGAAATATCGTTCGGCGAGCCATAGTTCGCGCCTATGCTAACTGTGACAATGTCGTTTTCGCCGCCATCGTAGGGTACAACAAGGTCGTCTACGGCTTGGCGTATTTTTTCGCCAATCGCGGCACATTCGCCGCTACAGGACATATTTACCAAAAGCACGGCAAAGCCGCCAAAAGCCCACCTTGCGGCAAAATCGCCTGGCTGTGTTACTGCTTCCTGCGAAATAATCTTACCCACGGCTCTTAGGCACTCGTCGCCGTGATTGTAGCCATAAATCGTGTTAAAGGTTCTCAGCTTATCCACGTCAATCATTAAAATTCCCAGATTGCGGTTTTCGCCCTTAGCGCGAAGCCCTTCTTCCCTAATACGGCTCTCGAAAAATTTACGGTTTGGCAAGCCCGAAACCATGTCCATCATGCTAAGCTCGTTAATTGTACGCATTTGCTCGATTATTTTAATTTGCAGGCTTATTCTCAATTTTACGATAATCGGGTTGTACGGCTTCGAGATATAATCCGCCGCACCAAGACTAAGCCCTTTTTCCTCGTCGCTTTCGTGGTACAGGCTCGTGATAAAAATTACCGGAATGTCCCTTGTTTCCGTGCTTTTGCGTAAATGCTCGATTACCTCGTAGCCGTCCATTTGCGGCATAACAATGTCCAAAAGAATTAAATCGGGCTTTATCGCTTTGGCTAAATGGATAGCCTCCAAGCCGTCCGAGGCGGCATGAATGATATAGTCATTTTGTAGTATATTAACTAAATGTGTTTGGCTTATTCTGCTGTCGTCTACTACTAGGATTGTGCTTTTTTTCATCGTTGAATACCTCCGGGGCACAGCCCCTTTTCTACGGCGGACTGTGGTGGGAATGTCGTCACGCAGAGGGGCATAGCCCCTTTTCTACGATTTACGGTGGTGGGGGCATAGCCCCTTTTCTACGGTTTACTGTGGTGGGAATTTCGTCACGCATAGCAGTATGTTAGGCGTGCGGTGTTGTCTGCGACAACGCCCTACTGTCTGCCTGTTCGGAGCTTAGTCGCAGAGCAGTTTCGTAATATACAACAGTAACGAGGTCTACTTTGATTATATTCAAAATAGTTGTCCTCGTTACAAAAAGTTTCAATTAGATATAAGGGGCAAAGCCCTTCTTACAACAGCTCCAACAACACCATAGGGGCGGCATCGCCGCGCCTTGCGCCTATTTTAATCATGCGGGTATAGCCGCCGTTACGTCCAGAATATTTGGGAGCCCATTTTTCAAACATGACGTTCGCTAGGTCGATTTTTTTCGACTGGCTACGCATACGCCTGCCGTCCTCGGGAACCTTGGTAACTGGATATAACACGCTCAAAATTTTGCGGCGAGCCGCAAGCCTAGATGGGCTGTCCTTTTGGATTGTGCGTTCTACCTCGTTATATTCGGTCACTTTACGTCCGTTTTCGAGGGTTTTTACGCGTTTTCCGTCCTTGTCCTTGACAGGTACCTTTACGGTAATATTTTCCGTAGTGAAATTATCCTTTTCCTTTACCGCAAGGGTTATCAGCTTTTCGGCAATTTTGCGTACTTCCTTTGCTCGGGTTTCCGTGGTTGTAATTTTGCCGTGGAAAATAAGCTGTGTGGCAAGAGAACGCAACATAGCCTTACGCTGACTGGACGTGCGGCCTAATTTTCTATAACCAGCCATAGTTAATCACTCCTTTTTTTCAACTGCTAGGAAACTTCTCTGCTAGACGATATTCCCACCACAGTCTACCGTAGGAAAGGGGCAACGCCCCTTCACTCCTCGGTCGGCTGAAGGGTAATCCCCAAATCCGACATTTTTTTAAGAACTTCCTCTAGCGACTTACGCCCGAGGTTACGCACCTTCATCATATCGTCCTCTGTTTTTACGGTGAGGTCTTGCACGGTGTTGATTCCTGCGCGTTTCAAGCAGTTGTAGCTCCGCACAGAGAGGTCTAGCTCCTCTATGCTCATTTCCAACATTCTTTCGCTTGCGTTATCCTCGCGTTCAATCATAATTTCCGCGCTTTTCGCAGAGTCGGAAAGGTCTACAAACAGGTTGAAATGCTCCGAAAGAATTTTCGCGCCGATACAAATCGCGTCCTTTGGGCCAACAGTGCCGTTAGTCCAAATTTCCATTGTTAGCTTGTCGTAGTCGGTTACGCTTCCTACGCGGGTAGGCTCGACATAAAAGTTTACCCTGCGTACAGGCGTAAAGATAGAGTCGATGGGGATTAAGCCGATTGGTTGGTCGGGATTTTTATTTTTGTCCGCGCCTACGTAGCCATGACCTTTTCTTACAGTCATTTCCATGAACAGCTTCGCATCGGGCGTGCCAAGAGTAGCTATAACCAAATCGGGGTTGCAAACCTTTACGTTCTCATCGAGCTTTATGTCCTTAGCGTAAACTACGCCCTCGCCGCTTGCTTCTATTCTAGCGGTTTTTGGCTTCATATTGTCGCTTTCGTCACATAGAGCGAGATTTTTTAGGTTTAATATAATCTCGGTTACGTCCTCTTTGACCCCAGGCAAATGACTAAATTCGTGCAAAACGCCTTCTATGCGAATGTTACTTACCGCCGCGCCCGAAAGGCTCGACAACAAAACTCTGCGTAAGGAATTTCCCATAGTCGTACCGAACCCGCGTTCGAGCTGGTCTACCACAAATTTGCCATAATCGTCTTTTACTTCCAAAATATCAATACGAGGTTTTTCTATTTCTAGCATACTGTGTCAACCTCCCAAAATTACTTACTATATAACTCAACAATGAGCGTTTCGTGCAGGTCGTAGGTTATGTGTTCGCGTAGCGGCTTCATGGCTACCGTACCGCGAAGATTTTCGGGGTCGGCGGTAAGCCATTCTGGCACTGCGCGAGAATGTGTAACGTCTGATATATCTTTAAAACGCTGTAATGTTTTAGATTTATCGCGTATTTGAATTACATCGCCCACTTTTACTTGATACGAGGGGATATTTACCTTTTTGCCGTTTACGGTAATGAGATTGTGGCGGACAATTTGCCGCGCTTCTGTACGCGAACGACCATAACCAAGGCGATACACAGCGTTATCTAAGCGAAGCTCCAACAAACGGAGCATATTTTCGCCTGTTACGCCTGGTGTAGTACGCGCCTTTTCAAAATACATACGGAATTGTTTTTCTAACACGCCGTAAATTCTTTTAGTTTTTTGTTTTTCGCGTAGCTGTTGACCGTACTCGGACAGCTTTTTGCGGCTTGTGCCGTGCTGACCTGGCGCGGTTGGGCGTTTATTTATGGGGCAGCATTGCTTAGAGCATTTTTCCCCTTTAAGGAACAATTTTTCGCCTTCTCTGCGGCAAAGCCTACAAACAGGCCCAGTATATCTTGCCATATTCTATAGTCCTCCAATCAAACTCTTCTGCGTTTAGGCGGGCGGCAACCGTTGTGCGGTACAGGCGTAACGTCTTTAATCATGGTGACCTCAAGACCCGCCGCTTGCAACGCGCGAATAGCCGCTTCTCTGCCGCTGCCCGGCCCGTTTACAAAAACCTCTACGACCTTAAGTCCATATTCCTTAGCCGCTCCTGCCGCTGTATCTGCCGCCATTTGCGCCGCATAGGGTGTAGACTTACGACTGCCTCGGAAACCAAGCTGACCCGCAGAAGCCCAGCTTAATGCGTTGCCCGATGCGTCCGTGATGGTAACAATCGTATTGTTAAAAGAAGATTGGATATGCACTTGACCCCTATCAACAAACTTTCTGTCGCGCCTACGGCGTGTCGCCGCTCTTTTTACTGGTTTTTTTGGCATTTAAACACTTATCCTTTCAAAAATACTAAATTGGCTTTGGCAACAAAACATTATTTCTTCTTATTAGCTACTGTACGCGCCTTACCCTTACGTGTACGCGCATTTGTGCGTGTGCGTTGCCCGCGTACAGGTAACGACTTGCGGTGACGTATGCCGCGGTACGAGCCGATTTCTACCAAGCGCTTGATGTTCAACGCTACCTCGCGGCGTAGGTCGCCCTCTACCATTTGTGACGATTCGATAATGTTACGAATTTTAATTACTTCGTCGTCGGTTAAATCTCTAACGCGGGTATCAAAGCTAATTCCCGCCTCGGTGAGAATACGCTTAGAACTCGGACGACCGATTCCATAGATATAGGTAAGCCCGATTTCGACTCTTTTTTCGCGTGGCAGGTCAATGCCTGAAATACGTGCCATAAATTCTTCCTCCTACCAGTCAAAGACTGTTTTCACCGACCAAGCGTAAAACCTTATGGGGGCTGTTGGTCGCTAATTTTGGCTATATCGCCTCGTATTACCCCTGTCTTTGCTTATGCTTAGGGTTTTCGCAAATAACTCTAAGAGCGCGTTTGCGCCTAATAATTTTACATTTTTCACAAATCGGTTTAACCGATGGTCTTACTTTCATGCCCGCTCTCTCCTTTTTTTCGTTTCACATTTGACGATTTCAAGGCTTCGAGGCGACATTCCCACCAAGAAGCAGTCGGATAAATGCGGCTGTGCCGCTTACTTATCGCGCCAAACTATCCGCCCCTTAGTCAAATCATAGGGTGACATTTCAATCAGCACCTTATCGCCTGGAATAATCCGAATAAAATTCATTCGGAGCTTGCCAGATATGTGTGCAAGAATTACATGCTCGTTTTCCAACTGGACTTTAAACGTAGCGTTAGGCAATTTTTCTAAAACCTTGCCCTCTACTTCAATTACATCGTCTTTTGACAACGCTCGCTACCTCCCTCCGAGATTAGGAAATTTTCTATCAATTTACGAATATCTGCGTTTTGCATAGCACGTCCGCACGGTGGCTGTAGCTCTGCTGAAAAATTTGTCGGCTGAACATGCTTTTGCTTTTTTTTCTTAGGTTTTTCCAGTGTCCGCAGTTTTCCGTCTACTAATATTAAATACTCGCCGTCACTGTCTAGCACAACCATTGGCTTGCCCTTATCGCGGCCTTTTTTAGAAAAAACTATAGCTCCGCGCTTCATAGGGTAAGAACCTCCGCTGTGCCGTCTGTGACTAAAACCGTGTTTTCATAATGGGCTGAGTATTCTCCATCTCGGGTAATGACTGTCCAATTGTCGTTCATTGTGCTTACCTTGCTTGAACCTAGGTTAATCATAGGCTCTATTGCCAGTGTCATACCACGCCTAAGGCGCGGGCCGCGTTTTGCTTGCCGTGTGTGCGGAATTTGCGGGTCCTCGTGAAGCTGCCGCCCTATTCCATGTCCGCACCACTCTGTTACTATACCAAAACCATACGGTTTTACATAGTCATCTATTGCAGCGGAAACATCATGCAGGTTGTTTTCCGCGGTACAAAGCTCTATACCTGCGAAAAAACTCTTTTCAGCGACATCTAGCAGCTCTCTGTGTTTTTGGTCTATATCGCCCACCGCAAAGGTTCTCGCGGCATCTCCGTGAAACCGTTTGTAACAAACACCGAGGTCAATACTGATAATATCGCCATTTAACAGCTTTCTTAAACCAGGTATGCCGTGAATAACCTCATTATTGACGCTCGTGCAAATCGCCTTGGGGAAACCCCTATAGCCTAAAAAGGTAGGCTTTGCGTCATTGCTGCGAATGAAATCCTCCGCAATCGAGTTCAACTCGCCTGTGGTTATTCCCGCCTTGATAAATTTAGAAAGATGCTCGTGAGTACGCGCGACGATTTTCCCTGCAATTCTCATTAAAGCAATTTGTTCGTCGTTTTTTATGAAAATAGCCATTTTTTATTCCAGAAAGCCCTTGTAATGGCGCATGAGAAGCTGTGATTCCAGTTGCTTTACAAACTCTAACGCTACGCCTGTTACAATCAAGAGTGACGTGCCGCCGAAGGCAATCATAGATGCCGAGGGGGCTAAACGACCCATAACAATAGGCGTAAGCGCGATTAAGCTGTAGAAGCAAGCACCAATCCACGAAAGACGGTTCACGGTGACCTGAATGAAATCGCTCGTAGGCTTACCTGGGCGAATACCAGGTATAAATCCGCCGTTTTTCTTCATGTTTTCCGCCATTTCAATCGGGTTTACCGCAAAAGACGTATAGAAATGCGTAAACGCAAAGATTAGAACAATATACAGAATTGCGCCGACCCAGTGAAGATTGCTGAAGTTTACAAAACGGTTCAGAAATTGTAGGAAAGTCGCATTCGGGAAAAAGCCTGCAAGCATTGTCGGGAAGCTGATAAGCGACATGGCGAAAATGATTGACAGAACGCCCGCGATATTAACCTTTAGCGGAATGTACGGATTGCCCTGCATACCTCCGCGGGAGCTTGTAGCCGCCGCTCTGCGTGCGTACTGTACAGGTATTCGACGTTCGCCCTCATGCACAAGCACAACAAAGCCGATAATCACAACGAACGTAGCAAGAAGCACCACAACGCCCGCAACCGTCAAAATACTGGGGTCTTGTGTGAGCATACTCCAAAAGGTCATAACGCCAGTAGGAAGCCCCGACAAAATATTGGCAAAAATCAAAAACGACGCGCCGTTACCGATTCCTTTTTCCGTGAGAAGCTCCGCAAGCCACATGATAAAAATTGTACCCGTTACCATAGCTACTGTAGCAACAATGTATACGAATAAATTGTCATTTGGCGCAGCAAATAAATTTTGTCCGCCGACCTGCGGGTTGCGTGTGTACGAATAAACCATTCCCGCGGCTTGTAATGTGGCAAGACCAACAGCCAGGTATCGGGTGATTTGTTGGATTTTTTTACGGCCGTCCTCGTCCTCTTTTTGCATACTATTCAGTACAGGGATTGCGTATGTCAACAGCTGCATAATAATTGAAGCTGTGATATACGGAGCAATACCCATTGCAAAAACCGTTCCTAGCTCTCCGCCCATAAGCAAAGAGAAAAACGTCATCGCGCTGTCGCTTTCGCCCCAGCCATAACGCCCAAGGCTTAGCATTTCTAGGCTAATACCAGGAACAGGAATCAGCACCGAGCCTATGCGATAAATACACAGCAACAAAAATATGAAAAGCATTTTTTTACGAATATCGTCTACACGCCAAGCATTGGCGAATATTTTAAACAATCAAATCACCTCTACTTCGCAACAATTTCTGCTTTTCCGCCAGCCGCATTGATTTTTTCGGCGGCACTGGTACTAAAGTAATTAACCTTTACGGTTAGCTTCTTTTTTATTTCGCCGTTGCCGAGAATTTTAACACCATCGCGGGGGTTGGAAACCAAGCCCTTTTGTTTCAAAGCCGCAATATCTACCACTGCGCCGTCCTCAAATACGTTAAGCAGCTGTACATTGATAGCGATAATTTCTTTCGTGTTTCGGCAAGAATGACCTCTTTTCGGCACACGGCGATACAAAGGCATTTGACCGCCCTCGAAGCCGACCTTACCTCCGCTGCCCGAACGGGATTTTTGTCCCTTATGACCGCGGCCAGAGGTTTTTCCGTTGCCCGAGCCATGTCCTCGTCCACGCCGCCAAGCCTTGGTTGTCGCGCCTTTGGCGGGTTTAAGCTCACCTAGCTTCATAGTAAGGCACTCCTTTCCCCATGCCGTCATCAGGACGGCAAAAGTGGTTTGATGAAAAATAGCTAAAGCTATTTTTCATACTTTTATTCTTCAACTTTAATTAAATGTTTTACATGGTGAATCATTCCGCGTATCGCGGGGTTGTCTTTCTGCTCTACAGTGGCATTAACCTTTTTCAAGCCAAGCGCCGCTATAGTCGCCCTATGCTTAGGTTTCGCGCCGATGGGCGAACGCACCAACGTGATTTTCAACATTAGCTGTTCCTCGCTTCATAAATTTCGTCAACGGACTTGCCGCGCAAGCGCGCTACAGCCGTAGGTGTCTTGATTGCTTTAAGCCCCGTGAGAGTGGCTTTTACGACATTATGTTTATTATTTGAACCAATCGACTTTGTTACCACATTGCGAACGCCAACAAGCTCCAGCACGGCGCGAACCGCACCGCCCGCAATAATTCCTGTTCCCTCGGGAGCAGGACGCATAAGAACCCTTGCCGCACCAAAATGCCCAACGATTTCATGGAAAAGCGAATCGTTTTCGTTTTTTTCAAGGAAAAATAGGTTTTTCTTTGCGTCCTCTTTTCCTTTGCGGATAGCCTCGGGTATTTCGTTAGCCTTACCAAGCCCGACACCTACGTGTCCTGCCTCGTCGCCAACAACTACAAGCGCAGCAAAACGGAATGTACGCCCGCCTTTTACTACCTTAGTTACGCGATTGATTGAAACTACTTTGTCTTTTAAATCCAAAGAGTTCGCATCTATCTTTTTAATAGCCATAGGTCATAAGCTCCTTCTTAGAACTTCAATCCTGCTTCTCTTGCGGCATCTGCAAGCGCCGCGATTTTTCCGTGATAAATATACCCGCCCCTGTCGAAAACAACTTCCTCAATGCCGAGCTTTTTCGCTTTTTCGGCTACAGAAGTACCAACAATTTTAGCGGCCTCGATATTAGATGTGGACTTCAACGCGGCGGTTTTAACCAAGCTCTCGTCCATAGTAGACGCGCTCGCAAGAGTACAGCCCTTCACATCGTCAATCAGCTGTGCATAGATATACTTATTAGACTTGAAAACAGCTAGGCGCGGTCTGCTTGCCGTACCCGACAGGTTACGGCGCAACCTATAATGCCGTTTCTTGCGCGCATCTGCGCGACATGGTTTGTTTATCATAAGTCACCTTCTTTTTTTGACTATCTTACTTCTTGCCTGCCTTGCCTGCTTTACGTCTGATATATTCGTTTTCATATTTAACACCCTTGCCCTTATACGGCTCTGGTGGACGTTTTTCTCTAATGTTTGCGGCATATTGACCGACCTTTTCCTTGTCTATGCCCGAGATAATGATTTTGTTAGTACCGTCTAGGGTACTTTCTACTCCGTCAGGGTCTTGCATTTCCACTGGGTGGGAATAGCCCAAATTCAAAGTAAGTTTGTTGCCGCTTTTTGCGGCACGATAGCCCGTACCGATAATATCTAAGCGTTTTACATATCCGTCAGTTACACCCACAACCATATTATTGATAAGTGTACGGGTAAGCCCATGCAATGATTTAAACCGCTTCAAGTCGTTGGGGCGGGTAACAATTACCGCTCCGTCCTCCTGTGCGATGGTCATGTCCGGTGACAGCTTACGGCTAAGTGTACCCTTTGGGCCTTTTACCGTTACCAGGTTTCCGTCAGCGATTGTTACTGTTACACCGCTGGGAATGGGTATTGGAAGTCGTCCAATTCTCGACATGATTCTGCACCTCCTTATTTATTTTAATTACCAAATGAACGCTAAAATCTCGCCGCCCACGCCTTGCGTGCGCGCATCTTTATCGGTCATAACGCCTTTGTTTGTAGAAACAATCGCAGTCCCCAAGCCGTTAAGAACCTTTGGTAAATCTTCACAGCCAACATAAACTCTAAGGCCAGGCTTAGAAATACGTTTCAAGCCTGCAATAACCTTTTCGTTTTTGTTTTTGCCGTATTTAAGAGTAATCCGCATGGTTTTTTTCACGCCGTTGGTTACTATTTCGTAGCCCTTAACGTAACCCTCTTTTACTAAAATAGATGCAATAGCTTCTTTCATTTTAGACGAGGGTACGTCTACCTTGGTGTGCCTTGCCATGTTTGCGTTGCGGATTCTCGTGAGCATATCGCCAATAGGGTCGGATAACATTAGCAATCCTCCTTGCTTCTAAATATTCAGTATTACCAACTTGCTTTTCTTACGCCAGGGATTTGCCCTTTGTAAGCTAATTCGCGGAAGCAGATACGGCAAATGCCGTATTTACGCAGGTTTGCGTGCGGCCGTCCGCAAATATTGCAGCGTCTATATGCCCTTACGGCAAACTTCGGCTTTTTTGCAGCTTTTAAAACTAAGGCTTTTCTTGCCATTATCAGTTCCTCCTACAGTCACAGACTGTTTTCAACGACCACACGCGAAGCCCTCTTAGGCTGTTGGTCGCTAATTATGGCTATATTCGCTTCGTCTTAATTTGGACGAATAAAGGGCATACCAAACAGCGATAACAATTCGCGTGCTTCCTCGTCTGTTTTGGCAGTAGTTACAAAAACAATTTCCATTCCACGCAATTTATCAATTTTGTCAAAGGATATTTCGGGGAAAATCAATTGCTCTTTAATACCCAGGGTATAATTTCCGCGTCCGTCAAACGCATCGGGGCTTACACCGCGAAAGTCACGAACACGCGGGATAGCTATATTTATTAGCCTGTCAACAAAGCTGTACATTTTAGCACCGCGGAGCGTTACCTTACAGCCAACTGGCATACCTGCGCGCAGCTTGAACGCCGAAATAGATTTTTTTGCTTTAGTTACGACTGCCTTTTGACCCGTGATTGTCGCGAGGTCATTTGTGGCATGTTCAATAACCTTTGAATTGTCCTTAGCTTCGCCCAAACCGATATTTACTACTACCTTTTCGATTTTTGGCACAGCCATTTTATTCGTATAACCGAATTTTTTCATCATGCCTGTAACGACATCTTTTTCGTAAATTTCTTTTAGCCGACTCATGTCCGCGACCTCCAATTAGTGACTAATCAATGATTTCGCCCGTCGATTTCGCGTAACGCTTTTTCACCATTTCGCCGCCCACTTCCTCTAGCTTGTAGCCTAGGCGGGTTGGCTTATCTTTATGAAGATACATTACGTTAGAAATATGCAGTGGGGCTTCACGGCGGGTAATTCCGCCTGTTTGGTTGGCACGGTTGGGCTTTTGGTGCTTAGTCTGCATGTTAAGCCCCTCGATTACGATTCGTCCCTTTTCTCGGTCGATAAGAAGCACGCGCCCTGTTCTGCCGACTTCCTTACCCGCAATCACTTGTACCGTATCGCCGCGTTTTAATTTTACCTTATTCATAGAAATCACGCTTTCTATAAAACCTCGGGAGCGAGAGAAACTATACGCATAAACTGCTTTTCGCGTAATTCTCTAGCAACCGGCCCAAATATACGAGTGCCTCTCGGGGTTTTGTCCTCGCGGATAATAACCGCCGCATTTTGGTCAAAACGAATGGACGAACCGTCGGGGCGAGAAAAGCCCTTAACCGTGCGTACCACTACCGCCTTGACGACCTCGCCTTTTTTTACTACGCCGCCTGGTGTTGCGTCCTTTACCGAGGCTACAATAATATCGCCAACACCAGCATACCTGCGTTTACTGCCGCCAAGAACGCGAATACACAATAGCTCCTTCGCGCCGGAATTATCCGCAGAGGCAAGCCGTGTTTCCTGTTGTATCATATTAACAGCCTCCTATTTCGCCTTCTCTAAAATCGTAACCAACCGCCACCGCTTATCCTTAGACAGCGGCCGTGTTTCCATTACGCGAACTCTATCGCCGATTGCACACTCGTTTGCTTCGTCATGCGCTTTCAGCTTGTACGTGCGTTTAACAATTTTTCCGATTAACGGGTGACGGATACGGTTTTCCACCGCCACAACAATTGTTTTATCCATTTTATCGCTTACTACTTTGCCTACCCTTGTTTTGCGTAAGTTGCGAGTCTCCATTTTTCAATACCTCCTATGCCAAACCCTTGGCGCGCTGTGTCATTACTGTTTGTATTCTTGCGATGTTCTTGCGAACCTCGCCAATTCGCGCCGTGTTGTCCAGTTGGTTAGTGGCGTTTTGGAAGCGCAAGTTGAATAATTCCTTTTTTGATGTTACTAACTCAACTTTTAATTCTTCCACGGATTTATCTTTAAGGGACTCTAGGTATTTCTTAGATTTCACAGTACCTCAGCCTCCTTGTTATTGTGCCTGCTCCGCCAAAATTTCGTCTAGCTCTTTCCTAGAAACAACCTTACATTTTATCGGGAGCTTGTAGCTTGCTAGTTTTAGCGCGCGGCGAGAGGTTTCCTCGTCTGCGCCGTCTATTTCAAACATAATGCGGCCTGGCTTTACCACCGCTACCCAGTATTCGGGCGAGCCTTTTCCGCTACCCATACGAGTTTCGGCGGGCTTTTCTGTCACTGGCTTGTCGGGGAAAATCTTTATCCATACCTTACCGCCGCGTTTCATTGTTCTGTTGAGAACAATACGTGCCGACTCGATTTGATTTGCGGTTATCCATGTAGGCTCCATTGCTATAAGCCCATATGCGCCGTAAGTGATTTTATTGCCGCGCAGCGCCTTTCCTGTCATTCGACCGCGGAACTGCTTGCGTCTTTTTACCCTTTTTGGCATTAGCATATTCGCCTGCTCCTTCCCGTCTTTCTGAACGGAACGGGCGGTCGTCTCTCTGCCTTGCCTGTCCCGGAAGCACTTCGCCCTTGTACAGCCACACCTTTACGCCGAGCTTGCCGTAGGTGGTGTCCGCTTCTGCGAAGCCGTAATCTATATCCGCCCGCAATGTTTGCAGTGGAATTGTTCCCTCGTGGTAGCTTTCGGTTCTCGCGATGTCCGCACCGCCCAAACGCCCCGAAACAGCCGCCTTTATACCCTTCGCGCCGTTTTTCATTGTACGTTGCATGGCTTGCTTCATAGCACGGCGGAAGGTTACGCGGTTTTCTAAATCCTTGGCGATTACCTCCGCTACAAGCTGCGCGTTAAGCTCTGGCCGTTTAATTTCGCTTATTTCTACGTCTGCCTTGTATTCGTTGGGGTTGCGGTCAACCAGCTTTTGGATTGCGTCTGTAAGAACCTTAATCGCTTCGCCGTTACGCCCTATGATAATACCTGGGCTTGCGGTGTGCAGGGTTACTTTAACGCGGTTAGATGTGCGTTTGATTGTTATACGCGCAATCTTGGGGTCAACAGGGACTGGCTTTCTGTCCTTGAAGTAGCTCTTAATAAACTTCCTTATATTGTGGTCCTCCAAGAGGTATTTTGCGAAATCCTTCTCCGCGTACCAAACGGAATCCCATTCCTTATTTATTCCCAGTCTTAAACCGTGGGGATTTACTTTTTGACCCATGGATTCACCTCTCGTTTAACACAATTGTGATGTGACTTGTACGCTTATTGATTCGGTATGCGCGACCCTTTGCTCTCGGCTGTATGCGCTTCATGGTCGGCCCTTGGTCTGCAAAGGCTTCCTCTACAAACAAGCCGTCTGTGTCTAGCTGATGGTTTTCTTCCGCATTCGCAACAGCCGATTTAAGCACCTTGCCGATTAGATACGCGCCGTAACGCGGATTATATTGAAGAATCGAAGCCGCCTGCTCCACGCCCTTGCCCTTAATTTGTTCAAGAACAATTCTTGCTTTACGGTCGGAGATTCTTGCATATTTATGAATAGCATGGGGGCGCATTTCGCGGTTTTCCTTGTTACGCTCCGCCTTATACTGGCTCCTATGTCCTTTAGCCATGGGTTGTGTACCTCCTACTTCGCTTTACTTCTTTTTTCAGCGTCCTTGCCGTGTCCGCGATACGTGCGTGTAGCGGCAAATTCGCCTAGCTTATGCCCTATCATATCTTCCGTTATATAAACGGGAACATGCTTGCGACCATCATGCACCGCAATCGTAAACCCAATCATTTCAGGGAAAATTGTTGAACGGCGCGACCATGTTTTGATTACCGCTTTGTTTTGAACATTTTCTTGTGCTACTACCTTTTTCATAAGATGTTCGTCACAGAACGGCCCTTTTTTTAATGACCTACCCATATATTAGTACCTCCTACTTGGTGTCGCGCTTGCGTACAATATATTTGTTACTTTGCTTGTTTTTCTTACGTGTTTTGTAGCCAAGTGCGGGCTTGCCCCATGGTGTACACGGCGCAGAGCGGCCTATGGGGGCGCGACCCTCACCACCGCCATGCGGGTGGTCGTTCGGGTTCATTACAGAACCGCGGACAGTCGGGCGGATACCCATATGACGTTTTTTACCTGCCTTACCTACATTGATAAGCTCGTTGTCTTGGTTTCCTACCTGCCCGATTGTTGCGCGGCAGTCTACGGGAACAACACGCATTTCACCAGACGGAAGCCGTACAGTAGCGTACTTCTCGTCCTTAGCCATAAGCTGTGCGACATTTCCTGCCGAACGAACCATTTGCGCACCGCGACCGCGTTTCATTTCGATATTGTGGATTTCCGTACCTACGGGAATCACTTTCATGGGAAGCGCGTTACCTGGTCTGATTTCTGCCTCAACACCGCTCATTAGGCTATCGCCGACCTTTACGCCTATGGGCGCTAGGATATAGCGTTTTTCGCCGTCCGCATAATGCAGCAACGCAATATTTGCGGTACGGTTGGGGTCATACTCTACAGCGGCGACCTTGGCGGGTATTCCGTCCTTGTCACGCTTAAAGTCAATTATGCGGTATTTTATTTTTGCCCCGCCGCCCCTGTGCCTAACCGTGATTTTGCCCTGTCCGTTGCGGCCAGAGTGCTTTTTCAAGTGAACGGTAAGGCTTTTCTCCGGTGTAGACTTCGTAATTTCCGCAAAATCGGAAACCGTCATCTGTCTTTGGGAGGGGGTTATGGGTCTATAGCGTTTTATGCCCATGAAAAATCTCCTTTACTTCTTCTATATGCCCTCAAAGTATTCTATGGGGCTGCTGCTTGGAGTTAGCTTTACGATTGCCTTCTTACGTCTTGCCGTTTCGCCTGGCTTAGAGCCGCGGCGCTGGCGTTTTTTCGGGTGGACATTCATTGTGTTTACTGATTCCACTGTCACGTTGTTAAAAAGCCGCTCGACCGCTTCTTTTATTTGGGTTTTTGTTGCCTTGGGGTGAACGTAGAACGAGTACGCCTTTTCTTCAAGTAGATTCATGCTTTTTTCTGTCATAAGAGGCTTAAAAATGACATCATAATACTTTAGGTCTGCCATTATGCGTACACCTCCTGCATTTTTTCTATAGCCGATTTGGTAATAACGAGGTTATCGTGGTATAGAATATCGTACACATTGATTGTGTTTACCCCCGCGGTTTTAACGCCTGGGATATTGCGAGCGGAGAGTACAACATTTCCGTTACCGCCGTCTATTACAAACAGTGCCTTGCCTAAGTCAAGATTTTTGCATACGCTAGTCATTTGCTTTGTTTTAATTTCGGAAAACTCAAGGCTATCTAAAACAATCAGCTTGTCGTTAAGCACCTTATCCGTAAGCGCGGATTTTAACGCCAGTCTTTTTAGTTTTTTGTTAAGTTTGATGGAAAAATCGCGTGGCTTGGGCGCGAACACTACGCCGCCGCCTTTCCATTGGGGCGAACGAATCGAACCCTGTCTAGCGCGCCCTGTTCCTTTTTGCCGCCACGGCTTTGCTCCGCCGCCGCGAACCTCTGCGCGAGTTTTTGCCGATTTTGTGCCTTGGCGTTGGTTGGCGAGATATTGTACAACTGCCATGTGTACGGCGTGCTTGTTTACCTCTACGCCAAAAATCGCATCGTCAAGCTCTATTTTGCCAACGGCATCGCCTTTAATATTTCTAACTGCTACTGAAGCCATGATTACAACTCCTTAATGTTCTGCACTTTAAACTTTAACCGTGCTTTTAATTGTTACGAGCGCGCCCCTTATACCAGGTACTGCTCCGCGTATTAAAATCAAATTTTTGTCTGCATCAACACGAAAAACCTCTAAATTTTGGATTGTTGTTTTTTTCGCACCCATATGCCCTGGTAATTTTTTCCCTTTGCGAACTCTACCAGGCGTTGTGCCTGGCCCCATAGAACCATGTCCGCGGTGGTACTTAGAACCGTGTGTCATAGGCCCGCGGTGCATGTTGTGGCGTTTAATCGCGCCTTGGAAGCCTTTACCTTTAGAAGTGCCTGTTACGTCTACATGGTCGCCTGCGGAAAACATGTCTGCTTTAATTTCTCCGCCGACCTCAAATTTGTCACAATCGTCAAGGCGAAGCTCTTTCAACACACGCTTTGGCGCGGCGTTAGCACCCAAATGTGCTACAAAATGCCCTTGCTCTGGCTTGCTTACTAGCTTTGCTCGTATTTCGCCAAAGCCTACCTGCAATGCGGCGTAGCCGTCCTTCTCGACAGTTTTCTTTTGTACTATTGTACAAGGGCCTGCTTCGAGAACCGTAACGGGAACCATTTCGCCATTCTCTGTGAATATTTGTGTCATGCCGAGTTTTTTTGCTAAAATCGCTTTTTTCACAATCTTTCGCTCCCGTTCTACATTATCTTGACCGCGATGTCCACGCCGTCGGGTAAGTCAAGGCGCGTGAGGGCATCTACGGTTTTTGGGGTAGGCATAAGAATATCTATAAGACGTTTATGCGTACGCATCTCAAACTGCTCGCGGCTATCCTTGTACTTGTGTACCGCACGCAGAATTGTTACTATTTCTTTGTTTGTGGGCAAGGGTATAGGGCCGCAAATTTCCGCGCCTGTACGTTTTGCCGTTTCTATGATTTGTACCACAGACTGGTCAATGAGCTTGTGGTCGTATGCTTTAAGATTTATGCGTATTTTTTGGCTCTGCATAAGCTACCTCCAAATTCTTCACGTTTCCGCGCGTGTCACTGTCGAACATCTTCCAACACGTTCCAAGAACACGCCACAAGACATGATTATATTTCTTTTTCGCCCGAAGTCAAGTCTTTTTTTCAGAAAATTTACAAAAAATTTTTTTTAGGAAAATATTGGGGGATTTTGAACCGCAAAATTGACTCACAAAATCGAATTGACATTTTTAATTCATTTGGATATACTTCGTAAGATTTTGCAAGCAAGAAAGGACATGATACAAAATGAAAGCATTGGTTATAGTAGACATGCAAAACGACTTTATCGACGGCTCGCTCGGCACAAAGGAAGCCGCGGCAATCGTGCCTGCGGTCGCGGAGCGTATCAAAAATTCGTCCGACGAATTAGTTTTGTTTACGGCAGACACCCACGGCGAGGACTATTTATCCACGCCAGAGGGCAAAAAGCTGCCCGTTGTGCATTGCGTAAAAGGCACGGACGGCTGGGAAATACACGAGGACGTTTTAACCGCCGCCGAGAACGCGATAACATTCGAGAAGCCAGTTTTTGGAAGCACCGCGCTTGTTGATTTCTTAAAAGGGAAAGAGCAGGAACTAACGCGCATAGAGCTTTTGGGGCTTTGCACGGACATATGCGTTATTTCTAACGCAATTATGCTCAAAAACGCCATGCCCAACATAGAAATTTATGTAAATGAAAAATGCTGTGCAGGCGTAACGCCCCAAAGCCACAAAGAGGCAATAAACGTAATGAAAATGTGCCAAATTAACATAATATAAGAAAGGCGTGATTTATTTGCTAGGAGTAAATTTACTATTTGCGGGGTTTGCATTGACCCTCAACGGAATCAGCTATCTAAAGAAAGTAGACGACAACGCCAAGGCGTTTGCAAATGTTCTTGTCGGGCTTATAATCGGAATAAACGCCGTTTTCCAGACCTCGCAGGCGCATTTGTTCGCCGACCTGCCGTTACATGTGTATTACGGCTTTTCCGCGGCCATGTGGCTGTTTTCACTGAACTATTTTCTCATCGCCGCGCATATATTCTTTAAAAGCACCAACTGGAATGTTTTCGGCGTGTTCAGCATGTTTGCTATGCTCGTTTCCTTTACCTTTGCAGGCGAGGCGGCAATGGGCGGCTTGTGGGTATTTGTTTACCTATGGGGCATGTGGGGCGTTTTGTGGGCGCAGTCATTTGTTTCCATTTTGCTGGGAAGCAAGGCCATAGACAAGCTCTCGCCGCATGTTCTAATCCTCAACGGCGTGGCAAGCACCTTTGTACCAGGGTTTTTAATGCTTTTAGGTGTGTTGTAATGTTAAATATTAAGCCCAAAAACGTCTGCATGTTCGACCAGCTTTCCCTCGGCGAGGTAATGCTGCGCCTTGACCCAAGCGAGGGGCGTATTCGCACCGCACGCAATTTCCGCGCCTGGGAGGGCGGCGGCGAGTACAATGTCGCGCGCGGCTTGCGTAAATGCTTCAAGCTACAGACCGCTGTCGTCACCGCGTTTGCGGACAACGACATCGGTTTTTTAATTGAGGATTTAATTTTGCAGGGCGGCGTGGACACTCGCTTTATTAAATGGGTAGAATATGACGGCATAGGCCGCGCCGCACGAAACGGCTTAAACTTCACAGAACGCGGCTACGGCGTTCGCGGCGCGGTGGGAATTAGCGACCGCGCGAATACCGCCGTGGCGAATTTAAAAAGCGGCGATATAGACTGGCAGCATATCTTTGGCGAATGCGGCGTACGCTGGTTTCACACAGGCGGTATCTTTGCCGCATTGTCCGAAAGCTCCGCACAGGTCGCGCTAGATGCGGTAAAATGTGCAAAAAAACACGGCACAATCGTAAGCTACGACCTAAACTACCGCCCGTCCCTATGGGGACATATCGGCGGCAAAAAGAAAGCGCAGGAAGTAAACAAGGAAATAGCAAAATACATTGACGTTATGCTCGGCAACGAGGAGGATTTTACCGCTTGCCTTGGCTTAGAAACAGGAAGCGGCGACCTTTCCTGCCTAGACATAAACGGCTACAAAAACATGCTTCACGCCGCCCATACCGCCTACCCCAATTTTAAGGTAATCGCCACGACCCTACGCGAGGTAAGCACCGCCACAATCAACGACTGGTCGGCGATTTGTTACGCAGACGGCGAAATTTATCACGGCATGGAATTTAAAGCCCTAGAAATACTCGACCGTGTAGGCGGCGGCGATAGCTTCGCCTCGGGGCTTATTTATGGGCTAATGCAGCAAAAGGATTATCAAACCGCGTTAAATTATGGCGTATGCCACGGCGCGCTAGCCATGACTACGGCTGGCGATACGTCCATGGCTTCGCTAAAGGAAGTGGAAGCGCTTATGCGCGGCGTAGGAGCGAGGGTTCAGCGATGAAAAAAATCATGGCGTTTTTGACGGTTATTCTAGTTTTCGGCGCGGTTATTTTTGCGTTAATTAAATTCCGCGACATAGCCGAGGTTTATATCGAAACGGAGCAAGCCCCCGAGCCGCAAGTGCAAGCTCCGCCCGTTGCCCAAACCGATTACATAGACGAGCTACTCGAAAAGCACGGCGATTTGTTGTCGGTATACTACGAAAACCTAGAAACAGGCTTTACCTATCGTTACAATGCCGATAGGCTATATTTTTCTGCCAGTGTACCAAAGGCGTTTTACGCGCTGTATGTATATTTGCTTGCAGAACAAGGGCTTGCAGACCTCGACACTCTGCACGAATTTACCGAAATTGACACAAACTGGGGCTCTGGCATAATCCAAAAAAATTACGACTACGGCGCGCAGTTTACACTACGCGAGCTATTACGCCTAAAAATAAGCGAAAGCGACAACGTAGCCACGCTTATGCTCGTGCGGCTTTTCGGCATAGCAAGCTACGCCGATTTTGTCAAGGAATCGGGCGGAAATCCGCGCCTCATAGGCGACAGGGTAATGAACTCCGAGCTATCCGCCAACGAAGCAGGGCTTTTTGCCCGCAAAATCTACGAATATATAGAATCTGACGCAGATTTTGCGGACTTGTTCAAGGCCTCGCTACTAGACAATCAACACTCGTTTATCTCGTCCGCCTACCCCATAGCAAGCAAAACAGGCTGGACAGAGCCAAGGGCATGGCACGAAATGGCAATCGTTTACGCCCCCTCGCCCTTTACCCTAGTGATTTTGTCGGAACGCGAGGGCTGGACAGAGCAGGATTATGCGGATTTCGCGGAGATTTTGGGGGTGTTTGAGGGGTTTAACTAAGCCCTTATATCCTCCAACCTAAACCCCACCAACAGCTTCAAAATCATTCTAACATCTTGCTCATTCACTACCCCATTGCCGTCTATATCCGCGGCGCGCAAGTCAATGCTCACGTTCTCGCCCACTACATATCTAGCAATCGTAATCATGTCTATGATGTTAATAAAGCCGTTGCCGTCAACGTCCCCTATCACAAAATCCCCCTGCGGCACTCTGGCAAATCGGGTATTAGGCACAGGCATTTCACGAGCAAGCACACTAGCCGCCACCGTCGGCCCTATATAAAAGCTCGGGTGCGGCGGTTGGTTGTACGCCGCGTTTTGTAACGAAACGGCAAGGCGGTACGCTGGGTCGTGCATAAATGTGTAGAAGGTATACGGCGTGTGGTGGTTTGTGGTGTAAATGCGTAACGCCTGATTATTGCTCGTGCGTACGATTATTTCCTCGCGCCAATCGCCGAAAATATCCGCCTGCAAGCTAGGGTTTGACTTTGTTCCGTTTACGGAAAGCGTGCCTGTAAGGGTCTGCACGTTCGCGCGTGTCGCTTCTAGGCGGCTTGCGCCTGCGTTGCGTACTATGCCTACGCTCGGCTGATAGCTAAAATTAAAATTCGTTAGCCGTGATATTGACAACGCGGCATCGCCGCCGCCGTCCAAAAATTCCCTCATTAACGCGCCCGTCCAATACACCATAAAGTTAATGGGAACTCCGCCGCTTACGTGAATTTGTTCGCCTGTAAGCATATTGTGAATAGGCGTTCCGCCAGAAGCCCATACCTCAAAGCCTGGCAACGGCGTAATATTGCCCATTGCTCCGCGCCCTACATCGTTTGCGGCTGTGCTGTGTGTCCACACAGGGCGGCCAGTCGCGGCGTGAAACAGCGTTACATTGTCGGGCGGCCCTGCTTCGTGCGGGCTAAATCTATAAAGCTCACGCGAATTAGGGAAAATAGCCGTTTGGTGCAGTGCATCGCCATGCCCCACGTTTATTGTACCTCTGTCGCCTGTAGCCGCCCAAAGGATTCTGCCGCGGTGGTCTAAGGTCACCGAGCCAAAGCTAACCTCGTCATAGCCGTCAAAGTTTACATCGCCAACAATCATTTGGTGATTACCGCCTGTAGGCGTACCCCATTCACGGAAATCATACTGCCAAATCGCTTGTATTTTGCCGTCAATAAGCTGATACGCCGCCGCAAACGAGGGATTGTAGTGCTGTCGCGCTTCCACTACTGTGGGCCACGGCTCCGCGCCCTCTACGCCGCCCTTTGGCATAAACGCAACCGCGCCCATAAAGCGGTCGGAGCGGTTTTGATTTGTATCGCCCCAGCCGCCGCGGTTTATTCCATACGGCGCGAAGTATTCGACTGTATCTAGCGGCAAGCCAGTAAGCCCGTCAAACACGGTAAAAAATTCTGGGCCGTTGTTTATTCTGCCTACCGCGCCTGTGTTGTTTACGTTCCTTACAGGGCAACGAGTACCGCCAATCCATACATTGCTAGGGTTGCTTACCCAGTTACCGCCAGAGGCGGAATCGCGGTTATAAAACCCTCGCGAGAAGTTCAATAGCCCGTGATAATTAAAATTGCCCGAGTGGTTATTTGTGCCATTTCCGCCAATAATATACACTGGCGTACCGCCCTCAAAGGTTTCCAAGACTAAGCCAGTTACAGGGTCGGGGTGGTATACCCTCGTTCCCTCCGAGGTAGCTATAGCAAACTTGGCGAAGCCGCTATTGTCTAGGTCGAAGAAGTGCATGGGCGCGATATGCTCGCCCGAGGTGCGGTTTATGCCCCAGTTGATACGCCACAAAAGCTCACTCGCGCCAGTCGTGGGCGAAAATTTATACATATCATAAATTGTTTCGCCTGTATGCCGTGCGGAAAGCCCTGGGTCGCGCTGCATATTTGTTGTCCATTTTACTAAAATTTCGTATTGACCGTCGCTGTCCACGTCCGCCACGGACATGTCGCTTACGATATAGTCGATTGTGGTCGTTGGGTTCTCCGTAGACGGATAATTTAATACGCCGTTATAGGCAAGCGCAGGATTTGGGCGTGAGCGCGGCTGTTGCAGCGGCACTTGCAAATAATTGTTAGCAAGCCTAACGCCATAGCCTGCCGTAACGCTGTCGCGGCTTTCGCCCACCGGTACTACCCAGTAGCCGTCGCCCGCCGCGCCGCCAGTGTCTATGAAGTTTGTGGCGTTTGTGGCTGTAGCTATGCGTGTATCGCTGCCTCCCCTAAGCCTAAACACATCAAAGCGCATGTCCTGCGCGTATTCCTCCGCGGACAATCGCCACTGCACTAGAGTACCGCCGCCGCTATTGTTCGGCACAGCGACAACGCCCCTGTCGAGCCATTCCACAGGTCGCGCGAAGTCGTGCAATAGCCCTGTCCGTACTTCCACGAATATTTTCGGCTTTACGCCCATTCTGTTATGGGCTACGCCGTTTACGTCCGTGGTTGTTCCAGTAAATTCATATACTCCCGCTCTATTGGAATCAAATACCATGGTGGTGGGCTTTTCCGCCGTGCGAGTCCACGGCATATCTGTCACCGCCCAAGAAATAGGCACAGTCGCGGAGCTTCCGTCAAAAAGAATTGCCTGTATTTGTGTAGGCAGATTTAAATCGGCTATTTGCGCGCCTTTGTCCGCGGTAATAAACCAATTTTGCCACAGAGTGGCGTTTGCTCCTGGGTCTACAGGGCTAGGCGGCGCGCCTAGCATAGCAGGCGGCACAAAGTCAACAATCGTGTTTGTATGATGTGCTTCGTAGAAAAAGAACAGATTGTCTATGCCATTATTGTCCGTGGAAATATTCACGCCAGACGGCCTTGTGTAGTTCCACACTACCGAGGAAATATCCGAGCCGCTTATCGGCACAGTAACGTCTGCAAGCACTGCCGTACTGCCGCGTTGTACCGCTACTATTCGCGCGTTCTGTTGTGAAAAATCGAAAACAATACCAAAGGTAAACCACCGCGCCGTCCATGCAGGGCTAGTAAGCGAATCAATACTCGTAAAGCGCGTAAACAGCCCAGAGCTACTCGCAAGCTGTAGCGGATTGGACGTGTCCACGGGCATGGTAGCCCCTGATATTACGCCAAATTGCGGCGTTGCGTTCGCGTTAGTTCTGCCCTGCGTAATACCAAGCAGAGTAGACGAGCCAGAGCGGAACTCCAACGCAAGCGAAGGGCGGTTTGGGTTGTTCCCTGCTGTGATTGTGCCAGGCAAATAATCAAAGGTGACAAAGACCCTGTTACCAACGGCAGGCGAGGGTAAGGTCGTAGATACAGACCTTGCTCCGCCCTGCCCAGAAATAATCCAGTTATAGTAATTGTTGGCAGGGCTTGCCCCTGCTTCCGCCACTACCTCACCTGCGCTAAACTGCCAACGGCGCGCGTCCGTAGTGCCTGTAGTCGTAAAATACGAGCCAGAAAACTCGCCCTCCATACGAGCGGCAGGCCACTGGAATGGTGTCCAGTCGCTGTAATTGCCTGCGCGTAGTGTGGGGATTAAGGTGGCGAAGATATGAGTGGGGCTTGGGCTTGGCGAGGGGCTTGGTGAGGGGCTTGGCGAAGGGCTAGGACTTGGGCTTGGTGAAGGGCTTGGCGAGGGGCTAGGGCTAGGGCTTGGCGTAGGAGTACCGCCCTCCGCAATAGTGATTCCTGTAATAAGCATATCGGGGAACGGCGCGGACGAGCTGTCACAGCCGATACTATAACGCACAGTGCCGTCTGCCAAAATTTGTGAGCCGTTCATAACGGCAGTTAGCGTAAATTCGCCGCTTGCGTTAGGTGTAGCAAAATAAGTGCGTTGCGGCGATACGCCGTCCTCCGTGCGTATTCTCGCGCGCTTGCCTGCCGCGTTATTTGTAAAACTGCCAGTAACTGTAAACGTGTATTCACTACTCGCGTTTACGCCCGATAGGTTATTTATTTGGAACAATACGCCCTGTGATGAGCCTGTTCTGCCAGTAACTGTTACCGAGCGTGAAGCCCCAGAGTTGGCGGTGATTTGCGTAGTAGACGCGCCGTTTCTTACCAGTACGTCTGTGGCGCGGGCGGAGGACGAGCTGCCGCCAGTGCCAGTAAGCCGCGTAAACGCGTCGGCAGGCATAGTCTGCATATTAAACAAAAATGGGTCGGGTTCTACAGAAATAGAGGGAAAGACTAATTGCGGATAGTTGCTTCTTATATGACGAGTAGCGTCCCCTATTGTACTCATTCCTATATCGGGATATTGTCCGCAGCTATAATTGGAAGTCCACGCCATTACGCCCTGCCAGTTATTGTTAAATGCGTTTACATAGTCCTGCCGTATTGTGTATTGCGTGCTTGTTTGGGTAAACGGCGTACTGCTTCCTGTCCAGCCGCGAGTACCGCCGCCGTAGGTTTCGCCTATTAGCGCGGGTCGGTCGGCGGTTAGCCCCCAGCCGCCCTGTGCAAGCGTTCCTGTAGGCGTTCTCGTAAAGGGGTGACCGAACCATTCGCCCACATAGTCATAATAATGGGTAGACCAAAAATCCAGCTTGGCGTACGGGCTGTTAAGCTGCGCCTGCATACGCGTGTCGGAGGCCATATTGCCTGTATGATTGTCGGAATTATACTTAGGCATAGCAAAGCCGACCGTTACCAGTACATCGCTTGTACTGCGTATTTCGGCGGCGTTACGCGCGAAAAAGTTCGTCAAATGCGCCCACGAGAAGCCGTTGGTTGAATAATTCTGCACACGGTTTCCGTTTACGTCCTCCTCGTGTACCCAGTCCGGCTCGTTCATCAGGTCAATACTCCACAAATACGGATTGTCGCCGAAACGCTGAATAAAGCCCCTTGTGTAATGCTCCACAAACGAGTCAATATTCGCCGAGGACGAGAGCATATTACGCCACCTCGCGCCGTTTGTTCCCTTGAAATGGTCGAACGAGGTAATCGCCGCCATTATATAAATTTCGTGTTCCATGGCTAGGTCGAACAGCTGCCCGAGGTGATTCCAGTGACTGCTAGAAACGCCCGAAACAAGCCCCTGCGCGTTGATTGTAACCGCGCCCTGGTCGTTGTTACAGTTTACCCATATTCTGGTAGCATTTACGCCGTCCTGCTTCAACAGCGCGAAATGCTCCGCCCATTGGGAACGGTTGAAATTGCCGCCGAAGTCGTTCCAGTTGAACCACGGCGTATTTACGCCGTTGACCCAAATTCGCTGGTCGTCCCCTACCCTAAACTCCTGCCCCGAAACATAAATTCGGCGCGGGTCGCGGGTAGAAAGCGCCGTTACTTGCTCAGTTATGTGAAGCATAGGCAGCATCGAGGCAAGTATGGTGATAGTGAGTAGAATTGCGGTGATTTGTTTTTTCATACAAGAAATCCCCTCCCAAAAATAACCATTACAAATTTACTACAATTTTAATTGACATACGCTTTTCTACGTTGTATATTTGTGTCGAGATATAAATTTGGTCGTGCAACACACTAACATAATTTGACAACGTGGTTTTTACCGCATATCGGACAGGGCATATCCCCCCTGTCCTCTTTTTTTTGCGGAAAAGCGGAAACGCCCCTACTGCAAAAACTCCAACACGCATTTCTCCATTCCCGCAATCTCCGCCACACCGCTATGCACCACATCACGGCCTTTCAAGCCGCAAAACTGCACAGGCACGCTGCCCCTTGTAAGCTCCGCCATTTGCTCCATAAGCTCAAAATCGTCATACCTCTCGTACTTGTCGTCAATGCTCGTCATTACAGTTTTTGTAAATTTATACGGACTTGCGGTAGACACAATCACGCCCCTTTCGCCAGATTTTTCCTGCGCGGTGTATGCCACAGCCGTGTGCGGGTCGATTAAATAGCCCTGTGCGAAAACCTTTTTTATTGCGGCGCGTACCTCCCTTTCCGTAGCGGCATAGCCGACAAAATCTCTAGGCACATCTAACGTAAAACGCTGTTTAGTCGACAGCCTCGTCAGCCGCTCCTGCACATTGTCACTGGAAATTTCATACACCAAACGCTCAAAATTGCTAGGCACTAGAATATCCATAGACGGCGAGGACGTTAAATAAAACGGACGATTAGAATCAAAAACGCCAGTATCAAAATAGTCACAAAGCACCCTATTCTCGTTGCTTGCACAAATTAGCTTGTCAATAGGAAGCCCCATTTTTTTTGCGTAATAGCCTGCCAAAATGTTGCCGAAATTGCCTGTAGGCACGACAAAATTAACGGCTCCCTGCGAGCCAAGCCGCGAATACGCATAGAAATAATATACAATTTGCGGTATGAGCCTGCCTGTATTGATGGAGTTTGCAGAGGAAAACTCGTAGCCGTTGGAATCTAGCTGTTCATTAAGCCGCTTGTCGAGCAGAATACGCTTTACCTCGCTTTGCGCATCGTCAAAATTGCCTTTTATTCCCACCACACAAATATTTTTTGCGTTTTGTGTAATCATATGCTGCTTTTGTACCACGCTTACGCCGTTTTCGGGATAAAAAACAATTATTTTTATGCCGTCTATATCTTTGAAGCCCTCCAAGGCGGCTACGCCAGTATCGCCCGAGGTAGCGGTCAAAATTACTTGCGTTTTCGGGTTTTTTGTTTTCTTTAAAGCCGTAGTCATCAAATGCGGCAAAATCGACAACGCCATATCCTTAAACGCCAGCGTTTTCCCATGATACAGCTCCAAAAACGAAGTACCAGCCGCATGAACCAACGGCGCGACATCGGGCGAAAAGAAATTCGCGGCATTATACGCGCTGTCCACACAGCCTTTCAGCTCGTCATGGGTATAATCGGTAAAATATTTCTGCATAAGCCACAACGCCGTTTCGTTATAGCTAAAATTTGACAGCTCGCTTATATTGCCCCCACTAGGGATTTCCTCGGGTACATAAAGTCCGCCGTCGTCGGCGATTCCTTTTATAATCGACTGAGAAGCCGTCAATGCGCGCTTATCGCCGCGTGTACTAAAGTATTTCATTCACTTCCGCTCCATTCAAGTCCGCGTGCAAAATTTTTGTTTCCCATACGCCGCATTCAATTTCATTTAGGCGCGATTTCATTGTGTCGGCAAATTCACGTTCATGCTCCCGCCCGACAATAGCAATAATTGTAGGCCCTGCGCCGCTCATAAAAACGCCCTTTGCGCCCGCCTCCGCAGAACAACTAAAAATCTGCTCCATGCTAGGAATAAGCGTACCGCGATAGGGCTGATGTATTTTGTCGTTGACGGAAATCGCCAGATTGTCCCAATTTCTGCTCATCATAGAAGCCACAAAAAGCGATGCGCGCGAAATATTAAACACCGCATCTGCCCTAGAATACATATTAGGTAATATTTTCCTTGCCTTTGCCGTAGATAGCTGAAAATTCGGGATAAATGTCACAAACGAAAGCTCGTCCGACGGCGCGATTTTTACGTGGAACAGCTTATCGTCCTCTAGTACAGCTATGATTATTCCGCCGTACACGGCAGGCGCGACATTGTCGGGGTGGCCTTCTATTTGGCACGCAAGCTGTGCAAGCTCGTCCTTGGAAAGCGGCTTGCCCGCCAGCTCGTTTGCGGCAAAAAGCCCTGCGACTATACACGCCGAGCTGCTTCCCAAGCCGCGTGTCATGGGTATATTGTCGTCCTGCGTTATTTTCACCTCGGGTATTTTTTTCCCTATTTCGCTGTAAAAACGCAGCATAGACTGGTAGACCATATTGTCCTTTGTCAAGTGCGACTTAGGCATACCAGTATTTTTTTTCATTTCAATGGAAAACGCGTCGGCTTCCTGCACTATAAGCTCGTTATATAAATCCAACGCCATGCCAAGGCAGTCAAAGCCCGCGCCCATGTTTGCCGTAGTCGCAGGTACTTTTACTTTTATCACAGCTTACACCACCGTTCAAATGATTACAAATTATCGTACCAGTATATAATAAAAAAAAATTGTTGACAAAGCAAGCGATAAGGTTCATTTTTAGAGGGCATGTTTTACATGTTCAATCTAGGAGGTGTTTACAAATGCAAAACGCATACGACCAAATCATGGAGTTTTTGAAACAAAAAAACATGAACGAGCTAAAGAGCTTTCTAAACGACTCAAACGAGGTGGACATACTTGATGCAATACAGAGCTTGTCCGCAAAAAACCAGTGTATAGCCTATCGGCTTTTGTCCAAGGACAAGGCTTTATATGTGTTTGAACAGCTCGACACAGACGACCAACAAAATTTGCTTCGCTCGTTTACAGACGAGCAGGCCATAGAGCTAGTAAACGAGCTTGCGCCGGACGACCGCGTAAAATTATTTGACGAAATGCCAGCCGCTGTCGCCAAAAAAATGCTTGCGATGATTTCGCCCAAGGAGCGCGAAATGACAAACCTGCTCATGGGCTACGAGCCGCGTACGGCAGGGCGCATAATGACCCCCGAATACGTTCGCCTATTTAAAGGAATGACCGCCGACAAGGCACTAGAAAAGGTAAAAAGCAACGCCGAGGAAAAGGAAACGATTTACACCCTTTATATCACTGACGACAAAAGAAAGCTAGAGGGCGTGCTTTCGTTACGCGATTTATTGATTGCTAAGCCCGATGTCACCATCGAGAGCATAATGGAGGAAACCACCGCCGTAGTCACCACCGACACCGACCAAGAGGAGGTCGCGCGGCTTTTGCAAAAGCTAGACTGGCTCGCCGTACCCGTGGTGGACAAGGAAAACCGCATAGTGGGTATTGTTACCATTGACGACGCGGTGGACATTTTGGAGGACGAAACCACCGAGGACTTGTTCATACAGGCAGGTATCGTAGCCAGCGACGAGGCAAACCGCAGCGAAACCTTAATAAGCGGCAGCTTGTGGGCTATTTGGAAGGTGCGCTTGCCGTTTTTGGTTATTACCATTTTGGCGGGCATGTTTGCGGCGGTTGTAATGCGCGGCTTTGAGGACGTTTTGGCGGCAACTGTGGCTGTGGCGTTTTTTATGCCGCTCGTTATGGACATGGGCGGCAATGTGGGGGCGCAATCGTCCACCATTTTTGTACGCGGTGTCGCGCTTGGACAAATTCAAATGGCACAGTTTTGGAAGCATTTTTTTAAGGAATTTAGCGTTGGCGCGAGTATCGGCATAGCGAGCGGTATCGTTTCGGGCTTATTTGCGTATACAATGTCCAGTCTATTCTGGGAAGGCGTACCCATGCTAGGTGTAGCCGTTGGGCTTTCTGTAGCCGCCACTATTACACTGGCCGCCGTACTCGGCTTTTTAATTCCGTATATCCTTATGAAACTGAATGTAGACCAAGCGGCAGGCTCCGCGCCGATTATTACGTCTATTAAGGATATTTCGGGGTTGTTGATTTATTTTGGGTTTGTGGCGTTGTTCCTCGGGGGGGGGGCATAGGGGGCATAGCCCCCTTTTCACCGCTATAGTTTGGTGGGAATGTCGTCACGAGCCTTTATAGTGAAAGGGCGATATTCTCGTTATGGGAATATCGTCACGAGCCTTTATAGTGTACATTCCTTAATTTACAAGCTATTTCCTCACATTCTTCAATAGTTTTTTCAAATTGCAGTCCAAAGCTATCTCGGAATACAGAATAAATCAGATTTCCGCAAGATTGTTCACCACTAGCCATACCTTGTTCTATCCTTTCAATTTCATATTGATACTCACTCCGAATCAAAGGATATATTTCTAATGGATTCCATTCGTTTATTATCTGTTGTATCATTTTGTCCATATGCCCTCACTAATTAAATCACTGACTTAATAAAGCTCGATATATAATTTATCTTCATAGAACTCATTCAAATAATCGAAAATTCTATCTTTAATATCAGTAACTGTCCTCAAATAATGAAGATATTCTTGTAGCTTGGCTATAGGCAGATATTTATTAGGACGTATTGTTTCTAAATAACATTTTTCATATTTTTGGATAATTGAATTATTGATTTCATTTAATTTTGTTTTTCCTGTTTCTTCTAGTATAAAATTATTAAAATTAGGGCTGTCAACTTGTTGGATATTAAGGCTATAATCATATAGCTCTAAGACCTTGTTGTTGTAGATGTAAAATGGAGTAATTATATGCTCATTAACATAAATATCTGTTTCCTCAAGTTGATTTAAAATATCACAAAACGCAACCACATTATAATAATCGCCGTTGGATATTTTCAATGGATTCATTTCCTTAAATAAATCACACAAATTTTTTTTCATTTTTAAACCTCAAAAAATTTATTGTACCTCTAATACTATTGCCTGTGAGTATATCGCATATCGCCAAGGGGGCTAGGTTGCATGTTTAAAAGCCATGAGGGCGAACGGGAATTTTGTGATTTTATGGAATATTGGATTTGCGAATATTTCCGCCGCAATGTAACAGACGAAACAATTGGCTTTTGGTGTGACGGTGTTTTGTTTGAGGTACTCTTAACGAAAACAACGGCTCTCTTTACTGCATTTGTCGGCAAAACAGGTCAAGATAAATATAAGCTATCCTTGCATTTTGTTGAAGCTCTGCTTGAAGATTGGGGCAATGACGTGAAATCTCGCTTGCCTAAACCAAGCGACTATAACTCGCTGTGCATTGATTGCGAAAAAAGGACAATGGCAGTATATCTCAAATGATACATTTTTTTAATCCGTGTGAATCCGCTAAATCTGCGTTCTATCTTTTTTTGTACCTATAAATGCTTTCGGTTGGGTTGTGAGCTGTAGCTACATCTGCAACAACAAACATTATACACCCACCGCACACTTTCGCTCCTGCTATTTCGGAGGGTATGCTTAGAGTAGCAAATTTAGACGGCGTGGGCAGCTTTTCGCCGTTTTCGAGCAAAACCTCTATATACCCCTCCAACGCCTCGACAGCCATTATCGCCGATTCCTCTAGCGTATCATAGCCGCCGGTAAAGCAACCGTGCAAATCGGGGAAAAACACCGATATAGAGCCATTTTCCTCGTTTATAAATTGTGCTGGGTATGCGTATTTAGTTGTTTCCATATGGTTCACCTCGTTTCAGTCCTGCCTTGCCTAGTATGGAGCTTTCAAGCCCTTTTCCCATTTCCTTATGATGGTGCGGCACTTGGAAATAATTACCGTTAATGCAGTAGTGGTAATGACTGCCTTTTACTTTAATATGCCTATGTCCGTTGCTTTTTAGTAGCTTTATCATCTCAACGCCCGTCATACTACCGCCTCAAAAACCGAGAAACACTCTTATAAACAAAAAACGTAATAGCCCCATTTATTGACGATTTAAGCAAATTAAACGGAATAATGGCAGGAATTAACATGCCCTTTACCGCTTCCATAGGTAGGTCTAAAAACATGGGCGTAACAATCAAATTGGCGGCTACCATTACCGCAACGCTTACTAGCACTCCGCAAATAATGCCTACGCCCGCGCCGAGCTTGTTACGCCTTAGCTTGTAAATCATTCCTGCGGTTAAAACAAACGAGCCTGTAGACAGTATGTGCATGATTATTCCGTACGGGCCGCTTTCCGCGCTTACGGTCATGCCCTGTATAACCGAGGCTATAAAGGTAACGACAATTCCTGCAAATGGGCCGTAAGCAAAGGTTGCAATCAAAATAGGAATGTCGGCAGGGTCGTATTCCAAAAAACGAGCCGCTGGAATAATCGGAAACCTAACCATAGTAACCAGAGCAAGCGAAAACGCCGTCATTATGCCTAAGGTGGTGATTTTGCGTGTATTGAAATTGTTTTCCATGATTTTTCTCCTTTTTTGGCTCATTTGATTTTAAAATGCGGTTAAACGCGGATTTACGCGGATTTTTGCACGAACGAATCCGCGTAAATCCGTGAAAATCCGCTAAATCCGTGTTTAATTTACACATTTCGGCTTCTTGCGTTTGTCGTGGGTACTTGTAGGGGACGGATTTATCCGTCCCGAGGTTACCTCGCTCTGCGTTAATAGACGTTACCCACCCCGAATTGACGAACGTGCGTACCTCGGGGCGGGCAAGCCCGCCCCCTACAACAAGCCCTGCAAACTGGCAATTGTCACCCAAAATTAAATCACCGTGGGGTTAAACATTCTCCGCAAACTGACTCTCATACAACCGACGATACACCCCGCCTGCCGCCAACAGGCTTTCGTGCGTACCCTGCTCCGCAATTCCGCCGTCGCGCATGACGATAATCATATCGGCGGAGCGTATGGTAGACAATCTATGCGCGATAATAAAGCACGTCCGCCCGCGCATTAAATTGTCCATGGCGCGTTGAATTTGTACCTCTGTGCGTGTGTCCACGTTGCTTGTGGCTTCGTCCAGTATAAGAATCCGCGGGTCTGCCAGAATCGTACGCGCTATGGTAATCAGCTGCTTTTGCCCTGCGGACACATTGTCGGCTTCCTCGTTTATTTGCATTTGGTACGAGTCGGGAAAGGTGCGTATAAAATGGTGCGCCTGCGCGGTTTTCGCGGCTTTTTTTATTTCCTCGCGCGGCGCGCTTAGCTTGCCGTAGCGTATATTTTCCTCTATTGTGCCGCTAAAAAGCCATGTGTCCTGCAAAACCATTCCAAAATGCGAACGCAAATTTTCGCGCGTGTAGTGCCGTATATCCGCGCCATTCAACAAAATTCTGCCGCCGTCTACGTCATAAAAGCGCATGAGTAGCTTTACAATAGTGGTTTTTCCTGCGCCAGTATGCCCCACGATTGCGATTTTCTGCCCTGGTTCAACAACGGCGTTAAAGTCCCGAATTACGGGCTTTCCTTCCTCGTAGCCAAATTTTACATTCTCGAAAACAATCCGCCCCTGGAACACAGAATCCGCGCCGTCCGTTGCTTCCGCTTCCGCCGCTCCCGCCGTGTCCTCTGTTTCTTCTTCCTCGGAAAGAAGCCCAAAAACACGCTCGGCGGCCGCCGCCGTTTGCTGAAAAATACTCGCCGAGCCTGCAAGCTGTGACACAGGGTGTCCAAACTGGCGCGTATACTGGATAAACGCCTGGATTCCGCCGATTGTCATACGTCCGTTAAGTGCCAACGCGCCGCCAGTCACCACAATCGCTACATAGCCGATATTGGAAATAAAGCCGATTATAGGCATGATTAGCCCCGACAAAAAATTCGCCTTCCAGCCAGTGCGGTACAGCTCCTCGTTATGCTCGTCAAACGCCGCGACCGATGCCTGCTCGCCGTTAAACGCCTTTACTATTATATGCGCCGAAAACATTTCTTCAATATGTCCGTTCAATTTTCCCAAATGTTCCTGCTGCGCCTTGAAATATTTCTGCGACTTTTTTACCACCACACCTGTGCAAATTCCAGAAAGCGGCAAAACAGCCATCGCCGCCAAGGTCAAAACAGGGCTGATTGTAAGCATCATCACGATAATTCCCAACACCTGCACGGCACTCATCAACGCCTGACTAAGCCCCATATTCAGCGTATTGGAAATAGTATCCACGTCATTTGTAATCCGCGAAAGAATATCGCCGTGAGGGTTCTTGTCGAAAAATTTAAGCGGCAGGCGGTGGATTTTTTCGCTCAATTCCCTGCGTAAGCGTTCCATAATACGCATACTCACGCCCGCCATAATGTACCCCTGCACATAGTTTAATAAAATATTAGCCGCATGAAGCGCGAACATTATTAAAATTATTTTGCCAATACGAGAAAAATCTATGCCGCCCGCGCCTTGTGAAGCTCGCACAAAGCCCCGATAAATTTCGTCCGTCGCCGTACCAAGTATGCGCGGCGCAAGAACGCCCATAACCGTTGACCCCACCGCCACAGCCGCAGTAACAAAAATAACCGCCTTTTCCGCGCCAAGATACGAAAAAAGCCGCCGCATTGCGCCGCGGAAATCCTTCGCCTTTTCCAAGGCTACGCCTGGGCCTCTACCACGCATCGTCGCTGCCGTCCGTTAGCATTGCTTGCCCGAAGCTGTCCCAATCGTCTGAATGTTCGGGTTCGGGGGGCGGTTCGGGGGTGGGTGTGGTTGTGGGCTTGGTTGTGGTTGTGGGAATAGGCTCGGGGGTGGTTTGGGAAAAATCTGACCAGTCTGGTGAGGGTGCGGCGGTAGTTTGGTCTGACCAGTCTGGCGAATGGGGCGGCTCTAGCGTAGTCTGTCCGAAATCTGTCCAGCCTGGTTCGGGGGTGCGTGCGGTTGCGAGTGTAGGAGTAGGCTCTAGCGTAGTCTGCCCGAAATCCGCCCAGTCTGGCTCGGGGGCGGAAAAAGCCGCATAGGCGGAGGGGTGGGTGGGTTCAGAGTTGCGAACAGATTCAGAGTAGCTAGTAGATTCAGAGTAACGAGTATGTTCAGAAGCTCGCACGAGTGCAGATTCAGAATCTCGCACTAGCGAGGGAGCAGATTCAGAGTGGCGAGTAGATTCAGAGTAGCTAGTAGATTCAGAGTGGCGAGTAGTTTCAGTGGCTCGCACGGATTCAGAGCTAGAACTAGAGCTAGAGCCAAGACTACGCCCCTCCCCTCCCCTCATCTCCACAATCACATTAGGCGGTGTCGCCAGTTTAAAATATTCCGCAATCGCTTCGCGTATAAGCATGATTTTTCCGTCAAGAATACCGCGCGTCGCTTCATTATCACAGTACAGCTTTAACATGCCGTTTACTTCCTCTACTCCGCATTGCGCGCACAGAAAACGTATATTTGGCGGTAATTTCTTGCAAAACATAGCCCACTTAGCGTTATAATTTGGGGCTTGCGAGGGCTTTTCTTCGACAGAGGGTTTCACCTCGACAGAGGGCTTAACCTCGCTAGAGGGTTTACCCTCGACAGCAGACTTAACCTCGGCAGGGTGCTTCACTTCGACAGAAGGCTTCACCTCAACAGCGGCTTTCCCCTCAACAAGCGACCCAACCGCCCCTTGCGAAGCAAGCCCCACTTGCGGCAATACTTGCGAAGCAAGCCCCGATTGATATAACACCACATTCCTCAACGCACAAACCTCAAAAGCCGTACGCATATGCGGCGAAAACCTCATCTCACGCAACACTTCCGAAAAATTGCCAATATATTCCATTAACATCTCCGCACTCACGCGCCCAGCCTGCTCCTTTAGCTTAACCGCCGTATCTGTAGAAAACTCGCCAACCACGCCGTCCGCCAAGCCCACCACAAGCACATCTCTAAAATGCCGCACAAGGTCGGCGGCAAACTGCACCACGTCGCGCCCGTCATTCATGGCACTCGCTATTATTTGCATTACCCGCACCGCGTCTTTTTCCGCCAGCGCATCTGTAAACTCAAATAACCGTTCCTTGTCCACCGCGCCCAACAATTCGCGTACATTTACTAACGCAAGCTCGCCCACGCTCAAGCACTGGTCGAGCAGACTAAGCGCGTCCCGCATAGCTCCGTCCGAATGGTAAACAATATAATCTATCGCGGCTTCCTCAAACGGCAGATTTTCCGTCTGCAAATATTTACGCAACGCCTCCGTCATTTCCGCCGCGGAAATTCTGCGGAAGTCGTACCGCTGACAACGCGACAAAATCGTGGCAGGTATTTTTTGCGGGTCGGTAGTCGCGAGAATAAAAATTACATGGGCTGGCGGCTCCTCCAAGGTCTTTAAAAGCGCGTTAAACGCACTTGTGGATAGCATATGAACCTCGTCTATGATATAAACCTTGTACCTGCCCTGATTAGGCAAATATTTTACTTCGTCACGCAAATCGCGTATATTTTCTACACCGTTATTAGAAGCCGCGTCAATTTCGGCGACATCTAGGCTGCGTTCTGCTAAAATATTCTTGCACATTTCACATTCGTTGCATGGCTCGCCGTTCTGCGGCTCGAAACAATTCACCGCGCGCGCGAAAATTTTCGCCGCCGAGGTTTTCCCTGTTCCGCGTGTTCCGCAAAACAAATAAGCGTGGCTAATTTGCTTCGCCGTAAGCTGATTTATAAGCGCGCGCACGATATGCGCCTGCCCGACAATTTCTTTGAATGTACGCGGACGCTTTTTGCGGTATAATGCTGTATAAGACATTCTAACACCTCACCACCTATCATATCAAAAAAAAAGGAGTTTGTCATGCCTTTCCTTCTTATCAATGGGGGCGCTGCCCCCAAACCCCCGCCGAAAGTCGGGCAAAGCCCGCCTTTCTTCCTCGCTTCGCTGCGGTTCGCGCCTACGGCACGTAAATAATAACTATCAAAGGAGTTTGTCATGCCTTTCCCACTTACACATTTATATGTAGCTTGGCAAGTATTACACCCCCGTCAAAGGAATAATTCATTCGGTGACGTACTCGCCAAAAACGAGCCGCAATTCCTCCTAGGCGCAATCGCGCCAGATGCGGTACATTACCGCGAGCAATTTAAAACCGCAGGCATGTCAAACATCGGGCCTGCAAAAAAAAGAACGCACCTATGCCCCATAAGCGGCGAAAAATGGGGGCAGGTAACCGACAACAAGGGCTGGCTCGCTTGTGTCAAAAATTTCCTAGACGAACACAAAAACGAGCCTTTCGCGCGTGGCTACGCCGCGCATGTAATTACCGATATTCACAATAATCAATCTATATGGCATAATTTCCGTAAGAACCACCCCGAGGAAGCAGGAAAGGGCTACGAAAGCGAATATTACGCCGATATGCGGAGCATTGACACGCGAATGTACAACGAGCTGCCGCAGGTCGCAGAAATAATGGATATTCTAAAAAAATCAACACCGCCCGACCTCGCGCCCTTCGCGTACAAGGACGAAATCAACGCAATCAAGGCAAGCATACTGGACGATTACAATAAAAAGCTACTCGCGCCCTACACAAAGCAATACACATTTGTAAGCTATGACGATATGCTAAACTTCATAGACGAAGCAGTAAAAATATGTATCGAAAGGCTGGCATAAATATGTACGAAAACTACTGGCAGGGCTTTACACAAGGCAAATGGACGACCGAGGTAAATTTACGCGATTTTATTCAGCTAAATATCACGCCGTACGAGGGCGATGCTCGCTTTCTCGCCAAGGCTACGGAACGCACAACACAGCTATGGGCGGAGGTCTGCACGCTTTTGGAGCAGGAAACCAAAAACGGCATACTGGAAGCGGAAACCAAGCTGCCGTCTGGAATAAATTCCCATGGCGCAGGCTATATAAACAAAGAGCTAGAGCAAATAGTAGGCGTGCAAACCGACAAGCCCCTAAAGCGCGGCATTATGCCCAAGGGAGGAGTACGCGTAATAAAAAACGCGCTGAAATTCTACGGCTACGAGCTAGACCCAGCCGTGGAGGAAATTTACACAAAGCACAGAAAGGCGCATAATGACGGCGTTTTTGATGCGTATACGGACGATATGCGAGCCGCTAGGAAATCGGGCATAATCACAGGCCTGCCAGATGCTTACGGCCGCGGCAGAATTATAGGCGATTATCGGCGGGTAGCCCTATACGGCACGGCGTTTTTGATTTCCGACAAGGAAAATCAGCTCGACCACGAATACCTAAAACGCCTATCGGGCAATTTGCGTGATATTCGCGAAAAAATACAATTACGCGAGGAAATACGCGAACAAATCCGCGCACTAAAGCAATTGGCGGAAATGGCGCAGGCGTACGGCTTTGACATAACCGAGCCTGCCAAGACGGCAAAGGAAGCCGTGCAGTGGACGTATTTTGCGTTTCTTGCCGCCGCCAAACAGCAGGACGGCGCGGCTACCTCTCTTGGGCGTGTCGCTTCCTTTTTAGATATTTACATCGAGCGCGATTTAAAAAATAACACGCTCACCGAAAGCGAAGCGCAGGAAATAATGGACCATTTCGCTATGAAGCTACGCCTAATCCGTTTCCTGCGTACCGCGGAATACAACGCGCTTTTCTCGGGCGACCCCACATGGGTGACGGAATCAATCGGCGGCATGTGCGAGTCGGGGCGTACCCTCGTCACCAAAAATTCGTTCAGAATGATACACACGCTAACCACGCTTGGCCCTGCGCCAGAGCCGAATCTTACGGTACTGTGGAGCAATAGCCTGCCGCCGAGCTTCAAAAAATACTGCGCCAAAATGTCGATAGAAACAAGCTCCCTGCAATACGAAAACGACGATTTAATGCGCGGCTACTGGGGCGACGATTACGCGATTGCGTGCTGTGTTTCCGCCATGCGCGTGGGTAAGCAAATGCAGTTTTTCGGCGCGCGAGCCAATTTTGCCAAAGCCCTCACCTACGCCATAAACGGCGGCAGGGACGAAAAAAGCGGCGTACAAATTGCGCCCGAGTTCGCGCCGCTTACGTCCGAGGTGCTTGACTACGATGAGGTTTTCGCCAATTTCGAGAAGGTCCTAGACTGGCTTGCGGGCTTATATATCAGTACGCTAAATATAATCCACTATATGCACGACAAGTACAATTACGAAAGCCTGCAAATGGCGTTGCACGACATGCAAATTCTACGTACGCACGCTTGCGGAATAGCGGGTCTTTCCGTGGTTGTGGATTCCTTTTCCGCCATAAAATACGCGAAAGTAAAAACAATACGCAACGAAAACGGGCTTGTCGTGGATTACGAAATAGAGGGCGAATACCCAGCCTTTGGCAACAATGACGAACGCGCTGACACGATTGCCGCCAAGCTAGTACAAATTTTCATGGAAAAGCTAAAGGAGCAACGAGCATACCGCAACGCCGAGCCAACGCTCTCCGTTTTGACAATTACGTCAAACGTAGTCTACGGCAAGGCTACAGGCTCTACGCCAGACGGCAGAAAATCGGGCGAGCCTTTCGCGCCAGGTGCAAACCCCATGCACGGCCGCGAAAAAAAAGGCGCGGTCGCCTCCATGGCTTCTGTCGCAAAGCTGCCCTACGAATACCTGCAAGACGGCATTTCCTACACATTCTCAATCATACCAAAGGCACTAGGCAGGGAACACAGCGAACGCATAACGAACCTATCCAACCTGCTTGACGGCTTCTTTTACGACAACGGCCACCACATCAATATAAATGTTTTCGACAAGGAAACGCTGTTAGACGCTATGGAAAAGCCCGAGCTGTACCCACAGCTTACCATTCGCGTAAGCGGCTATGCCGTAAACTTCGTAAAGCTAACGCGCGAGCAACAGCTGGAAGTAATCCACAGAACCTTTCACGAAAGCATATGAAAGACTACGACGAAAGCATTTTGGGGCTAATCCATTCCGTTTACACAGGCGGAATGGTTGACGGCCCAGGAATCCGCACAATTATTTTTTTGGCGGGCTGTTCTTTGCGTTGCCTATATTGTCACAACCCAGATACATGGTACCGTATGCGCGGCAACAAAAAAACCGTCAAGGAAATGCTCGAAGAAATAAAAAAATACAGCGCGTACTATAAATTCTCTGGCGGCGGCGTAACGATTTCGGGCGGCGAGCCTACCGACCAGCCCTATTTTTTAAAAGAACTGCTCAAAGCGTGCCGAGCTAGCGGCATTCACACCGTTTTAGATACCTCGGGCTTTGCCAACACGCAAGCCGCGGAGGACATTCTGCCCTATGTAAGCCTGCTGCTTCTCGATATAAAATCCTTCGACCCCAAAACCTACACCAAGCTAACCAGCAGCAAAATAGAACGCCCCCTTTCCACGCTAGACATGGCACAAAGGCTAAAAATCCCTACGTGGGTACGCTTTGTGCTTGTGCCAGGGGTAACGGACGATATGGGGGAAATAAGAAAAATGGCGGCGTTTTTGAAAGGCTTTGACGTTGTGCAAAAGGTCGAGGTCTTGCCGTTTCATAAGCATGGCGAGTATAAGTGGCAGGATTTGGGGTATGAGTATGCGTTGGCAGGGGTTGAACCGCCTGCGGAGGGGGTTTTGAGGGAAGTGCAGGAGGTTTTTGGGGAGGGGGACATATGACTGAGCATGAATTAAACGACTTAACTGGTCAGATAATAGGCATAGCCATTGATGTGCATAAGGAGCTAGGGCCGGGGTTATTAGAGAAGGTTTATCAATGGTGTCTAAAGACAGCATTGGAAGATGCGGGCTATAGCGTACAAATGGAGTTACCTCTGCCGATTATATTTCGGGGGAAGGTAATACATAACGAGGGCTATCGCCTCGATTTGCTTGTGAACAATATAATCGTGATTGAGATAAAATCGGTTGTTGCATTAACATCAGTTTTTGAGAAGCAATTAAGCACATATCTGCGGCTCGCAGATAAGCCCTGTGGTCTGCTTATAAATTTCAATGTTGCTTACTTAAAACACGGAATAAAGCGTATTAAAAATGGATTTTTGTCCCCTACCCCCTCTGTGTGAAAAAATCTTTTAAATTAAAGTATGGGGTTATACGTTTTACCTACGTTCATTCTTTGTCAAAAAGATTTTTTCACACAGAGGCACAGAGACACAGAGGGCGAGTGGCACATCAGAAATAAGAGCGAATTTTAATTTTCTCTGATACTCCTGTTGTGCCTCGTTCCCTCTGTGCCTCTGTGCCTCTGTGTGAAAAAATCTTTTAAATTAAAGTATGGGGCTATACGCTTTACCTACCGCCCTTATTTATCAAAAAGATTTTTTCACACAGGAGTTCGCACAGTGGCACAGACAGAGGGCGAGTGGCACATCAGAAATAAGAGCGAATTTTAATTCTCTCTGATACTCCTGTTGTGCCTCGTTCCCTCTGTGCCTCTGTGTGAAAAAATCTTTTAACTAAAGAATGGACGTTATACTCTTTACCTAATACAAAAAAGCCCCGCCTAAGCGGGGCTTTTACTATACATTACCTCAATTTAAAGAACGACACCAACTGCTTCATAACCTCCGCTTGCGAGTTAAGCTCCTCGGCGGCGGCGGCGCTTTCTTGGCTTGTGGACGAGTTCTCGTTTACTACTCGTGCGATTTCCGCGATACCCACGTTTACCTCTGCAATCGAGTTTGCTTGCTCCTCGGACATGCTCGCGATGTCAGAAATAAGGCTAGAAACCTGCTGAACATCGGAAACAATCGCATCAAGAGAGGTCGCCGTTTCGTTTGCAGTGCTTACGCCGGAGTTTACCTTGTCGATAGATTCCTCTATTTGACCTGTGGTGTCCTTTGCGGCGGTTTGGCTTCTGCCTGCGAGCGTGCGTACTTCCTCGGCTACTACGGCAAAGCCCTTGCCGTGTTCGCCTGCGCGTGCGGCTTCTACTGCGGCGTTAAGCGCGAGCAGGTTTGTTTGGAACGCTATATCTTCAATAATCTTGATAATTTTAGATATATTGTCGGACGATATTTTTATGTCCTCCATAGTCAATACCATGGATTTCATTTCGTCATTTCCGCTAACCGCTTTTTCGGAGGATTGCTGTGACAAGGAGCTTGCGACCTTTGCGTTTTCGGCGTTTTGCTTCGTTTTTTCGTTGATTACGTCTACAGAAGCGGTCAGCTCCTCTACTACGGCGGCTTGCTTGCTTGTGCCGTCCGCTAGGTGCATCGCACTTTGTGCTATTTGCTGCGCACCAGAAAGAACCTGCTCTGCCGCGGAGCTTATTTCGCTCATAGACTTGTTCAGTGAGTTGGTTATTTCGCTTAACGCAGACTTAATTGGGGCATAATCGCCGATATAGTCGCGGTTAATGGAAACCGTCAAATCGCCCTGTGACAGCGATTTCAATACATCTGAAATTTCGCCGATATACGACATTGTTATTTCATTTGTGGCAACAAGCGCGCGTACCGCCGCGTCAAACTCGCCCTTGTATTTGCCCTGTATGCTAGAGTTAAACTCGCCCTTGGATATTTTTTCCAAGCAATATTTAATTTCCGAAAGCGGCTCGGCCACGGAGGTAACAAGCATGTTGAGGTTGTCGAAGATAATCGCCCATTCGCCCTTGTATTTAGACGTGTCTACGCGCTTATCTAGCTGACCGTTGGCGGCATCGGTAGCAATGCTCAAAATTTGGTCCTCGATACCGTGAAGGCTAGTGGTAAGCATGTTTAGGTTTTCCGTAAGCACAATTTTCTTGCCTGGCAAGACCTTGGCTTTTACGTTAAAGTTACCGTCGTTTACCTCTGAGAGCGTGTGGACAAAGTCCTTGAGGTCGCTTGCGTAAGAGCCGCAAACCTCGTTTACGCCGTCTATCATAGCCTTGTACGCGCCGCTGTATTTGTCGGAAGCGATTTGATAGTCCATATCGCCGTTTACGTTTACCTCTTTGGCGAGCAGACTTAGGTCGTCTATGATGGATTTAATGATGTTAATCAGCGAGAAAATATCGCCTGTCATTTGCCCTATTTCGTCCCTTGTTACGTCAGCCTGGTTAAGGTTGATGTTCGTATTTCCGCGTAACAGCTCGGAAATGAGCTTGACGATTTTATTGACGGGTGCGGTTATGCTCTTGGTGATAATCAACGCGGCTATGATACCAAACAACACCGCAAGACCCGCCATAAAAGCAGATACCCACATAGCCGTACTGCTAGAGGCATCAGCCGAAGCAATCGCATCACTCAATCCGTCGTCGGAATCCGATACTATAGCAGTAAACGCGGCCTCGGTATTTGCGGCGGCGGCTCTCATGTTCGCTTCGTTTACTTCATGGGAACGAACAAGCGCGATAAACGCGTTAAGCTCGTCAACATATCTGCCGAAGCCGTCCGCAATCCGATTGCCTAAATCCCTATGCGCCTGCTGTGACGAGCTAGCCACAAAGGACGTTATTTGCGAATTTAATTCTTCTATAAGAGCCAGCACGTTATCTAGCTCTGATGTGTCGTAGAAGTTTAACATTCTCACCGCTACTAGGCGAGCTTGATAAATGCCCATGTCAATATCGTTGGCGGCATCTATGCGGTCAGCCCTGCGTATAAATACAGACGGCTCTGCCTCGCTCTGCGCTTCCGATTTAAGGCTTTGAATCATTTCATCATACAAGGTATGAGCCACGCCGCTTACCTCGTTACCTATTACGGTTACGCCGTTCCGCGTTTCGGTAAGCTGGTTTTTGTTTACGTTAAGCGCGTCTAGCGAGTTTCGCCATGTGATAAAGTTTGAATCAATAACGTCTATTTGCGGCACAAACTCTTGCAGCACTTCTCGCTCTACCGCAAGCTCTCGAAGCAAACCAAGGTTTGCATACGCCGACTCGTAATTCTGCACTGCTCTGTCGTACGTTTCCGCACTGCTTTCTGTAATGGCAATCAAGACGTTGGCTTGAATACGACCCGCGTCTAAATCGTCAACAGCATTTTTGAGAATTGCTTGGAACTGACTCCTGTCATTTATTTCGTGCAGGCTGCTTGTTATGCTGCTCATTAAAATGAGCGTTACCGCCGCAAGCGCGACGATAAACGCTAGGACAAGCCCGAAGCCCACCATAATTTTAGAGCGTACTTTCATGTTTTTCACTGACAAACCCCTCTTTTCTGTAGATTTATATGAATGGAAGGTCATTATAACTCTATAAATCATACTTTGCAAGGGGTTTATATGGAAGTTTTACGATTTTACGACAGATTTACGACAAAAAGCCATTTTTAGCTGTCATAATCTTCCAATAATCGCATTAGCGCGTCCTCCGAATACACACGAATACCGAGTGCAAGACGTTCTTGCTCCTCGTACGGCAGGGCGTTAATCGGCGCGGGAGTTGTTTCCCTTAGCTCGGGAGCGTTGCCCGCGTGAGTCTGGTACACCACGATATAGCCATTATTCGCCGTAACAATAAATGACGGCTCGTCCTTTTTTTCCTCCTCTGGCTTGGCAATAGGCGCGGACATAGGCACGCTTTCTTCATATTGAATAAATCCCTGCGGCTCGTCACGCTGAAAAAGATTGCCAACCGAAGCAAACGCGCCCACAGGCCCAAAAATAAAATACCCGAGCATGACCCCAAGCATAACGCACGACACGCCCGCAAGAAACGCTGTTGCGTAGGAAATATTTTTTTTCATGGTTGCCCTCCTAAATACAATGAAATTTTGTTTTTAGGAGCATTGACATTTACTGGGAAATGTATACAAATAAAAAAATCCCCGCGATTTCACTGGAGCGTGGCTTCGCGGGGAGGGGGGATAGATAGGGGGGTTATGACCGTTAGGCCATAACAGAGGCACCACCCGGATTTGAACCGGGGAATAATGGTTTTGCAAACCACTGCCTTACCGCTTGGCTATGGCGCCGAATGAAACAGCGGAGCTTGTATAAATACTGCTTACAACCTAAAAATGCGCAAAGCGCATTGTTTAAGTAGCGTGACCCGTAGGGGAATCGAACCCCTATCTCAGCCGTGAAAGGGCCGTGTCTTAACCGTTTGACCAACGGGCCATTTTTTCCAACGGAAACGATTATATAATGCGAGATAGGGGTATGTCAATAGGGAGTTTTTTGGTTTTCACGACAACCGCACGGACGCAGGTTATTTGTAGGGGACGGATTTATCCGTCCCGAGATTACCTCGCTCTGCTTTAATGGACGTTGCCCTCCCCGAATTGACGAACGTGCGTACCTCGGGACGGATAAATCCGTCCCCTACGAAAAGACTATTCGGATTTAACGGATTTACACGGATTATGCGGATAAAAAAACGCACCAGATAAAATCCGCGTGAATCCGCCAAATCCGTGTTTGATTTACACATCTTAGCTTCGTGCGTTTGTCGTGTTTTGGTTATACATGTACTACCGTGTCTGGCTCACTCACCAAGTATGACAGAATCTCGTACCCCTCGCTATACTCTCTCTTTTTTATATTTTCAATGCTATCATTTATAAGCATATCCATATTTATTCCAGCTTGATTTATTTTATCGTTAATAATATCAAGCTCACTCCTATTTTCCTCTATAGCCCTGTTTTTTATATGGCTGGCACTTTGCTTTAATTGCTCAATAAAATCGGGATTATTGAAAAAGTTTTCAGACATTGCTTGCTCCTCCTTCACAGCAAAACACAAAATCGTACCTTTTTAGTCTTGTCGATACTTCATTAAATAAACTATCCATAACCGATTTCAGACAGTGTAATTTCACATCACGACGTGAGGCTATCAATTCCTCTATAGTATAATCGTTTTCTTTGCAATATTTCGCTACTAACGCTTTCTGCATTTCGGTTATTTCAGCCACAAAACAATCTACAAAGCGTTCAATCATTTTTTCTTCGTAAAACAATAAGCCCTTCTGCATAAAATAAATATTGCCGTTGTGACCGCATACAATCATATTTTTAACAGACCTATGGCGAAGAAACATCTCATAATCATCTAGCGAAAAAGCACAGCTGTTTGGGTGATTATGTATAGAGGTCAAGGAATAATTTGCTTCGGCACAGATGCTTTCTTTTATTTCTTGCGGTATTTCTACTCGATTCCCATCGCCAATACAGTATCGCACAAAACCATCGCCATTGATAAAATACGCGTTCTCCACACTATTCTCAATACCATATAATCGTGCTTTCTCTAAATACTCAAAAAGCAGCACACTCTCTTTTGGGAGCAAGTATGCTTTAATTTCTAAGAAATTTTTATATAATCTATCCTCGGCTAAATCATAGTAGCTGTTATCCATACAGCCCCCCTCTCTAGTAGACCCACGCCCTAATCCTCCGTTTCAGTATAATCCTCCGACAGCATAGGCTCGAACTTGCTATGCACCGCTTTGGCGGCCTTGGTTATGTTTCGTTCGTCTATTAGCACGCTTATTTTTATTTCCGAGGTAGAAATCGTTTCGATATTTACGCCGCATTCAAATAGGGACTCAAACATGGCGGCAGCCACGCCCGAGTTGTTAGCCATTCCCGCGCCCACTATGGTTAGCTTTGCCAAATTCTCGTCAGTTGTGATGCAATCAAAGCCGATTTGCTCCTTGTTATCCTCCAGTATTTTACATGCGGCGCATAAATCCTGCTTGTTTACGGTAAAGGAATAGTCGCGCTTGTCGCCTTTTCCCACAGATAGCAGAATTATGTCAACAATGATTTTTTCCTTGGCGAGCGGGTTAAATATGCTGTACGCCACCCCTGGTATGTCGGGAAGCCCTGTTACTGACACCCTCGCCACGTTTCTGTCTATTGCCAAGCCGCTTACGGTTAATCTTTCCACCCCGATGTCCTCCTTGATTATTGTACCCGGCGTGTCGTTCATGCTAGAACGAAGCACCAGATTCACATTATATCTTTTTGCCATTTCTACAGCGCGGCTGTGCAAAACTCCCGCGCCCGAAGCCGCAAGCTCCAGCATATCGTCATAGGTGATTGAATTGAGCCTTTTTGCGTTAGGCACAATGCGCGGGTCGGCGGTGTAAATGCCGTCCACGTCCGTATAAATTTCACAAAGCTGTGCTTCCAGCACCGCCGCGAGTGCTACCGCAGTAGTGTCAGACGCGCCGCGCCCTAGGGTAGTCATGTCGCCGTGGCGGTTTATGCCTTGGAAGCCTGCGACTACTACAACCTTTCCTTTGTCCAGCTCGGCTGTGAGCCTTTTTGTTTGAATACGCTTTATTTGTGCGTTGAAGTGTACGCTTGTGGCTTCTATGCCTACCTGCGCCGCGTTGAGGGAAATAGCAGGCTTGCCAATCGACTGCAACGCCATCGCCAAAAGCGCGGCGGACTGCTGTTCGCCCGTAACCAAAAGCATGTCTAGCTCGCGGCGGTCTACATCAAAGGCTATGCCGCTAGCCTTTTCCAAAAGCCTGTCTGTAGTATGCCCCTGCGCCGAAACAACAACCACCACGCGGTTGCCCTGGTCGCATACCTTCGCGATATTTTTTGCGACATACATAATGCGGTCGGCGTTGGCTACCGATGTTCCGCCGTATTTGTGTACAATAAGATTATCCATATATCTGCTCCAATCTTGACGGAAAGAATTTATCATACATACTCATTTTTCGCAAGCCTTGCATACAGTATCTTATATTTGTATTTGCGAGGCGGGCTTTATGCTGCTTTCTAAGGCAAAAATCGGGCTGGCATTGTCTGGCGGCGGAATACGCGCCGCTATTTTCCACTTGGGCGTATTGCAATATATGGCGGAAGCAGGGCTTTACGCCAACATTTCGTCCATTTCGTCTGTTTCAGGCGCAAGCATGTGTACGGGTCTAATTTTTGCCGCCAACAATAATAAATGGCCCGACCAAGACGAATTTAAGAAAATACAGCCCCTAGTACGCGAAATAATTTTACACAAAAACATACAAAAGTCCGCGCTTATGAGATTAACACTTTCTCCTGCAAAATGGAATAACCGCGTAGAAATTTTAGCCAAAATGCTAGAAAAAAAATGGGGCATAGACGGCACGTTGCAGGATTTGCCGCCGTATCCCTACTGGGAAATAAACTGTACAACCTTTGAAACAGGCGGCCGATTCCGCTTTCGCAGAGATTACATGGGCGACAATCTAATCGGTTATGTACAAAGGCCGCGGCTCAAAATCTCGCATATGCTTGCGGCATCGGCGGCGTTTCCTGTGCTAATCGGCCCTTACGAGCTTGACACCGAGGGCTTACGCTTTACACGCGACAAGCAGGGCAAGGGCAGCGAGGTCAAGCCCCTAAACAGCTACAGCCTATGGGACGGCGGCGTTTATGACAATTTGGGGCTAGACGCGCTGTACAAGGTCTGCGGCCGCCTAGACGAGCATATCGACTTCCTAATCGTAAGCAACGCAGGCGCGTCACTAAACATAGAAACACGCGGCCGCCCTGTACACAACCTGCGGCGGCTCTTGGACATTTCCTCCGCCCAATGCGAAAATCTGCGCGTTCGCGATTTCGCACTAGATGTCTTGAAAAAAAAGAGGGGTCTTTACCTGAAAATAGGCACTAACCCCGAAAATCATTACGCACGGAACTACCCAACAACGCTTAATTCGCCGTCTGCGAGGAGCTTTGACGAGATTTTTTATAATGGGTATGGGGCTATGGAGTTTGCGGTTGGGGGGTATTATTTGTAGCCCTCACGAGGTTTCGTCATCAATAACAGTAATCAGTCTTTTTTCCGCTTCATTGTATATCCAAACAGTACACCATGATATATCATCAGCGTTTTCATAGTCATCGGGATATTCATATTTTACACATATTTCAAATGAATCAAATACACCGCTTGTAATTTTTGACAATTCGCAGCTTCCTTGCAGCTTAATTGCCGCAGGATAATAGGACAGCTCGTAAACAATTATTTCATTATCGCAACTACAGCATTTAATAATAGCTGTTGGGTGTTCGTCGATATACACGTTAAAATTCCCACACATACATCTGCATTTTATTTGATACACAAAGCTATTATCATTATTGAATTTACGCCCTAATTCTTCAAAGCAAGAGTTTCCATAGGTTGCTTCACAATACTGCCTTATGTGACTTGGGGCTAAGGGGTACATGATTATCACTCCAATGCGGATTCAACGGATTTTCGCGGATTACGCGGATTCGTTCGTACAAAAAATCCGTTCGTGCAAAATCCGCGTGAATCTGTGTAAATCCGCTGAATCCGTGTATTTGCAAAGCTCCCTGTAGGGGACGGATTTATCCGTCCCGAGGTACGCACGTTCGTCAATTCGGGGACGAGCAACGTCCATTAAGCAGGCAGTAAGGTGTTGTCTAAGTGGTTTTCTTAGACAACACCGCACGCCGACTAAAGCAGAGCGAGGTAATCTCGGGACGGATAAATCCGTCCCCCTACAAACTAAAAAAACCATTTTGAAAATAATGTTTTTTTGGAAAATGCGCATAAAAAATCTTTATCCCACTTATTCCTGTATTCGCACACTTCTATTATCCAAAAACGCTTGGGTAGCTTTGTATTATTTTTCACAATATAAATCGGCAAATTATGCAAGCAATCCGCTAAAGCATCTATTTGTGCTACATTGCCCTCTTTGACTACTTTCAAAAAAGCATTAAAGCATTCAATCAACACTGAATATACATATCCATTTTTTAATGTTGGGTGAAAGTAAACATAAAAATTATCTACAAATGCAAATTTAAAACTATCCTCTTTATCAAGACCATCAATTGAACGTAACGCGACCCTAAATCTATTTTTATCATAGTTACTATTTGTATCATTCAAAACATCTAATGTTTTTGAAAGAATTAGCTCATTCAATTTATGTTCAGGGAATGAACGAATGAATAGTATTATTTCATGCAACTCATATAAATCATAAATGTATAACATAATCTATTTTCCCCCTTTTACGCAACACACTCATACAGTAAGATACCAAAGCCTAGCGAGCTTCTATCAAAACCTCACCTTGGCTTCCGTCAATATTGTCACGAACTATGCCATGATACAAGCATTTAATATCGTCCTCTTTTTTCAAGAAACGCATTATCTCATAATCTGGCTCGGAATTATTGCTCGCTTCGCGAGGTAGCACTGTGGTAATAATTATTTCATGGTGATTTTCACAACCATCATTTGTTTCAATCACTTCAACCAACCAATTTTTCTGATTATTCCAAAATGTATAGAAAAAATGCAGCTTTCTATTTGCCGCTATATCTATAATGTCAACAGAAATTTGATATACATTTTGTCTTTCAGAATCAATATAATTGATAAGGTTGTCATGCCTTGGCAAACTTTCAACGTCTAATTGCTCGCCCTTATCTAATAACGATAAATCAAAATATTCTTCAAGTGTGATACTTTTTTTTAGCCATTTATCTGAATTGTAAAGTTTGTACTTGAAATCTATGGAGATATTGTCCATTTTGACCGCCCCCGCCCTCGTTACTCATAAACCCTCAAAACCTGCAAAACCCGAACCCCTGCCATCTCACCTATCCGCGCCACTCTCTCTACCGTTTCCGCTTCCGTTTCCGCAGGAACAACCCAAGCCGCACAATTCGGATACTGACCAATCGTCACCACGCCGTCCACGCCCTCAAGCACGCTCTTATCTTCGTAGCTAACACGAATCATCTTCCTATAAGAATAATTCTCCCACGGCAAAATATTTACTTCCTCGCTTGTCCATGTATATGAAAGCGAGTCCGCAAAGCACACCGCGTCCGCAATATTGCTTACCACCGCGCTTGCAGTAGGCAGCTTGCCTGCGCCGCTGCCGTAAAACATGATGTTTCCAGTGGTTTTGCCAGTAGCCCAAAAGCCGTTATACACGTCGTTTACTGTGGCGAGCGGGTGCGAAAGCGGCACTAAAAAGGGGGCGGCAATCGCTTCTACGCCCGAAGAACCGCAGATTTTACCGCTTACTACTTGCTTTAACGTAAAGCCAAGCGCGTTAGCAAAGGCAAAATCCTGCGCGCTTATTTTTTCTATGCCCTCGGTCTTTATTTTTTGATAATCGGCTTGCTTGCCAGTAACCAGCGACAGCATAATGGACAGCTTGCGACAAGCGTCTTGACTGCTTACATCGGCTGTGGGGTCTTGCTCCGCGTAGCCTAGCTCCTGCGCCCGTTTCAACGCCTCGGCGTAGCTTTTCCCATTTGTACTCATTTGCGTGAGAATATAATTGCTTGTCCCATTCAAAATTCCCGCTATGCTTTGCACCTCGTCCACAGCCACCATAGCATCGGCAAACGGCCTAATCAGCGGAATACCGCCGCCCACGCTCGCCTCGAACAAGAAGCAAACGCCCTTTTCCCTCGCGAGTGCAATCAGCTCTGGGCCATGTGCCGCCACAAGCGCCTTGTTTGGCGTGCAAACGCTCTTACCTGCCATAATCGCGCGTTTTACAAACTCGTACGCGATTGTATCGCCGCCTATGGCCTCCACGACTAGCTTTACCTCGCTGTCGCCTTCGATTACGCCGAAATCGCTTACCATAAGCCCTTCCAGCGGGTCGCCAGGGAATTGGCGCGTATCTAAAATATATTTTACTTCAATTTCTTGCTTTGTTCTTTTTGTGATTTGTGTGCGGTTTACGTGCAAAACCTCCGCCACACCAGAACCCACTACGCCGTAGCCTAAAATCGCGATTTTCATAAGTCACTCCAACTGTTAATTTTTTTGTAATTTCTTGTACCAAAATAAATATAACATATATTTAAAAAAAATAAAATACATGATATGATAGAATCAAAAAAAACAAGGAGCGAAAAAATGAAAAAGCGAATCATTTGCAGTGCAATGGCAGTATTACTGCTTATTCTTCCCCTCTCCGCCATAGCCGCCGAGCCACAACCCCTTGCCGTACCCTCGGCGCATACCGTGTACATCGACGGCGTTTCCGTAGGGCTTAGAGCGTACAACATCGAGGGGCGTAACTATTTTATGCTTCGTGATGTGGCGTATGTTCTCAGAAATACAAGCGCAATGTTTGAAGTAGCATGGAACGCGCAGCGCGGCGAAATCGCGCTTACTAAAGGCGTACGCTACTCTGTAGAGGGCGGAGAAATGGCAGAAGCCGCCACGGAAGCAGTACCCGCCGCGCCTAGCACTGCCATAGTCACCGTAAACGAAAGCAGAGTAAGCCTAAGCGCGTACAATATCGGCGGCCATAATTATTTTATGCTACGCGATTTAGGCGATGCGCTTGGTTTTCATGTAAATTGGGACTCTGAAATGAACGCAATCCAGGTGTCTACACCTCCAGAAAATGCCGAACAGCCACAGCCCACGCCAACGCCAACAACGCCAGAGCCTACACCAACAACGCCCGAACCCACACCCACAGCCCCAGAGCCAACCCCCTCCCCCACTCCACCACCCACATCTAACGCCCAAACCACAGGCGGTTTCAAGCCTATCACCGCCACGGAATGGAACGCGGGCGTAGGCGTGGGCTGGAATTTGGGCAACACCTTTGATGCGCATAGCAATAGAGGAATCGGCGGCGGCTGGTCTTGGCTCGGCGGCGGCTCTTATGCAAACACGACCGCCCGACAAATGGAAGCGGCATGGCAGAGCGGTACGGCTGTTTCCAAGGACTTAATTGATGCGGTAGCGGCGGCAGGCTTCAACGCCATTCGTATTCCCGTAACATGGCATACAGCCATGGACAGCGACTACAAAATCCGCGACGACTGGTTTGCGCGCGTAAAAGAGGTCGTAGATTATGCCGTAGCAAATGATATGTACATTGTCCTAAATTCGCACCATGACGAGGTCTTTATTTTCCCATTGGCAGACAGCGATATAAACGAAGCAAAGCAAGCCATAGCCACGGTTTGGCAACAAATAGCCAACGAATTTAAGGGCTACAACGAAAAGCTCGCGTTCCAAGCAATGAACGAGCCGCGCACCCGCGGAAGCAGAACGGAATGGAGCGGCGGCACGCCCGAGGAACGCAACAACGTAAATATCTTAAATCAAGTTTTTGTGGACACAATACGTGCCACTGGCGGAAACAACGCCGAGCGCGTGCTAATTATACCAGGCTACGCGGCTTCCAACTCAAACAGCTCCATGCGCGCCATTGTTGTGCCTACTGACACAGTGCAGGATAGAATAATCGTGTCCATTCACAGCTACGCGCCAAACCGCTTTGCTTTGTCCACCGAAAGAAACGCAACGCCAGTGTTTAACGTAAACAGCGCGAGCGAAACACAGCAAATAACAAACCCCTTTGACACCGCACAGGAGCTTTTTATAAGCAAGGGCATACCCGTTGCGTTTACAGAAATTGGCGCAATTTTTAGGAACAATAACCCTGCGCGTGTGGAATGGTCGGAATTTATTATACGAGAAGCCACCAAGCGCGGTATTTCCTGCTTTTGGTGGGACAACGGCCCAAGCGAAGCCATTACCGCCAGCAGCGGCGAAAGGTTCGGGCTATTCAACCGCCGTACGGCGGAGCTAGTCCACCGTGACGTAGTCGCCGCCTTGCTCAAAGGCTTGACATGAACGACCCGCTAAGCGATATTCGCCATTACAGCCCCTCTATGACGATTTCGCAGGTACTAAAATTTTGCGAAAAAAAAGAAATGGGAATAACCCGCGCAATGGTACAGAATTACATTCGCGCGGGCTTATTGCCCCCGCCCAAGGACAAGCGGTTTTACACCCACAAGCACCTTGCCGTGTTAGCCATCACCGACCGCTTAAAAACCGTGTTTGATATTCCGCTCATACAAAAAGCCCTCTCGCCCTACATGGACGAGGAGGGCTTATCCCTTGACGTTTACGCGCAGTTAATAAAGGAAGTCGAGGCTTTTTCCGCCGAATGGAGCGGAGGTACGCTGTTTACTATGGCGTGCGCCGCGGAGTTGAAAGGACTAAGCATATGAGCTTCAAGCTAACCTCCACCTTCGCGCCGACAGGCGACCAGCCGCAAGCCATTTCCGCACTATCCCAAGGCTTCCGTGACGGAAAAAAATTCCAAACACTGCTCGGCGTAACAGGCTCGGGAAAGACCTTTACCATGGCGAACATCATACAGCAATTGCAAAAGCCCACCCTAGTCATGGCACACAACAAAACCCTTGCGGCACAGCTTTACAGCGAGTTCAAGGAATTTTTCCCCGACAACGCAGTGGAATATTTTGTAAGCTACTATGACTATTACCAGCCCGAGGCATACGTGCCGTCCACCGATTCCTTTATCGAAAAGGACTCCGCAATCAACGAGGAAATCGACAGGCTTCGACATTCCGCCACGTCTGCGTTGTTTGAAAGGCGCGATGTAATTATTATCGCGTCTGTTTCTTGTATTTACGGGCTTGGCGACCCTAGCGAGTACCGCGACCTCATGCTTTCACTGCGCGTAGGCATGGAACGCGACCGCGACAAGGTCATTCGCCGCTTAGTGGAAATTCAATACAACCGCAACGACGTAAATTTTACGCGCGGCACGTTCCGCGTACGCGGCGATGTTTTGGAAATTTTTCTCGCCAATTCCTCCGAAAACGCCGTACGCGTAGAATTTTTCGGCGATGAAATAGAACGCATTACGGAAATTCACGCGCTTACGGGCGAAATTCTGCACACGCTGGAGCATATTGTCATTTTTCCTGCATCGCACTATGTAACAGGGCGCGAGCGTATGCTGAACGCAATCCGCTCCATTGATGCCGAGCTAGAGCAACAATTAGCATACCTAAAATCGCAGGACAGGCTCTTGGAAGCGCAACGACTACTACAACGCACGCGTTACGATATTGAAATGATGACAGAAATAGGCTTTTGCAGCGGAATCGAGAACTATTCGCGGCATTTGGCAGGGCGTGAAGCAGGTTCTACGCCCCATACCCTGCTTGACTATTTCCCCGACGATTTTCTCATTATCGCGGACGAGTCGCACGTTTCCATTCCGCAAATAGGTGCGATGTACAAGGGCGACCGCGCCCGCAAGGAAACGCTGGTAGAATACGGCTTTAGGCTACCCTCCGCGTTAGACAACCGACCGCTTAAATTCGAGGAGTTTGAGGCGAAAATACCACAGCTACTATTTGTTTCCGCCACGCCCGCCAAATACGAGGCGGAACATTCTCAGTACCAAGCCGAGCAAATTATCCGCCCCACTGGTCTGCTTGACCCGCAGATTTTTGTACGCCCAGTTAGCGGACAGGTAGACGATTTAATCGGCGAGTGCAACCGCATAACCGAAAACAAACAAAAAGTGCTAGTAACCACACTAACAAAACGTATGGCGGAGGACTTGACCGCCTTTTTACGCGAGGCGGGCATACGCGTACGCTACCTACATTCCGACATAGACACGCTGGAACGCCTGGAAATAATACGCGACCTGCGTATGGACGTTTTTGACGTGCTAGTGGGAATTAACCTGCTGCGCGAGGGCTTAGACATTCCCGAATGTGCCTTGGTGGCAATCCTCGATGCCGACAAGGAGGGCTTCCTGCGCTCCAACACCTCGCTGATTCAAACCATAGGCCGCGCCGCCAGAAACGTAAACGGCCGCGTAATTATGTATGCGGACAACATGACCGACTCCATGACTAAATCCATAGCCGAAACAAACCGCCGCCGCCAAATTCAAGAAGAATACAACAAGAAAAACAACATCACGCCGCGCTCGATTACCAAAAAAATCCACGAGCGTATACAAATAACAAAGGCCGCCGAAGCGTCCTCGCCCACCCTAGCCAAAGCCCCCGAATCCATGAGCCGCGACGAAATAATCGCCGCCATAAAAAAGCTAGAAAAGCAAATGCGGCAAGCCGCCGCAGAATTGCAGTTTGAACAAGCGGCGGCGTTACGAGATGAGATTTTGGGGTTGAAAAGGAGCATGTGAGATTCTTATCACTCCACAAACCTCATCAACACCGAATCCAACTCCCTCGAATCAATAGGCTTAGCAATATAAGCATCAAACCCATTATCCAAAAAGATTTGCGCCTGCCCGACAAGCGCGTTAGCGGTAAGCGCGACCACGGGGCTGTTATAGCCCAGCTCACGCAACACGCTCGTGGTTTCCATGCCGTCCATTTTTGGCATCATATGGTCCATGAAAATAATGTCGTAGGTCTTGCCCTCTTTTACTTTTTCTATTGCCTCGTAGCCGCTCATTGCGGTTTCTATTTGCAGGCCGTACGGCTCTAGCATACCCATTGTTACATATATATTTGACTCCATATCGTCTACTATTAGTACACTTCCGTGCGGCATTTGCTTGTGCAGAATGTACTTTTTGCCCGAAACGGACGTACTGCTAAAGCGCAGCTCGCGCAGCCGCGCCACCGTTTCCGCGCCGCAAATAGTATCGTCAACTAGCTGTTGGGGTATGCGAACGGTGAAAACAGAGCCTTTGCCTAGCTGACTTTTTACGTCTATTTTGCCGCCCATTTTTTTCAAAAGGTGCTTGGTGATACTCATGCCAAGCCCAGTGCCTACCGTGGTACGGTTTGCGTCACTGTTAAAGCGCGTGTATTCCTCAAAAAGCACGCCGAGCTGTTTTTGTGTCATGCCCTGCCCTGTGTCGCTTATGCGAATACACAAGATTACCTCGTCCTCGTAGCCGAATGTATTCTCCGCCCACACGCTCATGTTTACTTCGCCCTTTTCGGTATATTTAAACGAATTGGACAGAATATTATTCAGAATTTGCTTTAGGCGAACCTCGTCGCCAACCATATTAAGCGGCGTGCTTTCGTCCATTTCTATAAGAAACTCTATGGGCTTGCTTTCGTAGCGTAACAGATTTAGCTGTATGCTGTCGTTTACGAGCGTGGGCAGAGCGTATTTTACTGGCATTAGCTCCAGCTTGCCCGCCTCTATTTTGGAAAGGTCTAGTATATTGTTTATTATGTTAAGCAACAAATTACCCGAATCATAAATTCTCGCAAAGCCCTCTCGCGCGCCTAGCGATAACGATTCCTCGCGTAGCTTAATTTCCGCTACGCCAAGTATTGCGTTCATAGGTGTGCGAATTTCGTGGCTCATATTCGCCAAAAAATTGGTCTTGTGTCGGCTTGCGGCCTCGGCGGTTTCCTTGGCGGAAATCAAATGCTCCTGCATGGTTTGCCTTTGCAAAACGCCCATTATAATGTGCGATGTCACTTCCATAATGCTTATTTCGTCGCTCGTCCATGGCTTGTCCTCTGGACGTGAAAAATCAAGCAGTGCATGGAAATCATTCCCAAGGAAAATGCTAGTAAGTACAAAGTTTTTATAATTTTTCCTGTAAGGGGCAATGACCTCTCGCATGTCTGGCTCGTCAGAGGTTATATAGTATTTGCCTTTTTTCGCCAAATACCTAAAATGATTTAATACGTCTGGCGATATTTCCTGTGTTTCGCCCTTGCGTGATATTGGCGTATAGCCTGGGTTAAGCCATTCGTACACATATTCAATCTCGGGCGAATCCTTGGACACAGTAAGAAGCAAAACCTGCGCCACCTCGGTAAACTCGCCTATTAGCTTCAGCGACTTTTCCACTAGAATATCTATGTCCTTATTCGCAAGAAAGCCTTGGGATATACGCGCCACCAGTGATTGCTGTGCGAGATTTTTTTGTATTTCCCACAATGCCTGGTTGTGGCGGTACGCGTTGCCGAACATAAGGCTTGCACAGCGTAGTATCATTTCCTCGCTTGCAGTAAACAGCCGCTCACTAGCACAGTTGTCACAGCCCAAAAACCCCCAAAGGTGGTTATTTATTTTAATCGGCAGTACCAAAATAGACAAAATCCCGCGTAAAGCAAGATTTTTCTGGTCTACAGGCGACAAATCGCAAACAAGGGCGTTTACGGCTCTTTCGTTGTTCAAAAAGCCCTGCAACGCTGGCAGCTCGCTGTACGGCACCTTTTCCAACGGTATACTATGCACGGACGGCACGTTTTCCGACCATTCATATTTTCTGGTCGCGTACACCTCGCCGTCTATTTCCGTATTTTCCCATATATACATACGGTCAACCTTGAGTGCCTCGCTTAGCTCCTTCATGCCGTCAAACACTAGCTGTTCAAAGGTGTCTATATCCGAGGCTAGGAGCTTTGCCGCCGTATGATTCACTATAGACAATAGGTGTACCGTAGCTTCCGTTTCCGAAGCAGGCGGATTTTTTTCCGTTTCGTCAGGCACGGCAACAGGGGCAGAGGGAGGATTACTCCCCTGCCCTATTAGCTTTTTCAGCTTGTTGAGAATGAGCATATTCATTCACCTTTTAGCCCGCGCCGCATTAAATCTGCCACGGCGTGCGCTGGGTTTTTGTTTTCAAACAAAATTTTTGTAATTTCTTCGACTATAGGCATTTCTACGTTAAATTTACGCGCAAGTGTAAGCGCGGTTTTTGCCGTGGCTATGCCCTCTACCGCCGCGCCTATTTCTTCCAGTACGATGTGCGTGGGCTTGCCCTTCGCGAGTAGCTCCCCCGCCCGCCAATTCCGCGAATGGCGGCTCGTACACGTCACAATTAAATCGCCTATGCCAGAAAGCCCTGCAAAGGTCTGCTCCCTGCCGCCCATCGCCACGCCAAGCCGCGTAATCTCCGCTATTCCGCGAGTGATTAACGCCGCCTTGGTATTGTCGCCAAAGCCCAAGCCGTCCGAACAGCCCGCCGCCAGCGCGATTACGTTCTTTAACGCGCCGCCGATTTCCGCGCCGATTACGTCAGTAGAAGTATACACCCGAAAATCGTCCGTGGAAAATGTATTTTGCACGATTTCCGCCACGCCCTCATCTTCCGAAGCCGCGACAATAGCCGTGGGTATTGCTCTAAGCACTTCCTCCGCGTGGGTCGGGCCTGTGAGTACGGCAATGCGCGCCGTTTTGTTGCGTTCTCTTAGATATTCGGAAATTCGTATTTGCCGCGTTTCTTCCAAGCCCTTGGACGCGCTTACCACGATTTTTCCGCCAAAATCAAACTTATCCGTTTCCGTTATGGCACGAGAAGCCAAGGCAATAAGAAACATTTCCGCACCATCGGAAGCCTCGCCGACATCGGCAGTAATTTTTATGGACGGCGGAATAACCGCGTCGGGCAAAAACCTGTTTGTCCTTGTCTTGATTAGCTCGGCTACGTATGCCTCGTTGTCCCATGCTATTACGTCATGCCCGTTTTTGTCCAACAAACAGCCAAGCGGTATGCCCCAGCTACCGAAACCGATTACTGTAATTTTCATAAACTATATCTTTTTCACAAAATCGGCGATAATCTCGTCCATGTCGGGCTTGCCTATTTCCTGTAGGCTATAGTCTACGCGTGTATTAGGCTTGGTAATTTTTACTACGCGGTTTAGGTCAATCGGCGTGGCGATTACCACCGTGTCGCATGGCGTAGCATCAATCGTGGCGGCTAGGTCTGCCATTTGTTCCTTGCCGTAGCCCATAGCAGGTAGCAGCGTGCCGATATTCGGGTAAATTTTAAAGGTTTCGGCGAGCTTGCCTACTGCGTATTTGCGTGGGTCTACGATTTCCGCCGCGCCAAAACGCCGCGCCGCAACAATGCCCGCGCCTATTTTCATTTCGCCGTGGGTCAGAGTAGGGCCGTCCTCTATTACCAAAACGCGCTTGCCCTTGATTAACGCAGGGTTTTCTACGGTTATTGTGGAAGCAGCTTCTATTACTGTAGCCGCTGGCGCGGCCTTTTCTATATTAGCACGAACCGTTTGAATATTTTCAAAGTCCGCGCTGTCGATTTTGTTTATAACAACAACGTCCGCCATACGAAGCGTAACCTCACCTGGGTAATATTTCAGCTCGTGACCTGGGCGGTGAGGGTCAACCACGGTAATCATTAAATCTGGGTTATAAAACGGAAAGTCGTTGTTTCCGCCGTCCCACAAAATTACATCACAGCCGCTAGGGTCATTTTCCGCCGCACGGAGAATGGCTTCGTAGTCAACGCCTGCATAAATGACGTTTCCGCGCGCTATATGCGGCTCGTATTCTTCCATTTCTTCCAGCGTACAGCCATGCTTTTCCAAGTCGCTAATTGTCGCAAAGCGTTGTACCTTCTGTGCTTCTAGGTTTCCATACGGCATGGGGTGGCGTACGGCGATTACCTTTTTGCCGTGCTTCATTAGAAGCTCCACCACGCGACGCGAGGTTTGGCTCTTGCCTGCGCCTGTACGCACCGCGCCCACTGCGACCACTGGCTTGGTGCTTTTTACCATAGTGTTCTTGTAGCCAAGCAACGAGAAGTTCGCGCCCGCCGCGTTTACAATCGCGCCTATTCCCATCACCGTTTCGTAGGAAATATCACTGTACGCAAAAACGCACTCGTCCGCGTCCAGTTTTTTAATTAAATCGGGCAGCTCGTCCTGCGCGTAAATGGGAATACCCTCGGGGTACAGCTTGCCCGCCAACGCCGCAGGATATTTTCTGTCCGCAATATCGGGTATTTGCGCCGCCGTAAACGCAACCACCCTGTACGCCTCATTGTCACGATAGTAAGTATTGAAGTTGTGAAAATCGCGGCCTGCCGCGCCGATGATAATAATCCTTTTCATTTGAGTCCTCCTAGGTTTTTTGAATTTGTGTTGTGTGGGTTTTTTGTGCTTTTATAATTATAGTACGTTTGGTACAAAAAGCAAATTATGTTTTTGACTTATGTGTGTGGTGTGGTAAGATTGTGGGTAAAGGGGGAAGAAAGGGCGGTTTTAAAATGGAATATGTTCGTACAATGGTTGACAGTCCTAAAAGCGAAACAGCAAACACAAAAAATAAATCCGCTTTTGGTTGCCTTAAAAAATACGCCAATTCGTCACTGATACCGCAAGAGCAGGGGGCTTGGGAACGAGCAATGGTGGAAAAATTTACAAAAACAGGAGGTATTATGAAAAACAAATACAACAACAAAACACAAGAAGCTATCGGCTTATTTTGGGGAGCGGCGCTATTTATTGGCGTGCTAGTTTCAGTCATTATTGGCTTCCGCGGCAATATGCGTTCCGATTGGCTCTTTGCTGTTTTGGTGGGCGGTTGCGTGTTTCTTGCTGTGGGGCTTATGGCACAGGGGACGATTACCATATTAAAAGAGAAAGACGAAAAGGAAAATTAAGCCTTATCTACAGCATTTTTCAAGGTTCAATTTTTTTTAGGAGTTGATGTTTTGAACAAGAAGAAATTACTTGCTCGCCTTCAAAGCAATCGCAAAAATGTCAGATATAATGACTTTATATTATTGGTGAAATCCTTCGGTTTCAAGTACAGACGAACGGAAGGAAGCCATAATATTTACAAGAATCCTATTATCAATGAAGCACTCAATCTACAGGAAGAAAAGGGCGAGGCAAAGCCCTATCAAGTCAAGCAGTTTTTGGCTATAATTGAAAAGTATAATTTAAAAATGGAGTGTGAACAATGAGCTATTATCATATAAATGTTTTTTTCAGTGCAGAGGACGAGGGCTTTATAGCCGATATTCCCGATTTAAAAGGCTGTAGCGCGTTTGGGAATACACCAGAGCAAGCTCTGGCAGAGGTTCTAATAGCGAAAAAGCTATGGCTTGAGGTCGCACAGGAGGACAATATGGAAATACCAGAGCCAAAATACCGCCCAATGATATATCAAACAGTTATATAACCCCCCACCCTAAAGGCTCGTGACGATATTCCCACCAAAGTACAGCGGTAAAAAAGGGGGCTATGCCCCCTATGCCCCCACCGCCAACTGAAACGTCGGCAAAATAATCGCAAGCATAACCACCCCAAGCACAACGCCCAGCACCAAGGTCACAACTGGCTCGATTAGCTTATTAACACGGCGTACCGCCCGCGAATGCGATTCTTCCAGGTATTCGCTGCATTTTTGTAACGCGGAGGCAAAGCTGCCGCTTTCCTCGCCCACCCGCGCCAGTTCAACAAGAATTGGCTCTACATAGGAAAGCTCACCGAGCGCATCACAAAACGCCACGCCCGAGCTTATTTTTGCGGCGAGCTTTTTCAAATCTGCCCTAATTACGCTATTTTCCAAAACCTCGCCGCATAAAGGAACAGCCGCAGAAATATTTAACCCAGACGAAAGCAGCAACGCCAAAACCTGCGACAAATTTCGATTTATGTTTTGTCTGAAAATGGGAATTTTAAGAGCGGCAAAATGTGCGAGCCTGCTACGCAGGAAAAACGACATAGCGAGAAGAAAGCCCAGAAAACCGCACAAAACAGCCCCTCTGTTTGCGGCAAAAAAATCAGCGGCCGCAAGCAGGCCCAACGTAAAGCGCGGAAGCGCGACACCCGAAGCGTCGAAAATTCGCGAATAACCGGGCAAAACAAACGTAACCGCCATAACCAAAACGCCAAGCATCATAGCAGAAACAAGCAACGGATAGACCATTGCGGCGGTCAGCTCCTCCTCGTTTTTGGCTTTTGCATCATAATAATCTGCAAGCCGCGTAAACACCTCGGCGAGCTGTGCGACATGCTCGCCCACAGCGACATATCCGCACATAAACGCAGGAAACACACCCGCGCTTTTTAACGCAAGGGAAAGGCTCTCGCCCTGCAAAATCATTTTATGTAAATCCTTTACAGCCGCGCCGAGGGCGTTCCTCTGCCCCCCGAGCATAGGCAACGCCTCCTTTAGCGAAATACCCGCATCTAAAAGAAACGCCAGCTTACGACAAAAAACAGCAAGCACGCGCTTTGACGGTTTTCTGCTGTAAAGCCTAAAACTCCGTTTTTTTGGTTTTTTTGGGGGAAGAATGGGCATGAATGCACCTCTCGTTTATTTAACTGATTTAAAAGACAATGGAACGCGGATTTTTAAAGGCATGGAACGCGGATTTACGCGGATTTAACGGATTTTCGCGGATTTTTTCTCGCGCTTATTAAAAACTAACGAAATGCGAATTACGTGAGGTTTTTAATTGCACGGATTCGTCCGTACTTCTGCTGTGCCTCTCGCCCTCTGTGCCTCTGTGTGAAAATTCTTTTAAACTAAAGAACGAGGCTTTACACTTTACCTAAGTTTTTTATTTGTCAAAAAGATTTTCACACAGAGGCACAGAGGCACAGAGGGAGCGAGGCAGTGCAGGAGTACGGACGTAAAAAAGTGTGTTATAACACGGATTTAACGGATTTACGCAGATTTTCGCGGATTTTATCCTATCAATTCACAATCGTCCCCCCACCCACCACAACCTCCCCATCATAACAAACCACAGCCTGCCCCGCAGTAATCGCCCTTTGCGGCGAATCAAATTCCAAATAAAGCTCGTCGCCGCCCGTCTGCCAAAGCGTAGCAGGCTCGGACGTATGCGCGTAGCGTATTTTTGCCTGCACGCGCATTTTGCCGTCCAGCTTGTCGAACGGAATAAGATTTATGTCGTTCGCGCGTACTTCCTTTGAAAAAAGCTCGTCCGAAGCACCAAGCACTACGGTATTTTCCTTAATCGCGGTAACAAAAAGCGGCTGCGGCGCGGAAATTCCCAAGCCCTTCCTCTGCCCAATGGTGTAATTGATTATGCCCCTGTGCTTGCCGAGGATTTCGCCGTCCTTGTTTACAAAATTTCCCTCTTGCGGCGCGCGGCCTGTGTAGCCTGTGATAAAGCCCGCGTAATCGCCGCTAGGCACGAAGCAAATATCTTGGCTGTCGCGCTTTTTTGCGTTAATCAAGCTCCGCGCTTGGGCGATGGCGCGTACCTCGTCCTTTGTAAGCTCGCCCAACGGAAAAACTGTTTTCGCCAACTGCTCTTGCTTCATGGCGTAGAGTACGTAGCTCTGGTCTTTGGTCGAATCCAAGCCCTTTTTAAGTAAAAATCTGCCCTCCTTGGAAATTCTTGCATAATGCCCCGTAGCGATTGCGTCACATTCTAATTCCTTGGCGCGGTGCAGAAATTTCTCAAATTTAACAAAGCGATTGCAGTCGATACAAGGGTTGGGCGTTAGTCCGTTCAAATACATTTTCACGAAGCGCGCCATTACCTCTGCGGCAAAGGCTTCCTTGTAATTAAATACGTAAAAGGGTATGCCGATTGCGTTCGCCACGGCGCGAGCGTCCTCCGCATCGGAAAGCGTACAGCAAGAACGCGCCCCCTCCTCGCCGTCAAACAGCTTCATCATCGCGCCTATTATTTCATGCCCTTGCTCCGCAAGTAAATACGCCGCCACGGACGAGTCTACGCCGCCGCTCATTGCCGTAAGTATTCTCATTTCCAGTAATCAAACTCCAGCTCATATATTTGTACGGTATCGTTTTCTTCTATTCCCAAGGCTTCCAAGCGTTCTATTATTCCGCGGTCACGCATGTATTTTTGGAAAAACGCAAAGCCGCGCTCGTCCGCCATATTCGTATAGCCCAACAAACGCTCTATTCCTGCGCCCTCTACGCGGTACCGCCCGTCCTTTACCTTTTCCACGGTAATAAATTCTTCCTCGCGTTCTTTCTCGAAATACAGCTCATAATCTGGCTCAAAATCCGTGGTCTGCGGCGTTTCCGCCAAAATTTTTGCCGCGCCGCGCATTAGCTCGTCCACGCCCTCGCTCGTAGCGGCGGAAATTGTATAAACCGCCCAGTTTTTCTGTGCGGCGTAGCTTTTCACTTCGTTTAAATAGTCCTCGTCAATGGACAGGTCGGCCTTGTTCATGGCGATTAGCTGCGGTCGCTCCAAAAGCGTTGGATTAAACGCCAAAAGCTCCGCGTTTATTTTTTCGAGTGCCTGCAAGGGCGTTAATTCGCCCTCTAGCATCGCGCCGTCCACTACGTGAATAAGCGCGCGCGTACGCTCGATATGCCGCAGAAAATCGAAGCCAAGCCCCACGCCCGTACTCGCGCCCTCAATCAAGCCGGGTATGTCCGCGAGTACAAAATCCTGCTCGTTGTGCAGTCGAACGACACCAAGATTAGGCGCGAGCGTTGTAAATTTATAGTTGGCGATTTTTGGGTTTGCCTTTGTTACACGAGAAAGCAAGGTTGACTTCCCTGCGTTGGGAAAGCCGATAATTCCCACGTCTGCGATTAGCTTTAGCTCCAGTGTAACTTGAAACGAACGCCCCGCCTTTCCGTCCTCGGAAAATTTTGGTGCTTGGCGCGAGGGTGTGGCAAAATGCTGATTTCCGCGACCGCCGCGGCCGCCCTTTGCCAAAATTCGCGGCTCGTTCGCGGAGCTTATGTCCGCCATTACTAGCCCTGTGGGCTTGCCTGTTTCGTCCGTTTCCCAGCCGTAGCGGATTAGCGTACCCACAGGCACTTTCAAAATTAAATCGTTGCCGTTTTTGCCCTTGCATTTACTGCCGCCGCCGTTGCCGCCTGCCTCGGCGTTAAAATTCTTCTTGTACCGAAAGTCCACAAGCGTGTTAATTCCCGTATCGCCGACAAAAACTACATCGCCGCCCTTGCCGCCGTCGCCGCCGTCGGGGCCGCCGTTCGGTACGTACTTTTCGCGCCTAAAGCTGATGTTTCCGTGGCCGCCCCTGCCCGATTCTATTGTTATTTTTACTGTGTCTACGAACATTTATTTTTTCCTCTTTCCTATTAGTAGAAAATGCGGATACCATAATTTATGAACCTTTTTAATTTCTACCTCGAAGCCATTTTCCTTTAAAAACGCCAAAATTACAAGCGGATAAACATTTTCAAAATTTGTACAGTTTATAATTCTGTCGTGCATACTGCTGCAAAAATTCCCGAGCTTGTGGGCGGAATCGATGTCCTTTATTATTATAATATCAAATATTTCCACGATTTTTGGCAAAATCCCTTGCCAAAAATCGGGCGGCAGGTGGTGTATTACATCGCACATAAAAATGGCGTTTTTTTCGCCCTCGCCCTTGGGTAGTATTTCTAATGCTTCCATTATATCACTGTGCAGGGATATTTTGGGGCTTACATTTTGCGGTATGTTCTGCAAATTTGTGTCTACAGCATAAATCCTGGCGTTGAATTTTTCAAAATATTCGCTCCAGAAAAGCGTGCCTGCGCCGAAGTCTACTATATTTTGCACGTCTGAAAACGCGCCGTCTATCGCTTGCTTTATTTCATTTACTGGCAAAACGATTTTTCGCCCATGGTATTTTAAAAAGCCATAGGAATTATTTACCTTTTCGTTTAATGTAACTATGCCGTACGCCGCCAAGAGTGCGAATATTGGCTCTAGTAAAATTCTGTAGCGTGCTTGTGTTACGCCGAGTAATAGAACTAGGGTGTAGCCGATTGTGGTGGTTAGGAGGAAGATTAGGGGGGCGGTTGTGTTCTTGTTACTAGTCGCTGGAGCATGTGAGAGGTCGCTACTTTTCGTGATGTCGTGTGTGTTATCACGACCGTTCGCCGAAATTGCAAGCGGTGCAACCGCCGTGCCAATGGCGGAAAACAACATAAGCACAAAAACAAACGCCGTGAAGCCCGTCCACAAAAAACCGCCCAAAACACCCTGCGTAGCAGGCTCTTGCATTACCCAGCCCAAAACGCCCTCGTCGCCAAAGGTTATTCGCGCCTTTTGCCACAAAACAGAGGGAACATTCGCTTGCCTAAACATTTCCCGCGCATTACGCGAAAGCTCGTCCATTACCAAGGCTTGATTATTGTCGTATTTTTCCATCAACTCGTCAAACTGCTCAAAAACTGGAACGAGCGTATGCCTTCCCTCGCCGTCCACCGACCACGCAAACGCCATATACATACCGTTAGAACTAACCGTTTGCATGTCAAACGTCCGCCGTATTCCGTAGCGTACAAGCCCATGACCCGCACCGAATACCGCAAAAAAGACAAGCGCGAAAACCGTCCACTGCTTGAACGTACTTTTCGTGACGTTGTGTGGCTTTCCATGTTCGTTCGCCGAAGTCGCAAGCGGCGCAGCCGCCTTACGCTCGGCGATTTTGGTGAATATTTCCACACAGAAAAACGCAATCAAAAACACAATCCCGATTGGCTTCAAAAAGTCGGTAAACGCGGCAAAAACCGCCGAAAGGCACAGGAATTTATACTTGTCTGGCGTTTCATAAAATCGAATAATACAATAAAATAAGCAGAAAAACAAGAAAATAAAGAAATGGTCGGGCGTAGTAATCGCAGACCACACAATTAAATTGGGGTTAAAAACAAAAAGCGCGACAGCGACAAACGCCGAAGCAAAGGAAAACAATCGCCTTGCCGACAAGTAAATGACACAGGCAGAAAGCACGTACAAGCCATAGTTCAAAAACAGCATATACCGCACGCTCGCGCCGAAAACGCCATACACAAGCCGAGTAAGCGCGTAAAAAGGAAACCACGCAGGAAAACGCGAATAATAAAGCGCGAACTCCTCGCCGCCACCGTTCACCAACGCCAAATGCGCCCGCCCAAAGTCCTGCATTTGTGCAGGCTGGAAAAACCGCTGTGCCATCACCCTAAGAATTAGCCCCATAATAATGATAACAGCGACATACAGCCTCTGCTTAAATTCGCTCTTTTCCTGCGAATTAACGCCAAAAAACGCAAAACAAAAAACAACGCCAAGCGACAACAGCGTAAAGCCCACGTCCCTAGAGCTTAACAGGCTAAACGTAGAAAAGAGTAATAGCCAGAGTGCGTTAAGCAGGAAAAATAGTTTGTAAAGATTGTAAGGTTTCATTTGTTTCTCCATGGTTTCTACGGTTTTTAGAATTTTAGTTTTAAAAGCGACTAAATGCGGATTTAGCGGATTTAAGGGATTCAAGGGCTTCACACGGATTTAGCGGATTTTCACGGATTACGCGGATTGGCTCGTTGCAAAATCCACGAAAATCCGATAATTCCGATACGCCCGATAAAATCCGCGTAAATCTGCGTAAATCCGCTAAATCCGCGTTTAATTTACACATTTCAGCTTCGTTCGTTTGTCGGGGGTACTTGTAGGGGACGGATTTATCCGTCCCGAGATTACCTCGTTCTGCGTTAATGGACGTTACCCTGCCCGAATTGACGAGCGTGCATACCTCGGGACGGACAAGTCCGTCCCCTACAAGTTAGTGTATTTCAGCTTCGTTCGTTTATCGTGGGGTACGTGTAGGGGACGGATTTATCCGTCCCGAGGTACGCCGTTAATCAATTTAGGGCGGGTAACGTCCATTAACGCAGAGCGAAGTCACCTCGGGACGGACAAGTCCGTCCCCTACAAAAAACCTGCAAATTCTCTTACCCTGTTTGCACTGGTTTAAGCCCTCGTTTTGCCATATAATCATCTGCGGTAATATATTCCCCACGGGCGATTTGCCCAAAACCCTCTTTTATTCTTAACTCTTGCCCCTCGCCCCTAGCTATTTCCCTACGAGATTCATTTATCGCACTAATATCTTCTTCGGAAAAATAATCAAAATCCACCTCACACCCTCCCCCACAAATAATAATGCGCCCCAAACGGAACTCCCCCCAAACACCTCTCAAACGGAACCAACCCTCTCAAAAAATAAGGAAAAAATATCCGATACACCCTCCCCGAAATCACAAAGCCCACCTCTCTAAGCAACCCCTGCAAATACCCAGGCTTTATCAAATTAGCATTCTTGTCTATGGGCTTCTCATATTTGTTAAAAACATACCGTGTCGCAGGATTCAGCGGATTCAACTCAAATATAAAAATTTTCGCACCTGTAGCCATATATTTTTTTATAGCGGACAAAATTTCAAAATGCTGTTCGGGAGGCGCGTGGTGGAAAACGCCCGCGATAAAAACCAAGTCAAAATCCGTTTCAAACCGCGCCAAGGCTTGCTCTATTACGCCGCCGAATAGGTTATCCATTTGACTCGGCGGCGTAGCCCCATTCTCAAACGAAACAAACGAAATCGCAGGATACCGCTCCCTCGCCGTGTTTATCGACTCCGCCGAAATATCCGCGCCGCAAATTCTCGCGCTAGGGAAATACTTTTGCAGATACGGAATAACGTCCCCTACCCCGCACCCAAAATCCAAAATCCGCAACGGCGCGACATCAGAAAGAACACGGCTAACCTCTTTTACCTTGTATTCCAAAAAATACTCGCGGCTAAAGCCCGAGCCTTTGATTAAATTATTGTGCCAATCGTCATACGAGTTAGCGAGCTTGTCAAATTCCGCACTCATAAAACGCACAACATCTCTCTTATTATTTTACACGCAACCACGCTGGAAACGCCGCTCTGGTCGTAATGCGGAGATAATTCTACCACATCACAGCCCACTATGTTCAAATTTTGTAGCAATAATACAGCTTCGTGTAATTCCGCGAACGAACAGCCCCCAGGCTCTGGCGTGCCTGTTCCCGAAAATATAGACGGGTCTAAAACATCTAGGTCAAGCGAAAAATAAACAGGCGCACCTTTCAAAATTTCGACATATTTCCTCATCTCGTGTAAATTAAATTTGTTCATAGTCGTGTGGGAAGCGGCAAACTCAAATTCGCTAACATCGCCCGAGCGTATTCCGCACTGGAAAATTCGCCCATCGCCCACTATTTCCCATATTCTACGCATTACCGTGGCATGAGAGAGCCTTTCGCCCAAATAATCGTCACGCAAGTCCGCGTGCGCATCAAAATGTAGAATATGCAGGTCGGGAAACTTTTTCGCCATAGCGCGAACCGCACCGAGCGTTACCAAATGCTCGCCGCCTAGCATAAACGGTATTTTGTCGGCGCGTACAAATTCCTCAATCATGCGTAAAGCACGTTCAGTATTGCCAAAAGGAAGCTCCAGCTCGCCCGCATCATGTACCCTTAAATCGAACAAATCCTTTTCTTGATAGGGGCTGTAGCTTTCTATTCCGTGAGAATTTTGGCGAATAGAAGCGCCTGCAAAGCGCGTGCCAGGCCTAAAGGACGTGGTACTATCAAAGGGCGCGGAAAACAAGACAATTTCCGCCGTTTCTAAAGGACATTCACAGCCCATGAAATTATTCGACATCGCGTAAAAGCTCCTCTACATATACAGGCAAGCAAAACGCGCCCTTGTGCAGGTTTGTATTATAATAGCGCGTTTCTATGCCTAGCGCGTTCCAGCGGTCGGCGTTTAAGTCCCTTACAGGGTGCAGGGTTTTTGCGGCAAAGCCAAAGAGCCAATGCCCTGACGGATATGTGGGGATATGCGCCTGGTAACAACGGCTTATGTCAAACGACTGCACAATGCGCTTATGCGTACGCTTTACTGCCTCTGCGTCCTTTTCGTAAAAAGGGCTTTCGTGCTGATTTATTAAAATACCGTCCGACTTTAACGCCTTAAAGCAATTGCCATAAAATTCCTTGGAAAAAAGCCCCTCACCAGGCCCGAACGGGTCGGTAGAATCTACAATAATAATGTCGTATTCGTCATTTTTGTTCCGCACAAATTTTAAGCCGTCCTCAAAAAAGAACGTAAGCCGCTCGTCCTCCACTGACGTATGCGGTAGAAATTCCTTGCAAACCCTCACGACCTCGCTATCTATTTCCGCCACGTCTATTTTTTTTATTTGCTTGTACTTAGACAGCTCGCGCATTGCTCCGCCGTCCCCTGCGCCGATTACTAGAATATTTTCCGCGTGCGGGTGTACCGCCATTGACACATGCGTAATCATTTCGTGGTAAATAAACTCGTCCCTTTCGGTAAGCATCATGTAGCCGTCCAGTGTCAAAAATCGCCCAAATTCGGGGGATTCAAACACCTCTATACGCTGATATTTGCTCTTGACACAGCACAGCTGGCGGTCTACGCGTATAGAAAATTTTACATGCGGCGTATGAAATTCGCTAAACCAAAGCTCCATAAATTACTCCAATACATTTGTCTTTTCTATCTTTATACATTACTCCAATACATTTATATAGTCTGTCCTCATATCCTCCGCGCCAGTTAGCAAACAGCCCTTTTCCTTGGCGTAGGATATATACTCTATTATTTCCGAGGTAATTTCCTCCCCAGGCGCGATAATGGGAATCCCTGGCGGATAGCACATCACAAATTCGGCGGATATTCTGCCCGCACATTCTCGCAACGGCAGTTTTTTTTGCGCGTGATAAAAAGCCTCCTGCGGCGTAGCGCGAATAATCGGCGCGATATATTCATATTTCATTATATCCATTTCGGGGCGTGCAAAACGCCGTTTTACTTCCGACAACGCACCTATCAGCATTTCTATATTTTTATTGTTGTCACCTATGGAAATATACGCCAAAATGTTCGCTATATCGCCAAATTCTATTTGTATTTCGTACTCGTCACGCAGAATGTCATATATTTCTATTCCTGCAAGCCCTGTGCCAAGCGTATTGATTGCCAGCTTTGTCCTATCGAAGTCATACACGCCCTCGCCGTCTACCAATTCGTGGGAAAATGCGTAATAACCGCCCAATCCGTTTATTTCCTTACGCGCATATTCCGTAAGCGACAGCACGTCCGAAAAAATCCTTTTTCCGTTAATAGCCAAATTACTGCGAGAAATATCAAGACTGGAAAGCAACAAATACGAGCCGCTTGTCGTCTGTGTCAAATTTATTATTTTACGCATATAGTTTGCGTTGATGTTTTTTCCGCACAATAAAAACGAGCTTTGCGTAAGCGAACCGCCCGACTTGTGCATACTTACCGCCGCAATATCCGCCCCTGCACCAATCGCAGGGCGCGGCAAGCCTTCGGCAAAATACAAATGCGTGCCGTGGGCTTCGTCCGCCAATACCGTCATTCCGCGCTTCCGCGCGTATTCCGCTATGCCTGCCACATCGGAGCAAATTCCGTAATATGTCGGGTTGTTTATTAAAATCGCTTTAGCATCGGGGTTTTGCGAAATGGCTTTTTTCACTTCCTCCAACGAGCTGCCCTGCTCTATGCCTAGCTTGTCGCACGATTTGCACGCGATATATACGGGAACCGCGCCGCACAAAACAAGCGCGGTCAGCACACTGCGGTGAACATTACGCGGTAAAATAATCTTTTCGCCGCGCTTTACGGAATAAAAAATCATGGCTTGTACGGCGGAGGTCGTGCCGCCGACCATTAAAAAGGCGTGCGCCGCACCAAACGCCTCCGCCGCAAGCTGCTCGGCTTCCTTTATCACAGAAACAGGGTGGCACAAATTGTCCAAGGGCTTCATGGAGTTTACGTCAATGGACAACGTCTTTTTGCCCAAAAACTCGCGTAAATTACTGCTTCCCTTGCCGCGCTTATGCCCTGGCACGTCAAACGGCACTATGCGATTGTGTTCTAGCTGTGCCAACGCCTCGCGAATGGGGGTTTTTTGTTGGTTCAATGGCATAATCTCCTAGTATATATTCTTACCGCTAAAAATCTCTATCATTTCCTGCCGCAAATTATGCGAAATAGTAAGCCTTGACATGGGCGGCACTTCGTAGGCATCGGTATTAAACAGATAATTCTGCAAGTGGATTTCCTTAATCAGCATTTTAGTATGGAAAATATTGGAATGATACACATTCACGTCTACCGCATCGTACCTGTCCAGCACCTTATCGTCAATAAAGTCTTGTATAGACGTAATCTGATGGTCGTTAAACAGCTTTTTTCCGCTTAAATCGCGCGTAAAGCCGCGTACGCGGTAGTCCATGGTGATTATATCGCTATCGAAGCTGCCTATAAGGTAATCCAGCGTTTGCAGCGGCGTAATTTGTCCGCAGGTAGCAATATCAATATCTACGCGAAAGGTAGCAATGCTCGTATCTGGGTGAAATTCGGGGTAGGTGTGTACGGTTACATGGCTTTTGTCCAAATGCCCCAAAACCGTTTCGCTCCGCAGGTCGCCGTCCGTTATTTCTGTTTCGTGGTCGGGCTGTTCGCCATTGTTCCCCGAGCGGCGCGTTTCGTCCGCAATTAAAATAGTTACGCTCGCGCCTTGCGGGTCATAGTCTTGCTTGGCGATATTTAGCACAGTCGCGCCTATTTTGTCGGTGACAGACTGCAAAATGCCCGTAAGCCGCTCCGAGTTATACTGCTCGTGTATATACTTCAAATAATCCTGCTGTTCCCGCGGAGTTTTTGCGTAGCATACGTCATAGATGTTAAAGCTGAGCGATTTTGTTAAATTATTAAAGCCGTAAACCTTTAGTTTTTGCTCTGTTCCGTTTTTTTCTTTCATATCTTACTGCCCCTTTCTTGATTCCTATACCGAATAACCCTAGCAGGATTCCCCCCAACAATGGCATAATCTGGCACGTCCTTAGTAACTATAGCGCCCGCGCCGACAATCGCGCCGTTTCCCACAGTAACACCTGGCAAAATAATCGCCGCCGCGCCAATCCATACATCGTTTCCGATAACAACCGCTTTCTTTTGCACGGTTTGTAGGAGCATAGGAACGGAAAGGTCGTCAAAGCCGTGATTTTGCGTATAAATCATCACATTCGGCCCCATCATCACATCGTCGCCGATAGTCAACGGCCCTGATACCCTTGCGTTTATGCCCAAGCCAGAACGATTGCCTAGCCTTATATTTTTACCCGAGGACAAAAATACATTTCGCTCAATGTTCGCGCCCTTGCCGCAATAATCCAAAATATACCGACACAAAAACCGCCGAATATGCTTAGAACCCATATGATAAAAAACATCGCTGCACGGCAGATTTTTTCCTATGAAATAATATAATGCAATACAGATGTAGTATCTTAGTTTTTTCATGCCTGTCTACGTCGCGCTCCGTTCCGCCATAAGCATAGTAATTTCCGCTTCGTTTATGCCAACCATCGCTTCGCCCAAATCCTCGCTTAGCTCCGCAATAATTTTTGCGTCCTTGTAGTTTGCCACAGCGGTGACAATCGCCGCCGCGCGCTTGGCAGGGTCGCCAGACTTGAAAATGCCCGAGCCGACAAACACGCCCTCCGCGCCAAGGTGTACCATAAGTGCCGCGTCCGCAGGGGTAGCCACGCCGCCCGCCGAAAAGTTGGCTACTGGCAGCTTTGCGTTTTCGTGTACATATTTAAGCAGTTCAAAAGGCACGCGAAGCTCCTTTGCCATGTCGTACAGCTCGTCCTTAGTCATGGAAGCCACACGGCGCATTTGCGCTTGAATTTCGCGCATATGGCGTACAGCCTGCACGACATCGCCCGTACCAGCCTCGCCCTTGGTGCGAATCATGGACGCGCCCTCGTTTATACGCCTAAGCGCTTCGCCGAGGTCTTTCGCGCCGCATACGAAAGGCACGGAAAACGCGGTTTTGTCCACATGGTACTTGTCGTCCGCAGGCGAAAGCACCTCGCTCTCGTCTATATAGTCAATCCCGATTGCTTCGAGTATGCGCGCCTCCACAAAATGCCCTATTCGGCATTTCGCCATTACGGGAATACCCACCGCGCCTTGTATTTCCCTTATCATTTTGGGGTCGCTCATACGCGAAACACCGCCAGCCGCGCGAATATCCGCAGGAATACGCTCCAACGCCATAACCGCGCCTGCGCCCGCTTTTTCCGCTATTTGTGCCTGTGCAGGGGTAGTAACGTCCATTATAACTCTGCCTTTTAATTGTTCTGCTAGATTTTTCATAATTTTCTCCTGTTTTTAAATTTTTGTATTTCGCTAAAATAGCCGTTTATGTCAAGGCTGATAATATTGTATCACCTTTAGCACAAACAGCTATATTAACTAATAAATTGCTAGTTTTGTCAATCTCTGATATTTATTTAAAAGCATGGAACGCGGATTTACGCGGATTTAACGGATTTCCGCGGATTTTTTCGGGTGTGTTTTTAAATCCGTGTAGTCTTGTGCGGCGTACGGTGTTGTAGGGGGCGGACTTGTCCGCCCCGAGGTATGCACGTTCGTCAATTTGGGACGGACAACGTCCTATCAATTTGGTGCGTGGTAACCTCGGGGCGGATAAATCCGCCCCCTACGAAACCTTGCAAATTCCCTCAAAACGCTTGTTCCAAATCCCCCACAATATCTTCAATATGCTCCGTACCCACAGACAGGCGTATTGTATTCGGCTTAATATCCGAATCTTTCAGCTCCTCCGCGCTCATTTGCGAATGTGTCGTAGATGCAGGGTGAATCACCAGCGATTTCACGTCCGCGACGTTCGCCAAAAGCGAAAACAGCTTCAAGCGGTCGATAAACGCCTTGGCTTCGTCCGCGCCGCCCTTTATTTCAAAGGTAAAAATCGAGCCGCCGCCGTTAGGAAAATACTTTTTGTATAGCGCGTTGTCCTTATGCGTAGGCAAAGACGGGTGGTTTACGGCTTCGACCTTCGGGTGTTTGGTAAGATATTCCACTACCTTTAGCGCGTTAAACACATGGCGTTCTATCCGCAATGACAGCGTTTCAAGCCCTTGCAGGAACATAAACGAGTTAAACGGCGAAATAGCCGCGCCGACATCTCGCATAATTGTCGTACGGATTTTGATAATATACGCCAAATTTCCTGCTACTTCTGCAAATACCGCGCCGTGGTAGCTTGGGTTTGGCTGTGAAAGCCCAGGAAATTTGTCGTTTTGCTTCCAGTCAAATTTGCCCGAGTCCACAATCACTCCGCCAAGGGAAGTGCCGTGTCCGCCGATAAACTTCGTGGCGGAATGTACAACCACGTCCGCGCCGTGTTCTATCGGGCGAAGCAAGTACGGCGTAGCAAAGGTATTGTCCACGATTAGCGGTATTCCGTGCTTATGCGCCACTTCCGCCACTGCGGCAATATCTATAATCGTAGAGTGCGGATTGCCGAGGCTTTCTATAAAAATAGCCTTCGTGTTCGGCTTAACCGCCATTTCAAAGTCGGCAGGGTCGCCGCCCTTTACAAATGTAGTTTCAATTCCTGCCTCGGGCAGCGTATGCGCAAATAGGTTGAACGTGCCGCCGTATATGCTCTGGTCGGAAATAATATGGTCGCCCGCCCTCGCGATATTTTGTACCGCAAACGCAATCGCCGCCGACCCCGAAGCGGTCGCAAGTGCCGCCGCGCCGCCCTCCAACGCCGCTATGCGCTTTTCAAACACATCTGACGTAGGGTTCATTAGCCTTGTGTAAATATTGCCCGGCTCGGTAAGTGCGAAACGCCCTGCCGCCTGTGCGGAATCCTTAAATACGTAAGATGTCGTCTGATAAATAGGCACGGCGCGCGAGCCAGTCGCAGAATCGGGCGTTTCCTGCCCTACGTGTACTTGCAGAGTTTCAAATTTGTAATTTGCCATGGGTAGACACTCCTTTTAATACATTGTATGCAGATATGATATATCATGTATTGGTTTGGGTGTCAAGTTATTAACTCTGCAATTCCCCCGAATCGCCCTTGGGGGGTTTCGTAGGGGCGGATTTATCCGCCCCTAGGTTGGCACACATTAAATTGACAGGACGTTATCCGTCCCGAATTAACGGTAAGGGAATACAAATTTTATCCATGTAAGTTAAAGTTAATGGAACACGGATTTAACGGATTTTCGCGGATTTAGCGGATTCGTTCGTGGGAAAATATATCGCCGTCTAGTAAATTTACGTGGACAAAATCCGCATAATCCGCGAAAATCCGCGTTCCATGCCTTAAAATTCCGCGTTCCATGCCTTTAAAAATCCGCACGCCGCAAACCATTTACCACTACCCCTGCAACTCTTCCAATTCCCACCCCACCAACCACCGCATAAGCACGGTAATATCGGCGGAATCAACCACACCGTCACCATTCATATCCACGAGTCGCTCTCCCTGCGCGTCTAGCTCGAAGCCCTCATGCCCTGCGACATGGCGCGCGAGCCAGACCACGTCTGCGGAGCTTACGCTTACGCCCATGGTTGAGATTGCGCCTAGCCGCAGCCATTGTGCCGTCATTTCGACAATATTTTTATTTATATTAGCAAAGGAAATGTCCCACCTATCGAGAACCCAGCCGCTATAGGCTACTATGGGCGTGGTCGCTGTTCCGCTTGGCGACACGGCTTGTTGAATCTCGCCGCCGCCTATGTGATTACCGCCGTTTAGGTTAAAGACTACGGTGTACAAATCCTCTGGTGGATTCTCTATGACTGTTGCCCTTAAATTTAGGAAGCCCTCGCCGCCCTCGCCTAAGGTCTGTACAGGCGTGGTATTGTTCACTGCTGTACCACCATTGCCAAGCTGTCCACTGTTATTGTATCCCCACCCCCAAACCGTGCCGTCCGCTTTTAATGCCACGGTGTGAACAGTTCCCGCAGAAACGGCTGTAAAGCCAGTCAAGTCTACGACCTGCACAGGCGTGGTGCTTGTTCCTGTTGCACCATTGCCATGCTCTCCATAGTAATTACGTCCCCAAGCCCAAGCCGTGCCGTCTGATTTTAATGCTACGGCGTATTCCCTTCCTGCCGAAACGGTTGTAACGTCAGTCAAGCCCACGACCTGATTGCTTGCCCAAACCGTGCCGTCTGATTTTGATGCTACTGTGAAACCGCTTCCAGCAGAAACGACTGTAACGCCAGAAACGGCTGTAGCCTGCACTGGCTCGTGTCGTTGTGTCGGTGTACCATCGCCAAGCTGTCCAGAGTTATTGCTTCCCCAAGCCCAAACCGTGCCGTCGGCTTTTAATGCTACTGTGAAACCGCTTCCTGTCGAAATTGCTATAACGCCAGTCAAGCCTTTAACCTGTACGGGCGTGTAGCTAGTTGTTGTTGTGCCATCGCCAAGCTGTCCATTGCCATTATTCCCCCACGCCCACACCGTGCCGTCTGCTTTTAATGCTACGGTGTGACCGTTTCCCGCAGAAACGGCTACAACGCCAGTCAAGTCTACCACCTGCACAGGCGTGGTTTTTCGTATTGTTGTGCCATCGCCAAGCTGTCCAGCGTCATTATTTCCCCACGCCCAAACTGTGCCGTCTGCTTTTACTGCTACTGTGTATTGTCCTCTCGCCGCCGAAACAGCTATAACGTCAGCCAAGTCTGTAACCTGCACTGGCGTGGAGCTGTTTGCTGTCGTGCCAGTGCCAAGCTGTCCGGAGGCATTACTTCCCCATGCCCAAACCGTGCCGTCACTTTTTAGGGCTACAGTATGAGCTTCACCACTCGACACCATAGGCTCGGTGACAAATTCCGACATTCCGCTAAGCTCGTTTTCTATTTCAATGTGTATTACCTCTGGTGTAGCCGCAAGGCCCGATATAGGCGAAAGGAGCATGAGTACCGCCATGATTAGGGCTAAATGCGTACCCCCCCCCCACCCATTTTTTTCCAATTGCTTGCGTTTCTTTTTACGTTCATTGCTGTCGCTCCTCTCGGTTTTTTATCGTTACCTTAAATGCCCCTGCTATCCTTTAATTTTTTTAAAAAATCAAGACCATACTGCGCTTCCTTGCGAGTATGCTCGATGATTTCCTTAGGTGTCATGTTTTTAGTACGCTCGTAGTTGGCGTAGCGGATTTTGTGAATGTCGTCAATCGTAAAATCATTGCTTATAACAACATCATTCATCTTCATCGCCTCCTGTCAGCATTGTCGGCGGCACAATGATTATATCATTGTAACCATACAGCTTATTTGCGGATTGTACCTTTGCTATTGTTGTTACATTTACAAAATGCCTAAAGTTCCAACTGGCAATATATTTGCAATCCGTTACGCTTGCCACTGAAATATGCCGCAAATCGTCCATGCTTTTGCTTTTGAGTACGCCGTAGCTTAAATAATTTTCGGACAGGGCTATGGCTTCCTCGTTTTCCTCGAAAATTTCATGCTCTATTTCGTCTAGCCTTTGGAGCAGCAGTGTACGCTTAGGCTCGTTGCATTTAGTTATCTCGGCAATCGTTATATTCGAGATAACTACTTGATACCTGCTTGCTTTTAATTCTTCCCAAAAAAGAAGCGTGTCGTTCATTTTTTCGGGGGTATCGTCAGCGTACAAATGGCTAATTACCGAGGTGTCCAAATATATTTTAGGTTTACGCATGGTCGCCCCTCTCGTTTTTATCACTAGCCTAGATTGTATCATTGTTTTGGGGTTTTTGCAAATTTTTTGGGGGGTTGTTTTGGGCTTTATGTAAATCTTTTGGGGGTTTCGTAGGGGGCGGATTTATCCGCCCCGAGGTTGGCACGTATTAAATTGACAGGACGTTATCCGTCCCGAATTGACGAACGTACAAGGGTCGGGGCGGATAAATCCGCCCCCTACGATACCCACGTTATCCACCCACGTACCACCCCAAATTAACAAAATGCACGTACCGATTAAACGCGGATTTAGCAAATTTAACAGATTTACGCGGATTTAGCGGATTCACACAGATTTACGCGGATTTGAGCGGACGGAGCGGATTTTCGTGGATTTTCGTGGATTTTACAACGAGCCAATCCGCGTAATCCGTGAAAATCCGTGTGAAGCCTTTAAATCCCTTAATTTTATATCTTATCGTCTGCCGTGCCTCGCTCCCTCTGTGCCTCTGTGCCTCTGTGTGAAAATTCTTTTAAATAAAGGACGAAGCT
>WRLD01000006.1 GCA_009777845.1 Defluviitaleaceae bacterium
ATGACAATCGCCCGCAAAATGACAATCGCCCGCAAAATGACAATCGCCCGCAAAATGACAATCGCCCGCAAAATGACAATCGCCCGCAAAATGACAATCGCCCGCAAAATGACAATCGCCCGCAAAACGACAATCGCCCGCAAAACGATAATCGTCCACCAAACGACAATAACCACTGTATACAATTGTCCGAATATGGTAAATTTTCCGAAACCGCAATAAAACAATTGGACAGCCGAATCCATGTTGATTGTTATGTTATTATGCCGAATCATATTCATATGATAATTGTCATTGCAGAAAGCGGGCGAACGGAGTTCGCCCCTACGGTGGTACCATCAATCGTGCGAACGGAATCCGCCCATACGGTACCATCAAACGAGCGAACGGAATCCGCCCGTACGGTACCATCAATCGTGCGAACGGAATCCGCCCGTACGGTATCATCAATCGTGCGGTATATTAAATCATATGTAACCAAACGAATCGGATTTTCACCGTGGCAAAAATCATTCCATGACCGCATTGTACGCAACGAACAGGAATATTACAAAATTACCGAATATATCGAAAACAATCCATCAAAATGGGAGGAAGATTGCTTTTATGAAGTACAGCATCGTTTCAAGCGATAACGAATCAACCGTTGTTGCGGAATACACGCCAGACCCACGGAGAGATGATTTCTACCAGTCCGAAGCTCAATTGGAGCAGGATTTTATCAAGCGGCTCGTGGGGCAGGGCTATGAATTTATCTCCGTTACTGATGAAGCGGGAATGATTTCTAATTTGCGTTGTCAGCTTGAAGCACTTAACGGGTACACCTTCACCGATTCCGAATGGACGCGATTCTTTTCTGATTGCCTTGCAAATAAGAATGAGGGTATCGTTGAAAAAACTCGCAAGATACAAGACGACTATGTGCAAATCCTCAAGCGTGATGACGGCACGACTAAAAATATCCACTTAATTGACAAGAGGAATATACACAATAACCGTTTGCAGGTATTGAACCAGTATGCTGTAGAGGCGAATGGAATCCGCCCGAATACTGACACCCAAGCGGACGGTTGGAGCGCGGACGGTTGGAGCGCGGACGGTTGGAAAGCGGGCGGTTGGAGCGCGGACGGTTGGAAAACGGGCGGTTGGAAACCGCCCCTACATGCCAACCGTTACGATGTAACTGTGTTGGTGAACGGTCTGCCGCTTGTGCATATCGAGCTAAAACGGCGCGGTGTGGCAATCAGTGAAGCGTTTAATGAGATTAACCGTTATCAGCGTGAGAGCTTTTGGGCGGCGAGCGGTCTGTTTGAGTATGTGCAATTATTTGTTATCAGCAACGGAACACATACGAAATATTACAGCAACACAACCCGCTTCCAACACATCAAAGAATCCACCGTAGGGGCGATTTCCAATCGCCCGATGTCTAATCCCCCAATTTCTAATCCCCCGACAAAGAAAAAAACCAGTAACAGCTTTGAATTTACGTCCTACTGGGCGGACGGTACAAACAAGGTTATAGCCGACCTCGAGGACTTTACAAAGACCTTTTTTGCCAAGCACACGATTTTGAATATTCTTACGCGATACTGCGTGTTTACCGCCGAGGAGCTTCTGCTTGTCATGCGTCCGTACCAAATCGCCGCAACCGAGCGAATTTTGAACCGCATCGGAGTGGCGAATAATTATAAGAAATATGGCGGTGTGGAGGGCGGCGGCTATATTTGGCATACCACAGGTAGCGGCAAAACACTTACTAGCTTTAAGACGGCACAGCTTGCAAAGGCTCTGCCTTACATAGATAAGGTGCTGTTTGTCGTTGACCGAAAAGACCTCGATTACCAAACCATGAGAGAATACGACCGCTTTGAAAAAGGCGCGGCAAGCTCCAGTACATCAACAGCTGTATTGAAAAAACAGCTTGATGACCCAAATGTTAAGATTATCATAACAACAATCCAAAAATTGGATAGATTTATTAGCAAGAACAAGAGCAATGATGTTTTCGGCAAACGCATCGTTCTGATTTTTGACGAATGTCATCGCTCTCAATTCGGCGATATGCACCAAGCGATAACAAGGGCGTTTAAAAAATACCACATCTTCGGCTTTACAGGTACGCCGATATTCCCAAGCAACGCCGGACACAGCGGTAGCCCGCTCCTGCGTACAACAGAGCAAGCCTTCGGTGATAAGCTCCATACCTATACCATCGTTGACGCTATCAATGACGGCAATGTTTTGCCATTCCGCATAGACTATGTCAATACAATCAAGATGCCCGACAACATTCAAGACACAAGGGTACGAGCAATCGACACAGAAAGAGCGATGGCGGCACCAGAGCGCATTACTGGTGTAGTAGCTTACATTCTTGACCATTTCGACCAAAAAACCAAACGCCAGAGCTTTTACTCTCACAAGCGTGTTGTAAACGTGGAAGAGGTCGCAAGGGATAAAGCTCACACATTGGAAAACCGCGTAAAGGAGGACAAAAAATCATTCCGTGTTGGCGGCTACAATTCGATTTTTGCAGTATCCAACTCAATTATGATTGAGGGGACACGAGTGCTGCCCGTTAAACTTTATTACGACGAGTTTAAACGGCAACTGAGCGAACGCAACAGCGATTTACGCATAGCTACAATTTTCAGCTTTGCGGCAAACGAGGAAGAGCTTGATACCACTGTACCCGATGAAGACTTTGATAATGATAGGCTCGACCAGTCCTCTCACGACTTCCTTAAACGGGCAATTGTTGATTACAATGCAATGTTTGGGACAGCGTATGACACCTCAGCAGATAAATTCCCAAGCTATTATAAAGACATTTCCTTGCGAATGAAAAATCGTGAAATCGACATTCTTATTGTGGTTAATATGTTTCTGACAGGCTTTGATGCAACCACAATGAATACCCTATGGGTAGATAAGGGTCTAAAGCATCACGGACTGATTCAAGCGTTTTCACGCACCAACCGAATCCTTAACAGCGTTAAGACGTTTGGTAACATAATCTGCTTCCGCGATTTAAAAAAAGCCACCGACGACGCTATCGCTCTGTTTGGCGACCGTGAAGCGGGCGGTATCGTCCTCTTGAAAACATACGATGATTACTACAACGGCTACGAGCAGGACGGCAAGCAAAGGGTAGGCTACAAAGACTTAATCGAGCGGCTTCTTGCGGAATATCCCCTCGGAATAGCCATACTCGGCGAAACGGCAAAAAAGGCGTTCATTGCTTTGTTTGGTGCAATTCTGCGGCTTCGTAATATCCTTACATCGTTTGACGATTTCGCAGGTAACGAAATTTTGTCGGCACGGGACTTTCAAGACTATCAAAGCCTTTACATCGACCTGTACCAGGAGTTTCGCCCGAAAGACGGCGGCGACAAGGAAAATATAAACGACGATATTATTTTCGAGATTGAACTCATAAAGCAAATTGAGGTCAACATCGATTATATTTTGATGCTCGTTGCCAAATTCCATGAAAGCAATTGCACCGACAAGGAAATCCTTACCGCCATCGACAAGGCGGTTAATTCGAGCATTGAGCTTCGCAGTAAAAAAGAACTCATAAAGGTCTTTATCTCCCGCGTAAACACCTCTACGCAAGTAGATGATGATTGGCAAAAATTCGTACATGAACAAAAAGAAACCGACCTCGCCGACCTTATTGCCAATGAGAAGCTCAAGGAGGACGAGGCTCGGCGATTTATTGATAACTCATTCCGCGACGGCGTGCTTAAAACGACTGGCACGGATATTGATAGAATTTTGCCCCCCGTGTCACGCTTCGGCGGCGGAAACAGGCAGGACAAGAAGCAGAGCGTGATTGCAAAATTATGTGGTTTCTTTGAGAAGTATTTAGGGCTGGTATAATATGGGAGGTCGCGGAGATGAGTAAATTAAAAGCAACGGAAAATCCGAGGTGTAGACAAGGCTCTGAGGGTCGGCAATTGCTTGTGTGTATTCGACAATCGAACAAATATTCGGATTTCTCATAGCTTACAGGTGGTATTGCCCTGTCGTTGTCTTTAGTGACACACTAATCTCGATTAAAAATCCACTCATACGGTACGGCAAAACTGCGGAAAACACGGCTTTGCCGTGCCTATTCGAGATTTTAATCTGAGATTAGCACCATCTGGCATAATTTCCCTCATATGGAAATGCCTACCCTGTGTTTGACATATTAAGGCAAAACAGCTATATTATAGGGAAGCAACTCAACAACTCTTGGCTGGCGTGCGGTATTGTCGTAGATAGTGCCTTACTGCCCGCTTGTTTGGCGTACGGTATTTTCTAAGAACCCCCTAGAACAGGCTCTTAGGCAATACCTTACCGCCTATTTCTCGGAGCGACCCCATGAAAACACACCCCCAAACCACCCCAACCCAACCCAAAAAAACACGCGGCGGCGCGTATGTAATAGTTGTCGGCGCGTTTTCTTTTGTACTCGCCACGGCGCTTGTGCTGCTTACTATCACCGCCGCGAGCAGGAACACCACTGCGAGTTACGGCGACTTTTACGGCATGTACGACATTGCCGTTGCCGCTACCGAGCAAGCCTTTAACGCCCTAAAAAACGGCGAGCCGCAAAAAAACGAATGGGAGCTTTCCATTGACTTCCCCGATTATGCTTTACAGGACACATTTACAACGAGTACAATTATCACTGACAACGGCTATGAAATTCTCATAGAAACGCAGGTAACCAAACAAAATAGCGGCGGCGAAACGCAAGCCGCGGCTACTGTACACGCGCGCGCGTTACGGCACGAAAACGGCTCGCTTGCTATGACGGGGTTGTATCGTGTGGCTGGATAAGAGCCTGTTCGGTAGTGTAAAGTCGCACATGAAAAATCGCCGAAGGCGAGCCAAAAAAAGAGGTGCAAAAATGAGAGCGTTAGCGACGACATCATTAAAGCAATGGGGCGATAGTACAGCCGTTAGGATTCCCCAGGAAGCCCTCGAACAAAGCCATTTGCAGGAAACTGACACCCTAGATGTATTTGTGTCAAATGGCGTTATCATGCTTCAAAAGCAAGGGAAACGAAAGTATAGCGACATTGTCAAGCCGCTGTTCGATACCTCCGACTGGAAGTTTGATAGGGAGGAAGCGAATGAGCGTTAGAACCTTTGCTGACACAAATATTCATGTATACGCCCATACGTACAGCTTAAACCCACTGGACATAAGCAAGCGGAATATCGCGCTAAAATATCTTGACGAGTGCCGTTTAGTTATATCCACACAGGTTATACGCGAATTTGTGAACGTAATGGCAAAAAAAGGCAAACGAACGGTATCGGAAATGGAAGAACACACCGAACGCATAGTCGAGGTAGCCGAGCTTGTTGTTGAGGAAGATTTACAGCTAATTCGTAAAGCCTTTGTAATAAATGGGGCATACGGCTATAGTTATTTTGATAGCCTAATAATAGCCGCCGCCCTCAAAGCCGATTGCGAAATATTATTGAGTGAGGATATGCAACACGGACAGCTCATAGAGGGCACACTAAAAATCGTCAATCCATTCAAGGACGTTTGAGTATAAAAAATGACAGTCATGTACAGGGGCAATTTCAATTTTACGCAGATTTTCACGGATTTTAATTCCCCCACGAACGAATCCGTCAAATCCGTGTCCCATATAACCCAAAACGGCATTTTGTGAAAAACCAAACACGGATTTTTACGGATTTACACGGATTACGCGGATTTTCCCCGAGTTAATCCACTGTCAACAGGTTAAGGTTTGAGTTTGATGACGGTTACTTGTAGGGGACGGATTTATCCGTCCCGAGGTATGCACGTTCTATAATTTAGGGCGGGTAACGTCCATTAACGCAGAGCGAGGTAGCCTCGGGACGGATAAATCCGTCCCCTACAAAAAACACGACAAACGCACGAAGCCAAAATTTATAAATTAAACGCAGATTATGCGGATTTACGCAGATTTTCACGGATTTTAATTCCCCCACGAACGAATCCGCACAATCCGTGAAAATCCGTTAAATCCGTGTTTAACAAGCAATAAAGCACGAAAGATATAAAAAATCACCACATAAACCAAAACCCCCAAAAGAGAGGAAAATACCCATGAAAACAATGGAAACAAAAACCAAATTCACCCTCACCCCCCTACTAACCCTACTCTTCACCCTAACCCTAGCCCTACTACTCTACCCCCACCCCACCCACGCCGCCTCAATCACCCTAGACCTAGACAACCTAGACTACACAAACTCCAGCGGCTACACCGTAGACACCGCCGACAACTCTATCCGTATAAACGGCACAGACCCCGTCACCATAAAAGGCGACGGCACAAACGGCGGCGATGGCTGGGAGATTGTCACCTATAGCACGGAAATCTATATCGAAAGCGGCACAACCCTGCTAGCCCCTAGCACTTATTCCGCCTTAATGTTAGGAAATGACGCGAGGCTCGTTGGCTTGGGTGATAATATCACAATAACCGCCCCTGCCCGTACCGCCATCGACGGATACCGTACAGTCACCATAGACGGTACAATAGATACCATCTCTTCTGGCGATATGTATGGGATTCGTGCGGCGAATAATATAGAAATCGCAGGCACGGTAAACGCCATTAGCTCCGCAACACTACAGGCCATCCGCTCAGAGGTCGGTAACATCACCATTAGCGGCACAGTGGGTACTATCGTCGGCGCCAGCAATATCAGCAGCGGCAACCCAATGTCTGCCATTGCTGCTCGTTTCATTATCATCAGCGGTACGGTAGGCTCTGTCAGCGGCTATATGCGCGATTACAGCGGTATAGTGGTGAGAGGCGACAGCCTCACGTTATACGGCGGTGCCAGCTTAACCAACCAGAACCAAGATTTAACCATAGAAAACGGACAAACCCTAACCATACACGCAGACGCGAGCTTATACATCGGGGGGCCTCCCCCTGTCGATTGGAACGTAACATTAACCAACTACGGCACTATTATAAACGAGGGTTATATTAGTGTTATGCACGGAACTATTACCAACCACGGCACAGTTATCAACAACGGCACGATTGCCAACTATGGCACAATCAACGGCGACATTAGCGGCGAGGCTGTGCAGGGCGTTGTCTTAGACCTAGACGACATATTCTTCTACAGCGGCTGGTATGCCGGCTACACCCTCGGCGACACACCCAACACTCTCGTTATAAACAGCACAAGCCCAGTTACCATAAAAGGCAACGGCACAAACAACGGCAACGGCTGGCATATCGAACTAACAAACGCTACAGAAGTCTTTATAGAACCGAATACAACCCTAAAAGGCAGAGCCAACGGAAACGCCCTTTATTTTCCCAAAAGTGCGACAATCACTGGCTTGGGCGAAAATATAACCATTGACGGCAGTGTTACCTCAGCCAAAAATCTTACCATAGACGGCACAATCGACACCATTTCTAACAGCAACGGCTCTGCCATTTATACATCTGACAATGTATACATCTTAGGCACAATAAACAAAATTATTTCCGAAAATGGGGTTGGCATTTACGCATACAGTGATGTCATAATAAGCGGTACGGTAGACTCTGTTAGCAGTAGCACCCTTGACGGCATTTTCGCACTCAATAATATCTCAATAACTGGCACAGTAGGCACAATTACTGCCGTACACGGCATTACCGCACACGATAGTATCTCAATCACTGGTACAGTAGGCACAATTACTGCCAACGTATGCGGCATTTTGGCAACCAACGACATATCAATCACTGGTACAGTAGACACAGTCAACGGCGACATAGTAGGCATTGCTACGAGAAACGGCTCTGTTGCGATAAAAGACGACACCGTGCTTTACACCTCTAGCATAATGAAAGATGCCACTGGCGACCTTATTCCCATACAACCCTCCGCCGCCTCACAGGGCATTCTATTCATAGGCGACAAAGGCACAGTATACGGCGAGGTCACTCTACAAAACGACCTCACTATCGAAAGCGGCTCAACGCTAACCATTCCACAAAACATGAGCCTAACCGTGCCTAGCGGTATAGCTCTCACCAACCACGGCACGATTTACAACTACGGCATACTAAGCGGCGACATCATAGGCAACGGCGTTATCATTGGCGTAACCCTAGACCTAGACGACATAGACCACACAGGCGACAGCGGCTACAACATAACGGACGGCGGCCGCGTTATCTATATAACCAGCACAAGCCCAGTTACCATAAAGGGCGACGGCACAAGCAACGGCGACGGCTGGGCTATTATAATGAGAAACGCTACAGAAATAAATATAGAGGGCAATACAACCCTATACAACAGCTACTATATTTTTTCCGCCCTACACCTACAGGGCGAGGGCGAGCAGGGCGTAAGCATAAACGGACTAGGCGGCAATATCACGATTGACGGCGGCCCGTCGTTCGCCATTGCGTCAGTTGACACTCTAACTATAAACGGCACAATAGACACTATTTCTGGTGATAGCGGAGGAATCAACTCGGGGCATGGCGTAGAAATTACAGGTACAATAAACAGGATTGTTTCAAAAAACCGCAGGGGCATTTTTACAAATAAGGGGCGTACTACCATTACTGGCACGGTAGGCTATATTTTCGGCGGCATAGACGGTATTTCCACACAAAATGTAGACTATGTCGTACTCGGAAACAACGCCCTAGCGTACACCTCTAGCCTAGACCCCGATACAACCGTGCTAGACAGCTCCCAGGGCATATTATTTGTCGGCGGTCACGGCACAGTATACGGCGAGGTCACGCTACAAAACGACCTCACTATCGAAAGCGGCTCAACGCTCACCATTCCCGCAGGCGCGAGCCTAGCCGTGCCTAGCGGTATAACGCTAACCAACCACGGCAGTATAACCAACCGCGGCAGTATCGCAGGCGAGGGCGGCATAACCAACAACAGCCAAATAGACTGCTATACAGGCAATATCTCAAGCGCAATCGCAGGAAACAGGGCGCAGCTCGTTGATGTCGTCATTGTGTGGCCTACAGACCTAACGGCGGAAGCAGGTCAAGCCCTCGCGGACATTGACCTAACAAACGGAATAGCTCCATTCGGCGCGTTTGTATGGCAAACGCCAACAGACCTAGCAGAGGACGGCATAGACGGCGAAGCTCGGCATATTATGAATCTAGCTTGGGCTAACAGCGAAAACTATGACACCATACAGAGCATGATAGATATTGATATTGTTGAAAGCGGCAATGATAACGGCGAGGATAACAACGGCGAGGATAACAACGGCGAGGATAACAACGGCGAGGATAACAACGGCGAGGACAACAACGAGGACAACAACAACGGCGGCGACATTCCCAAGGGAGGCGGAGGCGGAGCGTTCGGCTTTGTATCGCCCAACGCGCCCGTTATACCCATTGTACCCTCTACCGACTACTCCCCCGAAATTTCATTTTCCACGGAAACGCCCAGCGGAGCGGCTATAGATAGCCCTACAGGCTTAGTATTTACCGATATTTCCGTAAACGACTGGTTCTATAATGCGGTAGTCTTTGTTACTGACCTAGGGCTATTCCACGGCTACGGCGGCGGCATTTTCGCGCCGCACGATAGCATGACTCGCGCCATGTTTGTCACCGTGTTGCACAACCTAGAGGGCAGACCTGCGCCAAGCGGCACGGCGCGGTTTACCGATGTAGCCGTTACAGCGTGGGAGCATGATTCCGTACAGTGGGCGGCGGAGCAAGGCATAGTAAGCGGTATCGGCGGCGACCTATTCGCGCCTAGCCGTATCATCAACCGCCAAGAAATGGCAAGCATACTAAGCCACTACGCCGACTACAAGGGCATAGAGCTACCCACGCTACGCGACATAACAACCTTCACTGATATAGAGGAAATAGACGACTGGGCAAAAATGTCAGTAGTGCGGCTAGTGCAGGCAGGCGTAATAAACGGCGACAATAACGCGATCATGCCAAAAAAAGAAGCCACACGCGCCGAGGTCGCGCAGGTGTTTATGAATTTTATGAGGGTTGTGGGCGACCTCCGAAAATAAAGGAGCAATTTCAATGTATAGAAAAATAGAACCTACTCTACGCATGACCGCCACGGAAGCATCTGAAAAATACGCGGACGAATTTATTTTAATGCGTATGGATAGCATGAACCCATCAGACGATATGGGGGATATTCTCTATATCGGGGACGATGGCGACGAATTATATTCGCTTGTAATGAAGCTGGACGACCGCTCAAACTGCGGCGTTGTTGAGGGCTTGAACCATATGCGGAGCTTAGGGGGCATTGTCGTTGGCTTATAAAATCAACCTAAATTCGTTTGGCTTTGCCATAATCCGTGTCTATATTCGCCCGAAAGACAGCACCACAATGGCGTATGCTTATTACAAGGTAGACACTGGCGCGAACTGTACAACCATAAGCAGTACGCGCCTTGCGGAGCTTGGCTATGACAAGACGTGGATAAAAGCAGGAAAACGGCTTGTGGGCAACGAACGCCCGACTGTAGCCTCTGGGCTTGTTGTGGACGATTGCTACAGAGTAATTTTGCCCGAAATACGGATAGGCGATTGGGTCGGCTACAATTGGCCTGTGCTAACTAGCCTTAGCGTTCCTTTCAAGTTTTTAATGGGAACAGATTCCATGCAGTTTTTCAACTGGAATTTAGACTATGAAAACAATATTTGCAGGTTTGAACTAATCCCAAACAAGCGGAAGCTACTATTTAATCAACAAGAGCAATCCATTCATGCGATTGACGAAACGGAATAATAAGGAGGAACTCACCATGGACTACAAACAAAAATCCAAGGAACTAATTTCACAAATGAATCTATCAGAAAAGGTATCACAGCTACTGCACTACGCCGCGGAAATAGAACGGCTAGGCATACCTGCCTACAACTGGTGGAGCGAGGCGTTGCACGGCGTAGCTCGCGCGGGCGTAAGCACCATGTTTCCGCAAGCAATTGCGATGGCGGCTACGTTCGACAAGGAGCTGTTGAAGGCTGTCGCGGATTGCATTTCCACGGAGGGGCGGGCTAAGTATCACGCCTTTGTGAAAGAGGACGACCGCGATATTTACAAGGGGCTTTCGTTTTGGTCGCCGAATATAAATATTTTCCGTGACCCTCGGTGGGGGCGCGGCCACGAAACCTACGGCGAGGACCCGTATTTGACTGCGGAGCTTGGCGTGGCGTTCATACAGGGCATACAAGGGGACGACAAAAAAACGCTTAAAGCGATAGCTTGTGCCAAGCATTTTGCGGTACACAGCGGCCCCGAGAAAGACCGCCACAGCTTTGATGCGATTTGCGACTCGTACGACCTCTGGAATACGTATCTTCCGCAGTTTGAGGCGGCGGTAAACGCTGGCGTGGAGTCTGTCATGGGCGCGTACAACCGCTTTTTGGGCGAGCCGTGCTGCGGTTCGCAGCTACTTCTTGTAGACATTCTCAGGGGAAAATGGAAATTTGACGGCCATGTTGTTTCCGATTGCTGGGCAATCGAGGACTTTCACAAGCACCACTATGTAACCGCAACGCCAGCGGATTCCGTGGCAATGGCAGTACAAAAGGGCTGTGACCTTTGTTGCGGCGATGTAATGATTATGGCGGCGGAAGCGGTAAATTCTGGCAAGCTGTCGGAGGAAGCCATAGACACCGCTGTCGAACGCTTGCTTGTTTCTCGCATGAAGCTAGGGCTTTTGGGCGGCAAGGAAAACAAAAAATACACAAAAATTCCATATGAAGTAGTAGATTGTGACGAACACAACGAGCTTAACCTAGAAATCACTCGCCGTTCGCCTATATTGCTAAAAAATGACGGCGCGTTGCCGCTTGACTTCAAGGCGTTGAAAAAAATCGCCGTAATCGGGCCGAACGCCGACAGCCGCCGCGCCCTAGAGGGCAACTACAACGGCACAGCCACGCGTTATGTCACCGTTCTCGAAGGCATACGCGCAATCGCCGAAAAAACGAAAACGCAGGTCTTGTTCTCCGAGGGCTGTCACCTATTCCGCCCAAAAACCTCTGTACTCGCCAAGGACGACAACCGCGTTTCCGAGGCGGTAATCGCCGCCAAGGAAAGTGACGCGGTCGTGCTTGTGCTTGGGCTTGACGCGGACATCGAGGGCGAGGAGGGCGACACAGGCAACGAGTTCGCCAGCGGCGACAAAATCGACCTGAATCTGACTGGCCGCCAGCAGTATTTATTGGAAAGGGTAACGGAAGCCGCCGCAGGCAAGCCCGTAATTCTTGTAATGATTACAGGCTCGGCCATGGCAATAAGCTACGCGGACACGCATTGCAACGGCATAATCCAGGCGTTTTATCCAGGCGCGCTGGGCGGTCAGGCGATTGCGGAAATTATCGCAGGCAAGGTAAACCCGTCGGGCAAGCTACCCATCACCTTCTACCGCTCCACAGACGATTTGCCGCCGTTTTGGAACTATTCCATGGACAACCGCACCTACCGCTACTACCAAGGCGAAACGCTGTATCCCTTTGGCTTTGGGCTTTCGTATACGAAATTTTCGGTAGAGGACTTGGAAGTATCGGCGGACAGCAGGAGCGTTTCCGTAAAAGTAAAAAACATAGGCAAAAAAGCGGGACGAGAGGTAGTACAGGTGTATGTACAATCGCCTAACCAAAAGGAAAAATACAGGCTCGTGGGCATTGCACCAGTACAGCTCGCCACGAATAAGTCTAAAAAGCTGACTATTGAGCTTGCGACAGATACCTTTAGCAGACGTGACTGGAAGGGCGATTTTTATACCTTGGAGGGTGGTCATGTTTTGCATGTTGGGTTTGGGCAGCCTGATGGGCGTAGTGTGGAGTTGGTGGGGGTAACGCCGTTGAGCGTGGAGGTTGTGGTTTGAAAAATCGAAAAAAAAGGAAGTAAGCGAATGAAATTCTTATATGAAACCCACATGCACACGCACCCTGTAAGCGCGTGCGCTGTTTCTTCGCCCGAGGAAATGGTACGTTATTACAAGGAGCAGGGCTTTACGGGCATTGTAGTCACCGACCATTTTATCAACGGAAACACCAACTGCCCGCAGCATTTTTCTTGGGAAAAGAAAATCGAATTTTACGCGTCGGGCTACAATCGCGCCAAAATCGAGGGCGATAAATGCGGACTTGACGTGTTTTTTGGGCTGGAATACAGCTACCAAGGCACAGATTTTCTTGTTTACGGCATAACGCTGGAACAACTCACCAACCACCCAGATTTTGACAAGCTAGGCTTCAAGGAATTTTCCGCCGCCGTACGCGAAAAAGGCGCGTTCCTTGCACAAGCGCACCCCTTTAGAACCGCGTGGTGGATAGCCGACCCATCGCCCGCCGAGCCAGAATACATCGACGCAATCGAGGTACACAACGCCGCCATGCCGCCCGACGTAAACAAAAAAGCCCTAAAATACGCAAAAAAACACAACCTGCCGCAAATGGCAGGCAGTGACGCACATAGCGTGTCCTCGCACGCGCCCTCTGGCATCGTGCTGAAAAAACGCGCCGAGAGTATTTTTGATATTGTTGAGGCTATTCGGGGCGGGGTTGAGTTGGTTAGGAATTGAGGCTTCCCACGCACTTGACAAATTTATTGAGTATAAAGGGGTGTTTTTGAGCGGAAAAAGTGAAAGAAACTAACATAAAAACTTTACGACAAGGCTTAGCATATTTCATTATCGCATAAAGTCGAATCTATTATTATAACCAAATATACAAATATTATTCATCAATTAAAGTCTTATTATAAAAGAATTTTTTTTTGAAATTTTTGTATCAATAGATATAATAAGGCATATACTGGATATTCAATATTTTAGTTTTCTCGTGGAGGGGGAACGATGCTCAAAAACATACTGACGAAAATAAGAATGGGCGAGCATTTTATGAGTAAAAAGGATTTTGCCGCTTTCTTAGAAGTGACAGAAATGCAAATAAATCGTTATGAAAAATCGGCACAACAGCCACCACTAGAAACCGCAATTAAAATATCTAACAAGTTAAATAAAACCGTTAATGAAATATGGAGTATTATAAAAGAGTAGTGAAGAATAATCTTTAAAAGTTATTTTATATCTAATTGTCTTAATTAGGTATAAATTCACCTCCGAGGGCATAAACTAACCTCATAGGGAATATAATGGAACAGAGGACGTTCATGTTTTATTTATTCTAAGGAGGTTGATTTAAAATGAAATGGAAAAAAAGGCAGATTCAAGAAAAAACTGCACGAAAGAGCAAAAGAAAAATTACTTTTTTAAGAATGAAAGTATGTAAATGTTTTCTTAAAGTGGAATCATTTTTGAGAACAAAAAAAGTACAGATGATTGTTTATTATGTCAAAAAGAGTTTAATTTACTACCTCGTGTTCTCCACAGCTATGCAACATATCAATTATGCCTGTGAATTACTTAATACTGCATTTAGCTGGTAACAAATGGGTGTTTATTGATTGGGTACTCACACTCTCATATATATTGCAACTTTTACCACTCCCCCTAGTCTAAACCTCAAATTCCTTTCGTATAAATGTATAAGGCACTTGCCTAATACCCAAACCCCACAACGAAAGGAATTTTTTTATGCAAAAAAAACACAAAAAACCCCTGCTCACTCTCCTCCTCACCCTCCTCCTAGCCCTCTCCGCCTGCACCACCCAAGACCTACGCCCGCCCACAGCCCCGCAGGAGCTAAGCGCGTTTGAAAAGGTACAGCGAATGTTGACGGAGCTGGAAAATTATCGCGCTATCGCCACGGTGGAATACCGCTCGAACAAGGGGACAAACACGTACGAAACGATACAGCACGCAAGGATTACGGGCGAATATCGCGTGGAAGTAACCGCGCCCGAGCATGTGGCGGGCAGCGTTACCACCTCGGATAATACGCAGATTTGCCAGTTTAATAGCCGCGTAAATGGCAGAATAAACCTGCTTGTAAAGGAAACCGCCGAGCGCTCGGAAATTTTTCTCACAAGTTTTATAAAAAACTATTTGCAAAGTGATGAAATTTCTGTTAGTGTGTCTGATATGAGTGAGGGCGTGTGTACCGTCCTGGAGGCAAACATCTCTGGCGAACACCCATACCTCGCTACTTCACGGCTGTTTGTGGACAACGAAACCCTCAGCCCCGTGAAAATGGTCATTTTTGACCGCGACGGTGCAGAGCGGATTATTGTTACATATCATGTGTTCGAGAAAAACGTAGAACTGCACGAGGCTTTGTTTTCGGTAGACCTGCCGTAGGTTTAGTATAAGTAGGTGAACCATGAAATACCAAAGAGCGTGGGCGGAAATAAACCTGTCCCACCTGTCACACAATGTAACAGCCCTAAAAAAACATACCCCAAGCCACACCTCCATCATGGGCATAGTAAAAGCAGACGGCTACGGTCACGGAGCTGTAGCTGTGGCTAATACGCTATTGCCGCATGTGCAATCGCTTGGCGTAGCCATTTGCGAGGAGGGCGTAGCCCTGCGCGAAAGCGGCATAACTGCGCCTATTCTTATTATGGGCTTTACTCCCGAGCCTTTGTTACCCTATGTGTTGGAAAATAATTTAAAGCAAACAATATTTTCGTCGGAGGGCGCGAAGATATTAGCTTCCTATGCCGCCGCGCATGGCAAAAGGGCGGCAGTACATATCAAGATTGATACTGGAATGAGCCGCCTGGGCTTTTTGCCCCATGAAAAAAGCATACAAGCTATACTGGAAATTGCCGAAGAACCCCATCTGTCGATTGCGGGAATTTATACGCATTTTGCTACGTCTGACGCGCTGGAAAATGGCTTCATGCACGAACAGCAAGCGCGCTTTATGTGGCTTGTAAACGAGCTGGAACGCCGCGGGCTTCGTGTTGCCGAAAAGCACTGGGCAAACTCGGGCGCGTTGACACAAAGACTGCGCGGGCAGGACGTGCCGTTGCTGGATACTGTGCGGCTAGGCATTTTATTGTACGGCTACGCGCCGTCCGCCGAAATGAGCGAGGTCTGCAAGCCGCTTGGCTTAAAGCCCGTGATGAAATTCATGTCGCAGGTAAGCATGGTTAAACAGCTTCCGCAGGACGTGGGCGTAAGCTACGGCCACATCTACAAAACACAGCGGCCGAGCAAAATCGCCGTCGTTCCCGTGGGCTATGCGGACGGCTTTCCGCGTAGGCTTTCCCGCCGCGGCACAGTGCAAATAAACGGCAAAACCGCGCCCATTGCAGGCACAATATGTATGGACCAGTTTATGGTAGACGTTACGGACATTCCAGACGTAAAGGCAGGCGACACGGTCGCACTGCTCGACACCAACGCCGAAGCCCTAGCCGAAGCCGTAGGCACTATAAGCTACGACATTTTGTGCGGTATAGGAAAAAGAGTTCCGCGAACGTATATATCAACGTAAGATTGGCAATATTCAAAGTGAGGTGGTAAAAAATGCAAGTATGGAGAGGCGAAATATTTTACGCAGACCTTAGCCCTGTAGTCGGTTCGGAACAAGGCGGAGTACGCCCTGTGCTAATTCTACAAAATGATGTCGGCAACAAGTACAGCCCGACTGTTATTTGTGCGGCGATTACTTCGCAAATAAACAAGGCAAAGCTGCCTACGCACATAGAAATAGATTCCGAGCAATCCACGCTAGTGAAGGATTCTGTCATTTTGCTGGAACAAATCCGCACCATAGACAAAAAAAGACTACGCGAAAAAATTTGCCGCATAGACGATTCGCATATGCGGCGCGTAAATCGCGCAGTTATGATTAGCCTAGGATTAGATACATAAGCCTACGGCTTTTTCGACAGTTTTAGTGATGTACATACACCTAAAACAAATACTACACATGTAGAAGCAATCAGCAACGGCGTAATCGTATCATGGCTTTGGTAGGTTTCCGCATTATTGAAAACAACAAACACCGTACCGAGAATAAGCCCAAAAATAACAAAATAGGTCTCACTGCAAAATTTTTCCAAAAGCATGGCGATTAGCTTTGTGCCGAGCAAAATTCCTGCCACTATTCCCAAGCCAAGCGGCGCGACAATAAAAATAATTTCCCCAAGCAGCTGAAAATCTGACGGCGACATTAAAAATTCGCGTATAGCAGTAATCGTGCTAAGCGCAATCGGGTACAAGCCAAGCAATATAAGCACCATTGCGCCGCTTATGCCAGGTATAACCATAGCCGCCGCCGCAAAAACGCCGCCGATAAACAAATGCACCGCCAGCCCCGCGCTTGCCGTGGCAGACGCGGCTTCTACAGAGGTATCTGGGGAAATTAGGGAGAGGAAAATCACCGTGAATGTGCCTATGGCGGCTAGGGCGTAGTATTTGTATGGGCTTCTTGACGGCTCGTTGATGTTTTGCGTTTCACGCAAAGCATCAACTGGCGAATCGGGGGAATGGGGCAACGCCCCTTTTATACCCGCTACAGCCTGCGTATAAATAAACGGCAAGCTACCTGCCATAAGCCCTGCCATAAGTCCGCCAGTCTGCAACGAAAACCGTTCGAGCAAAAACTTTGCCACCTCGCCGATTGCAAAAATCCCCAGCACCATGCCAAGCCCTATAGGAATCAATACCCTTAGCGAGCCTTTCATGTCCTTAAATAAATTGTTTACGGCTTTAATCATTACATCGTATACCCTAAGAATTACCGCGACAGTCGCGCCGCTTATCCCAGGCATTACGTTAGAGCCGCCGATTGCCATTCCTTTTAGTAGTAGCGTTATTATATTCATGGGGTTTTTTTCTCCTCCTATGGTGTTTTATTATGGAACGCGGATTTTTTAAAGGCATGGAACGCGGATTTTACGGATTCTCGCGGATTCGTTCATGCTTCTGCTGTGCCTCGCTCCCTCTGTGCCTCTGTGCCTCTGTGTGAAAAATCTTTTAAACTAAAGAACGAGGCTTTACATTCTACCTAAGTTTTTTATTTGTCAAAAAGATTTTCACACAGAGGCACAGAGGCACAGAGGGCGGGAGGCACAGCAGAAATACGAACGAATCCACATTCCATAATTCAATGCCAACAGGCTAAGACGTAGGCTTGGCTACTCGTAGGGGACGGATTTATCCGTCCCGAGGCAACCTCGCTCTGTGTTAATGGACGGTACCCACCCCAAATTGACGAACGTGCAAACCTCGGGACGGATAAATCCGTCCCCTACAAAGACCATGCAAAAACCCTACAAATTAACGCAGATTTTCCCACGAGCCAATCCGCCAAATCCGCATTCCATAAATCTACAACCAATGCGACCTCAGCAAGGAACAACCACCAAAAACACCGCCCCACCCTCATTCCTCACCGATATTCCGCCGCCAAGCCCTCTAACTATCTCTTGACTAATCGCAAGCCCAAGCCCGATGTTGCCGTTTTCGCCCTTGTAAAACCGCTTGAAAATGTGGGGTAGCTCGCTTGGCTTTATTCCGTCGCCGTCGTCTTTTATTTCTATTTTCAATTCGCCGTTTTCATGCGTACAATTTATATGCACCTCTTTTTTGGCGTGGCGTATGGCGTTGGCGAGTATGTTTATTACGGCTCGTTCCAGCCGTTCCTCGTCTGTTTCTATTATTATGCCCTCAGGCGAGGAAATACTTATTGTTATATCGCGGTTTTTGGCTATGGGCAAGACCCGCTCGCGGCAATTATACGCCAAATTCTTTATGTCTACCAGTGAAATAATTTCGGGCATTTCGTTTTGGCGTGAAAGGTACAAAAGACTGCTTACCAGCTCGGTCATTTTTTGCCCCTCCTGCAAAATAATTTGCGCCGCCTCGTCCTTGCAGAACACGCCCTGCAAAATGCCCTCGGCGTAGCCCTTTATGGACATTAGCGGCGTTCGCATTTCGTGGGAAGCGTTCTGGAAGAATTTTTTTTGGTCGTCCTCGTATAGCTTTAGCATGTTTGACATGTCGTTCATGCTTGTGGAAAGCCGCACAAATTCCAAGTCCTTAAATACGCCGGGGTTTTCGTAAAAATTGCCCTGCCCTATGGTGTCGGCATAGTGGCAAAGTCTGCCAATTGCGTTTTTGAACCGCGCGGAAATAATCAGCGAGGTAATAACGCCCGCTATGCCCGAAACAATCAGCAGTGCGCCCAACATTCTATTCATTCGCGTAACAAAATCCATGACCTGGCTAACGTCGGAATACAGCAAAATCGACCTGCCGATACTCTGCCTATCCACCAGCGAACGCAAATAAAACGTGCCGCCGACTTCGTCCGTGAGCATTACCATACTGCCCTCGGTAAACCGCTCGGGGTTTGTCACAAAATAATCTGCAACGTACTTGACCTCGTTCTGCTTGGCTTCGTTCAAATCGTGCAAGCGCGGCATGACGATTTCGTTCAAGCTACCGATGATGATTACGTCCGTGTTTATGAACGAGCGGCGCGGCGCGGACATGGACAAATACACCTGCGTATCGTCCGTCACCTGCGAGTGTGCAATCCTTACGCGGTGACCTGGCTGTGCCACATAAAAGGAAAGAATACTGCCGTCCACTTCCATTATTGTCATTTCGGTCGGCTGAAAATGCCAGTCCTCCATAGCCTCGTTGGGAAACGCCCGAATCCTCACGTCCTCGCGAGTAAATTCGCCGCTTTCGCCTATTTCCCTCGCCGTGGTAAACTCCCGCTCCGTTTCCGAACGAATATACGCCCTAACCATTACATTAAACAGCACATAAACAACAAGGAAGCCGATGAAGATGATTCCCGTGTAGGTTAGGACTAGTTTTTTTGTGAAGCTGTTCATGGTTGGTTCGCCCCAATCCTAAACCCATACCCCCACACCGTTTCAATCAAAACCTCACTGCCTGCCTGCGTTAGCTTTTGCCGCAAACGCTTTACCGTTGCATCGGTGGCGCGTGTTTCCACGGCGTTGTCGTAGCCCCAAATTTTGTTTAACAATTCCTCGCGCGAAACAGCCCTGTCGCGGTTTTCCAACAAATACACAAACAGCGTAAACTCGGTATTCGTTAGGCCAAGCTCTTTTTCGTGACAATGGGCGGTTAGCTTGTCTTGGCAAATGCTAATATCGGCGTAGATTAGCGGGCTTACGCCGTTTTTTTCTGGCTCGGACATATCCACCCTGCGGAGCATGGCTTTTACGCGCATGGTGAGCTGTACAGGGCTAAACGGCTTGGTAAAATAGTCGTCACTGCCTAGCGATATGCCCGAAATATAGTCCTCCTCGGTGTCGCGCGCCGTTAGCATAATGATTGGCACGATTGAAATCGCGCGCAGCTTCGCACATACGACCAAGCCGCTGTTGCCTGGCATCATTATGTCTAAAATAACCAAATCGCAGGGCTTCGCCTCGAACGCCTCAAATAGCTTGTCGCCGTTTTCAAAGGCTATTACTTGGTAGCCCTCTTTTTCTAGGAATGATTTTATTAGATGGCGTATGTTTTTTTCATCGTCGGCGATGTAGATTAGTTTGGGTAAGGTTGACATATTTGACATCTCGATTCCTCCGTATTTCTGTTGTGCCACGCTCCCTCTGTGCCTCTGTGCCTCTGTGTGAAAATCTTTTTGACAAATAATGAATGTAGGTAAAGTGTAGAGCTTCTTCATTTAAGTTAAAAGATTTTCACACAGAGGCACAGAGGCACAGAGGGCGAGAGGCACGGCAGACACCATTGTATTTTGTAGGGGACGGATTTATCCGTCCCGAGGCTACCTCGCTCTGCGTTGGTCGGCGTGCGGTGTTGTCTAAGAAAATCACTTAGACAACACCTTACTGCCTGCTTAATGGACGGTACCCACCCCGAATTGACGAACGTGCGTACCTCGGGACGGATAAATCCGTCCCCTACAATTATCACCTTACCCCCAAAAACATATTGACAACTGCCTATACGTATTGTACACTACACATAGACATTTACAAATACGAGGTGAAAAATGGACAATAAATACTACCCAAACGCCTTATTATTCAAGGCATTCGCAGACACAAATAGGCTAATGATTGTGGATATGCTTTCATACGGCGAGCTGTGTGCCTGCAAAATTTTGGAGGGCTTGGGAATAGCACAGCCTACGCTATCTCACCACATGAAAATGCTTTGCGATTGCGGATTGGTGAGTAGCCGAAAGGACGGCAAATGGACGTATTATTCGCTAGACTCGGCAGCCGTGGAGCGGGTCAAGACATTCCTATCTATTGTAACAAGCCCTAATGAAAACTGCGTTTGCGAGGAGGTGAACCATGAGCTGCGCTAGTGTAAAGCAATGTGCCTGTCCGAAAACGACATGCCCGAACCACAAGAAATGCTGTGTTTGCGTGAAAAAGCACCGCGAAACCGACAGCCTGCCCTTTTGTCTGTTTCTTGACAACGAGGGCGACAAAAGTATGGAGAATTATAATCGAAAAAGGGAGGCATTACAATGAAACCTGTAGTAGACATGAAAAGATGCTATGCAAGCAAGGACGTGTGCATGGCAATAAAAATGTGTCCTGTAAAGGCGGTCAGCTACATAGAGGTTGACGAGCCGCTTATGGACAAGGCTTTGAGCTGTAATTGCAACGAACGCGAGGCACTGGGATTAACTCCCATGTCGGCGGACTATAGCGGCGGCTGTGATTGTGCAGGCGGCTGCGGCGGAAGCGACAACGACTTATACGCCTGCGGCGGCAGCCCCTACGGCAGAATTATATTTGACCATGACAAATGTATCAAGTGCGGTATTTGTGCAAGGGAGTGCTGTGGGGGGTGTGTTGAGATGGTGGACGAATAGGGGCTATAGTTGTTTAAGCTAAAAACGGCACTGTGCTTGCGGTCTTTTTGCCGCAATACTTCGTCGCAAAAAGCCTTGCGTGCCTCTAGCACGCGGCGGCTTTTGCTCCTCGTCTTGCGACAAAAATCCTCGCAATCACAGCACCGTTTTCAGCTTAAACAACTATATTACCTCGCCGGTTTTTCGTATATGGTCTAAAAACCCGCTTTGATTGCAGGTTTCGTCAAGCATATGCGGCTCTATATCAAGGCTTACACCTCGGCATAGCTTGACTAAATGTGTCCATGTATCAAAAAACTCATCACCAGTTTTTTCAAAAATAACGGCTATATCAATATCGCTGTATTCGTGCGGCTCGCCATTGATATACGAGCCAAAAAGAATAACCTGCTTTGGGTCGTATTCTTCTCTTACTCTGCTTGCGTATTTTGCGGCAAGCTCCCTAGCCGTTGCTTTGTCCAGCATACAAATTCCTCCGTGTGGGTTAATAATTGCCTACAATATGATTTGGTTAGCTTCGCGCTAACCTTTTCTTTATATTCGGGGTATCTGCCCTCTATTTGCAGAGGTGTAAGAATATCTAACAGCTCTTGTTGGTCTTTGTCCAATTCGTCATAAATATCGCCGATTTCAGCCAATCGGCTTAGCTTGTGAAGCCTTGGCGGAATTTCGCAGGTTTTTGATGCAATTATCGCCTTAATAGCCTTTTCTACAACAAGGTGACAAATAAAACCCGTCCATAAAAATTGATTTGCCTCAAGCATTGCCTTTGCCGCTTTTAAATCATTATCACAAAGCCCAAGCCAATATTCAGCCTTATTTAACATTTTATCAACCCCCTCCCCACCACTTGTCACAATTTTGTTACACTTTCATGCTAACTCTGACTAGCTATTCCCCTATTATAACCTAAAAGGCAACCTAAAACCATTCAGGAGGTAGTAATCTATGAAAATTCACTACAAACTATTTTTCTGCTTGACCCTGCTACTGCTCGCTCTATCGGCGTGCAGAACCAACACCGACACCGACCCGACCTACACCGCGGCGGCAAACGGCGAGGGGCGGTATATCGAAACGGATATTACGCCGCCCATGGACGCGGCCATGTTTATGAGCTTTGTAAACGACAACCACATAATCGCGGTAAAGCAGGACTTGAGCGAAAAATTCGCAAGCGCGGACAATGGCGTTACGTGGACGGCGTTGCCGTGGGACGTAACCCTGCCTAACGAGAATGTGTTGTACGCAAGCAGTGCCACGCTTCTGTCGGACGGCAGACTTTTGGCGTTTGTGCAGGACATGGGGCTTTTCCTCTTTTCAGAGGACGGCAACGCAGAGGAATTTGTGATACAGGAAATCGCCGAGGCTCTGGCAAACGAGGACATGGTACTTGTTTCGTATATGGACGCGTTGCGTGACGACAGACTGCTAATTTCCTACACAATCGTGGACAATAGCATGGGCTTGTATGGAATGAGAAGCGTGGGCGCACCTCGCACAAGCGGCACAGAAGCCGAAGAAACAGACGAAAACCAAGGGGAAAACGGCGAAAATCAAGAAAACAGCGAAAATCAAGCCCAAGGTCAAGCCCAACAAAACAGCGAAAACCAAGCCCGAGGTCAAGCCCAAGGCGAAACCCAACAAAACAGCGGAAACCAAGCCCAAGGTCAAGCCCAACAAAACAGCGAAAACCAAGCCCGAGGTCAAGCCCAAGGCGAAACCCAACAAAACAGCGGAAACCAAGCCCAAGGGCAAGCCCAACAAAACGGCGAAAACCAAACCCAAGGGCAACCACGCACCCGAATACAAGGCGAAGAAGCACCCCAAGAAAACGGAGAAGCCCAACCACGCACCCGAATACAAAGCGAGCAATCCCCCGAAGAAAACAACGAAACCCAACCACGCACCCGAATACAAGGCGAGCAAGCCCCCCAACAAAACAACGAAGCCCAAGGGGAAACCCAAGAAAACGGCGAATCCGAAGAATCCCAACAAAACGGCGAAGCCCAATACCAAAACCAACCTCAAGGGCAAACCCGCACCCAAACCAACGGACAAACCCAACCCCGACCCCAATCCCCACCCCAAGGCGGCCAACCCCAAAGACGAGAACAACGCGTACAAGGCGGCGGCGCAGCCGCCTCAGCCATGGGCTTCCGACAAAAAACCGCACTCATCGAGCTACCCACAGGCACACCCCTAGCAGAGCTAGACATACAAGGCACAGTCACAGGCTCGGCAATCAGCGGCGATACGTTCTATCTACTGAAACTAGAAACCTCTGGCAATACAAGCGAGGTCAAGCAATTCTCACTAGCAGACGGCACAGAAATCGCCGACCCTATCACGCTAGGCTCGCCGCTTTCGGGCATGGGCTTTACAGGCTTTGGAATGTCCGCCAACGCCAACCTATTGGCGGTAAACGCCAACGGCGAAATATTCGCAGTACACGCAGACAACCTAATGCGCGTGGCAGACGGCGCGGTCAGCACCTTCCTAGAGGGTACGGCATACGCCTTTGGCTCGCCGAACAGCCACATGAGCAGTGTAAACACGCTTTCTGACGGAAGCATTGTCATAGGCGTAATGGGCGAGGGCAGCCGACTATATAAGCTATATTGGGACGAAAACGCAAGAATAAACCCCGAACAGACTATTCGCATATGGTCACTGGAAAATAACAACCTCGTACGCGCCGCGATTGCAGAAATAAGAACGGCGTACCCAAATTCGTATATCACCTACGAGGTCGCGCTGTCGCAGGACGGCGGCATGTCCGCTTCTGATGCAATTAACACGCTAAACGTGGAGCTACTGGCAAACAAAGGCCCAGATATTCTAATTCTGGATGGCACGCCTGCCGAAAACTATATAAACAGGCGTATGCTGCTCGACCTATCGGAAATAGACACTAGTGCCATGTACGAAAATCTTCTCGCGCCGTATGTCGCACAAAACGGCGAAATATACGTGCTTCCCATGCAGCTTCTTATGCCGTTGCTTGCAAGCCCGTCAGACCTAGTCGCGCAAGCGCAGACGTTTGAAGCCCTAGTAAACCAAGTAGTTACAGGAAACGGCCGCGCCGCAATAAATCAGCGGTCGGGGCGCGCGTTCCAGAATGTAACCGCGGAGGAACGCTCCGCACTGCATTTTGATACCTTGCAGGAGCTTGCCTACATTATGTGGTGTGCAAACCTGCCCGCAATCGTTAGCAACAATCAGCTAAACTCAGACGCGCTAAGAGAGCATTTGACCGCAATAAAAGCAATAAGCGACAAATACGAGCTAGTAGCGCCAGTGGACGAAAACGCGCCGAGAATGAGCATGATGGTAAGCACCAGCAGGCGCGGTCGCGGTGCAGTGATGTCTGGCTCGATTATGCAATACATGATGCGTACCACCAACTACGCCGTATTTCCGCTGGAAAATCTTATGACGGTACTCATGCTTACTGGTTCTATGGGAAGAATGGCGTTCGTGGACGAAGCGGTCGAGCCTACACAGCTAGTACCGTTCCCTGGGCTAACCGCAGGGGTATGGCAGCCGTCCACCATGACCGCCGTGTCCGCAGGCACGAATGTGCCAGATTTTGCCAAGGAAATTGTCGGGGCGTTGCTTTCCCAGGAGGTTCAGCAGTCCAACCAAGGGGAGGGCTTGCCTGTTACCCGCGCAGGAATGGCACAGCAGGTTATTGACATCAACGACAGCATAACGCAGTTAAACGAAAGCAGAATGTTGGACGAGGAACAGCCATTGCTCGAAATTGATTTTGATGCGTTAATCGAACAGCTTACCACGCCTGCCTTGGTGGAGCGCGCTTTATATGAAATGGTTTATGCCACCAAGGAGCGGTTATGCTCGGGCGCGTTGGACTTAGACGGAGCTGTACGCGAAATCGAGCAGAATACGAGGAATTACCTTGCAGAACGCGGCTGAGCCGCGGCATTTTCGGCGGACTGTCGTGCAGGGACAAGCGACATCTCGAAAACAACCGAGTATGTTCAACGCTAACAAGGTTCGCGAGGGTCTGATTGCCCTTGCGTTCCTTGCTCCTAGCCTGCTAGGCATATCCATTTTTTTCCTTGTGCCGTTTGCGGACACCATTCGCAGGAGCTTTTATGATGTACGAGTCGTGAATTTTATCGGGCTAGAGAGCTATAGCTCGGTTATAAACAATACGGCGTTTAGGCTCGCCGCCGCAAATACCGCAAAATTTGTGGCGGTGTGCGTGCCGTTGCTGTTGCTTATAAGTCTAACCACCGCGTTGCTGTTGCGTTCCATTAAGCCGCTTGGCAGAATTTTCAAGACCTCGTTTTTGTTGCCTATGGCTGTGCCTGTGGCGAGTATTGTCTTGCTTTGGCAGGCGATGTTTAACTACGGCGGTATCGCCAACGGTGTCTTGGTTTGGCTTGGCTTTACGCCCATTGATTTTATGGCTACTAGCTCCGCCTTTTGGGTGCTTATATTTACTTATTTATGGAAAAACAACGGCTATAACATGGTTTTGTGGTTGGCAGGCTTGGACGGCATATCCGAAACCCTCTACGAAGCCGCCCGAGTAGACGGCGCGAACAGCTTCCAAGCGTTTAGGTACATTACAATGCCGTGCTTGTTGCCTACTGTGGGAATAGTTACCATTTTGTCGTTGCTTAACAGCTTCAAGGTGTTCCGCGAGGCGTATCTAGTGGCAGGTGCGTACCCCGAGAGCGATTCCATTTACCTGCTACAGCATTTGTTCAATAACTGGTTTCAGAACCTAGACATAAGCCGTCTTAGTGCGGCGGCGGCAATGCTGGCGGCTGTTTTGCTTGGCATAATTCTATTGATGCGGAGAACATTAGATGTGGACGAATAAAATTATTCACATACTCAAGTTTATACCTCTCACGCTACTTGCGTTTTTGGTGTGGTGGGTGCTTTGGTTTATGGTTATGGGCAGTCTTATGTCCTTGGAAGAGCTTACAGGCACTATCGGCGCGGCGATTTCGGGCGAGGGCGGCTATTCCTCGTGGCCGCTGTTGCCTGCGTGGCCTACCCTACAGCCCATAGCCGAATTATTGTTGGATACGCCGCAGTTTTTTGTCATGTTTTGGAATACGTTCAAGCTCGTTATTCCGTCCTTGGTGGGGCAGCTTGTGTTTGCCGCTCCTGCCGCGTGGGCGCTTAGCCGTTTCCGTTTCCGCGGACGGAAGCTACTGGTGACGGTGTATATCGCGCTTATGCTTCTGCCGTTCCAGGTGACAATGGTGCCTAACTTTATTGTTATTGATAGGCTGGGCTTGATGGATAGTATCTGGGCGGTTATTCTGCCGTTTGCGTTTTCGGCGTTTCCTGTTTTTATAATGCTTCGCGGCTTTGACGCGATACCGCGGGCGTTGTTGGAGGCCGCCGCCATAGACGGCGCAGGCGCGTTCCGCACATTTTGGCAAATAGGGCTGCCCTTGGGCGTGCCAAGCATTTTAGCGGCTATCGTGCTAGGCTTCTTGGAAATTTGGGGCGCGGTAGAACAGCCCATGACGTTCCTGAAAACGCCCTCAAACTGGCCGCTGTCGCTGTTTTTGCCGCAAATTGTCGCGGAGGAATTAGGCTTCGCAATGACTGCTTCGTTGTTTATGCTATTGCCCGCCGCGTTGTTTTTCTTTTTTGGGCAAAAATATTTGGAGCTGGGAATACAATCTGCTGGAGTGAAGGAGTAACCCCATGAAAATAACCGACCCGACCCAACGCCGTGCGTTATCGAATATCTTTAAATTTCTGGCACTTATGCTTGTTTTTACGCTTATTGTGCAGGGTACAAGCGGCGCGACTATGGCGCGAGTGAGCCTTGTCACGCCTAGCAGGAGTACCATTGTGGAAGCGATTACTGGCACGGCTTCTGTTTTTGCTACCGATAATCTGGAAATAACCGCGCCTGCGGGGCTTATGCTGCTAGAGGTATTTGTGGGCGTAGGGCAGGAAATAGGCGTAGGCGACGAAGCGGCGATTTTCGACATGGACGGCATAGACAGCATTTTTATTCGCGAGCAAGCGGCACTGGACAAAATGCGGCTGGATTTGGAAAATTTGCTGTTAAACGAGGGCATAGACACCACTGCGCTGACTAACGCGCAGCGTACGCTTGCACGCGTGCAGGAGGATTTTGAAAACACCGTACGCACAGGCGAGGAAAACATAGCCGAGGCGCGGGAAACACTGGAACAAATGCTTGCGGACGAGCATGATTCGTCTGCGGCGAGAGCCTTACGCCGCGCCATGGACGATTACGAGGCCGCCGCCGCAAAGGGCGAGGAAAACATACTTACGGCGGAGCAGGAATTGCTTGAAATACTAGAAACGCCTTTGAGTGAAACGGACGATACCGCGTTGCAGACCGCGCGGCGGAATTTTTCGCGTATACAAGAGGATTACAAAAACACCATGGAACAAACAGAAAGCGACATAGCCGAAGCCGAGGAAAAGCTACGCGAAGCGCGCACGCGCCTTTTTAGCGGCGAGGTGCAATGGAGCTTTGACGAGAATCGCGACAAGGAGGTCGAGGACGCAGAAAAGGCGTTGCAGGCCGTCAAGGAGCGCGCGGAAAGCACCATGCGTACAGCAAATAGACAGCTAGAAGATGCAACAATTAGTCTACAAAACGCGGAAAAAGCCTACGCGGACAACCAAGAGCGAGAGCAGGAAAACCGCGAAAAAGCAATCGAGCAGGCGCAGACTAAGCTAGAGCAAGCGCGAAACCAAGCCGCGGACAGCTTGCTTTCCGCCGCTCGCGCTGTAGAAAACGCCTCATATTCTGTAAGCGAGGAAGTGGACAGAGCCAGAACCGCGCTAGAAACTGCGATTACGCAAGCGGCTAATTCTCGTAACTCTGCCGCACGCCAAGTGGAAGATGCTACCACCTCGCTAAACACCGCGCAACGCAATTATCAAAACAATTTGCGACAGCACGAAACGACAACCGCACAGAACAATATTACGCTTGCCACCTTGGAGCTAGACATAGCTGCCAAGCAAGAAGCAGTCGCCTTAATAGGGGAAATTATCGAAAACGAGGGCATTTTGTATTCTGATGTAGCGGGCGTAGTCTTGGCGGTACAGCAGGCAGGCAGAGAAACCACCGCCGCGCCTGTGATTACCGTGCGTGACGGCGACGGCGGCTTTGAGGCGCGGTTGACAGTGACACAAGCCCAAGCGGAAACCCTAGCCGTGGGCAACGAGAGCGTGGTACGAACAAGCGGCGGCTCGATGTACTATACTCCGACAGTAACTGGCATAATATCCAGCATTCCGCAGCCCGACGAGAATGGCGGAGTGACCCTCACAATCAAGCTGCCGCAGGGCAACTGGTCTGCGGGGCAACGCGCCGAGGCACAAATCGTTTTAACCAGCGGCGTGTATGACTACAGCGTGCCGATTGCGGCGATTCGCTCCGACAACGAGGGCTATTTCCTGTACTCTATCGCACAAAAAAACACCGTGCTAGGACTGCAAAACGAGGTTGTTCGCATAAACGTGACGATTACGGCGCGTGATAGCGATAATGCGGCGGTGAGTGGGGGGCTAGGGAGAGATAGTAGTGTTATTGTTTCTAGTAATAAGGCGGTGACTAGTGGTGACCGTGTGAGGGTGGAATGATGAAAAAGCTGTTTTACTTCCTCCCATGGTGCATATTTGCCGTTTTGCTTATACTTGGCGTAAGGGAAGCCAGTACAATTTCCAAATTTTCCAAAATTTCCCTACGATACCAAAACGCAATAAGCGGACAGGCCGCTTACCGCGCAAGGGAATATTCGGCGGTGAACGCCGCCTTTTGGCTTATATTTTGGCGAGAAAGCACGGCGACCTTGTCCGTGGGCTTCGGCGATGTCGCGAGCGACACTATTTTATTTTCGGGCGATGCAAACCTGGTTTGGCACGCCGAATATGTAGCAGGTTATGCGCCTGGTGCGGAGGACGAGGCAGGCATAGCCGTGTCGCAGGCCTTGGCAAACCGACTTTGGGGCAGTACAAACATCATAGGGCAAGCCGTGGAAATAGACGAACAGACGCGCTTCGTACGCGGCGTTTTTGTCGGCGGCGCGAACCTTGCCTTGCTGTCGTTTCCGCTAGAGGACGTATCGCAGTCGTGGACGGGCGTGGAGCTGTACGGCGAGCAATTACATTTTGGCGCGGCTGAAGCCTTTGCGGCGGCTTCGGGCTTGGGTCGTCCCGAATATATTTTGACTGGCGAGGTTATTTCTCTGGCGTGGGCTTTCGCGCTGCTGCCCCTGCTTGTTCCTGCGGTTTACGCGCTGTTTTTGGTAATAAAATACATGCGTATGTACCACCCGCGTACGCTAATGCCGCTGTTTTTCGCGGGGCTGTTATTGTTTGCGGTTTTGTTGCCTGCGTTGTTGGATGCCCTGCCAGACTGGGTTGTGCCTACGCGGTGGAGCGACTTTTCCTTTTGGTCGTCGCTTGCAGAGCAGACTGGCGATAGCCTGCGAGTGTTTTTGAGTGCTGTGCCTACCATGAGAGATGTGGAGCTGAAGGTTAGGTTGCTGCGAGTGGTTGGGATTGGGTTTTTGGGGGTTTGTTTGGGGTTGGTGGGGGTTGGGTTTAGGCATCGTCCGAATTAAGAATTTCGTACCTGTCGTTTTTAGGAAACTCATTTGGGCGAAAGGTTTTAATAGAGTAGATGTTCTTATTGTCGAACTTTATCGTAACAGATTTTGTATGCCCGTCCCTATTGGGCGGTTTTTCGTCTATATAAAGACTTGCCTTATATTCCCTCATTATGTCAAATGAGGTCATAAAGCCTATGCCATGGTCGTCGGCGTTTTCATGGGTGGTTACACGCTTCTCGCCCAATGCTGCTAATGTGTCTACATTAAAAGGAATCCCTGTATCATGGACAGAAAAAGCATAAACGCCCCCTGTATACCCTAGGAATACCATTATGCTCTTGTGGGTATTTTCACTCGCTTTCACGGCATTTATCGCGTTATTTATGTGTGTGGCTATCAGGGTTTCAATTTTGGCGCTTGGTGCAGATTCCCATATCATTTCTACAATATCGCCACGTATAGCGAGATTGAAAGTAATTTCATCTTCTAAACACTTATCATTATAATAATCAAATAACACATCTATCATGCCCACGTTCGTTTTGGGCAATGCTTTGGCTATTTTACTTAAAGGAGTTCTAAGTTCGTTTTTTATTGCTTCTATGCTCTCTAATAGCGCATCGGTGTTAGACTGACCCTGCTTTTCAAGCACGCTTTTTTCTAAGGCGGCAAGGCGTGTATTGGAATCGTGATTGGCTATTCGTATTTCGTCCAAGGCTTTGCTTATTTTTCGGTTTTCTTTTTTTTCCTCTGTTAATTGTTTTTTTAACTGTTTAATTTCAGCTTCTGAGCTTTCTCTTACTTCGTTCAGTTGATTGCTAACTACACTGTGCTTGTCTTGCAAGGAAACTAATTCAGACCTTATTTTTTCTTTTTCTTTTTCTTTTTGTTTTTCTTTTTCAGTAATCAATGCTGCATAACGCTTCCCAGATTGTATAGTTTCTTGCAAAGACCGCACTTCGCGAAGATTTGCTATGCCAAGATTTATCAAAGACAAAATGCCTATACCGAGAAAAACAATTGTCAGTGATAGTATTATACCCTCGTCAAAGGCTGTTTCGGCAAAAATGGATAGGATATATCTATCGTTGGAATTAAAAACACTATCCAGTATTTCATACCACTGGTTAATATTTAAGCTGTTATAAACACTGTTTAAACAAAAAATAATACCACAGACACCTATAGCGGGAAGCACTGTACTATTCCTAGATAAAATATCATTCCAGCTTTTTAAGTTCCGCCCTATATATAGCAGGATAAAGGTAAAAACACATATAAGTGTAGCTAACAAAAAAAGCATGTTGTTTTGTGTGGTAATCGTGTGAATCGGCAAAGCTAGCATAATGTACTCTAACGCACGTACCACACCATAGGACAACAAAAAAGCCTTTATGATACGCAGGCTACCAAGAAAAGCCTTTTTTGTGAATTTATGGAGTACAGATAACGAAAGCACAAGTGCGAAAATGTCAATAATAGGTCTTAGGGCTAACATTGCCCCAAGGAGGTACATAACAGATATAAAAGAACAATATAAGACAGTGGCAATCCATATTTTAAAATGGGTGCGAGTGTCTTTTTGTGTCGGGGCGAGCAACGCAGGGGCAGCTTTTTTTAATATATTTAATGATAAATAAAATGACAATAAATGAATTGCCAATTCTTTGATGATGTCTAAGTAAATAGCTGTCATTTGCTCACCACCGCTTTACTAGGGATTAGAGATTATGCCCTTGTATATTTTGTCGAAAAAGAAATGAATAAATTCCGTAGGGGTCGGCACACCTAAACGCTTGTCTACCCTAGCCGTATAGGTTTTTAATTCCTCTTGGGTAGAGGCTAGCCATGTGTTATCAATTGCGGTTTTCATTCCTCTGATTACGGAGCTGTAGGAAATTTTGGCACTTTTGGCTACCTGCTGGATAACTGAAGCAGGGGGGACTGCTTGAGTCTTTTCAGTGGGGTTCAATTTCTCACGAAGCATAATAAATACAGCTTCCTCAATGTGTGCACGTCCTTTGTATCGAACATTTACTCCTATCAAATCCATTTCTTGGGTTATAGTGTTCCTAATCTCGCCTTTAAGTGATTCCCATTCTTTGACGGGGGTTTCGGTATTGCGTGCTAGTAAATCAGAGGGGATAAGCTCATCTGCAAATTCCATCAATGTATTTTCCAGATTTTTCAAGGATTCGCCTAAGGTATCGTTAGCTTCTAAAGGCGGGTCGTCGGATTCTTCGTCTATACTAAACAAAAACTCATTGCTTTCCTCAGTAGCCTCATTGCTCTCTTTAGTAGCTTCAGTATTATTGGCTATATCTTCGCCCTGCAAGGTGTCAAACAGGTCTAACAGCTCATTAAAGACTAGCTCTGGGCAATATGAGCGGTTTTGCTTTGAGTAGATAAAATCTACTCCGAGATTTCTTATGCTCGCAAAAACCAAGTCGGAACGTGTGTTTGTCGTGACAACGATAATGGGCTTATGCCCCAAATCTCGTATACGTTTTAGAAAATCTGTTCCGCTACCCTCGCCGTTGTGGTTAAGCTCCAAATCTAGTATTACTCCATCGCATTTGTGCTTTTTTACAAATGCTGATGCTTTTTCGCTTGAATTGAACATTGCCAAAAATTGTATCTTATTTATATATTCACCTTTTTTAGCGGAGTTAAAGAAGCTGGCACGGTCGTTGGCATTGTCCTCTACTAAAATAAGTCGCATTGGGGGGCTTTTCATTTTTCTAACCTCCTTGCCTTGTGGGGTAGTGTAGCGGTGCAATATAGGTGTGTGTCTTGCATGAAAATACCTATATCTATACTTAATACACTATAACTTAATCGCTACCCACAGAGTATACATAGTTATACACAAATCTGCACGAATTTGCAAGGGCTTTTTTGGTTGAACAGTGCTGCGAAGAAATGAAGTAGTCTGCAAGTGTGGTATTTTTTGTAAATTTCTACATGTTTCATACGTCTGTCAACGGCGATTTCACACCCATTTCAGATATTTAATGGCATAAATTAGCAACTATTGGGGCTCATTGGGCTTTGTACTAATGTGCTAATATGCCATATAATATACCCATAAAGTGTACTAAGTGAACTTAATGCTCGTTGAGGTAATGTTAACAAAAGAATTCAGAACAGTTTAGCGAAATTCACCGAAATGTTACGAAAGGGGATGAGTATTGTGGGAGGACTGCCTAACTTTAAAAAAACACCACAAACACATAAAGCAACTAAAGAAAAGCCTAAAAGAAAAACTAGAGAAAAAGGTGCGAATGTATTAACTCCCGAATATCAGCATAAACTACAAGAACTACGTATCGAAAAGGAGTTGAAGGTGAAAATTCGTAACCTAATGAAAGTTTGGAAACACATACAGGGTGATGACCGTTCGCAATTGGAAGCCTTGTTATCAAATGCACCCAAAAAAACAGTAGAAAATCTTCACAAGATTTTTTGTGAAGATTCAAGTGTTGTTATCTCATACGACAAAGAAAACGATTGTCGTTATGAGGCAACAGAAACAGAAGACATCACGGTTCTGCTTAACGATGGTTGGAGTCTAGTCATAAATGTTCGTTCTGTATTGTGTGGATATTCTGAAACGGGCATACCACAAAAAGAATTATCACTAGACGAGCCTAAAGACATATCCCGACAGTTTGTAATGCTATGTAAGGATTTTGACAAGCAAAAGCATTTGGACTTTGATTACAGGATAGGGGAATTGACTTTTCAATAGCAAAAGACCCTCTGTATGAATTTTCTAACTTTCAGAGGGTCTTTTGAATTTTGTCACAAACTAAAGACATATATTGTGGGGGGTAATCTTTTGAGTACAAAAGTATTCCTTATCGAAAACGGAGAACAGATAGAAACCATTAGTAAGTATTTGGATTATATGGACGTTACCCCTACGATGGTTGATGCACATGTTAAGTTTTCTGACAATGTAGCATATACTGGAGCGATTGAGGATGATAATGTCTTTATTTTTGATGCCAACTATGTAGCTAAGTTTCCGTGTTTTTTCAAAGATGTTACCCCGACGGTTTATGTAAACGATTATGTTAAGGATATTTTAACATGTGTTAATGGTAGTGGTTATTGGCTCTGTTGCTTAACTGCGTTTAACTGTGATGTTTGCCCTCATAATAAAAAGAAACCGCCAAAAATAGGACTGGTCGATAGCGAACTGACTAACAAATATAAAAAGCTATTAAATTACAGAGGACATGATAATATCAATCTGGTGGGTATACTTACCCTTTGTGCAATTGGTACATTTCTGCCAACGAATGGAACACGTTTCTTTTTACCTATTTGCGGGGGAATCAGTGAAAATATTCCATTCAAGGATAAGACAAGTAAGTTTATCAAAGCTATTTTTGATAAGGCTTTAAGAAAAGAGGATTCTCGAAAATTTATAGAAGACACGGTGTGCAAGCTAGGTCTTAATAGCATTGAAAGACTTGGTAATAACAGGATTCCTCAATGTGTCGCATTTGACGACTAGAGCCACCTTGTCTTACTTGCACTCCCCCCGCAACTGCCCGCAAGCCGCATCAATATCCGCGCCCAAGCTCCGCCTAACCGTCACAGGAATATTCCTATCCTCTAAAACAGCGGCAAAACCGCGCACCTCGTTTTGTGCCGCGGGCGAAAAGCCGCCGCGCGCTTTGTTTACAGGGATTAGGTTTACGTGGCAGAGCATACCGCGTAGTAATTTTGCCAAAGCCTTGGCGTGGGAAACGCTATCATTTACGCCCTTAATCAGCGCGTACTCGAATGTAATTCGGCGGCGCGTTTTTTCGTAGTATTTGCAAGCGCGCAGTAGCTCGTCCAGCGGATATTTTTTCGCGATTGGCATGATTGCGGCTCGTATTTCGTCCGTGGGCGCGTGCAGGGACACGGCTAGTGTGATTTTCAAATTTAGGTCGGCAAGCGCGTAAATCTGCGGTACGAGGCCGCAGGTGGAGAGCGTGATATTACGCTGGCTTAGGTTCAAGCCCTTTGGGTGCGTGATTAGCTCTATGAATTTTATTGTTTCGCCAAAATTGTCCAAAGGCTCGCCACAGCCCATTAACACTATGTTTTTGAGGCTTTGCCCCGAAGCCTGCAAGGCTTCGGCGTGGTTTTTCGCCAAATAAACTTGCGCGCAATACTCCCCTGCCGTCAAATTCCTATGAAAGCCCGACTCGGCACTGGCACAAAAAGTACAACCCATTTTACAGCCTGCTTGTGTAGAAATACATACCGTATCGCCGTGCTTGTACCGCATTAAAACAGACTCGGCGTAGGCATCGTTTATTTTTGTTAGGAATTTCCGCGTGTTTCCGTCAGTGGAAATTAGTTCTTTTAGTATGTCTATTTCTGTGACAAAAAAGTCTTTTTCTAGCTGTTCTCGCAGGGCTTTTGGTAAATTTTGCATTTCTGATATTTTGGGAATAACCCCACCGTTCCCATTCCCATGCAAATGGAAAAAAACCTGCTCGGCGCGGTATTTCGGCTGCCCCAAAGCCTGTATATACTCCGTTATTTCGGGCAGGGTGCAGTCGAGCAGGTCACGCATTGCGGCACATTTTGGCGGTAAAAAAGCCGTCCGAATATTCGCTAGGCAAAATTTGGTTTGCGGTAGCTAACGAAAAATTGGGGTGCGATTGCATAAATTTGTCAATCACGTCAAAATTTTCCTCCCTTGCCACGGTACAAGTACAATAAACAAGCGCGCCGCCCTTTTTCACGTACCGCGCGGCGCGGGCGAGCATGACGGCTTGCTTTTTCGCCAAGTCCAAAATGTCCTCGGGCTGGCGCGTGTATTTTATTTCCGCGTGGTGGCGTAGCGTGCCTAGCCCCGAGCATGGCGCGTCCACAAGTACCGCATCCGCCAAGCCCGCCAACGCAGGCCCAAAAACCAGCGCGTCATTTATTTTCGTTTCAATAATGGAAAGCCCGAGGCGTTTTTGCTGTTGATTCAGCAGTTCGAGCTTGTGCGGATAAATGTCAAACGCGAGAATCCGCGCCTTGTTGTTTACGCTAACCGCCGCCGCAAAGGACTTTCCGCCTGGCGCGGCGCATAGGTCGATTAGGGTCTGCCCTTGTTGCAAGCCAAGCGCGTCGATTGCCGCCATTATTCCAGGGTCTGCCACGATAAAAAGCCCGTCCTTAAACGCCGAAAGCGCGGCGATATTGCCCGTGTTGCGTAACGCCAGCATGGGCGAGCCTTCTATGGGCGTGACCGTCACGTCCTCGGCCTCCAGTGCGGCTATTAGCCGCGCCGCGTCCGTTTTGCACGTATTGGGAAGCACGGTAATTTGCGCGGGCCTGTGGCTGTTTTCGCAAAACTCCGCCGCGCCCTTCGCGCCTAGCCATTTCACAAGCGAATTAACAAGCCACGAGGGGTACGAGTAGCGTATGACGAGGTCTTTTTGGGAAAAAGCGGGCTTGTTCGGCTCGCGGTCTATGCCGCGCAATATGCCGTTCACAAACCCTGCCAGCCGCTCGAAGCCGTACGCGCGCGCGAGCTTGACCGCCTCGTCTACGGCGGTATAGCTCGGCACGCGCTCGATAAAACGCAGCTGACACACGGATATACGCAGGATATTTCTGATAATCGGCTTTAGCTCGTCCGCATTGGAAAAGCTGTCGATAATATGGTCGATTAAAATTAAATTCCTAATTGTAGTATTAACAAGCTCGGTAACAAAGGCGTTAGCCTGCTTGTTGTGCGGAGCCTTGGCAAGAGCCTTGCGCAGGGCAATGTTTGTGTACGCGCCGTTTTCCAGTATTTCCGTGAGAACGGTAATGGCTGTCGCGCGTTGGTTGTTTTTTAGGTTTTCCAAGTGGCACTTCCTTTGTATGGGGGCATAGCCCCTTTTTTCACCGCTGTATTGTAGTGGGAATGTCGTCACGAGCCTTTATAGAATATATTAGTGTAGCTTTGCTACATACATCTTACAATAAATATGGGCAAATTAAAAGCGTACTTTTTCAACTTAAACAACTATAACATAATAGCATCAACACACGAACACATACCAAAACCCCAATATAACCATAGCTGCGGCAATTAGAAAGCCCCAGCCGGGCATCATAAACTGGATAATCATTCCTATTCCGATAAAGAAAAAAATAAGTCCCATCAAGCGTTTTTTTTTCAACATTCTCATGCACCTCCTATACGTTGATGTTTTTGCGTTAAACGCAAAAACATCAACTTCAAACAAGCGGATATTGCTTCCAACCAGAAGATTTTCGGCTGGAAACAGTATGAAAATCGCCATATTCCCTATATCTGCATATTATGTAAAAAACCCCTTTTATTGCATGTCCTGTTGTGTTAAAATGAGGGGCAACTTTCAAAGGGGCAATAAGAAGCTGTGTTCATAGCCGCTCAACGCCGCCTTGTCGGTCGAATTTCCGCCACTCTGCGTCGTGATTTCGCTTGCGTGCCTCTAGCACGCGGCGCGAAACCCTCCTTGATTGGCGAAAATTCGCCGCGACAATTCGGCATTTCGGACTATGAACACAACTTCTAAATTTTCAGAGAGAAGGCGATTCCAATGGTAAAAGTAGGCATCAATGGATTTGGGCGTATCGGACGGCTTGCGTTCCGTTATGCTTCGAGCTTGCAAGACGTAGAAGTGGTGGCAATCAACGACCCGTTTTTGGGTACAGACCTTGACTACATGGTTTACATGCTCAAGTACGACTCCACGCACGGCGGTTTCCCAGGCGATGTAAAGGCCGAAAACGGCAAGCTCGTTGTAAACGGCAAGCCCATCACCATTCACACAGAAATGAAGCCCGAAAACCTCAAATGGGTAAATGACGGCGTAGAATTTGTTGCAGAATGTACAGGGCTTTTCCTTACACAAAAAGATGCGCAGGCGTATCTTGATGCAGGTGTCAAAAAAGTGGTGCTTTCCGCTCCCGCAAAGGACGATACGCCTACGTTTGTAATGGGCGTAAACCACGAAAAATACACCGCCGACCTAAATATCGTTTCAAACGCAAGCTGTACAACTAACTGCCTTGCGCCGCTCGCTAAGGTAATCAACGACAATTTTGGCATAACCGAGGGGCTTATGACCACGGTACACGCCACAACCGCAACGCAAAAAACCGTAGACGGCCCTTCCGCCAAGGACTGGCGCGGCGGTCGTGCGGCATCGACAAATATTATTCCGTCCTCCACAGGCGCGGCAAAAGCAGTAGGGCTAGTGCTTCCCGAGCTTAAAGGCAAGCTCACAGGAATGGCGTTCCGCGTTCCCACAACCAACGTATCTGTGGTAGACCTCACCGTTCGCCTCGCCAAGCCCGCCACCTACGACGAAATCAAAGCCGCAGTAAAAAAAGCAAGCGAAAACGAGCTTAAAGGCATTATGGGCTACACCGAGGATTCGGTTGTTTCCACCGACTTTATCGGCGAAAGCCGCACGAGCGTATTTGACGCTTCGGCGGGCATTGCGCTTACCGACAATTTTGTAAAATTAGTGAGCTGGTATGATAACGAGTGGGGTTATAGCTGTAAATTGATTGACCTTATGCGGCATATGAAGAAGGTCTGCGGGTAAGGGGGGGGGCATAGCCCCTTTTCTACGGTGGACTTTGGTGGGAATGTCGTCCCGCAGAGTAGTTTCATGCGATTTTTTATGGTGGGAATGTCGTCCCATGGAGTAGTTTCATGGTAATAAAAAAGGGTGTGTTGGGATTTCGGCACGCCCTTTTTTGGCTTTTGCTGGGGCAATTTGATTTAGGGTAATTTTTGGCTGTGGTTGATGTTCTTTGTAGGGGACGGATTTATCCGTCCCGAGGTTGCCTTGTTCTGCGTTGGTCGGCGTGCGGTGTTGTCTAAGAAAACCACTTAGACAACACCTTACTGCCTGCTTAATGGACGTTACCTGCCCCGAATTGACGAACGTGCGTACCTCGGGACGGATAAATCCGTCCCCTACAAGGAATATAAATTTTATCTATGTAAATTAAAGGTAGTGGAACGCGGATTTAACGGATTTTCGCGGATTCTAAAGGCAATGGAGCGCGGATTTTGCGGATTCGTTCGTGCTTCTGCTGTGCCTCGTTCCCTCTGTGCCTCTGTGCCTCTGTGTGAAAATCTTTTAACTAAAGAATGGAAGCTATACACTTTACCTACGTTCATTATTTGTCAAAAAGATTTTCACACAGAGGCACAGAGGCACAGAGGGAACGTGGCACAGCAGACAATGAACGCGGATTTAAAGGACAATTAAACACGGATTTAAGCGGATTTACGCAGATTACGCGGATTTTGTCCGTGTAAACCACGAAACGGCAATATATTTCCCCACGAGCCAATCCGCAAAATCCGCGTAAATCCGTGTCCCACTACCCTTAATTCACATGGATAAAACTTCCATGCCACTGCCGTCAATTTACCCCGAAAGAATCCGCAAAATCCGCCAAATCCGTGTTCCGCCACCCTTAATTCACATGGATAAAACTTCCACCCCACTGCCATCAATTTACCCCGAACGAATCCGCGGAAATCCGCCAAATCCGCGAAAATCCGCGTTCCATTTCTTTAAAACCCATTAAATCCACGTTCCATTTCTTTCAACCCCCCGCCCCATTCCCACCCCACCCCCGCAATCAACCTATACTCATAACCATTTTTTGTTATAATAACTGGCTTAGCTAAGTTGCGGCAATGCTCGCGCACCTCGTTTGTTTTCAAAATCTGCATATTCTCACCCCTACAATAAAAATTATCCCCCATTCGCCTGCTTTGTTACATAACAAAACTTGCCAAACATATATAAAACGTATTATACTGCCATGAACGGAGTGAAAGCTATGGCGACTAAGCAAATAGTCACAATAAAAGGACAAAACGGTGTCTTGGGCATAGTCCTTGACCCAAAGGCCGACTTTGAGGACATAAAGGAAAGTCTGCGTAAGAAAACCTCGCAGGGCAGAGATTTTTTTAACACGGACATGAAAATCATGTTCAAGGGGCGGGAGCTTGACGAATACAGCGAAAAGGTGTTAATAGATATTATCACGGAGGAAACCGACCGCGAGATTATTTTTGTGCAGGACGAGGGCTATGCCGCGCCGCCGCGTGTTCAGCGTACGCAGGAGCAAGCGCCCGAGCCTGAGCCGCCCACCAGCCCCTCGCGGCTAAAATACCGCGAAACCGCCACCGCCTACTACCACACAGGGCTGCGTTCGGGGCAAAGCGTAAAGCACAAAGGCTCTGTGGTCGTCATCGGCGATGCTAACCCTGGCAGTGAAATTGTCGCAGACGGCAATGTAATAGTGTTGGGCGCGTTAAAGGGAATGGCACACGCGGGCGCGGCGGGCGATAGCTCGTGCTTTGTTTCCGCACTTACGCTACAGCCCACACAGCTGCGAATAGCCAAGACAATAAGCTACGTACCCGCGCCCGCAGGGGAACGAGCGGGGTCAAAAAAGGCAGGAGCAAGCGCGGACAAGGCGGCAGAAAACCCGCACAAGCCAGCGTACGCATATATAAAGGAAGGGCAAGTTTTTGTTATGCCTTTATAGGGGCATTGCCCCTTTCCTCCGACTGTTTTGTGGTGGGAATGTCGCCTCGAAGCCTTAACAGCTTCCTAAAAGATTTTAAAGGAATGGAACGCGGATTTTCGCGGATTTGGCGGATTTTCGCGGATTTGGCGGATTTTCGCGGATTCTTTCGGGGGAAAATTTACGACAATGGACTACAAACTTTATCCATGTAAATTAAGGGTAATGGGACACGGATTTAACGGATTTTCGCGGATTTTGCGGATTGGCTCGTGGGAAAATATATCGCCGTTTAGTGATTTACGTGGACAAAATCCGCGTCATCTGCGAAAATCCGCCAAATCCGTGTCTGGTTTACACATTTTCGCTTCGTACGTTTGTCGCAGGGCAGTTGTAGGGGACGGATTTATCCGTCCCGAGGTTGCCTAGCTCTGCGATGGTCGGCGTGCGGTGTTGTCTAAGAAAACCACTTAGACAACACCTTACTGCCTGCTTAATGGACATTGCCCCCTCCACGAATTGACGAACGTGCGTACCTCGGGACGGATAAATCCGTCCCCTACAAAAACCCTGCAAATTCCTTTAGCCTATTGACACGGATTTTAAAAAACAGGTCAGAAAAAATCCGCGTAAATCCGCCAAATCCGCGAAAATCCGCGTTCCATGCCTTTAAATCCGCCAAATCCACATTCCATTTCCCACATCAAATAGATATGCTATAATAGAGTATCAATTCGCACATGAAAAATCGCCAAAGGCGAGTCAAAGAATGGGGATAAAATAAATGAGTGAGGTTTACGTAGTAACATCTGGCAAGGGCGGTGTAGGAAAGACTACATCTACCGCCAATTTGGGCGCGGGGCTTGCCTTGCTGGAAAAAAGAGTTGTTCTAGTGGACGCGGACATAGGTCTGCGTAACTTGGACGTGGTTATGGGCTTGGAAAACCGCATTGTGTTTGACATAATCGACATAATCCAAGGCAATTGCCGCCTAAAGCAAGCGTTGATTAGGGACAAGCGTTACCCTAATTTGCATTTGCTTCCCGCGGCACAAACAAAGGACAAGGACGCGGTAACGCCCGAGCAAATGAAAAAGCTATGCGACGAGCTTCGCGAGGAATTTGACTATATACTAATCGACTGCCCCGCGGGAATCGAGCAGGGCTTCCGCAATGCGATTGCGGGCGCGGACAAGGCAATTGTCGTCACCACGCCCGAGGTGTCGGCGGTACGTGACGCGGACAGAATTATTGGGTTGCTCGAAGCCGCCGAAATAGAATCGCCCATGCTCTTGTTAAACAGGGTACGCATAAATATGGTAAAACGCGGCGATATGATGGCGTTGGAGGACGTGACCGAAATTTTGGCAATAGACGTGCTTGGCGTAGTGCCAGACGACGAGGGCATCGTTATTTCTACCAACAAGGGCGAGCCATGCGTGGCAGACAGCGCTTCCTTTGCGGGACAAGCGTTCCGCGATATTTGCCGCCGAATGACAGGCGAGAATGTTCCGCTAATGGATTTAGACCCCGACAAGGGATTTTTTGCCAAATTCAAAAATATGTTTCGCAAATAAAAGGAGGCGGTTCAATTGCAATTTCTAAAAAATCTGTTTTCCAAAGAGCCGTCCTCGGGTTCGCTTGCCAAGGATAGGCTGAAGCTGGTTCTCATTCACGATAGGGCAAATTGCAACACGGATTTGCTTGAAATGATGAAAAACGACATAATGCAAGTAATCGCAAAATATATGGACATAGACGAGGCGGTGGGCATGGATATAAACATCGAACAAACCACGGACGACAACAATAACACCGTGCCAGTGCTTTACGCGAACATTCCCATAAAAAACATGCGTAAAAAGAAAAAGCCTAAAAAATGAATTGGAAACAAGTCCACAAAAAGTATGACTACCTGCTTGCGCTGGCGGTAATTGCCCTCGGCGTTTTTGGCGTGGTTATGATTTATACGTCAGTGTTTTCGGAGGCTGTGCCGCTCCATGTCCGCAACGCAAATTTGGGGCTGTGGCAAAGGCAGCGCGCTTTCATTATCACTGGCGTTATTTTAATGCTTGTGTTCTCGTTTATTGATTATCATTACATTACGCGGTTTTATTGGGCTATTTATGCCGCAATGCTCCTGCTTCTTGTTGTGGTTTTGCTTATTGGCAAGGACGAGGGAACGGGCGTGGCGCGTTGGATTTGGATTCCTCTGCCGCTTATCGGCGCGTTGAGTATGCAGCCGTCCGAGTTTGCCAAGATTTTTATTACTATTTTTCTTGCAAAATTTTTGGAGGTGTATCGCTTTAATCGGCCGTTCCTGTTTGCGGCGGTGCTTGCGCTTATTGGCGTGCCTGTTATTCTTGTTGTGTTGCAGCCGTCCTTTTCGGCTTCCATGGTGGTACTCACTGTGTCGCTTACGGTGCTGTTTGTGGGCGGTCTGTACTGGCGAATCATTCTGGCAGGGCTTGCGGTGGTCGCGCCCATTATCGTGGTTATTTGGTTCGATTTGCAGCGCGAGGTGCCGATTATTGTTACGCGCTTTTTGGGCGAATGGCAATGGCGAAGAATCGAGAGCTTTCTACGACCAGAGCTGGCAAACCCCGACACCGTACGACAAACGCAGGGCAGTGTCGAAGCCATTATCAAGGGCGGGCTTACAGGAAATGGCTTTTTGGGAAATCCATATATAATTTTAGGCAACAACGACTTTATTTTTTCGGTAGCGGCATCGCAGTTTGGCTTTGTGGGCGCGGCTGTGCTTTTGGGCGTGGTGGCGTTTATTATTTCGCGTTGTATTTTGATTGCATTGCGCGCGGTAGACATGGAGGGGCGGCTGCTCGCCGCAGGCGTGGCAGGAATGTTGATTTTTGAAACATTTTTTCATGTTTCCGTAGCAACAAATTTGTTGCCTAACACTGGTATGCCGTTCCCGTTTATGTCCTACGGCGGCTCGATGATTTGGGTGCATATGCTGGCGATTGGTATGGTGCTTAATGTGCGGTTGCCGCGTAAGCCTAGGTCTATTTTTGATGAGCAGGACGAGGAAGAATGAGGGGGTTAAGGGAGTTTTAAAGGCATGGAACGCGGATTTTCGCGGATTTGGCGGATTTTCGCGGATTCTGTCTGGCGTGTTTTTTAAAATCCGAGTAAATAAAAATCTACGTAATTTATGTTCCGTTAGCTTTTTATGGACGCAGGAAAGAATCCGCGAAAATCCGTTAAATCCGCGTAAATCCGCGTTCCATAACTTTCTAAATCCTCGTTGCATAAAATTTATTTGAAGAACAGGACAAAACATAATGACGTATTTTAATGAAAGCATTTACAAAATTGTTCTCAGTGTGCCGAAAGAGGGAAAATACACTCGCGTGGAAATTCTGCGGAATGGTGAAAAATACCAGGCGAGCATGTACACCGAGAAGCAGGTTTTTCATAGCAACCACGATTTGGCTGGCATAAAGGCGTTTATATCGGCGAATTTTGGGGCGTTGTTTTCGTGCTATCACGCATGGGACAGCGAATACGAATACTCCGCGCGCGTAACAAAAAAGGGCAAAATACTTTCTTCGCGTAAGAAAACAGCCATAAAGCCCAAGCAAAACAGCTTCGCGGCAGGTAGCTTTAACCGCGAAAAAAACCACATTATCCGCGAGGGCGTGAATATCCCTGCACTTGTGGACATGGGAGTATTTACCAAGGATTTAAAGGTAGCCGCGCCCATGCGTGACAAATTCAACCAGATTAACCGATTTTTGGAACTGCTCGCGGACGAGGTCAAAGGACTTAAAGGCACTGTCAATATTATTGATTTCGGCTGTGGCAAGTCGTATTTAACCTTTATTGTGGATTATTATTTTACCAAAATATTGAAACTGCCGACCAACATTTGCGGCATGGACTTGGACGAGGGCATTGTGCAAAAATGTGCCGCCGCCGCGGAAAAATACGGCTGTAAGTCGCTTAAATTTGTGCAGGGCGACATCGGCGGACTGGATGCGCCGCCTCTGCCGACATGGGGCGAGGACGGCACGTTTAACATAGTAATCAGCCTGCACGCCTGCGACACCGCCACCGATTATGCACTATATAACGCCATAAAGTGGCAAGCCGACCTAGTTTGTGCCGTGCCATGCTGTCAGCACGAGCTACGCGACCAAATGCGCCCCAAAACGCTAGGGCTTTTATGCGAATACGGTATAATAAAGGAACGAATTGCATCACTTTTGACTGATACAATACGTGCCAAGCTGTTGGAAATTTGTGGGTACAAGGTACAGGTGATTGAGCTTGTTGGGCTGGATAGTACGGCTAAGAATTTGATGATTCGGGGGCGGAGGGGGAGTAGTGGCGGGTGTGAATGGGCGGAGTTGGAGGGGGTTTTGGGGGAGTTTGGGGTAGAGCCTATGCTGTGGAAGCTGTTGGGTGAAACTCATATTTGACATATCCCTCAACTTATTATACCCTTTCCCCATGAAAACAATTGTAGGGCTAGGCAATGTAGGCAACGAATACAAAGGCACGCGCCACAACGTAGGCTTTGAAACGGTGGACAAGCTGGCATACGACTGCGGCATCACGCTGAAAAAAAGCCGCCGTTTCCGCGCCGAGGTGGGCGAGGGGCGGCTTGGCAAAACGGCGATAATGCTCGTAAAGCCCGCCACCTACATGAACCTTAGCGGCGAAGCGGTTTTGGCGATTTTGAACTTTTATAAATTACCTCCATCGGAAATAATCATTGTGTATGATGATGTTTCGTTGCCTGTGGGGGCTGTTCGTGTGCGTGAACGCGGCGGCGCGAACGGTCAAAAGGGCATGGCAAATATAATGGCACTGCTCGGCACAAACGAAATAACTCGCGTAAAAATCGGTATCGGCGAAAAACCGCCCGCGTGGACATTGTCCGACTATGTGCTAAGCCGTTTTCTGAAAGAGGAACACGAAAACATGCTCAAGGGCATAACCAAGGCGAGCGAAGCGGCAGAAATGATTGTAAATGTTGGGACGGCGGCGGCTATGAATTTTTTTAATGCGAAAGAGGCTTCGTGCCTTTTGTCCGACTGAGGAATGGTGGGAATACCGTCTCGAAGCCTTAGATGTGTCAAAGGCATGGAACGCGGATTTTCGCGGATTTGGCGGATTTCCGCGGATTCTTTCCGTGTAGGTTGACGGCAGTGGAATACAGAGGTTATCCATGTAAATTAAGGGTGGCGGAACACGGATTTGGCGGATTTTCGCGGATTTTGCGGATTGGCTCGTGGGAAAATAGAGTGCCGTTTAGTAATTTACGTGGACAAAATCCGCGGAATCCGTGAAAATCCGCATAAATCCGTGTTTAATTATCCCTTAAATCCGCGTTCTATTGCCTGCCGTGCCTCGCTCCCTCTGTGCCTCTGTGTCTCTGTGTGAAAAATCTTTTTGATATATAATGAACGTAGGTAAAGCGTATATCCTCGTTCTTTATTTTAAAAGCATTTTCACACAGAGGCACAGAGGCACAGAGGGCGAGAGGCACGGCAGAAATACCACGAAAATATCACAAAAAATACCACAGAAACACCTCAAAAACACCACAAAAATACAAACAAAACTACCCTCCCGAGAGGTTGCTACAAAAATACCCTCGCATAGCTCGCATATCCCGCATACCTCGGGACGGATAAATCCGTCCCCTACAAACACTGGAAAGGCTAACCACAAAATGAACCCACACCACGCACTACTAACACCGCTAAAAAGCTCGCAGACCTACGCCAAAATCCTGCAATCGCTAAAAAGCCCACAGGCGGTATGGGCGAACGGCGCGGTAAATGCGCAAAAATGGCATATGACGGCAGCAATTTTACGCGAGAGCGAACGCCCCGCGCTTATTGTCGCGCCGTCAGAGCTTAGGGCAAAGCAAATTTACGAGGATATATCTTTTTTCTGTCCGTGCGAATTTTTCCCTAGCCGCGACATGATTTTTTATGCCGCAGACGTAAAAAGCCCCGACATCACGCGCCAACGCCTCAAAGTCTTACATTCACAAGCGCCAGTAATAATCCTATCCGCCGAAGCCCTACTAGACAAAATGCTACCCCCCGACGACTTCTCGCGGTATCGGCTAAAAATCGCCGTGGGCGACATTTACGAGCCTGAGGCGATTATGCGTAAGCTGGTGCAAATGGGCTACGAGCGGAGCGGGCTTGCCGAGGGCGTGGGGCAGTTTGCGTTACGCGGCGGCATTTTGGACATTTTCCCTGCGGTGTGTTCGCATACGGACACGGATATGCAGGCGTTGCGGGTCGAATTTTTCGGTGACGATGTGGATTCTATACGTATTTTTGACGTACATTCGCAGCGTTCCTTGGAAAATATAAACGAGTTCGAGATTTTCCCTGTGAAGGAGCTAGTCTTTGGGCCAAAGCGGTTGCAGGCCGCTATGCGGAAAATCCGCGAGGCTACGGAAACGCAGAAGGCCGCATTTCTCGAACGCGGACAGACAAAGGAAGCGAAAACGCTCGCCGACACCATCGAGAATATTCTGCTCGGCTGGAGCGAGGAATTGGGCGCGAATGCGGACGCGTTTCTGCCGTTTTTTTACAAGGAAGAATGTAATTTGCTAGATTATTTGCCGCAGGACACGATTATATTTTTTGACGAGCCGAACCCGATTGCCACGCATATCAAAACCGTTTGGGCGGAGTACGAGCAAAGCATAGAACACAGGCTTGCGGCAGGGCGGTTGCTTCCGTTGCAAATTAGCGTGATTATGCCGTGGTTGGAGGTTTTGCACAAGCTGGAAAAATTCTCGCGCGTGCTGTTTTCTTCCATGTCGGGCAAATTGGAAGAATTTCCCGACACGCAGGAAATTCCCATAAACGCGCGCGCATGTATGCCGCTTAGGCACAAGCCGCACGAGCTAAAAGAGGACTTGGAAAGCAAGCTGAAAGAGGGCTGTCGCGTGGCGTTGCTTGCAGGGCCGCGCAGACAGGGGCAACAAATTTGTGGGGCGTTAAACGACATGGGCTTGCTCGCCCATTTTTCCGAGGACTGCCAAAGCCTTGCGACCAACGTAATTACCGTGTTACGCGGCACGCTTTCGGCAGGCTTCGAGTACCCCGACATCAAGCTCGCCATTATTACCGACAAGGAGCTTTTCCAAGCCAAGGACAACCGCCGTAAGGCAAAAAAGAAAAAAAACGCCGAGAAAATAAACAATTTCACCGACCTGCGAATCGGCGATTATATAGTGCATGACAACCACGGAATAGGCGTATTTTGCGGAATGGAGCAGGTGACAAGCGACGGTCTTTCACGCGATTACCTAAAACTGGAATACGCGGGCGGCGGCTATTTGTATATACAAACGGCACAAATGGACATGCTACAGCGATATATCGGCGGCCGCGAGGAAGCCAAGCTAAGCAAGCTAGGCGGCGAGGGCTGGGCAAAGGCGAAAAGCCGCGCACGCCAAGCCATAGAAATTCTCGCGGAGGATTTAATCAAGCTATATGCCGAACGACAAGCGGCGACTGCACATGTTTACGGGCGTGACACGGTCTGGCAGACGGAGTTTGAGGGCGCGTTCGAGTATACCGAAACGGACGACCAGGTCGCCGCCATAGAGGACGTAAAGCGCGACATGGAATCGCCGCGCGTTATGGATAGGCTAATTTGCGGCGATGTGGGCTACGGCAAGACGGAAATAGCGATTAGGGCGGCGTTTAAGGCGGTGCAGGACGGCAAGCAGGTGGCGTACCTTGTTCCCACCACGATTCTTGCACAACAGCATTACCACACCTTTACGGCGCGCATGAAAGACTATCCTGTGAAGGTCGAACGGCTTTCACGCTTCCAGTCACGTAAGGAACAGCAGGAAACTCTGCACAATATGACAAAAGGCGCGGCGGATATAGTAATCGGCACGCATAGGCTTCTTTCCAAGGACGTAAAATTCAAGGACTTGGGCTTGATTATCGTAGACGAGGAGCAACGCTTCGGCGTAGGTCACAAGGAAAAGCTAAAATCACTACGCGCCAACGTGGACGTTCTCACGCTTACGGCTACGCCCATTCCCAGAACCTTGCATTTCAGCCTTACGGGAATACGCGACATGAGCCTTTTGGACGAGCCGCCCGAGGCACGCCAGCCAGTGCAGACATATGTAATGGAATACAGCGCGGAATTTGTGCGTGATGCAATCAACCGCGAGCTTTCACGCGGCGGGCAGGTGTACTATTTGCATAACCGCGTGCGAAATATCGCCGACGAAGCCGCACGCGTTCACGCGCTTGTGCCTGATGCAAAAATCGCGTTCGCGCATGGGCAAATGTCCGAAACCGAGCTGGAAAACATCATGCACGACTTCGTAGAGGGCGACATAGACGTGCTTGTTTGCACTACAATAATAGAAACAGGTTTAGATATTCCCAACGTGAACACGATTTTAATCCAAAACGCAGACTTCATGGGCTTGAGCCAATTGTATCAATTACGCGGCCGCGTGGGGCGTTCCAGCCGTCTTGCGTACGCGTACCTCATGTACCGCCGCGACAAAATTCTCAGTGAGGAAGCCGAAAAACGCCTGCAAGTAATCCGCGAGTTTACGGAGTTTGGCGCGGGCTTCAAAATCGCCATGCGCGACTTGGAAATACGCGGCGCAGGCAACCTTCTAGGGCAACAACAGCACGGTCATATGGATTCTATAGGCTACGATATGTATTGTCGGCTTCTCGCCGAGGCCGTAGGGCGTTTGCGCGGCTTGCCAGTACAGGAAACCGTGGAAACCACCATAGACATAAGCGTGGACGCGTTTATTCCGCCGCGAGTAATCCCCGATGAACAGCAAAAACTGGAAATATACAAAAAAATATCGCAAATTAACTGCCAACAGGACTACGAGGACGTACAGGACGAAATTTTAGACCGTTACGGCGCGCTTCCGCCCCCAGTAATCAATTTGCTTGATGTCGCGCTTATGAAAGCCGAGGCGCGCGCCTTGGGCGTGATTTCTATCGCACAGAAGGGGCTGGATATTGTGATTACTTTTCGTGCGGACGCGCCTGTTGAGCCGGAGAGGCTGATGAGGTTGATTGCCGACAACCCTGCACGGTTGTTGTTTACTATGGGGGTTTGTCCGTATTTGACGATTAGGGGTTATAAGAATGAGAAGCCGATTGAGGACGGTGGGGTGGCTAGGATAAAGGAAGTGCGTGGGGTTTTGGGGGGCTTGGTGGTTCAGTGTAATCTATGTAAATCTGCGTTTCGTTGATTTGTAATGAACGCGAGAAAAAATCCGCGTAAATCCGTGTTTAATAATATCAATTTTAGTTGATATTTCTTCCGTGCTTCTCGCCCTCTGTGCCTCTGTGCCTCTGTGTGAAAAAAATCTTTTAGCTAAAGAAATGGAAGTTATACGCTTTACCTACGTTCATTATTTGTCAAAAAGATTTTTCACACAGTAGTTCGCACAGAGGCACAGGCAGAGGGAGCGAGGCACGACAGACGATAAAACGTGGATTTAAGGGTAATGGAACGCGGATTTATGCGGATTTTCTCGGATTTGGCAGATTGGCTTGTGGGAAAATCTGCGTTCCATTAAGCTGTTAAGGCTCGTGACGACATTCCCACCAAGCCACAGTCGGCGAAAAGGGGCTATGCCTCTCCAAAAAAAGGAAGCATAGCCCCAAGGCTTCGAGGCGATATTCCCACCAAGCCACAGTCAGTGAAAAGGGGCTATGCCCCTCAGAAAAAAGAAGCATAGCCCCAAGGCTTCGAGACGACATTCCCACCAACCTACAGTCGGTGAAAAGGGGCTACGCCCCCCCACACTAATGATACCCAAAAACCAACTGCACCAAAAACACTGCCGACAGTACCCACATAAGCACGCTAATGTCCTTAAACTTGCCTGCCGCGGCCTTAACCACTACATAGGTAATCAGCCCGAACGCCAAGCCCGTGGAAATGGAATAGAAAAACGGCATAGTTACAATGGTTATTCCTAGGGGAATTAGCTCCTCCATGTCCTCTAGGTTTACGTGGCGTATGGGTTCTAGCATGAACAAGCCAACTACGACCAACGCCGTGGCGGTAGCAAACGCAGGAATCGCAAGAAACAGCGGCGAAAGCAACAAGCTAACCAAGAACAAGCCAGCCGTAACCATGGCGGTAAGCCCTGTGCGGCCGCCCTCCTGCACGCCTGCGGCGGATTCGATGTAGGTGGTGGTGGTGGACGTTCCCAAGACTGCGCCTGCCGTGGTGGCGATAGAGTCCGCCAAAAATGCTTCCTCTGCGCGCGGCAGCTCGCCCTTGTCGTCAAGCATTTTCGCCTTGCTTGCGACACCTGCGAGAGTGCCTAGGGTGTCGAAAATGTCAACAAACAGGAACGCCGTAAGTACAGATATAAAGCTCAAAATACTGCCGCTATCGACAAATATTTCAGAAAAACCGTCGACAAATAGCCCAAAGGTAGGGGCAATCGACGGCGGCAGGGACACCAAGGCAGAGGGGATTAGGTCGTACGCGCCTGCGGCAGGGTCTACCGCGTACCAGCCCAGTAATTGTGCCAAAATACCGCTGCCCCAGGTAGCAAAAATGCCGATAAGCAACGCGCCCTTTACCTTTTTGATTACGAGAACGGCAGTAATCGCCACGCCGATTAGTGCCAAGGCGGGCGCGGCCTCCTTTAGGTTACCGATGGTGACAAACGTAGCGGGCGAGCTTATGACAACGCCCGCGTTGCCTAGCCCAATTAGGATAATAAACAAGCCAATGCCTGCGCCCACGGCGTATTTGAGCGTAAGCGGTATGGTGTTAAACAGCTTGGTACGTAGCCCTGTTTTGCTTAGTACCACGAAAATAACGCCCTCGACAAACACGGCGGCTAACGCAAACTGCGGCGTAAAGCCCATGCCAAGCACGACCGTGTACGCAAAAAACGCGTTAAGCCCCATGCCGGGCGCAAGCGCGAGCGGCATGTTGGCGAGCAATGCCATGGCTACAGTGCCGATTACCGCCGCCAACGCGGTCGCCACAAACACTGCGCCCCTTTCAAGCCCTGCATCCGCGAGAATGTTCACGTTTACGGCAAGTATATACGCCATGGTCGCAAATGTGGTAATTCCTGCCAGTATTTCTGTTTTTACGGTTGTCCCTTTTTCTGATAGTTTGAATAGTTTTTCTGTCATTTTGATTACTTCCTTTCTCTATTTTACATTCGCATTTAGTGCCTTAATACACTTATTCAATTCCTCCGTCTGGCGGTTTAGTTCCTCTTTTTTCAAATTAAACACCGCTTGCGTAATCTTTTTGCTCGTATATTCCAACGTCAAATTAGTAGAAATACGCATTATTTCAAATTCCCACGCTTTGCAGTATTTTACTGCTTCGTCGCGCCCTTTTTTTACTTCCATGTTAAAGCCTGCTACAGAACGCATTACGTCACCCTCTCTCTCCAACCCTCTGGGTCGTGCATTGCCCAAAAAGCGGGCTTGGGGCGATAGAAGCGGTCAAAATGCGTAGCCGCGTCCGAGCCGCGCCACGAGGTGTAATCCTCGCGCCCCCAAAGAGTTACACGGTCGATATAGTCGGAAAATTCCTCGTACCATGTAAATAATTGTGCAAACATGTCGGCTTGACGTTCCGCCTGCAAGTCCGTCATGGTAAACGGCGCGGGTACCATTCCCCCAAAATGAATGTCTAGCTCGCTTACGTGTATTCTCGCGCCTGTTTGTGCGAAGCGTTCGAGCGCGGCGCGCACGTTGTCCATATTTGTGCTGTTATTGTAGTGCGACTGCATACCGATGGCCTCGATAAGCAAGCGGTCGTACTCGGGGTGGCTTGGGTTTCCGTAGGCTGGGTTGTTTTCGCTGTCATTACGCCAACGCTCGTTTAGCTCCTCGGTCATGCTTGCCATTGCGTTGCGTTTGTGCGGCGATTCCTCGTTGAAATCATTGTAAATCAAAACCGCGGACGGCGCGTACCGCCTAGTAAACACATAGGCATAGTAAATATAATCGTACGCCCTTTCGCCTGCCTCAAAATCCGCGCCGTTCGCAAAGGCGATATACCACGGCGAGGTGTTACGCAGCGCCCGTTGCCACGTTCCCACTGGGTAAACAGGGCTTCCGTCCGGCGATGCCGAAGCCACGTTCGCGCTGCCGCCGTCCGTAAACGCCTCGTTTACCACGTCCCACGCATGAATACGCCCCTCAAAATGCCCTGCGTAGTTTTCGATAAACCAGCGCATGTTTTCCATGGCCTCCGCGCGTGTCAAATAGTTGTTGCCGTCGCGGTACAGCCATTGTGACGACTGGGAATGCCAAACCAGGGCATGACCCACCATGTACAAATTATTCTGCTCCGCAAATTCTACCATAGCTCTCGCGCCGCTCAAATTCAAGTTGGCAGGGCGGTTGCGTTGGTTCGCGCCGCCGGAAACAGCATCCACCTTCATGGAATTTTCCGCCGTAACCGCGCCGTACTGGTGCAGGTACATATCCACCACGCCGTGCTGATTATTCGTGATTATTCGGGGGTCGATTGCGTTTCCTACAATAAAATGCTCCGCCCACCTTTCGGCAAGCGACGGCAGGGTCAAATCCCAATACGGCGTTGGGTCACGCTCCGCCGCGGGGTCTGCCACCGCCGTGGTAAGCACAGCTGTACCCGCCGTGGAAAACGGCTCTGTTTCGCCGTCCTCGAAGCTAAACAACGCGACTATTTCGCCGTCCAGCCGTACCGTAAAATTGTCTATATAAAAGGTCGTGTTCGCGCTTGGGTTCGGCCCGCTGGTATTTTTTACTATTTGAATGCTGTCAGGCACGTCCACGCCGCGCAGGTCTAGCTCGCCCGTGTAGCTATGCCATTCCAACGCGCTATCAGGCTCAAAAAATTCCGTAGCAATAATATGCCGCCACAGCGGCCCATTAGTCTGCATGAGAATACCCACGTCAAGACTGCCAGCCATAGCCGTGAAAATTTCCAGCGAGATTTCGTAGACATTTTCGGACTCTAGCCCAAGCTCGGCGGTGGCGATTTGTACGCCGTCCCATTGGACGTTGCCCATGGTTTCTATTTTTAGGGAGGTGCTGGCTAGGGCGGGGGTGGGTTCGGTGGGGTGGGGTGTCGTGGGGTTTGTGGTTGGGTCTGTTGTGGTTTCGCTTGTGTTGGTGTTTGTGGGGTCTGTGGTGTTTGTTGTGTTTGTTGGGTCTGCGGTGTTTGTTGGGTCTGTTGTGGCTTCGTTTGTGGTGGCGTTTGTTGGGTCTGTTGGGTCTGTTGTGGTTTCGTGGGTGGTGTCGGGTGTTGTGCCTTTGGGTGTGGTGTCGCTGGGTTTTCCGCATGATGTAAATAGTAGCGAGAGTGTTATTGCTAGGAAGATTAGTTTTAAGGCTTTCAATGCGTTCAATGCTTTCATTTCTTTCAGTGCGTTCAATGCGTTCATTGCGTTCATTTCTTTCATTTGGTTTCCCCCTAGGGTTTTTTTCGCCTTTGGCGATTTTTTATGGGTGATTTTACATGTGTTAAGAGTATACATCATAGGTGGGGTTTTGTCGTGGGTTTTATTCAAAACGATTTGATTTCAAACAACAATTACCAGTTTGCAAGGTTTTTTGTAGGGGACGGATTTATCCGTCCCGAGGTTGCCTCGCTCTGCGTTAGTGGACGTTATCCGCCCTAAATTGACGAACGTGCGTACCTCGGGGCGGATAAATCCGCCCCCTACATTTCCACGACAAACGCACGAATGGCAATGGCGTGTAGCTTCTTAGGTTTCAAAAGGGGATTATGCACGGATTTAACGGATTTTCACGGATTACGCGGATTTTGTCTGCGTAAATTACTAAACGGCGGTATATTTTCCCACGAGCCAATCCGCCAAATCCGTGAAAATCCGTCAAATCCGTGTTCCGCTAACTTTAATTTGCATGGATAAAATTTACATTCCATTGTCGTTAATTTACGCAAGAAAAAATCCCTGTTCTATACAATAATGCGTTCCATGTCAGCGGCTACGCTGTCGGCGGTTCTTCCCATATATCCAGCCATGCGGTCGGCTTTTGCGGTCGCTAGGTCGGCGATAACTTCATTTCTAACAAAATGTATGCGAATTAAAGAGGGTCGTTCTTCCTCATCAAAATGACACCTAACCGCATCACGCAAGGTGGTATTCAATTCGCTATACTCATCACATTGGGTATATATCGAATGTCCAACCGCACTAGCCTCATAGCCGCCGTCCAAGGATTCCGACACTGTAAAAATTATTTCTTTAACCATAAAAATACCTCCGCATATTTTTCTAAATTATACACAACCTCCCCTAAAAAAACCCCAACCCAAGCCCCCACTCCCCAAGCCCAAGCCCATGACAAACCGTAGCGGCAATATCCGCAAAGGTATCACGCGTACCCAAGTCCTGCGGCGTAATTCCTCCGCCCTTAGTAGCTATAACAGGTACATATTCCCGCGAATGGTCGGTAGACGGCGTTGTGGGGTCGCAGCCGTGGTCGGCGGTAATAATTAGCAGGTCGTCCGCACGAAGCGCGGCAAGGATTTTTGGCAGCTCGCTGTCAAAGGCTTCCAACGCACGGGCGAAGCCCTCGACATCGTTGCGGTGGCCGTATTTCATGTCAAAATCTACTAGATTTGTGAAAATAAGGGTGTCCGCGGCGTTGTTTTTTAGCGCGTCAATGGTGGCGGCTATGCCGTCCGCGTTGGTTTTGGTGTGGTTTACATGCGCTACGCCGCGTTTGCAGAAGATGTCCTCTATTTTGCCTATGCCGAGGGTCGTCCGCCCATGTTTTTCCAGTAAGTCAAGAAGCGTTTCGCCTGCGGGCGGTGCGGCGTAGTCCTTTCGGTTTGACGTGCGTGTAAACGCGCCCGGCGCGCCCACAAACGGCCGCGCAATCACTCGCCCCACCAACAAATCGCCGACCAACAGCTTCCGCACGGCTTCGCATAGCTTGTAAAGCTGCGACAGCGGAATAATTTCCTCGTGCGCGGCTATTTGGAACACGCTGTCCGCCGAGGTGTACACAATCGGCGCGCCTGTTTTCATGTGTTCCGCGCCAAGCTCGTCTATTATTTGCGTACCAGAAGCGGCGTAATTGCCAAGCCACGCGTCCGACCATTTTAATAACATTTCGCGCGGAAATTTCTCAAACACACGGAACGGCGGCTCGGTGACTAGCCCCATCATTTCCCAGTGGCCGCTTGTTGTGTCCTTTGCGCGCGTTTTTTCCGCCATTCTGCCATATGCCCCCGTGGGCGCGGCAACCTGCGGCAAGCGCGAGCCTTGGATATTGCCAAGCCCCAACGCCAGTAAATTCGGTATTTGCAGGGCTTTGCGCGCGGCAAAAATATTGCCGAGGGTGTGCGCGCCTGTGTCGCCGTACTCGGCGGCATCGGGCAACGCGCCTATTCCCACGCCGTCTAGGACTATGATACATACTCGGTTGAACATTTTTTCCTCCCTATGATGTAATCTGCCGCAGCAGCCGCGCCTGCAAAACATACCACAGGTCGGGGCTTACCTCCGTTGGGGCGGCAATCGTTATAATTTGGTCGTTTTGCGTAACGTCCAGCATGGTATTGTACAGGGAAACAATGGTAAATTGTTCCAAAATATCGCCCCACTCGTCCTCGCTTGGGTGTTCCGCCACCGCGAACGGAAAGTCGGACGGCGCGACATAAAACGAAAATATTTCCCAGTCAAAATCGCCGTACATAGTGGAAAACAGCAAGTCGGGGTGCTTCAGAAAAAAGTCGTAGTCGAGATATTCGCGTAAAATGCCCTGCGCCGCGCTTTCGGCGGCGGCATAAACCACCATATTATGCTCCAAGCCAAGCAAAAGGTCTACCTCGTCCGCCAGTGTAAGCCAATCCTGCGGCGCGGCGGCTCCCTGCACCGTCAAAAAATCCTCGCCAGCAATCGCCAACCGCGCTACTATATGCTCGTTTTCGTATTCCGCCCACAACACCGCAAACTCTGGCATAGGCTCTACATATGGGCGCGGCGGCGGTTCGGGTTGTTTGGGAATTTCCTCGTGAAGTCCTGTGTCTGTGCCTTGTGGTGGTTCAATTTCTTCGGTCGGGGCGGTCGGGGTGGTCGGTTCGGGCTGTTCTGGCTGTTCGTCCACTACTGACACTAGCTTAGAGGTCGTGCCTTTTACTGGCAGATAATGGGAATTGTACCAATATAATACACCTGTGGTGAATGAAGCGGCACATAGAATGAAAAGGATAATCGCTGTTGTGGTGGGGAATTTGGGTGGGGGTTCTTTGGGGTCAATGGTGGGTTCTGCGGTTTCGGCGGCTTCCTTGGAAGAAAGCGGCAACGCTCCCCCGACAATAACAACATTACCGTCAATAATGGCTACCCTGTCCTCTGGTCGTGTTGCTTCGTTGTTTTCGTTGTTTTCGTTGTTTTCGTTGTTTTCGTTCATGGCTTACACCTGCCTATCTAGTTGCTTTATGGGAATTTTAACACGGATTTAACGGATTTACGCAGATTTACGCGGATTTTATCGTGCGAATCTGTAAAATCCGTGTTCCGTACCTCTGTCTGTTCCTCTGCGTGAACTCCTGCATAAAAATATCCTTGTAGGGGACGGATTTATCCGTCCCGAGGTTACCTCGCTCTGCGTTAATGGACGTTGCCTTACCCCGAATTGACGAACGTGCGTACCTCGGGGCGGATAAATCCGCCCCCTACAATGGATAAAATTTACATTCCATTGCCGTCAATTCACGCAAGAAAGAATCCGCGAAAATCCGCCAAATCCGCGCTCCATTATCTTTTTACCCTACCTCACACCATCAATCTGCCCTATCAACTCCGCCATAGCCGTAGCGGGAATATAATTCAAAAACAACACATCTACATCATTCCCAAGCCCCTGCACAAGCTCCGTCACACTGCCCACAAACTGCCTAGGGTCAACAATAACCACCCTTTCATAATGCGGCACAACAAACGGCAGCATAGCGTTTGCGAACGAATCCTTTACCACCACAAGGGTACGCCGCTTTTCGCTCGGCGTTCGGAGTTCGTCACCGCTACTTGCTGTCTGCTCGCTCGGCGTGTGTGGTTGTTCACCGCTACTTGCTGTCTGCTCGCTCGGCGTTTGGCGTTCCTCACCGCTACTCACTGCCCCCTCGTCGGAGAAAAGGGGCAATGCCTCAAACAACCCCCTATCCCCGCCCAAAAACACCCGATAACTCAACGCCTCCGCACTCGCAGGAATGGTAAACATTTCCACGGAAAACTGCGTACCGTCAATTTCCATAGAAAACTGTGTACCGTCATTCAGCCGATAAAAATATATCGTGTCGGGGTGGCTCAAAACGGCGCGGTTTCTTGTGCCTACGGCGAGCGAGCCGACAAAGCCCTCTATGGCGTATTCCGTGTAGCGTTCGAGCGTAATCGGCACAAAGCTCGCCGTTTCGGCAAAGGCGAGATACGCATAATACGCGCCGAGCATAGTCCAGTGGTGGTCGGTACGGAAAAAAATATACTCGTCCGCATGTTTCGACAAGCCGCCGTACGCGTCCACGGTGGCAATGTCCTCGTGCAGTAAGCCGTTGATATAGCCGATTGCCTCGGCCTGCGACGAGTTTACCGCCGCGTACCGCTCGCCCATAAACTCTACTTTTACAGGCGAAATCAGCGAAAACATTCTCGCGTTTTCGGGCAACGCACGGCGGTACTCGTTCAAGACCTCGGCGTAACGCGCCGCAAGCTCTCGTTCCTCCGTAAAACGCAGATAAAAAACCGCGTTTTCGTTAAAATTTACATCTATACTAAAGGGAATTAGCGTATTTACTGCTCCTAGGTTTATTACATTTATGGGCGTGCTTTCTTGGGATTGTTCGCCAAGAGGCAACGCTTCGAGATGTTGTTCGTCTTGGCACGATAGCTCGCCGAAATTGCAAGCGGCGCAGCCGTCGGGAATTAGCCCAATTCCCAAATCAGAAGCATTAAAAGTAACCTGCACAGCCGTATTAGGAAGCCGCAAGCCATGCGAATTTTCCAAAATATGGGCGAACGTAAGCCACGTAGTACGATTGCTAGTATTGTCCGACAAAAACGCCTCAAGCCGCGCGGAAAACTCACCGCTAATATAACTATTGCCCGACAGCTCGGGAAACGCTTCCATGGCGCGGTTTTCGGCATCGGCGGCTTTTTCGTCCGCAGGCAGAATCACCACCGCGAGCATAACCGCCAACGCCACCCCAAAAAATATTATATTTAGCTTCTCTCTCATAGCTTTCCCCTAAAATCTAAAGTAAATAAACGGCGTAAACGTCTGCCCGATTAGCAAAATAAAGCTAACCAACAACAGCGAAAAGCTAAAAACAGGCTCGCAAGCAGGCGCGAGCTTTTTTAAGCTATCGAAAATACGCATAGGCGCGCGTGTGCAAAATATGGCGAAAATCGGCAAAATCCACACATTGGCTAAAAGAAGCTCTACCGCACGCATATCCGCAAAAGTGCCGCCAAAGCCAAAAAATCGCGCGCTTGCCACGCCCAAGCGCGGCAAATCGGTAAAATAGAACAGCACCCAGCCATACAGCACGATAATAAGGCAGTAGGCGCGGCTAAAAATCGCGGGCAGTCGCGACAAAACGCCGCGTAGCAGGTATTTTTCGACAAGAAGCGTCACGCCAAAATACAAGCCCCATATGACAAAATTCAAGGACGCGCCGTGCCAAAGCCCAGTCGCCGCCCATACAAGCATTATGTTAAATACAGCGCGCTTGCGGTTTCCGCCTAGCGGTATATACAAATAGTCCCTAAAAAACGTGCCAAGCGAGATATGCCACCTACGCCAAAATTCGGTTATGCTTTTCGAGGTGTAGGGATAGTCGAAGTTTTCGTTAAACCGAAAGCCGATTATTTTCGCCAGCCCGATTGCCATATCGGAATATGACGAAAAATCAAAGTAGATTTGAAACATAAACATAACGCTGCCAAGCCACATGCCTAAGGTGGAAGCATACGGCGCGTTTAGAAGCTCTGCGGAAATTACGCTCGCGTGGTTTGCGAAAATGATTTTTTTGCCCAAGCCCATGACAAAGCGCGTTATTCCGTCACTAATCATGGTTATGTCGGTTTTTCTGTGCGTGAGCATTTTTTCCACATCGGCGTATAGGACAATCGGCCCTGCCACTAGCTGCGGAAACATTGCCACAAAGGTGAGGAACGTGACGGGGTTGCGTTGCGCCTTGATTTTGCCGCGGTATAGGTCGATGGTGTATGACATTGTTTGAAAGGTGTAAAAGGAAATGCCTAGCGGCAGGCTTGGCGCGAACTCGGCAGTTATGCCAAAAAGCCCCAAAAAGAACTCGGTATACTTAAAAATAAACAAAATGCCAAGGCTACTGCACAGCGACAGCACAAGGAACGCCTTGGCCTGCCATTTGCCTTGGGAATGCTCGATATATAAGCCGATAAGGCAATCCGCACAGGAAGAAAAAACCAACAGCACGACCCACACAGGTTCGCCCGCCGCGTAGAAAAAGAACGAGAAAATAAGCAGTACAAGATTGCGGACATTCATGTGCCGCGCAGGCACGGCAAAGTACGCGATAAGGAACGCAGGCAGGAAAAGTACGAGAAAGGTCATGCTGGAAAATGCCATGGGGGGGGACTCCTTTAAGTGGGGAAGCTGTATTTAAGGGCATGGAACGCGGATTTTCGCGGATTTGGCGGATTTGCGCGGATTCTGCGGAGTTGGTGGGGTATCGTGGATATGTTTTTGTACGGAGTGGGTTTAAGGGTATGGAACACGGATTTAACGGATTTAACGGATTTACGCGGATTGGCACGGATTGGCTCGTGGGGAAATATATCGCCGTTTAGTAGTTTACGTGGACAAAATCCGCGTAAATCTGCGTAAATCCGCTTAAATCCGCGTGAAGCCCTTGAGTCCGTTAAATCCGCAATTCATTGTCTGCTGTGCTACGCTCCCTCTGTGCCTCTGTGCCTCTGTGTGAAAATCTTTTTGACAAATAATGAACGTAGGTAAAATGTAGAGCTTCGTTTTTTAGGTTAAAAGATTTTTTCACACAGAGGCACAGAGGCACAGAGGGAGCGTGGCACAGCAGACATCACTATGTTTTGTAGGGGGCGGATTTATCCGCCCCGAGGTACGCACGTTCGTCAATTTGGGCAAGGTAACGTCCATTAACGCAGAGCGAGGTAATCTCGGGACGGATAAATCCGTCCCCTACATAAAACGTGGGTGTTTTGTCGTTCGTGGGTTTGCCGTGGCGAATTGTGTGGGTTTTATCGTTCGTGCGTTTGCCGTGGCGGAGCGGGACGGATAAATCCGTCCCCTACATATCGGGCAGTATACTATAATTCACCGCCGTATTAAACTCGCCGTCGATACCTACGGAGCGGGCGGTATTGATACTTGCGGTATGGTCAAAATGCCACCATTCCGAGGAAATAGGCGAAAAGCCCTGCGTTCTGAATAATTCACGCAAATAGACTACTGCGTCTATTTCGCGTGTATTATTGTACGCCGAATCGGGGTGCAGTACGTGCATCATTCGCCACGAAATCAGCTCCGCGTAGTCGGTAATTCGTTCTAGCGTAAAGCCGCCGATTTGTATATATTCCATTTCCCGCACGTCGCCAATGGACACGTCAAGTGCCGCGCCGCGTTGGTGGTTGGACACGCCCTGCGATATAAAATTGCCTACGGTAAATGCCGACTCGTCTATTTCGCGGCGAATGTAGGGATTGTCGTCCAAATGTCGGTTGAACGAGTCCACAATCGCGCGCTGGGTACTGCGCGGGCGGAAAACCTCGTACACTATAAGCGTTTTGCCCTCGCTCAACGCCTTACGCTGGACACGAAACAACGCCAACGCCATGGAATACATGCAGGGTACATTGTACTCGTCATGCCCGAGGCGCGCGTTAAACGCCCACGCCTGATACAGCTGCTTGCCCCATATGTCCATTTCCTGTCCGCCAGACGTAAAAAGCGAGCCGCCGCGCTGTCTGTCCTGGCGGTACGTGTGCCGCCCAGAGGTGGTGTTCTCGTCTGACGCGTTTGTGTTCACGTAAATAATCGAGGGCAGCACGTCTGGCAGGTTAATAAAGCATCTGCGAATTTCCGCCCAGCCTGTTTCGCCGCTTGGAAGCTGAACAAGCCACCAGTCGGGGGCTTCGTCCAGTATAGTAAACGCCGTGCCAGACGGCAACGAATTGCCAGTGCTGTTGCCGCTCGGTGTCGTGCGTAGCGAAAGCGCGGCCGCTACCCAGCCAGTAGCTCCGATTGCGGGCAGCTCCAGCTCGCCGCCCATTCCTCCGTCTGCGGGCGAATACCAATAAAAAACCTGGTCGAGAAGCTGTTCGGCAGGGATTGTTCCCCATTCGTTCGGCGCGGCGGGCGGGTCAATAATCGGCTCGGCGTTTGCGGTGTCTTGCTCTGGTTTTTGTGTATTTTCGGGAATTTCGAGGTTGGCAATAAACACCATAAGCACCATAAAGCCAACCATGGCAAGCGCGGTGATTACTAGCACCTTTATTGTATCGGCAGATAGCTTGCTGCGTACTGGCTTGTTTGCGTATTTTAGGGCGGATTCGTTGCGTTTTTGTTGGGGGGTGGGTGTGGGTGTGGGGTTGGTGTGGGGCTTGGGGGTGTCGCGAAGGCTGTCTAGTACGGGGTGGGGTTGGCGTGGGGGGCGTGGGCGTGGGGTTGGCGGTTTGGTTGTATTGGGTGGGGGTTTATTCATATGTTTTCACCTTTCAATTGGGGCAATCAATTTAAAACGGACGGGGTGGATTTTAAGGGCATGGAACGCGGATTTTCGCGGATTTAGCGGATTTCCGCGGATTTTTTCGGGGTAGATTGACGGTAGTGGAATAAAGGAGTTATCCATGTAAATTAAAGGTAGTTTAACACGGATTTGACGGATTTTCGCGGATTTAGCGGATTGGCTCGTGGGGAAATGTATCGTGGTTTAGTAGGTTACGTGGACAAAATCCGCGTAATCCGTGTAAATCCGCTTAAATCCGTGTGAAGCCCTTAAATCCGTTAAATCCGCATTTATTGTCTGCTGTGCCACGCTCCCTCTGTGCCTCTGTGTGAAAAAATCTTTTAAAATGAAGAAAGAGGATATACGCTTTACCTACGTTCATTATTTATCAAAAAGATTTTCACACAGAGGCACAGAGGCACAGAGGGCGAGAGGCACAGCAGAAGTACGGACGAGGAAAAGGTTCATTAAAACACGGATTTAACGGATTTTCGCGGATTCTGCGGATTCGTTCGGGCGTGTTTTTTAGAGCATGGATTGCGGATTTTCCCACGAACGAATCCGCAAAATCTGCGTAAATCCGCACAAATCCGCGTTCCACTACCTTTAATTTACATGGATAAAATTTGTATTCCACTGCCGTCACATTCCCTAAATTCTCAATCAAACCGCACAACCCCAGTTTCCATATTCCAGTCGTACGTTGTATCAGTAATAAGTGCAACAAGCCCCATTGACACAAAAACGCTGTCGCCTATTTCCTCGGCGGGCAATTCCAGTCTATGGGCTGTGCCGTTTATGCTTACTAGGCTTCTGCCGACAAATAACGATATATTCGCGCCATTCTCATTTGTAAGTATAACAATTTTATGCTCGTTGTGCCACTGTACAGAATAGCCCAACACCTCAAGCACCGAGCGCGCAGGCAGCATTAGCCTGCCGCGGGAAATGGCGGGCGCGGTTGGTATGACCCTGCCGCGGAAAAACAGGCGTGCCTTTTCGGCGCGCTCGGCCTCGCGGCGTTCTAGCTCCGCAAAGCCGTAATCCAACAAAATACGCGATTGCCGCTGGCGCGATTCGTTGTCCGCGGCGTTCATTACGATTGCGATTACGCGCCTGCCGTTTCGTTCGGCGGTGGAGGAATGATTCCAGCCTGCTTGCCGCAGGGAGCCTGTTTTGAAGCCGTCAATTGTGCTGTTCGACAAAAGATGGTTTGTATTGTAATATGCCGTGCCGTTAAAATGCACGCTTTGTTTTGACGTAATTCGCAAAATATCGGGATAGCGCGAAATAAATTCGCGTATGAGAATCGCCGTAGAATACGCGTCGGAATAATGCACGTACGCGCCGTGGGCGTTCGTGTATTCGGCGTACATGCCTAGGCTCTCGGCGGTTTCGTTCATGCGTTCCACAAAGGCGGCCTCGCTGCCCGAAATATGCTCCGCAAGCACCACGGCGGCGGCGTTGGCGGAGGGAATCATCAGCAGCTGCAACAAAATATCAACCGTTATGTATTCGTCCTTTGGCAACGGAACAAACGCGCCCGACACGCGCGCATTTGAAGAAAACGCCGCCGCCGCCGCGCTTACCTGTATAGGCGTGTCAAGTGCGAGCCTGCCCGCTTCCATTTCTTGGTAGGTGATAAACGCCGTCATCGCCTTGGTTATGCTCGCAGGAATCCAACGGTCGCTCGCGCCGCGTTCGTACAAAACCTCGCCTGTATGGAAGTCCACGGCAATGGCAATAGGCGCGGTTATGTTTGGGGCGGCTTGGAGGGTGGGTGGGGGTGGGGAGAGGGTGAGTGTGAGGGTGAGGATAAGTAATGAAGTTAGGATTTTTTTCATGGGGATTCCTTTTCTTATCGGGCTTTGTTGATAGGGCTATTTATAAAAAGCATACTATTAACAAGGATATTGTCAAGGGGTTTTTTGTTAAGAAGTAGAATTACCCTATAACCACCATAAATCCCCCCCATAACCCCAACCAAAAAAAGGGCTAAATTCCCACCCTCCTTTGCCTCATCCCTCCTCTATCCTCATCATCCCCCCAAATAACCACAATCCCAAGCCACACCACCACACTCCCCCCGTATCCTCTCCGTAGCAACCGAACACGCAAAGCAACCTAAGGAAAACTCACACTTAGAGCATGGTTCACTTGTTTTTGCGGCGTTTAATACCGTGTCGGAACGGATTTCTCGGATAATGCTTAACAAATGCGCGTTGTGCAGGTTTCCTAGCACCATTTCTTTTGCGGCGATGCAGGGCTTTATGTCCCCATTCGCCATGATGCAGATACTGTCCTGCCAGCATTGATGGCCATTTAGATTGCGAGGAAGGGTATCTACATTAACAACAAATTTGTTATGGTTAAAAGGAAATATTTTTTTGGAAATATTTTGTATTTCTGATGCGTTAAAGGGCGTTGTCCGATATTCGATAGCTACGGAGGCTACGTTTATATGAATACTGTTTAAAAGTTTAACAGTATCCTGCAAATGACACGCCAATTCCGATTTTAAGGATAAAATAACGTCAATAGCCGTATATTCCGCCTCGGCACATATAGCGAGCAGGTCTTGAAATTGTTCAAGCGTTCGGCTGTCGCATTGCTCGCTGTCGGTGAAGTCATGCAGGACTAAGGACAGGGAAGCTCCGTATTTTTTCAAATAAAGAATATCGTCTTTGCGGATATTCATTAAAGGAGCTTTTACCTTTACGGGAATGTCAAAGGCGTGTGCCGTAGCAATTATTTTTTCCAAATCTGGGCGATTGGTATATGGGTCGCCCCCTGCTAACAATAAAAGCTGTATGCCAGTATAATTTAGCAATTTTATAACATTTTCGACATCATAAGTAATTTTTTGCGTGTCGGAATAAACTCCACACACACATTCCATGCTTTTTAAAGTGTCCGAGCCACAGCCCTCACATTGTCTTTCACAGCTTGAGGACAGCTCCATTGTAACTACGCCCAAGGGCTGAAACAAGCCGTTTTTTTGCATAAAAAACTTGGTGTTAAAAGGCCTATATTTTGGGTTTGCATGTTTGGCAGTGTGAATTAGACCCAAATCAAGGTTTTGCAACAGCTGCGCGTACTCCATTGCCTGGCTCGGAATAATCCCGATTTTTTCCGCAACATCGTCTATACTGAAGCCATCATGCGACTGCTGTAAAAACTCCTGCTTCCATTTTTCTTCAACCCAAAAAACGCGACTCTGAAAAATGTCATATATCGCCGACTTTTCAGTGCCTCTTTGCATGTAGCAATGGGAATGTAATACAAAATAATTCATAAATCACCTTAATAATATGGAAATTCGTTAATAAAAATATTCGGCTTGGTTTCAAGAATTGAATACAAGTCTTGAAGTGAGGTTTTTGCCTTTTCCCTAGCTTTATCGCAACGGTTTTCAAAATAAGAGTCCTTATTGCTGTCAACCTCTGCGGGGCAAAGCGAGCAACGATTGCGCGCCCAACATTCGCCGCACTCGTCTAGCGAATCATAAAAATCATTGTAAAACTTTACTAGCTTTTCGTCAGAAAAACCATAGTCTATATGCCCCACAGGCCACTGCATTCCTATGCGTTCGCACATATGAATGTTGCCGTCGGGGGCTACGGTCATTTTTCGACAAGGGGCGCACATGCCCGTAAACCACTGCTTTTCATAGCGTTTAAAATGCGGCGCGTTAAACAAGGAGCTTAAATATTCATAATGAAACGCATAAAACGGCTCGCCCTTGTCAAATGTTGCTCCGTCTAAGCAAGCCTGCTCAAAACGCTTCCCAAATTGCGTTGACGCGCTGATATACAAATCCTTATCAAACGGATATGTTTTATGAAAGGTCGAATCCTCCATATCCTTCAATAAAGACGCGCTGTGTATTTTAATCATTCCGTCAGTGTTTTCAAAAAAATCCGCAACCTTGTTTATGTCCGTATTGCCGTTGATTGTGACGGCGGCTTTTACATAGAGATTATAGTAATCGGTATCAAAAGTTCTAATAATAGCAAGATTATTCATAACATCGTTATGGGTGGGCTGTTTGTCGGCATAGACTCTGTAGCGGTCATGCTCCTCCTTAGGCCCGTCCAAGCTGACATTAAGAAAAACCTTGTTGTCCCTCAAGAACGGCAAATGCTCGCGTTGCAACAAGGTCAGGTTTGTCGTAATGCCTATGTGCAATTCGCTGTGTCCGTCATAATTTTTGCGGGCGTGGGATATGCCGTCTTTCACAACGTCCCAGTTCAAAAACGCCTCGCCGCCGTAAAACATAATATTAAGCGCGCGGAGCTTGAACGGCATAACCTTTTCTTGCTTGTTCATGTTCAAATATAAATCAATTGCTTTGCGGGTAGTTTCCATATCCATTTTTTTGAAGCTATGCTCGCGGCGGTTTGGATACAGCCCCTCCTCATGGACACAATACGCACAACGCATATTACACTCTTCCGAGGTAATTAAAATTAAATCCCAGGCTAGGCTCGAGGACAATTGACTTTTTTGCGCGGCCTCAATGTTGTTTATACGAAAACGAGGTTGGCGCGGCTTACGCACAAAGGCATCAGTATTTTTACGCCATAAATTTACGTATCTTATGAACGCGCCTATCGTATCGCAAGCCGAACCAACCCCGTCAAGCAAAACGCCATCGGGTGTATCGTATATTTTGCATACAAAAGCATCGTCAACATCATCGGGGATAGGGTGGGCTGTATTGGTATTGCTGTCGTAAACATACCTCGCCCCATGCTTGGAATTAAATATGCAATAATCTTTATCCATAGTGACCCTTAATTAACTTACTGCGGATACAGTCGAGGTAACAGAAATAGAGCCAGTGACAGAGGCTGCGGCAACACCAGTTATGACGCACAGAGCGCACATGCCACATGCCACACATGCCGTACACGCGGTACAAACGTAACAGCCATTAGCCGCCGCTACAGCCGCCGCGTCAGCGACACTCTTATGTGAATGTAAAACCTCGGTTAGAGATTTATTATCCAACTTGCCGCCATAAAGCAGCTTGCCTATTTCTTCCCTTATGCTGTCTTGATTCGTTTCAATTTCACTAACGAATTTTGCGAAATGCTCGCCGCCCTCGCCTTTTTTCATGTCATCTACAACTTGAAGCCACTGCGCCTTTAGCTCTGCGCCGACGTTGTCCTCGTTGGCAGCGGCACTTTGGAAGCCCGATTTTGTCGCAACCCAAGCCTCCGTGTTTTTCAATAGTAGCTCGCTAACTTTTGACATAATTTTCCTCCTTGTTATTTTTTTTCAACTCTAACATAGATAATTACATTTTGCAACATTTTTTTATTATCATTATTCTTCATTCATACCCAAATAAAACCCCTGCACAACATAATACGCCAATTTCCGATGCCCCTTATCCGCCGACAACAAGCCCTTCAAATTATAGTACCCCTGTAAATAATGCAACCTCCTCGGGCAACGAAAATCAAAGAAAATCCATGGGCTTATGCCTTTTACGCAGTCGATTTTCGATAGCATGTCGAGCTGTTTTTCGTAGACATCTAGCTGAAATTCCTCCGAGTACATGTCGTCACGCGTTCCGTGTTCGCCCGCCCTTGCATCTGCCCCAAATTCGCTTATTACAACGGGCTTTGTTAGCTTGCTGTTTGCGAAAATTTTCGGCAGCTTGGTAAAATCGGGGTCGTACCAGCCGTAATATTCGTTAATTCCGATTATGTCTATTTTGTCGATTAGGCGGTCGTTGATTTGCAAATTAACGGTATCGCTTAGGCACGCCGCCGAAATTAGGCGAGTATTGTCGAGCGAACGCGCCTTGTCCGCGAGCCTTGACATGAAATCAAGCCGCTCGTCCGTATCGGTGTTTTCGTTGCCGATTGACCAAATAATCACGCTCGCGCGGTTAATATCGCGGGTAATCAGCTCGACAAGCTGGTTTTCCGCATCGCAATACGTGTCGGGATTTTCAAACTCAATCGCCCAATATACGGGAATTTCTTCCCACAAAAGCAAGCCGACCTCGTCGGCAATTCGCGCGGCGACCTCCGCGTGCGGATAATGCGCCAGCCGCATGAAATTACAGCCCATTTCCTTTGCGAGCGCGTAATTTTCGCGAATTTCGTCCGCGGTGACGGATTTTCCATTTTTTACGCTGTCCTCGTGGGCGGAAATGCCCTTGAGGAAAATACTCCTTCCGTTGAGCAGAATTTCGCCGCCGCGTACGCAAATTTCGCGAAAACCGACACGCTCGTGCAAAACGTCCTCGCCACATTCTACGGCCACATCGTACAATTTCGGCTCGCCAATGTCCCACAAAACAGGCTTTGCGGGCAGAGTGACACGCCCCGCGCCTGCGGTTATTTCAAATTTTGTGTTAATTTCAAGCTCGGGTATTCGCAAAATCGCAGTCGCGTTTTTTTCCGCGCCGTCCGTTTTGATGTCCGCGAAAATTTCACCTTGCGAAAAGCCGATTTTAAGCGAACGAATGAAGGTTTTCGGCAGGCGAAGCAGCTCCACATCACGATACAAGCCGCCGTAATTGAACCAGTCAGTATTTTCCATAGGAACGCTTTCGCTGCGGCGCGTATTGTTTACCACCACAAGAACGCGGTTTTCGCCTTGCAAAACGTCCGTGACCTCTACATAAAACGGCGTTGAGCCGCCGAGATGTACGCCCATGTACTGCTTGTTTACGAAAATAACCGCCCGATAATTCGCGCCGCCGAATTTAAGAAAAACACGCTCGCCAAGGTCGGGGCGGCGTTGCTTGTACGTAAATTTGCGCGTGTAAACAACGCTTCCCTCGTACAAAAACAGCCTTTCGCTCTGCATATTCCAACAGCTCGGCACTGGAATTGTTTCCCAGCTGTCAAAGCTGCAATCCTGCGGCAAGGCGCGGCCGTCCGCATCGTGGGTATGCTCCGCAAACCACCTATTTCGCAGGCATGTATCGTACTGGTCTATGCCATAATTCCACAAGCCGTTTAGCTTTTCCTTGTCCCGCCCAAAGTCCGCAATATGCGAATTGCAAATGGGCTTGGCGAGAAATTCGTCCCAAAAATTCGTTGTATGTATTCCAGATTGGAAATTGTTGGGAGTTTTATTTTTCATGGATTTTCACCTTTTCACAAAAATTTTTTCAGATGTGGTATTATATAACACATTGACAGGAATAAAAATAAATATTTGAGAGGTGAGCCATGAAGGTTCTATTTATCGGGGGAACAGGGCGAATAAGCGCGTCTATAACACAGCTGTGTGTCAAAATGGGCTTTGACGTTTATTTGTTAAACCGCGGAAAGCGCGTTGCGGGCGGAATAGAGGGCGCGACACATCTGAGCGGCGACATCAACGACGAGGCGCAGGTCGCGGCTTTGCTAAAAGGGCAGAATTTTGACGTTGTGGCTAATTTTATCAATTTTGTGCCAGAGCATGTAGAGCGTGATATTCGCTTGTTTTCGGGGATTACGGGGCAATATATTTTCATTAGCTCCGCCTCTGCGTACCAAAAGCCGCCGTCAAATTATTTGATACGAGAAAGCACGCCGCTTTGCAACCCTTTTTGGGAATATTCGCGTAATAAAATCGCCTGCGAGGAACGGTTGATTGACGAATACCGCACAAACGGCTTTCCCATAACCATTGTTCGCCCGAGCCACACCTATGACAAAACCGCCGTTCCTGTGGCTGTTCATGGCAAAAATGGCCCGTGGCAGGTCTTGCAGCGTATGCGCGAGGGCAAGCCCGTAATCGTGCATGGCGACGGAACAAGCCTATGGACGCTTACACATTCACGGGATTTCGCAAAGGGCTTTGTCGGGCTTTTGGGCAATATTCACGCTATCGGCGAGGCGGTTCATATTACCTCTGACGAGGTACTTACGTGGAATCAAATATATAAGCTCATCGCGCGGGAATTACACGTAGAGCCGCAAATTTTCTATGTACCCACAGACGTGCTTGTCGCCGCCGACCCCGAATTACGCGGCACGCTTTGGGGCGACAAGGCACATTCCGTTGTGTTTGACAATAGCAAAATCAAGGCTCTTGTGCCTGGTTTTAATGCGGATATTCGGTTTGATGTCGGTGTGCGTGAGTCTGTCGCGAATTTTCTGGCCACGCCAGAGCTTCAGCGGGGGGATTTGGAGTTTGAGGGGTTTGTTGAGGGGGTTGTTGGGGGAAAAACTAGGGCTGATAACGGGATTTGAACTCGTGACCTCGTCCTTACCTTTGAACTGTACTCCAAAAACGCCCTAAAATCAAGGAGTTTGTGAGATTTCACTTTGGCAGGTTTACAGCAATTTACAGCAATTAGTGAAATTTTGTAAGCCTGCTTGATATTTATCCGTTTATTCCAAAATCAAATGTCAAAATAAAAAGCAGACCCACAAGTCTGCTGTAAAAATATTTGAAATTAGGTTTCGGGGAAACACCGACTTTCAATGATTTGCTGCAATACGCCCACAGAATCGGCATATGCTACAGTTTCAAACAGCAACGTGTCTGTTATTTGATTGTAATCAGATTTATAGAAATCTTCATTAAAAATCTTATTCAACAACATCTGCAAGTTTACGCCGTCTTTTGCGGAATGACAAGTATCATGGGCTTTTCTAGTTTCACGCACTTCTTTCACCAATTTTTTAAACGTATCATCAAACACAATTTTAGGATAAATCTTATATAAATCATATATATGGCGCGAATGATTTTTGGCTTGGTTGCCTAAATAATAATCAGCAACAGCAAATATCTTGTCGATGAATGTACGTTCAATGGATTGTACATGCACCTTGAATGATTCCAAGCCATATTTGACAATTCCATCATTCGCATTATTGGCAGAGAGGAAATCAAAAATTGCGGTGTGGCTGCTTTTCTACTATCCCTTTCAAGAAAAGAGTTACAAAGTAATCTTTTTCAATAATGCCGACATCACGCAATCCCATAAAATCTGCCGCTGCCATGATATATTGCCCAAACACTTCTTTGTTCTCATGCAAGTTCATAAGCGACCCCACTCTCAATCATGTTCTTCGTGGCTTTAGCCGGAAAAAAAACGGCATACTGCATTATTGCGTCCTGTGTTACTCTGGAATCCTTTGCAAATTTGCGGAGCATGAATTGTTCTGTTTCATCCATTTCCGTCGGAATAATGGAGTTCATCAAATCAAGGAATTGCAATGCGGCTACATTATCTCTAGTTACAGTTGTCCGACTTCGTCTTGCCCTAACTCGCTGTGTGCCGATATTTATATTCCTTACGCGAGTTGTTTCGTTATTCGTAACCAATTCCAGTAAGTTTGGAACTTGTGTTGATAACCCTGTTAGGTTTAACAGGGATTTCCCTGCAATATAGCCATATACATCATCGCCGCTTGATAAGAATCTACGCTCTACCACCTTACGAGGGTCAAGAAACGAATCCCCAAAAAACATTTTTATGGGAAAGTAATAAATACCCAAATCAAAGCGTTTTATTTTGCCGTTTTCCACCATTTTTTTTAATTCATTAAATATCCAAGGGCGAGAATAATCCTTGAATTGGATTTCTTCTGTATAAATAGGCTCATTATAGCCATATTTATCTTTTAAATAACTACATAGTGTCATAAGAGCATCACCTGCGATTATATTTTCTTTTACCAGTCAAATTATACTCCTTTCTACAATTGATGTCTATAGGAGTATACATGTAAATATCCTAATGATTTCCCCCTTGATGGCCTAATGACACCAATCCCATTGTTTACAGGGGTTTCAGTTTAACTGCCTCCGCACCCCCTGCCCATGGCGAGGGCAGAGGTTTGGGGACAGCGTCCCAAGGTCTTTGCATACTGAGAGCCGCAGCGAAATATTTTATCAAATGCGGCTTTCATTTTGTTATTCGATTTCATGTTGATGCTTACATCATTAGGATATTTACATAAGTTAATAACATTGTCCAAGATATTATCTTGCACACATAAAAAGGACATGCTATAATTTTTTGTGTACAGGATAACTATAGATTATCGTAAGTTTAAGGAGCATTTTTTATGCCGAAATTACTATTTTTAGCCCAATTTGCTCCAACTAATGGGCGATTATTACGTGAACCGAAAACGCCAGAAGAAAAATTTTACGCAGAAACCTTTCATATAAAGGTAGACGAAGCTCTTGCTGAGTTAAATTACGAATACTTCTCTACAAGCGACATAGAATATTTCATTAAAAATCATACCAACTATCAATTAGTTTGGTCTACTTATAATCGCATTAGGTTTGATAATAGCGAGTTAGGCGTTAGAAATAGCGAAGTCTTTGTTCAGTCGCTTTGCGAATACTTTCGCATTCCCTATATAGGTGCACCACCAAATATTCGGGCATTAACTGAAGATAAGAGTCTTGCAAAATTATTGGCGAAACACATAGGAATAAAGACAGCCGACTGGATTGTAGCATCTCCACAGCATCTATTGCCAAATGTTGCCCCATTTAAGGGGGAATACTTCGTAAAACCACGTTTTGGAAGTGGTTCAATTGGAATAGACGAATCCTGTATATGCAGGACATGGAAAGATGCAGTTGAAAAATCCGAAATATTTTTCGCTAGAAATATTGATATAATTGTTGAAGAATACATTGAAGGGGTAAATTATTCTGTTCCTGTAATTGGTACAACTAACTGTGAACCGTTGATAGCTGTTCCACATTATAGTGTTTCAGAAAAAACACGCAACATAATCACATACGCACAAAAACGTTTTGTTGATGGTAGCATGAAACGGCTCATTAGCCGTGATTTAACACTTAATAAGCAGCTTGAATACTTGACGAAAATGTACTTCTCCGAGATGCATCCTTGCGATTATGCTCGTTTCGATTTCATAGTAGAGGAAAATAGCGGGATACCATATTTCTTAGAAACAAATGTACTGATGAACTTGGGTATCCATAGTGGATTCGTTGCTAGCTTTCTCGATGAATATTTTAGTTCATACAACGAGATAATTAAATATATTGTAGATATTGGATTAGAAAAAGTTAAGGCTTCAATGGAACGCTAAAATATCTTCGATTGTGTTTGAAGATAAGAGCTTTAAAGGTTCGGTATACCAATATTCTAAATAGCAAGGACAGTAGAGTTTCTTAAATAAAGCAATATCGTATACTGAATTATTTAACAGCTCCGCTTTGTAAAAATCGCAGAGTTCTATGGTTTTGTCAGGTATCACGCGGTCTTTGTGCTTCATTGCGTTCTCTAAAGACACACTTATGTCCATTCCATTTGCATATAAAATATGAGTGTAGTTAATATAAAATCTTTGTCTAACCCTGTCTATCGGATTCTTTATAACATCCTTAATCATACCATTCATTTTGTCTAATGCTGCTTTCCTGTCGGTTTTCAAGAGTGCGGATGCATGATTGATACCAGAAAGCAATATCGAAAATTGAGATTTTTTTGCGTTCTCAAAGTATTTTATGGCTTCTTGAGAATCATCAAGAAGCAAATAGCAAATGCCAATATTGTTCAAAATCATGTTAGTGTGTATATCCTTATAGTTTTTGATATGTTCGTAGATTTCTATGAGTTTGGTCAGTGCAACCTGTACATCGCCTGTTTCACATAGAAATCTGTTAATATTTGCTTCTGTAGTATATAGCCCAAATGTATCGTTTCCCTGCTCAAATATATGTTTGGCTTCCATTGACAGCATCAATGCCTTTTCGGGCTTGAAAATGGTCGCATAATTTCTTAATACATAAGAATAATTCATACACATTTTTACATCATCATCTATATTTAAAAATGCTTCTTTTGCTTTGTTGATTTTATTAGCATGAACATAATTGCTGATTAAATAAGCATATAGAATCGCACGTTCGTTAGCATTGGTTATTCTATTAATGCCCTTTTTTAGTTCACTTTCAGCCTTGTTATGTTTACGGCATCTATTAAGCAAAATGGCATAAAGGGGTTGGGCTATTGATGTTTCCTTAATGTGTCCGACATATTTAATAGCGACCTCAAATTCTCTTAATTGCATAAAATATAGAGTTGCTATCAAGCAATCTCTCTTGCTTGATTTATCAAATGCGGCATTGATGATGATAATATCATCTAGCTTGCTACCAACAGAAACCGAATAAATAACAAGCTCTTTGGCTAACATATGTATTTTAGTATTCTTAGATTCTGCCGCGATATTATAAGCAATATGCAGATAATTAAAATTTGTTTTATACCATCCATTAATGCAAATTAAGTCAAGTGCCTTAATCTTATAATAGAATATGTCTACCGCATTTTCCAAAACTTTAATTACATTTGGATGCGTAGATGCAACAATCTTATATTTATTTTCATATGCTTTTATATAATTTTTAGTCACTAAAACTTGAAGTGCATTTGCGAGGTCTTCATTCTTGAAAAGGATTTCTGAAGACTCCATAAATAATTGTATTTCCGTTTTTGACAATCCAAAGGGCATTACTGATAGAAAAACTACAATTGCTGAATGCAGTTTTCCAAATACAAATAGTTCTGATGATTTATAGTTCCTAATAATTTCTATGATTCGATGAATATTAGTTGATGCTTCGTATTGTATTTCGGTAGCCATGTCTTCTGTGCAATTCAAACCATAATGTTCTGCCAAAAGCTGGGTCATTTTTACATCTGGAGATAAAAAGCGGAGTACGCTAAAAGGATGTTTTCTCGTTAGTTTATTTTTCAACTTGATAGAATTTATATTACCATATTCTATAGCTGCTACAATAAAGATGTTGTAGTAATCATTTAATATACGACTAATAAATTCTAGCGATGGGGTATTCATTTTCTCGGCAGAATCCAAATAGATAACTACCTTGCTGTCTTTTCTAATTTCATTAAGAAATGGAAATAACAATTCATCGTATAGCGTAGAGTAGTCTCCGCTATAAACAGGAAGTGCCTTCTTTGGGCTAAGGATTTCAGATGCGGTATCGCCAATATAAGGTGCAATTTTAATGAGGGAGTTGAGAATATTGGAATCTTTTACGCCAATTCTATTATCAGCTATTGATTGAATAGCGGCTCTGTTTTTGTTATCTTTAATTAAATTCCGCATAAACAATCTTGTAACATCCGTTTCCTCGCTTACATCTAACAAGAAAACATTACCACTTTTCATGGTTTTTGCACTTTCAATTAGAAACTCAGATATACCACTTGACTTATCATATTCAACAAAAATCATACTGGCTTCCCTGTTGTTTATAGTATCAGTAATGTATTCCAATTCACTGCTCCTATTTACATACTGCACTTGCTCTCCACCTTACGATAATCTATAGTTATCCTACATTCGCAAAAACCAATACTATTAAACAAAAAAAGAGCAAGGCTCTGGAATTTCCAGAATCTCGCTCTTTTTATAATTTGTCACGGATAGAGAATGGGGTATAATTGCAACAAATATTTTTGAGGGAGTGTTTTAAAATGAATATTCAAAAAGAAATCACAACGTATCTGCATTATTGTAAATACCAAAAAAAGCTAAGCTCCTTATCGCTAAAGGCTTATTCCATAGACCTTCGGCAGTTTCTAGGCTACTTAAATTCTGTGCAAGAACAAGTCTTATCAAAAGCAATTATTTCTGGCTTCATACAGGAGCTTCACCAAAAGCACCTGCCGCGAACGGCAAAACGTAAGCTGGCAAGCCTCCGCGCTTTTCTCAACTACTTGGAATTTGAAGAAATACTTGAGGCGAACCCCATACGGAAAATCAATACAAAGTTCCAAGAGCCAAAGCAATTGCCAAGAACGATACCGCTGCGCCTTATCGAGCAGCTTTTAACTACGGCATTCAAGGAGCAAGAGCTTGCCGCAACGCATTACGCTTCATTCGTTGCGCTTAGGAACAGAAATGTGCTTGAAATTTTATTCGCTACGGGGGTACGAGTTTCGGAATTGTGCTCATTAAAAAAAACAGATGTCAACCTAGATGACGGCACTATCCGAATTATTGGCAAGGGAGCAAAAGAACGCATAATTCAAATTGAAAACAGTGATGTGATTGATTCGCTGCTCCATTATAAAAATATTAGCTCTAGCCATTCGGATTTTTTTTTACTAATCGGCTAGGACACCAATTATCCGACCAATCCGTACGCTTTATGATTCAACATCTATGCGATAAAGCAGGAATCCCCGTCCATATAACCCCGCATATGTTCCGTCATTCCTTCGCAACGCTTCTGCTTGAGGAGGACGTAGATATACGATATATCCAACGAATGTTGGGTCATAGCTCAATCCAGACAACGCAGATTTATACTCAAGTTACGATGGAGAAGCAACGTCAGATTTTAGCACTGAAGCACCCGAGGAATAAAATAAAGCTCGAATAGATTTGGGGTTCGTGGGGCTTGGGGGTGAGTTTTTTAGGGGAGGTTGTGCTTTGTGTTTTGATAGTTAATAATAACTTAAATAAATAACTTGTCTTTGCTGAAAAAATATGTTAGTATTTCCGTGTGCAGGATAATACCCAATTATACGCTACATAGTTTAATGAGGATGAATTAATATGGTAATGGATATGGATGTAATTGAAAATATATTTCGACCAGATAGCAATATATTCACAGTTTTTGTGGTAGAGCAAAGATTTGTGGTTGGTAGAGGTCATAAATATTTTCAAAATTTCATAAATAAACCTAATTTTTTCGACACGGATGAAAAGATAAAAAAACGATTTAAAAAAATTATTATGAATTTAGAAAAAAATGTTGCACCAGTATCAAAATTAGTATCAATATTCACCTTGCCCTTTCAAGCAGCGGCAATACCAGAAATAATTACCTCGCTGTGTAAGCTTTTTACAGTAAGTGAACACCAAGCTGCTGGTCCTGATGTTATTGACCCTATTATTATTCAAGAGGGAGAAATTACACGTAGAGCCATTTCAAAACTTGTCAATATCCACAAGGATAGCATTTTACAACCTTCAATAATAATTTTACTTAGGGATAATGATTTTGACCGAGCAAAAAAGCTTTTATCCGACTGTCCAGATGGAATAAATGTCAAAATGATTCGAAATAATGGGAAAGAAGAAATATATAGGGTTATAAATTGTGGTGCTGATAATATTGATTCATTTATGCTTTCGTTTTCTGATCAATGCTATAGTACCTGTTCAAAAACTAAAAGAGACATACTATTAAATGCCAATTGGTCTGAAAATAAAATTATTTCTAAATACAGTCCCCGGCTATTAAAATACAGAACTAATTTAATATTTGATGAAAAAGAAGATATTAAAAATGAACTGTCGGATTTGATTAATGAGATTATCTCGGAGCGTTATGATGTTTCGGGGATAAATGAAAAAATGCTACAAACTATTGAATGCACAGCAAGATTATATCGCGTTTTTTGCAATGATTATGGAGGAAAAGATATAGTTAACGCGGAAAAATTAGCAACAAATGCAGGAAACGAGGTGCTTCTGGCTCAAGTATATCGTTATGCAGAATTCTTGCCGAACTGTTCAGAACAAAGAAAAAGTGAGCTGTATGATGCAGGATATTCAATTTTCAGAAAATTTAAAATGGACGACCAGGCTATATATTGCAAAAACAATAAGCTGATTCAACAGTTTTATTCAGATCGAGTTTATCCTGATGAATTTAGGGATATGCAAATAGAGGCCATAAATAGTGTGCCAGGGCTGGTTGGCATGTCACATATATATAATAATGCTGGAGTGGCGTACTTATACTGCGGACAACCTTCAATTGCGGTAAATTATTTCAATAAAGGTTTAGATTACGCTATGTATCAAGACAGAATTGTTCAAAATTTAGCCCTTGAGAGCAATAAAGTTATCACTGAAAGCTACTCATACACTACGATTGATGAATATAGGTTAAGAATGTTGATGAGACGAATTTTCGATGGGATGGGTATAAGCAAATTGCCCTTTATTTCCGCGGACTTTGCATTAAATATTATTTCAGTTGCGTACAAGCAAAATCCTAGTTTTGGAAATGAGATTATAAATGATTTTAATATAAAGGGTTTAATCGAAGCCTCGTTTAGGCACAATAGTATGGGGGCTTCAGAGCGAGTTCTTCAACTTCAATATTTAGCTTCTAACTATCAAAATTTCCCCCAAACATTGGCGACTCATGCTGTACCCAAAAATGCTGATAAAGCAAGAGGAAAACGCATGGAATTTATAGTGAAATATGGGTTTAATCCTTTCGACTTTAACACTTGGTTGTAGATAGTGCAAGCATCGAGCACGAAAGAATAAAGCCATTAATTGACGAATCCCTAATACTTTTTTTGTAAGAATCGACACATTGATAGAAACTGTGATTTTCATCTGCAAAAGCTGCCTTAAGGGCATACTCAAAAGAATCGTCCTTTTCAACAGTTGGCATTGGATTAATTTCAATAAAATAAAAATCATCTAGCATAAGAATAGTTTCGGCGGTGCTTTCTGATAATTTCTTTTTTGTGCTTTTTAATCGGGCATCAATTCTTGCAAATGTTTGGATAGGAAAAATTTTAGCATAATTTATTAATTCGCATTTTAGTTCTTCTGAAATTTTTAACATTGGCAACGTAATAAAGCCATTATCTTTGATTTTTTCTTTTTCATCATACATCCAATTTGGATCGTGAGATTTAGGAATAAACAAAATTGGAGGCAAAATATCTAAATCATTTATAATGGGATTGTGTACAATAGGAATAGTTACATCATATCCTTGTATAAATTCTTGATAAATACCACAAACTTTATTCTCATTAGAAAAACCTCTTCTTAAACCGATACTGCTACCTAGATTAAGCGGTCTAAATACACCATCATTGCACGATGGGTCTAAATTTTTCGGGGTATTCAAGTTCATGGCCTCAGCCAACAGATTTGAAATCATTTTGTTTTCACCCATCACGATAGAAGCAGCGTTGCAAGGAATACATGGGATTGAAATAAAACTACATATTGATGGAATTAAACTCATTGAAGATAGCTCGCAACTACCACAGTTTAAATTAATTACAAAGTCGATATTGGGTAACGTCCCATTTATCGCTTTGCTTACAAACGTTCTAACATCTAGGATAAAAGGCAAACATTCTAGTTCTTGCACTGCATTCAGCCACCCAGAAATAATATCGCTTTTCCAAACATGATAATGGTCGAATCCTGCAGCATCTTCTTTTTCAAAGATATATACAACAGCAATAGTTTTTCCTTTTAAGTTGTTTAGGGCTAAAATATAGTCATTATCATGCATAATAAAGAATGCTCCCACTTAATTTTTTTAGCTTGCAAAATCACAAACAATAAAAATTTATATTTAACAATACGCTAATATGAATAGCGTATAATTGGGTATTATCCTTTATTCATACATGCAAACAAAAAAAGCGGCACCCTAGCTCCTAGAATCCCGCTTTTTTTGTAGCATTTGTTAGCATTACCCCATTGTGATTGCTTTGACAATAGCGTCAATCATTTTATTTTGTTGCTCTTTATCCGTTAGGCCTGTTACGGTGACAGTTTTTTCATTCCCTTGAAAACTAACACTCATGGGCGTTGGGCGGCTTATAGACTTAAACAAGCTAATCCAAGCAGCTTCAATCAGCTTCTTTATTTTATCACGCAATAATTCCAAATTTCCCCCGGAAGCAATAAAACCAGAGCCTGCGAAAATCAAGATAGTGATTATATCATTATCGACCGGGAACATTAGTGTTGCTTTTTTGGGGACACCAACCTCAATTTCATAATTTTTCAATTCGCCGTTTAATGCGTCTGCATCCTCTGTATTAAAGGATTGTGCAGTAATAATAGCACTGATTTTCATATCTTCCGACTCCTTCCATGTTATCTCCTTGAGATAATTTTGCACTTTAGCTAAACGCTCGACCAAGTCCTTTGCTTCATTGCTCGGGTCGTTATTTAATTGCCCCTTAATCCATTCCACCCTATCATTCACAGATGGGTGAGTTTTGGGATTTAATCTCTTTGACCTCTCATGTAAACCAATAATAACAAAAACCGAAGGAAAACTTTCAAAATGCTTAATGGTTCCAAGCAACATATCTTCAGGGTCGTCGCTGGTATATTCATTCCGTAATTTCAACAGCCATTGACTAGCCAACAAATCCGCCTGATGCTCCCGTTCAATTGACGACGTGTTTACATCATAGGTTTTATTGCTCCCTTGAAACATCTCGACCTTTGACGTGTCTGTCAAATGCCCTAAATAAACATGTGCATACTCATGCAACACAGTATACAGAATCATTGCGAATGAATCATAGAGGCTATAAATGTTCTGTTCTTCAGTAAGTTTTGCTGACAGGATTGGCAACACCAAATCGTCGGGTTTTGTAGGATAGACACATCTGACAATTCTTTGAAGGATTTCCTTGTGATTTAATCCTTCAAAATAATATGTTTGGACATAAAAATGGCAAAGTGATAAAAATTTTTGTGAAATTATTATAATTGGAGTTTCGTCACTTGACATTGACGGCAATGCTTGAGCCATCCACATGCAATCCTTTAGGTAGACAAATCTCGAAGATTCGACAAATTCATCATTACCCATGATGAATGTCAACGCAGGATAAATCAAGCCCTCATAAAGAAAAGGCTCCGTCGAATGGTAATCAAATTCATTTAGGTCATAGCCAACTTTTTCGTAATATTTTTTCGTTTCATTATCCACGCTGTCTGAGAAATAGAAAATCTTAGCTTCCGAGGCTTTATAAAGCTGATGTATATACTCGTCCAGTGTAATATCCATACAATCCCCCGACCCATGCGATATACATTGTTCACATTTTAGTTGCAATGTTTTATAATTGCAACTTGATGAAATTAACCTGTCTATACCCTCAACTCGTCCAATTCATACCCCACCAACCACCGCAACAACGCCGTAATATCGCCTGCATCCACAACCTCGTCACCGTTTATGTCTGCGATACGTTCGTCTACCGAGTCAAAACCTGCATGACCCGCGATATGTCGAGCTAACCAGACTACATCTCCGGAGGTTACGTTGCCCCTGCCGCCCATAGACACATTCCCAAGCCGTAGCCATATAGGGGCTACGGTGGTATCGGAAGTTACGTTTTCTACAGATACGTCCCATTCGTCAAAAACCCAACCCTTGCGATATACTACTGGTGTAACCGCTTCACCACCCTGCGGGACTATTTGAACGGGTTCGCCGCTGATTATTTGTACATCATCGCCCACGACAAAATTAACCATTACATAATCGCCGTTGGGCGTTACCGTAAACGGCACAATATACTCGAAGCTCTGTCCAGTGCTATCTGTACAGCTCGCCTTTACAGAATAATTGCCTGCGGTTAAAGGAGTCCACTCGAAGAAATTTAGCGATGAAGCATCGTCATAATAGTGAATTGTTTCACCCGAATATACGGAAAATAACCATTGCAACGGATAAACGCCGTCTACCGCTAAAGCCGTAAATATTAAAGGCTCTCCGCTTTTAAGCGAGCCGAATACCTCAATATTTGTAATTTCCAAATCGTTAGGTCTAAATGTCGCTGTAAGTGTTCGGTCGGTATTTGCTGTAAATTCGTATACGGACGGAACATTGTGCAGTACATAGCCGTTCTCTAGCCACCCATCAAAAACATAGCCTTGGTTCGGAAACGCGCTTACGGTAACAGTAGAATTATATTCGTATTTTCCAAAACCCTCAGCCGTGCCGCCCTCGTCTGCCGTGACAATAATCGTATAATCAGGGTAAACATACACGACCTCGCTATTGTTGCCAAAATTAGACTCATCATCGGGCGTTTCCAGCAATAAGAAGAACAATCTCGGGGCTTCTGAAATTGAGGAATCTAAATCATTCTCGTCAATATCAAAGGTAAATTCAATAGAAGCACTCGGCGCAAGCTGTTCTACGGTCTTAATATCCAACACTTCACCGTCAACGCCCTCCGAAAGCACATAAAATGTTCCTGTGCCGATTGCTTCAAAGCCTTGATTTATAACGCTTACAATCAACCTTCGCCCAAAATTCGTCCGTTCTTCTCGAATAGCCCCAAAAGCGAGGTCTGCATATCCAAACGTAAAGAATCCCCGATTATCCGACAAGAATAAATCATTTGCATTATCGGGAATAACCTCAACCGTATATTCCGAACGCAAAATTACATCGGGGAGCGTGAACGGAATTTCAAGCTCTACAGCTCCGCCTACGGGCAAATATTGGTAGATTGTCAGCGTTTGGACTTCGGATTCGGCGGAATCGCTTATTTTGACATCAAACTCGTTTATCGCAAGAGAGCCGCTATTGTATACATCGACAAAAAGAGTAATTTCGTTATTGGCGGCAATTTCTCCGTCATATGCGACAATCGGATTAACGAAAATGTCATAAAATCCGCTTGCCGTTTTTTGCATTAAATCCAGTCTGCCGTAAGGCGTTCCGTTATAGCCAGTTGATTCATCTTCGCCTATTGCGGCAAAACAATATGCCGTTTCTATTTGACCGCTAGGAAGCATAACGGCATCCCACCCGCGAATAATACCGCTGTCGGCAACAAGCGGATATGCAGAGCCAAAAATTTCGTCTGCGAAACTATAGCGAGTATTAAAAAGCGATGTGCCGTTGCCGCTTTCCTCCGCCCAAATAACGGCTTTATTGTCCGCTTCGCCTACCGCCTTAATTTCCGATACTCCCGCACCGAGTTCTTCGGCGACCATGAGCATAGTGTCCATATCGCCGTCAGTAATAGACATAATTCTACGCCCGCTAATCCAGTACAATTCATTGCCCAAAAAGCTGGCGGAATAATCGGGAGTATCGTCATTTGTTAGTCTTGATGTTGCAAAACCGTCATAGAAAAACAACTCTAAATCATTAACGTCCAAAAGGTCGGCGTTGGTTTTCACCGTATATGCAATCATGGCGGTATCGTCTATATACGTTACGTCCATGCTCGTTATAATTGGCAACTCTGAAGCAATCACCTCAATGCTTTGCCATGCCCCATTTGTGAATTGTCTGAGATATATTGAATTTGTACCGCTTAATGAGAATGGGTCATTTTCGGAATTTTGTTGCCAAGCAACAAAAATATTGCCGCCCGAAGAAGCTATTTTATAATTCGCTTCCAAGAAATTGTTGCTTGTTATTGGCGCGGAGTTGCTGAACGAGCTGCCATTCCAATGGATATAATGCAGCTCTATTTCCGAAGCCATTTCATTTAATGTTGTATCGGAATTAAAAATTGTCGTACCGTTTTGCCAAACTATATGCACTCCGCCATTTCCGTCGGGAAATATTCTCGGCTCAAAGTCTATAGTCCCATCGTCTAAAACAGGCAAGGGCGTACTCCATTCCGTTCCGTCAAATACGCTGTACATAAGAATTGCCCTGTTTTCGTCTGACCTATCGGGAGAATCCTCTATATATGCCAAGAACATATTTCCGTTGCCAAGACTGGTTATTTGCGGGTCGCAATATACTTGAACATTTTCTCTAAACACGCCTGGCGTTAAGCTGTACGCTGATATTATCGGTGGAAGCGGCGGGATAAATTCCATTTCGTTTAGCGGAATAGATAGTGCGCTAAGGGTATTTTCTCTAGGATATAAAGTCAAATCCAGAAAGACATGCTCGTATCTCTCCCCCCATAGCAAAGCGCGCCACTGGAAGAAAAAAGAGGCGTTAAGCGCAACCTCTAAGCTCTCACGCATGGAAATAAGCGGCAGGGCTAAACTAAGTTGCAATGCTCCGCTGATTCCCGCATATGCTTTTGCGGCGAGAATACTCGCCTCTACGCTAAAAGTTAATCTTGTTGAAACTTCCATATTGCCCTTTGCCAAAATCTGCCCGGAATCCTCCAGTACCAGCCTAAGCCCTGTTTCCGCAGAGCCTTCTAGTTGTAGCCTTGCGTATACGCATGGATTAAACTGATATGACAAACCTGTTTTGACTTCCGCAATAAGCCCCACTCCGCCCTCAATAAGTCTTGGTGTGCCTGTACTCATATCAAACTTTGCAACACCAAAACAGTACGTGTCATAGTCAAAAGCGAAGTTCAAGTTCCTTTTTTTCAGCTTGCTTCTCATTCGTCGAAAATTATTGTAAAATGTTTGATTTGTTGTTCTGCCCAAGGCATTAACCAATTGCTTAATTTCTGCATACTGCTGTTGCCAATACACGTCGTTATTTTCTGGTGTGCCTGTAGCTTCGTCTGTTTTTATGCCTATGATAACTTCATATGTTTGATTTTCTGCATCATACCGACCCGTTGCCATATCACCAAAGGGAGTGCTTAAACTGATATTTAACAAAAACAAGGGGGCTTCATATCCGAGTATGTTAATATTCGGCCCATGCAGTGTATCTTTTTCATTGGCTGAACCAAAGAGGGAGTTAAAGTCGATACCGTACTCATAGGAGTAACACTCACAGGGGTATTTCCAGCACACCCCGCATGGACACACACAGGGGTATTTTTCGCATACATCGCAGCTCGTAGGACACTCACAAGGGAATTTTTCGCACTCGGGGCATGAGTCGGGGCAGATACATGGGTATTGCTCGCAGTAGGGGCAACATTCGCAGGGGTATAGCCCACACTGCTCGCAGCTCGCAGGACACTCACAAGGATATTTTTCGCACTCGGGGCAACATTCGCAAGGGTATTTCTCGCAGATTTCGCAGCACTCGCAGGGGTATAGTCCGCATTCCTCGCAAAAATACGCCGATATTGTTGGAGTGCTACCCGATGTACTCGCCACCGCCGTCATAGGTGCAGTAAACGGCACTATCCCCATAAGTAAAATAAACACCAACACCCACGCCGATATTTTTGATACGCTACATTTGTCCATTTTCATAACTCCCCACATTAAAAACGTAATTGATAGCGGAATAGAATATGTGTTATTCTGTGCATTGGAGCTTACTATGCTTATAACCACACAGTCGCACAACCACATAGACATACAGCCACACAGCCATTATTGTACGACATAAATTTTTAGTAATCAACTTTTTTTTTGAACGGCGATTTGATTGAGGGGTAATATGGTAATTTATTGCAGGGGAGGGGCTTGCTCGTCCTGCGTTTACGTGCATACCTCGGGAGGGACAAGCCCTCCCCTACAAAAAACCCTGCAAATCTTGCAAGCTGGCAAATGTTTCCTCAAATCAAATTGCCGCGCTTTTTCCGTCAGAGGATTTTTTCCGAGGACTTTTCCCGATGACTTTTTCGTCAAAGGAGTTGTGAATGAAAACAAGAAAAACAATAAAAAGAAATATAAAAACAGACATCATAGCCGTCATAATCATGGTCGCTATCATTTTTGGTGTTTTGCGTGTACTGCCTGTTTTGCTTGAACCTAAAACACCTGCGACAGCAGAGCAAGTAATAAGTGCTTTAGTTTCGCAAGGTTATACGCCGCGTGATTATACAGAAGCCTATATTGCAAATAATCCAGGTGTAGAAGAAACACTTAACGAGCTTATCGCTGTTGAACAAGACGATATGCGCTTTGAATTTTATAATTTCACTAGAAGCGACCATGCTACTCGAATTTACAGCCATTCTTATTCAGAGCTTATTCGCAAATATAATTCACTCCCGCGAGTACAAACTAATTCTCGGCGTGCAAATTACAGCATATATACACTAGAGGCTTCGGGCATGTATGCTGTAGCAATCTACGTTGGCAACACAGCCGTGTACGCATATTCCAACGCAGAATCCGAACACGCCGCTAAAATCCGCAGAGTGTTGACAGAAATCGGATATTTTGAACAAGGGAGCAATATGAATACTGAAACAGAGAATATAATTATCCGCGCGATATTAGTCATAACCAGTTTGCTTTTAATGATAGCAACACGAATCCGCTATCGCTGGCTTAAAACAACGGCAATTCAACAGCCTAAAAACGCCTCAAAATTGCTTGCCCTGCATAAAGCCTTAAACGCTCCAAGCGTTGTATGTACCATACTGGCAATCATCACTTGTTTTACTGACACGCTCATTAAAGCGGTTAATTACTCGCTGTATATTGTAATAGCCTTGCTTGTTATCAGCCCTGCAATTAGGCTTATTGTTAAGAATAAACTGCCGCCGAAAGACTAACACGAAAGGATTTTCTCAAATGAATCTAACTAGAAAAATTTTTGTCCTCGTATTCTCGGCTGTTTTACTTATGCTTTTCACACAAATGGCTTATGCAAACAACGACATTACAATAATCATAAATGATACCGAGGTGCTGTTTACAGACCAATGCCCTGTGATTGTTGACGGAAGAACGCTTGTCCCTATTCGTGATGTGTTTGAAGCCCTTGGGTATAGTGTAGCTTGGAATGAGGAAATGCCTGCTGTCTTATTGTCTCACGCCCGCAGCTTTTGAAGAAAATCAGATAAATAAATATGAGGAAAATGTGCAACTGGACTGGATACACAGCTTCTATGCTTTTGGCTCATATTCTCAACGGGATTTGATTCCGTTCATGCACGCCGTTTCTTTCGGGTGGAGTGCAATGGAATGGAGCGAGGAAACGGGGGTACGCTTGAATACTCCCGCCGAAAACAACAATCAATGGCGCGTACCGGAGGGTTATGAATTGCTCGATGAGTTTTTAGAGTATGTAAGCCCGAAATTGAACGTATTCATGGACACGTCCACGGGTCTTAGCGTGCTTCTTTCTTCCGAAGAAGCACGCACAGCCGCTGTTGACAAAATCATAAACGAGTTGAACCGAATTTATCCCGAAATAGGGAGAAATCCATTCAACGGCGTTACAGTAAATTTTGAGGGATTGAGGGGCGAGGATTCGCAAGGAAAACTTAATGCTTTCCTGCGCGAGCTTAGGTCAAGATTGGATATAAACCACACGCTTTATGTAACTGTCCACCCCGCCACGACTGACGGAATATACTTTGATGGCTACGATTACAGAGAAATAGGGCGGCTTGCGGACAAGGTTATTTTATTGGCACACGACTACTATCCGCGCTCAATGCAGGACTTTGTGGGAACGGCATGGCAACAGAACGCCGCGCTTACACCTATCGAAGAAATCCGCCATGCTTTGGAAGCCGTCACCTGCGAGACTTCGGGCGTGGAAGATAAATCTAAAATAGCGATTGCGTTTAGTTTTCCTAATATCGGCTGGGAAATCTGCGAAAACGGATTGCTCACAAGCCCTGACCCGATAGCTGTTTCTATGGAAACCGTGATACTGCGTATGGCACAAACCGACACATTTTTTGCTTGGTCTGAAATCTTCCGCAATCCATATTTAATCTACACAACAGAGAATAATGAACGGATATTTTTGTGGTACGAAGATAACAGAAGCATTACGGAAAAAATTATACTGGCGAATAGTTTTGGGGTAACGGGCGTGTCTTTGTGGCGGTTGGGGATTATTCCGACTGACGACAAGTGGAATGTTGGGGATATTTGGGGCGGTTTTGTGATGCAGGGTGGATTTTGAGGTCTATTCAATCACAGCGTTCGCCCCGCTAAGGGACAAGTCTGATGGATAATAGCCCACGCTTCATCGACAGCGAGAACATTTTTAATTTCGATTCTTGGCGAGTACCCATTCGTTGTTTTATCGCATTGTTACTTTTTGCAATTCGGTTATATCAATCCTAAAAATAAAACCACAATGGGTACAAGTGTAAATCATAATTATAGTTTCCATCGCCTTACAATGTAATCAGTATACTACATAAACAAGGTCGTTAGTGTAATCGCATTTACATTGCGGTCGACGCAACATAGCGGTTTTTTGAGTTCTAAAAAAACTGTCATATATGATATAATCCAGTCTACTGTTGGTTATAAAACCGACGGCAAACCAATACGCAAGTATAAGTACGGGAAATCACGTCAGGAAGTAGCCAAAAGAGTTGCTGCACTGACAGATGAGGTTTTTGCCAATGGGTATGTAACCGAATCTGCAAGTATAGAACGTAATTTTGAGGTTCTATGCCGAGAGTGGTTCGACCTGTTTGTTGCTTCAACAACAACATCGAGAACGGAAGAAGCTCGCCGCATGACGCTGAAGAATCACATATTCCCTGCTTTTGGAAAATTCGATGTCCAAGACATTGACTTAAATCGGTTACAACGGTTTTTCAACGAAAAGACAAAGAACTATGCCCCTGATACTGTCCATAAGATGAAAAATTTACTAAACAACTTTTTTAACTACGCAGTAAAACAGCATTATTTAAAAACAAATCCTATGACAGACGTGACTATCAGAAGGGTTAAAGTGGGCAACAGCAACGGCAAAAAAAGTCAAGCTCTCAAGCCCGAAATTCGGACGGCACTACTCGGGTTGGTAAACGAAAATCCAGTGTTAAAGCCCATCATCATCACTTCACTGCGAACAAGACGATTTCCGTTAAAAAGGCAGTTGTGAAAGAAACAGAGTTTGACGAAAATTGGAATGTTGTTTCAAGAACATCTGTTATCGGAAAAACAAAAACGCCAAAAAGCGTTAGAAATATTGCTTTACCAGATGCAGTCGTGGCGGCTATTGAAGAATGGTCGCTATTTTGTAAAGAGCAGAAAATCAGCAGTGAGTACGTTTTCCCTAATACCAAGACGGGCGGATTTAGAAAGTATTCCGGGCTGCGAAGTAGCCTTGTAAGGTTTGTTGCGAAGCATAAACTCGAAGATGAAAAAATTACGCTGTATACGTTCAGACATACATTTGCGACAATATTATTGGAAGAACGAGAAAATCCAAAAATTGTTGCCGACATGATGGGGCATACAAGGGTAAGTACGACCTTAGACCTTTATAGCCACGTTAGTCGGCGTGCGGTGTCGTCTAAGAAAACCACTTAGACAACACCTTACTGCCTGCTTGTTTCAGATTGTATTTATGAACAAGCTGCAAGTAAACTTGATGGTGCCTATGCGAATCTCACACAAAATAAAAAACCGACAAACTCTCTACAGCCTGTCGTATTGCCTGAAAATTGCCCTTAAAAACCACAGCAATTTTTACAGCAACGCAGATAATTTTAGACGGTTTTAGGGGGAAAAACTAGGGCTGATAACGGGATTTGAACCCGTGACCTCGTCCTTACCAATTATATATAATGCTTTTGTTATCTTTTGCTGATGTTTTGTAGTGTTGAATGTCATTGAATTTTATCAGTCCGACATCAAGTAGTTTTTAACATTGCGTAGTATCATTGCATAAGTTTGGTATCTAAATGGTAACTAAATGCTGTGCTGACTTTCTTCCGCAGTGTAAATCAAAAACAGTCGCACAGTCAGCCCTTGCAACAATTATATCAACGCTGTACAGTTTCTATCTGATAATATATAGTCTTTTTGTATTACATTCAAGAAAACAAAAAAAGGCTGTTCATATCGACAGCCTCGCTTGGTTGGTTTTTATCGTCTTATGAGTTTGCGACCAAGAAATTATTTAACTTGTCGCTTGCAACTCGATTACATTCGTCAAAGCTGTGCATATAAATATTCATTGTCGTGCCAATATTTGCATGACCGAGGATTTTTGAAATTTCGCTGTAATTGACACCCAAGTAATTCAATATAGAAGCACAGGAGTGTCTGAGTCCATGCAACGGTATATTTGGTAAGGCTTCCAGTCCTTGAAGTTGGGCTTGTACTTTGTTTTGCTCAATCCATTTGTTGAACTTCTTTATATGGTTCTTGAAATGTTGATACGGTGTGGTTATCCCCATCAGTTTGCCGTCTGTTTGAATGAATATATTATTATGTCCTTTCCAAGCACTCCCAGAAGCGAATTTTATTTTATTGTATTCGTTGCGGTATTGCTTAATCAATGGCATAATTTCGGTTGGAATTACTACTGTTCGGATAGATGATTTTGTTTTTGGCTCTTTGAACGCAATACCGTTTTTTGATTTTTCAAGGGATTTTGTGATTTTTATTGTTCTTTGCTCAAAGTCAATGTCGCTCCAATGTAAAGCTAGCAATTCGTTTCTCCTTAAACCGCAACATAAGGCGATATTGAAAAACATTTTAAGCTGTAATGGAACGTTTCTGCTTTCTATATACTCTCTGACAATATAAGGTTTTCCTGTGTCGTCTATTCTCTGATGTCCCTTATAAGTTGTTTCAAATGCTATGTCTAGCGAACGGAGAAACGATACTGCTTGTGTTTGGGTAAAGAATTTTATTCCCTCGCTTTTCTTTTTGCTTTTCGGAATGGTTGCGTTAGCACAAGGATTTATTTCAGTCAAATTCCAACATATCGCCTTTTTGAACATACCGTTTAAGATGTTTTTAATTTTTATAATCGTTGCATGGGAATAACTGTCTATCATGCTTGCGTAAAACTTTTCGACCAATCGTGTATCAATTTCACCCAATCTGTAATTTTTAAAAAATGGGATTATATGATTGTTGGAGTGCATACGATAACTTTCGTATGTGTTGCTTGTTACTCGGATTTTAACATCATCAAGCCACTCATGCAAAAAGCCTTCAAAGAATAATCTTTCAGCGTTTAGACATTTGCTGTTTTTAACCTTTTCTTCAAATTCAAAAGCGAACTTGTTTAATGTCTTTTCCTGTTGTTTCGAGGTTTGGTTTGGGTCGGGCCTGAATGTGGTTGATTTTGTAATTTTCTTTCCACGAATATCAATTCCGTTACTCACGGTAATTTTATAAGATATTCCGTTTTTGTTTTTCACTTCGACAATAGAAGCCATTGAAATCACCTCTCTTAATGTATACGATTGTATGTTCGATAAATATATTATAATTGGCTCGTTTAACCGTGTAAAGACTGTATTTGAGCCATTTGTAAATTTATTACAGTTAGTGTCCCTAATCTCTCTTGTCGAACACATGGTCGACACTATAAAAAAATTCGACAATATGTTTTATTGAAATGTAGATATTTGTACCTCTCTCCCATGTCTACCAGAATGACCCCTGTTCAATCCTATGATGATTTAATATAAATATATTATCTTATATGAAATCGTTCCCCTGTCGTCCCCTGTGCTCCTCTGGTGAGATATGGGTATATCAGATTATGAATTATTGAGAACCAAGGGTATTTTATTGATAATAGTGATAATCTTGATAATGTTGATAATCAAAATAAGGTTATCAACATTATCATGTTATCAATTTATTTCATTGATACCCTTACAATTCCCAAACCCATTTTCCGTTCTTGCCTTTTTCCTTTTTGCATATAACACCTAATTCTTTTTTTGCTCGATAAACTGTAATTTTGGCAAACCCCTTTTCTTTAGCAGCGTTCCTTATTTCACTTTCATACATAGGGCTGTTTGATAATAACTTACGAAGCCATTCGGCACATTCATCTCGCACAAGTGGTTTTTGTCCCATACTTTTAGAGTAATTGAAAATATCCTCTTCTGTAAGAGTGCAAGTGCCTGCCCATTCAAATCCACTTGCAGGGTCAAGGTCAAAAAGGATAGTTTTTCCTTTTACCCCAAGTGATGATTTTATATGCACTACGGCTCGACGGTGTTCCATATCGGGCATTTCTCCCACAGCAAGGACTGAACGTGCAGACGCAACAATATCAATACTTCCCAAATTACGAAAAAGGGCTTTGCCGCCTCGTGATTTATTTTGGTGGCATATAAGAATTATCGCACAACCAAAATCTTCTGCTGTTTTTCCAAGCCTTTTAAGCACAGGACGCACATCATTTGCTCTGTGCATATCCCTACCTGCACCAAGAAATGCTTGTATCGGGTCAATGATAACCAACCGTGGCTTTATTTTTTCGATAGCTTCTCGCAATCTTTCGTCATCAAGAGTTAATCCCTTGTCGCACTCGTCAATAACAAAAATACGCTTACAATTTGCCCCTGCCGTATCCAACCTTGCCTTTATAGTGTCAGCTAATCCATCTTCCGCTGTTTGAAAAATAACATTACGTGCTTTCTTTTTTTTGCTATCCTTGCTAAAAGGAAAGCAATCACCATTAGAAACAATAGCTGCTAATTGTATAGCGAAAAATGTTTTTCCAAGCCCGGGGTCGCCCTGTAGTATCGTTATTTTCCCAAGTGGGATATATGGACTCCAAAGCCATTTCACTTCTTCGGCTTCAATTTTGTCCATGCAGATTATTTCAAAATCGTTCGACAATAAAGATGTTTTCACTACATATCCACCCCTTCGTTTAAAAAATGAACGAACCTCTCCCAGTTGATTAAAACTTTTATTCCCGTTTTAATGTGTTTGATTTTTCCTTGCTTCACAAGCCTACGCACACAATATTCCGACATGTTGGCTTGTCTTGCTGTTTCCGAAATAGTTAGCATAGTGGGGATATTATCCATTGTTTTAGGCATGACTAGTTCATAGTTAAAGTTTCTTGTCATAGCAAATTACTCCTTCACTAATAAAATTCTTAATAACAAAGAAGGCTGAAGCACATACGAGAGAATATTTCTCTCTGTGGCTTCAGCCTACTGATATTAAATTTTAATTTTCTTACATACAAGATTGCACTCATACAACCACCCCCTTTCATTAAATGAAAGAATTTCCTCAGCCTTTATAAAGCACTATTGGAACGGGGGCTTCTACCCTTAGAACTCCTACAATTAGTTCACCTATTGGAAAGGATAACATGGTCTTGTAATTTTGTAAAGTATTAAAGTTTACGGGTTTTTGTTATCTAATAGAATATAGATGATAGGGGCTATTGTATTCTGGGTGCCGAGCGTGTATGCCTTCCTCGCTTTATTATATGGTTGACATACCAATTTTCAATGTTATTATGCTCTCCCCTTGGAGCTATCCCAATTAACAAATCATACTCATCAAAAAGACTGCCATAATTATCACGAGATGCTGAGGTAATTCTCTTATCTTGAAAACTTGCTTCAGTATTAAATAACCTAATCATAGAATCGGCAAAATCAAGCACTACAGTATTATCCAAGCCCGACCATACAACTGCATACAAGCCTATGGACATCTTTTCATGGTTTACATCGGCATGAAGGTCTAATACAAATGGGTAATTTTCTCCACCTTTTAGCATTTCAATCCATTCGTTACATACCAACTCCCAATTTACATTATATGGTTGAAGTTGCTCGTTATTTTCTCGATTTCTACCTAATAAAAGATACGCAACAGCTACAATAATGACAATCCAAAGCAATGAGGTAAAGACCCTCATTTTTACATTAACGACTTGCTTGCCATCGTGTGGCGTATTTTTTGCAAGACTGAATGATTTCATGCGCTTTGGTGTGGACACATTGGGATTATTTTCTTGTGGTCCATTATGCAGTTCGACAGCCGAAATATACTGTCCTTCATTTTGTTTGTTCTCCATTTTCTGCACCCTCCCTATAATTTTACAAGATTTAATAAGACACTCCAACTTGGATATTCAATATTTTATCATATCGTTTATAGATAGTAAATTAAAATATAGCATTGTTATGGCGTTTGTAATATCCAATTCAAAACATATAAATAATATGAAATTTGAGGTAAGATTTTATATTGAAAGGTGATGTTATCTATGAGTGAGTTCAACCCATCAAAAACTGAGAAAACTGTAATCACGCTAAGAATTGAAGTAGACGTTTTACAGGAGATTGATATTCTATCTGCCAAAGCCGACATAAGTCGAAACGAGTTTATTATGCAGTGTATCGACTTCGCAATGAACCACCACCCTAGCGTAAAATCTGAAAAGCAAAAACCTTAAAAAATGCTTGTCACGATTTTATGCCAGTGGCTTGTGTATTCTGATATATCTATATGTACGTCATTGCAAACCATTCTGAAAACTCTGCACAAGTAATCACTTTTATATGATTTTTTTCTTGTCGGTATCTAAATGGTATCTAAAAATAGTTTCAATGCAATTCGACAAAGAAAAGTACACCTAATTTTTTGAATGTACTTTTTTTGTTTGGCAACTATTTTTTAGGCGCATACCACAATAATATATGAAAAAAAGGTTGAAAATTCAATAAAAAAAGGCTGATAACGGGATTTGAACCCGTGACCTCGTCCTTACCAAGGACGCGCGCTACCGACTGCGCCATATCAGCATTATACGAAAGTGAAGCCCAAAATCGGAACGACAATGAATAAGAGATTATCATATTTTTAGAGGTTGTGTCAAGCATCGGAAAAAGTTACTATCAAAAACAGGGGCAAGCCCTAGCCATTCAAGCGTTTCCGCGTTTCTTACTGCCCCAAAATTATTGTAGTGCCTATCCTCATTAACGATTAAATAGTCTAGCGTTATCATTTTGTCTACGCTTTCCTGCGCGCTGGGTATGCCTAGTCGTTCACAGCAATCCAAAAAATGCCGATACGCCGAGGTGTTATTAGATTTTTCCGCTACGTCCGATATATAGCGCGCGCTCACTAGCTCGGTTTCGCGCGTTATGAAATTTTCGCATAGGCTATAGGGTATTTCTTCCTGCAAAATAACGGAGTACGGTATATGCGGAATGTCAAGGCGTTTCATAACGGCGGAGGCGCACGCCTCGTTTAGCGGCTCTTGGTAAAAGGGCAGACTACCGCCCTTTAGCAAATACCGCTTGCCGTCAATGATTTTCCACTTCTTTTTTAGCCAGCCGTCAGAGGTATTGTCGGGCGAAACGAGGTCGAGCTTGTCTTTGCTTGCGTTGCCAAAGAGAATATCGCCAACGTCCTCTGAAAAGGGATTGTCGAAAAAGTTAATATTATCCCATTCTAAGGGATTTTCGGCAGGGCTTACCCAGTATTGGTCGGAAAGAGAAAGCCCAAAGCACCTTGTCAGCAGCTCCTCCGAGCAAGAAACGCCCAAGCCTGCCATAGCTTCGCGGAAGTTTTGTCTGCTTGCAGGAATACTACGCGCAGTCCACCACTTGTTAAGCTCGCCCCTATGCGGCCTTCCGTCTACAAGGCGTATTCCGATAGGCACATGCTCGGGGGCAAGGACATTTGATATTTCTGATATGGTTGCGGTTTCTGTATCTATTTCAATTTCCGCCACCGCAATTTTTCTGTGCATTAAGGTGTATTTCATTTTTCACGCCCTAAGAGCCTATTTAAACAGGCACTAAAGTCTTATCAACTCCGCAATACTCATAGCGATATTATCTAAAATATCGTAAAACTTATCGCTTAAATCATAATATTTTCCGTTTGGCTTGGTTACTGGGTCGTAGGCTTCTATGGATTCGCGGTCTTTCCTGGCTACTACGTAGGCTGTTACGGAATAGGCCTCTAGCATTTCACAGATTTGGGCTACGGATTTTCCGCTGTGGGTGGGTACATGGGGCGGCGCGTCGGTGATTAGTATAAAAATGTTTCGGGCTGTGCCGTCGTCACGGGACGATTTTAACAGCTCTACGCCTGTTTCCAGCGCGTCTAGCGAGGATTCGGGAATATCTCCGCCGTAGGTTCGCGGAATATTTTTTACCTGCTTTTGGAATTTCGGTACATCGTCTGTGAAATTGTACACGCTGGGCTTTTCCTTTTCGCCTAAATCGCCGAAGCCGATTAGCCCTAGCTTGTAAATCGCACCCTTTGCCGCCAAAATGTCTGAAAATTCGATAGCGCGGTCTTTTACGCCATTGATATAGGTGTCCATACTGCCCGTGGTGTCTATGAGGAACACCACGTTTACCTTGTCCGTACCGCCTGCGCGTATTTCGCGTACGGGCGGAGCTTGGGTCTGCGTACGGTCAAGCTCGGCGCGCTCGGTACGCCCCGTGGATAGGTCTTTGATAAATACCTCGAATATATTGTTCTCGTCTATAGAATACGTTATTTCAATTTGGGTAGTGCCAGAAAGCCCCGCAAGCGCGACTGTTCCTATATATTTGCGTTCATGCTCCTTGTTTTGTTCCCATTGATACACGTCCACATTTACGCGGCTCGCGCCAGACATGGAAGCAAAATTGCTGTCGGAGTATTTGCTGGGAATGGGGCTGCCCATGGGAATAATTGGAATCGCCCTGCGCTCCATGTCCGCAATGTCCGTAACAGCCTCCGTGCCTAAAACATGGCGCGTAATTTGCCCGACCTTTACATTAGAATTAGGCAAATGTATAAGGTAATTGTAAATGCTCGCGCCCATAGCCACTGATTTGGCTGGGTCTGTGGCGCGGTACGGCTCTTTAATGTAGCCTGCGACCATGCGCTTTACCATAGGAATAAGCGTAGAGCCGCCCACGAGTACCACCTTGGAAACCTCGTCCGCGGCTACACCTGCGCGCTTTAGGGCTTCCTCGATAATTTCGCGGCTACGCTCCACGTATTTGCGAATCATTGCCTCAAATTCCTCGCGAGTTATTTCGGCGTTTAGGTTCTTGGGTACGCCGTCCGCGATTACTAGGGGGTTAATTCTCACGGCGGCCTTGTTCGCACCCGATAGCTTCTTTTTCACTTGCTCGGCTTCCTGCTTTAGCTTCTGCATAACGCGCTTACGCTCGGGCGTTTCTAGGGAATCAAGGCTCATGCCGCTTTCCTGCTCGAATTTTTCCCTTAGCCAGCGTACAAGCTCCGCATCAAAATCATCGCCGCCGAGGTTCATATCGCCTACGTCTGACAGCTCTTGAAATACCTCTTGACCGTTAGCGTCAATATTCACACGCAATACACAGGCATCAAAGGTACCGCCGCCTAGGTCATATACAAGCAGGGTTTGGGCATAGCTCTGGCGATAGCCGTACTCTATGGCGGCGGCAAGCGGCTCGCTCAACAAATAGACATTTTTGAAGCCTGCCAAAAGTCCTGCGGCGCGTGTAGCAAAAATTTGGCGGTCGTTAAAGTAAGCAGGGTGCGTGATTACTACCTCGTCGAACGCCTCGCCCGCTTGCTCCTCGGCGGCTTTTTTTAGCTTAACCAAAATCGCCGCGCTTACCTCCTCGGGCGTTTTTTGCTGCTCGCCGATATTGATTTTTTCTGTGCCGCCCATCATTCGCTTGACGGAAAGCACGGTGCTTTCGGGGTAAATAATCGCCCCTGCCTTCGCTTCCGAGCCGACGATTATTCCGTCCTCGTGAAAGCACACCGCCGATGGCAGAATTTCGTCCGTACCGTCAATTTTTACTACATCTAAAATGTCCTTTTTGTCGTTGTATATAATTGCCGCCGAGTTTGTCGTGCCTAGGTCTATGCCCAAGTAGCCCATTCGTACACTCCCTTTATTAGCCGTTTTGCTAGTAGAATTCAAAGGCATGGAACGCGGATTTCCGCGGATTTAGCGGATTTTAAAGGCATGGAACGCGGATTTCCGCGGATTTGGCGGATTTTCGCGGATTTTTTCGGACGTGCTTTTAAATCTGCGTAATCCTGTACAATCCACGTATTTAAGGGTATGGAACACGGATTTAACGGATTTACGCGGATTACGCGGATTTTGTCCGCGTAAATTACTAAACGGCGAAATATTTTCCCACGAACGAATCCGCAAAATCCGCGTAAATCCGCAAAATCCGTGTTAAGCTACCTTTAATTTACATGGATAAAACTTCTATCCCATTGTAGGGGACGGATTTATCCGTCCCGAGGTACGCACGTTCTATAATTCGAGGCAGGTAAAGTTCCATTAACGCAGAACGAGGTAACCTCGGGACGGATAAATCCGTCCCCTACAAAAACCGTTACCGTGTATCCCATTACCGTCAATTCACACGGAACGAATCCGCGAAAATCCGTAAAATCCGCGGAAATCCGCGTTCCATAATCTTTTAAATCCTTTACCCTCGCACTAACCGCTCTGCAATCTGCACTGCATTAGTAGCCGCGCCCTTGCGTACATTGTCTGCTACTACCCATATATTCAGGCTGTTTTCCGCGCTAAAGTCGCGGCGGATTCGCCCTACGTACACCTCGTCTGTACCTGCGATTTTCAGCGGTGTGGGGTATACCTCGTTTTTCGCATCGTTTTGTACCACTATGCCTGGCGCGTTTTCCAGTATTTTTACTACCTCGTCTAGCTCGTAGGGCTTCTCGAACGTGATATTGATTGTTTCGCTATGCCCTATTTCTACAGGCACGCGCACGGTGGTGGCGGTTACCTTCATGTCGGGCGCGTGCAGTATTTTTTTTGTTTCCTCTATCATTTTTGTTTCCTCGCCAGTATAGCCGTTTTCGCCCACTGTGTCGATACGCGGAATAACATTTCCTGCGATGGGGTACGGGAAGCACTGCGGCGCTTCGCCCTTGATTGTACGCTGTAGGTCGGCTATGCCAGCCACGCCCGCGCCTGCCACGGATTGGTAGGTGGAGTAGATTACGCGCTTGATGTTAAACGCCTTGTGCAGTGGGAAAAGCGCGACCATGGCTTGAATGGTGTTGCAGTTTGGGTTGGCGATTATGCCATTATTTGTAAAAATGTCGTCGCCGTTTACCTCTGGCACAACTAGCGGAATACCGTCCGTCATGCGGAACGCGGAGCTGTTGTCAATAACGACACAGCCCTTTTCTGCCGCGATTGGTGCGTATTTTTGGCTTATCGGGCTATCCACCGCAAATAGACAAACGTCTATATCTCTGTCAAAAATATCCAGCGTGGATTCCTCCACGGTAATGGTTTTTCCTTTGTAATCAAAGGTCTTTCCTGCGGCGGCGGCTACGTCAAACAGATACAGCTCGCCGATAGGCAGGTCGCGCTCACGCAGGACTTGCAGCATGGTGCTTCCTACCATTCCGCACGCGCCCAAAATTCCCAAATTTACTTTTTTGCTCACAATAAAGCCTCCTTTAATTTTTGTGCCATGTCTGTTCTTTCCCATGGCAAATCAATATCGCTACGCCCGAAATGCCCATATGCGGCGGTTTGCTTGTAAATGGGGCGGCATAGGTCGAAATGCTTGATAATAGCGGCAGGGCGTAGGTCAAATAGCTTGCTTACCGCTTCCGAAATTTTTTCGTCCGCGACCTTGCCTGTACCCTTGGTGTTGATATAAACGGACACTGGGCGCGCTACGCCGATTGCGTACGCAAGCTCGATTTCGCAATGGCTCGCAAGCCCTGCGGCTACGATGTTTTTGGCGATATAGCGCGCCATATAAGCGGCGGAGCGGTCTACCTTTGTTGGGTCTTTTCCCGAAAACGCGCCGCCGCCGTGCGCGGCATAGCCGCCGTAGGTGTCCACGATTATTTTCCTGCCTGTTAGCCCTGTGTCGCCCACTGGGCCGCCGATTACGAAACGCCCCGTAGGGTTAATATAATACCTTGTGTCACTATTCAAAAGCTCTGGGGGAATTACCGCTTTTATTACGTGGTTGATAATATCCTCGCGGATTCGCTCGTTTGTCGCGTCCTCGGAGTGCTGACTGGAAACAACAACGGCGGTTACTGCCTTGGGCTTCTTGTTTTCGTCATAGGAAACAGTCACCTGCGATTTTCCGTCTGGGCGAAGATAGGGCAGCGTGCCGTTTTTGCGTACCTCGGACAGCTTTCGCGTAAGCGCGTGTGCCAGCGATATAGGCATAGGCATAAGCTCGGGCGTTTCGTCACAGGCGTAACCAAACATCATGCCCTGGTCGCCTGCGCCTGTGTCGGAGTCTGCGTTTTCGCCCTCGCGGCTTTCCAACGCAACGTCTACGCCCATAGCAATGTCGGGCGACTGCCCCTTTACCGTGACAAGCACGGCGCACGCCTCGGCATCAAAGCCCATGTCGCCGCTAGTATAGCCTATGCCGCGAATGGTGTCGCGCGTAATTTGTTCGATGTCGGCGTAGCATTGCGTAGTGATTTCGCCTGCCACAAGCACCATGCCCGTGGTGGTTAGCACCTCGCACGCTACACGCGCCTTGGGGTCTTGCGACAGAATCGTGTCGAGAACCGCATCAGAAATTTGGTCGCACATTTTGTCTGGGTGTCCCTCGGTTACTGATTCAGATGTGAATAGGTACATTCTAGCTCCTCCTGTATAGATGGGGGGTTATGAACCAAAACAAGCCCTTTACAGGGCTTCACACTAAACACATCTTCCAAGGGCGGTACACGGCGTACGCCTTGGGGGAATTAGCACCTTTGCTTTTCGCTGGTTGCCGGGTTTCGCAGGGCCCTGTTCCCTCCACCTCTCTTGATGTTTTATTTAATTGTCAATAGAATGATACCATTATGTGGGGATATGTCAAGGGGTTTTTTGGGGGGTGGGGGTTTCACGGCAAACGCACGAAGCGAAAATGTGTAAATCAAACGCAGATTTAACGGATTTTCACGGATTACGCGGATTCGTTCGGGCGAGCTTTTAAATCCGTGTAATGCGAATGGTGCATGTTTCGTTAGCTTTTAATGAACGCAAGAACGAATCCGCGTAATCTGCGTAAATCCGTTAAATCCGTGTTTAATTGTCTTTTGTAGGGGACGGATTTATCCGTCCCGAGGTTACCTCGCTTTGCGTTAATGGACGGCAACCGTCCCAAATTGACGAACGTGCATATCTCGGGACGGATAAATCCGTCCCCTACAAAGAACCTGCGTGCGTTTGTCGTGTTGGGGTTGGGGGTTTTTATAGCCGTACCCTTGAATTTCCGATTACATTTTGGCATAATGACATAAAAGAGATAGGAGTGATTGTCCGTGACTGCTATGAAAAAAAATCCCGCAGAGGTTTTAATGAACAACCTCCCCCTATACCCCATAATTCTCCTAATATGCACAATAACCTACATCACATTCAACAAAAACATAGAAATATCGCTGTTTCCGCATAAAACGGCTATTCAATATTTATTTGGCTTCGATTTCTTTTTTACGGCTAACGTGGGCTACGAGCAGGCAAACGGATTGTTTATTATAGCGCGAAATTGCTCGGGAATAAAGCTATTTATTAGCTTGTTTTTGATTATGACGCTCGGCTTCCTGCACAGGCAGGCGGGCTTGAAACGCAAGCTAATGACAATAGTACGGTATTATTTCACATCGCTGGGGCTGGCGTTGGTTATTACAATAATCAGAATAACGGCAAGCGTTCCATTCTGCACATGGAATCGCTTTTATCTTATACACAACCTCATGTCACTGGCGATTTATTTCATGTCGGGGCTAGTCTTGTATTACTTTATGGAACGAAAGGCGGTTGCATTATGAGGAATAAAATCAAGGAGCTTGTCAAAATAGTCAAAATCGAGCTTATTATCTGTATCGCCGTGCCGATTATGACGGCGGTGCTGCTTGGTCTTGGTCAAAGCCAGACAATGTCCAAAGACCTGTTTTATATGCTTTTGATGGGCTTGTTTTGCGTTTTAGCCTATGGCGTGATAAAGATGTATTTCAAGCTGAAAAGCAATGATGTAATCGTAAGCGAGGAAAATCTGAACAAGCCAAAATCGACAAAATACCGCATATTCGTCTTTATTGCGGCTGTTATACTGCCGCTTGTTGGGCTGTCTGTAAACAGCGATTTTCTGCGCTTCAGCGGCGGAGTTATCGCCGATTTTTCAAGCCCGTGGTTTTATATCATTGCCGTGCTAAACGGCGTGATTATGCTGTTCGACATTAAGGACAGCAAATTATCATTGCTGCTATTCTATTTGAAAATAGTGGGCTTTACGTATATATCCTACTTTACAATCGTTTTTATTCCGCTTATCCCCCTAGGCTTTATCGGCATAATCCTTTATGGGCTAGGGCTGTTAATCTTTATCCCTGCAACGGTTTTTATCACAGAGCTGTTCCAAATTTTACAGGATATAAGAAGATTGAAGCCAAAATTCGACAGGAGCATTATTGCCGTTATTATAATAGGCTTCGTAACTCTGCCAACTATTCTTGCCGTCAATTTTTATATTGATAAGGTGAATTTTAATAACGCCATGCGCTATTTGTCCGCGGAAGCAGGGGAAATGCCTGCGGTCAGCATTTCAAGGCTTAGCAGAGCAATGTCGCATATGGACGCTGCCCTTGACACAAGGTCAAGGCGAGCACCCATCACTCTATTCGGCGACGATAACATTCCAATAATATCCGCATATTACCAAAATACTGTTTTTGAAAATAAGCTATTAGCCCCCGACACTATGCAGAAAATGAGCGTAATATTTTTCGGCGTGGATAACGAGCAGCCGATTAACGCCGAAACGAACCGCACGCTATATGTAGATTTGGTAAATGCTTCCACGCGAGCCGAATATGACAGCGAGCTTGGAATCTACAAGACATGGGTAGATTTGGAAATTACAAACAACAGCGGGCGGCGCTTGGCAGAATACAAAACGCAATTTACGCTTCCCGACGGTTGCTTCATCAAGGATTACTATTTATATGTAGGAAACGAACGCAAGCAGGGCATATTAACGGACAAGCGCGCCGCGCTTATTGTGTACAATAACATCTTACGCACGCCGAAAGACCCTGGCATCATTTATTACACGGCAGACAACCAAATAGAGCTGCGAGTTTATCCCTTTTCGGCAGGGGAAACAAGGAAAACCGGGTTTTGGGTATGGCACAGTCAGAGCGAACGGCTAAGCATTGACGGCGTAGAAATCGAGCTGCGCGCCGACATGGCAATAACCGAGCCAATAAGCCTGTCGGGCGTGAGCTTTGTTCCTGCTTCCTACAAGGAACAGCTGCCTGCCCTCGAACGCTCGCCGAGATATTATTTTGTAATAGACGCAAGCGAAAACAGCCCTTACAACGAGCATATTTACAAAATAAACGATTATTTAGAAAAAACAGGCATTGACAACGCCGCGATTTATGCCGCCTCGTATAGGGTGTATGCCAATGCCGTCCGCCCAGTAAGGCAGGAGGGCGGATTTAATCTGCCGCTTGCAATGGAAATGATTTTTAACGACATCGAGCACGGCTTTTACCCCATTATTATTGCGGTCAGCGACAATTTAAACAAATCGCCGACCTTTCAAAAAAACGATTTGGCAAAACGCTTTCCCGACAGCGAATATTACTATAATCTGGGCTATGACCTGTCCTTGACACCGTATTCATTCGCAGACAATAAACGGCATGACACAGTAAACGAGCCTATTATATCGAGCGCGCTAAATTATAACGGGCTTGCAGTATCGGACAATGGCAGAGGCGAAACCATATTGCACGGCGAGCTTGGCGGCTACACGGACAACGCCTACCATAACGCCTTTATCCTACAGGGAAAATGCTCCGATTACAGCAATGACAGCGGTACTCAAATAGACCTAATCCGCCAGAGCTTTAGGCAGCGATTATTGACAAAATATACAGGCTTTATCGTGGTTGAAACAAAGGAGCAGGAAAATGACTTAATGGAGCTGCAAGCGAGGTTTATGAATGAGGGCGGTGAAGTGCCTGCTGTGGCTGTGGTGATGAGTGAGCCTGGGGGGTTGGCTTGGGTGGTTTTTGGTTTGGTTTTTGTGGTGGTTGTGGTGGTTAGGAGGCGTGGGGTTTGGGGGTAGGGCTACACCCCCCTCAACTCCTCCTCCACCTTAACCAACATAGCCGCGAAATTCCCTCGCTTTTCTCGTTCGGCTTCGATAATAGCCTGCGGTGCTTTAGCCACAAAGCCCTCGTTGCCCAACTTCGCGTCAATACGCTCTATTTCCTGCTCCAGCCTTTTCTTTTCCTTAGTCAGCCGAGCGCGTTCCTTTTCGCTGTCTACCAACGAATCTAGGGGCAAGTAAATGGTCGCGCCCGAAGCAACTACCGACACAGCCCCAGTCGGCGCGGCGGCGGACGGCTCGTGTACGCTCACCTCGCCCGCGCCCGAAAGCAACGCAAGCGCGGCCTTTGTGCTTGTGAATAGCTCCTTGGCTTGGGAATCGGCTGGGACAATGACGACCGCGATTTTTTGTGAGGGCGGCACTTGCTTTTCTGTACGCACGGCGCGTATTCCGCGGACGGCTTCCTTTACGCGCTCTATGGCTTTTTCTGCGGAGGGGTCAATAAGCTCCGCACTCACCGCAGGCCATGCCGAACGCATGATTGTTTCGCCTAGCTCGCCGCCGTCCGAAGCTCCGCCAAGCGTACTACCCAAGGCGAGATATAAGTCCTCCGTGATAAACGGACAAAATGGGTGCAACAGCTTAAACGCAGTGTTAAGCACATTACATAGGGTAATCTGGGCGGTTCTGCGAGAATCCTCGCTCTCACGACCATATAGCCGCGGCTTCGCCATCTCCACATACCAGTCACAAAGCTCGTCCCATATAAAATCAACGATTTTCTGCACAGCCAGCCCAATTTCATGCGTTTCCAGCTTCTCCGTAACCTCGGCAGTAAGCGAAGCGCAACGCGACAAAATCCACCTATCCTCGACACCAAAGCCGTCCAACGAAGCAATCTTGCAATCCCTATAGCCCAAGCCCTCAAGATTCATCATTACAAAGCGCGTGGCGTTCCATAGCTTATTTAGGAAGTTTCTGGCAGGCTCTAGGCGTTCGCGGAAAAAGCGCGTGTCGCTGTCGATTGCGTTACCGCTCACGAGCATAAGCCGCAGTACGTCCGCGCCAAATTCCTCTATAATTTCTAGCGGGTCGATACCGTTTTTTAGCGTTTTTGACATTTTACGCCCTTGCTCGTCACGCACAATGCCGTTAATCAGCACATGCGTAAACGGCGTTTTTCCCATGAATTTCTCGCCCATAAAGACCATTCGCACAACCCAAAAGAAAATAATATCCTGCGCCGTAACAAGAATGTCTGTAGGGTAGAATTTTTCCAGCTCGGGCGTTTTTTCGGGCCAGCCAAGTGTAGAAAACGGCCACAACGCAGACGAAAACCACGTATCCAAAACGTCATTATCCTGTGCCAGGCTCGCCGCACCGCATTTTTCGCAGGCGGCAGGAGCGGTTTTTTGTACCATTACATGGCCGCAATCGCAATAATACGCAGGTATGCGGTGTCCCCACCACAATTGCCGCGAAATGCACCAGTCGCGGATATTGTTCAGCCAGTTCATGTAAACCTTTGCGAAGCGTTCGCGATTGAATTTCAAGCGGCCGCTTTCCAATGCCTCAATGGCAGGCTTTGCCAGCTCGTCCATTTTCACAAACCACTGCAAGCGTACGAGCGGCTCGACAATGGTATCACAACGGTCATGCGCCCCCACCGCGTGCGTGATTGTGTCGGTTTTTATATAAAGCCCCAACGCGGTCATGGCTTCTATTACTTTTTCGCGCGCGGCTTCACGCGGCATACCGCAGAGCTTGCCGCCGTTTTCGTTTACCGTGCCGTCGCCGTTTAGAATATTTATGCAGGGCAGCTTGTGCCGCAAGCCCACCTCGAAATCGTTCGGGTCATGCGCAGGCGTTATTTTTACTGCGCCTGTGCCAAACTCCGGTTCGACATAATGGTCAGCGATTATGGGAATTTCGCGATTATCGGCTACGGGAATAATCGCCGTTTTGCCGATTAAATGGGCGTAGCGTTCGTCCTTGGGGCTTACCGCTATGGCAGTATCGCCGAGCATTGTTTCGGGGCGCGAGGTAGCAAACGGAATAAAATCGCTCGTACCTGCCACTGGGTATTTGAAATAGTACAAATGCCCCTGCCTGTCCTCATGCTCCACCTCCGCATCGGAAATAGACGTGCCGCACTTTATGCACCAGTTTACAAGCCGCTCTCCGCGGTAGATTTTGCCCTCCTCGTACAAGCGAACAAACGCCTCTAAAACCGCGTCAGAAAGCCCATCGTCCATAGTAAAACGCTGTCTGTCCCAGTCGCAGGACGAGCCGAGCGTTTTTAGCTGACTGATAATTTTACCGCCGTATATTTCATTCCATTCCCACAGCTTTTCCAAAAAGCCCTCGCGCCCAAGGGTTTCCTTGGTGATTCCTTGCTTCGCCAGCTCTTTCATTACGACTACCTCAGTAGAAATAGCGGCGTGGTCGGTACCTGGTACCCAGAGTGCTTCGTAGCCGTTCATGCGCTTAAAACGTACCATAATGTCCTGTATCGTATTGTTAAGCGCGTGACCCATGTGCAGCTTGTCCGTGATATTCGGCGGCGGAATCATTACCGTGTACGGCGTTTTTTCCGACCTCGCGTCCGCGCGGAAATAGCCGCTTTTTTCCCACCGCTCATAAATTTGTGCTTCTCTGTTTTTGTCGTAGGTTTTTGGAATTTCCATTTTTATACATTCCTTTCGGGGGTTAGTTCAAGTGTTTTTTGTGGTGCATAATATGGCTATTATATCATACCACAAATAAATTTGAGAAAATATAAAAAGTTGTGTATGATATGAATGGAACAGTAAGGAGCTAAGAAAATGCCTAACAAAATAAAAATCTTTGAGGACACTCGCATACGCTATGAATGGGACGAGAAAGCCGAAAAATACTGGCTTTCGATTGTTGATGTGTGTGCTATCTTGACGGACAGCGATTACCAAACGGCACGCAAGTATTGGAAGGTCTTGAAGGGTCGCTTAGCGAATGAGGGAAACGAGTTGGTAACAATTTGTTACCAACTGAAAATGCAGTCCACAGATGGAAAATATTACATGACCGACGTTGCCGACACAGAGCAGATTTTACGCATTATTCAGTCTGTACCAAGCAAAAAGGCAGAGCCATTCAAGCTATGGCTGGCTAAGGTAGGAAGCGAACGTATTGACGAAATGGTTGACCCAGAAATTTCCATTGACCGTGCCATTCAAAACTACCGCCGATTAGGCTATAGCGAAAACTGGATTAACCAACGCATAAAATCAATCGAAGTCCGCAAGGCTTTAACAGACGAATGGGACAAGAGCGGCGTTATGCGAGGACAAGAGTACGCCACACTTACAGATTTAATGAGCCGTACATGGAGCGGCATGGACACACGAGAATACAAGCAATATAAAGGCTTAAAAAAAGAAAACCTACGCGACAACATGACTAATACAGAGCTAGTATTAAACATGCTTGCGGAGGTTGCCGCTACGGATATATCACAAGCCGAAAGCCCGACAGGCTTTACCCAAAGCGCCGATGTTGCAAAGCGCGGCGCGAACACCGCTAGAGTTGCCCGAAAGCAGCTCGAAGCCGAAACAGGCAAGCTCGCAATAAGCCGTCTAAACGCAAAAAACCTAGGACAGCTACGTTTTTCTGAAGCACAAGAGAATGGCGAGGAATAAACTGTATCATAAATTGAGGAGGCTTTATATATGGAACAAACAACCCTTAGCGTACGTATGGATACTGAAATTAAAAAGCAATTTGACGATTTTTGTGTCCAAGTCGGAATGAACGCAGCAACCGCAGTTAATATGTTTGCGCGTGCTGTCTTGCGGGAAAAACGTCTGCCCTTTGAGTTGTCGGCTATTGAACTAACCGAAAACGGATATACGCCCGAATTTGAAGCAGAAATCCTTAGGGAAGCAGAAGAATGTTACGCCGCTGTCGCAAATGGAACAATCACGCCGTTTAAAAGTGTCGCAGAGCTTAGGGCGGCATTAGATGCGGAGGAAGATGATTAAGGGCATGGAACGCGGATTTTCGCGGATTTAACGGATTTTCGCGGATTCTTTCCGTGTAAATTGACGGCAGTGGAATACAGATTTTATACATGTAAATTAAAGGTAGCGGAACACGGATTTAACGGATTTTCGCGGATTTGGCGGATTGGCTCGTGGGAAAATACACGGTAACGGTTTTTGTAGGGGACGGATTTATCCGTCCCGAGATTACCTCGCTCTGCGTTAATGGACGTTACCTGCCCCGAATTACAAAACGTGCGTACCTCGGGACGGATAAATCCGTCCCCTACAAAAAACATGCAAGCCCCTACAACAAACGCAATATTTTAATCTGCGTTTCGTTCCTGCTATGCCCCGCTCCCTCTGTGCCTCTGTGTGAAAATTCTTTTTGACAAATAATGAACATAGGTAAAGTTTAGAGTTTCTTTATTTAGGTTAAAAGATTTTCACACAGAGGCACAGAGGGAACGTGGCACAGCAGGCAATGCAACACAAATTTAAAGACATTTAAACACGGATTTAACGGATTCACGCGGATTTACACGGATTTTTTCTCGCCCTTATTAAAAATCAACGAAACACGGATTTAAAACCACGCCCGAACGAATCCGCCAAATCTGCGAAAATCCGCTTAAATCCGCGTTTAATCACTCTTAGAACTAAAAAAAACTACATGCGTCTGTAAATGCCTATCTATAAATTTGAGTAAACCCAAAAAGTATGTTACACTACAACCACGTCTACTAGCGGAGGGCTAATATGAGTACAAAAACCAAAAACCACCTAACCAAAAACCACCCAAAAACCACCAAAAACCACCCAAAAACCACCAAAAACCACCACACACCCAAAAAAAACCAACCAAAAAAACCCATACCCCAAACCCTAATCTACCTACCCACCCTCATACTCCTCACCCTCCTCCTATCCTCCTGCTCCCCCCCCCCCCCCCCCCCCCCCCCCCCCCCCCCCCCCCCCCCCCCCCCCCCCCCCCCCCCCCCCCCCCCCCCCCCCCCCCCCCCCCCCCCCCCCCCCCAACCCCACACCCCCCCCCCCCTGATGAT
>WRLD01000007.1 GCA_009777845.1 Defluviitaleaceae bacterium
AGATGTCTTAAAAAAAATTGGTCAGCCATGTGCGTATGCAAGATATGCGGCTCGCCAAAACGAGTTTTTGCATCGTTGATTCGCAAAGCGTACAAAATGCAAGTTCCGCCGAGGAAAAAGGGTATGATGCGGGCAAAAAAGTCAGCGGCATTAAACGTCATATCGCGGTTGACACAAACGGCTTGCCGCACGCGATTCATATCACAACAGCCAACATAACCGACCGCGCCGGGGCAATTGAAATGTTTCAGAATTACCGCGACAACTTGTCAAATGTCCAAAATGTTCTTGTTGACGGCGGCTATACCGGCAAGCCGTTTGCGGAATCTGTTCGCAATATTCTTGGCGCGAATGTTGAGGTTGTGAAGCGGAGCGAACTGCATACATTCGCGGTTTTACCCAAGCGTTGGGTTGTTGAGCGTACTTTTAGCTGGCTCGAAAAGTGTCACAGACTTTGGAAAAACACCGAACGCAAGCTCGCTACTTCTTTACAAATGTTGGTTTTTGCGTTTGTTGCATTGATGATTAGGAGATTCTGAACGGTTTCTAAGAAAACCACTTAGACAACACCTTACTGCCTGCTTAATGGACGTTACCTGCCCCGAATTGACGAACGTGCATACCTCGGGACGGATAAATCCGTCCCCTACAAAAAACCTGCAAATCCCCACAACAAGCGCAATATTTAAATCCCCATGACAACGCAATATTTTAATCACCATTTGTTTCCTGCTGTGCCACGCTCCCTCTGTCTGTGCCTTTGTGCGAACTACTGTGTGAAAATCTTTTTGACAAATAATGAACGTAGGTAAAGCGTATAGCCCCATTCTTTAGTAAAAGATTTTTTCACACAGAGGCACAGAGGGAACGAGGCACAGCAGAAGCACGAACGAATCCGCGAAATCCGCCAAATCCGCGGAAATCCTCGTCCCATTATCTTTCAAATCCATGTTACCACAACAAAAAAACGAGCGAAGGCGATTAGTCACTACACTCGTTTTTCTTGTATGCTATAGTTGTTTAAGCTAAAACCTCTAACCACCAAACTTCTGTGTCCAACGAGAGTGGCTATAGCCTACGCCAAGGTGGGTATAATCGGGGCTTAGAATATTGCTCCTATGCCCTGGTGAGTTCATCCAGGAGTGCATGACTTCCTCGGGGGTAGCTTGCCCCGAGGCTACGTTTTCAGCCTGCCAGCCGTAGCTCGCGCCTGCGTTTGCCATTCTGTCCCATGGCGTAGAGCCGTTCGAGCCTGTGTGGCTCATAAAGTTGTTTTCGTACATATCGACACTATGTGCCCTAGCGGCGGCGGCCAGGCTCGGACACCACTGCAAAGCCCCAAGCCCATGGTTGGCGCGCTCTGCGTTTACCAATTCAAGCACTCGCTGTTCGTATTGCGACTGGTCAGTTTGCACTGGGGAGGGAGTAGGCGTAGGCGTTGGGGCAGGTGTTGTTGATGTAGGAGCAGGCGTAGAGCCGCCCCTTTGCCAAATACCAGTATCGTTGTCACTGTCGGTAATATAGAGCATGTCACCAACAATATTGAATGTAAACTGGTAGGTATCAGTCCATTCGCCCACAACCGTCATATTGCTGCCCCTTGTGGTATATCTGCCAGGCTCGTTATAGGAATATTCCATAACTCCGCCATCCGCAAAAAACTCAATGTCTGCCCCTCCGTAAAAGTAATAAAGAAAGGTCGGTGCGGAAACAAAGCTCCACCTGCCCACAAGATTTGGTTCGGCTGTTGGCGTTGGTGCTTGCGTTGGCGTAGGCACAGGCGCAGGTATGGGCGGCGAAATGGGTACATTCTCAGAAGAAAGATAAACAACACCATCAGAATAATCCACGCTAAGCCCTGTCAATTCCGCAACAGCCCTAACGGGAAGAAAGGTTCTGCCGTCCATAATAAATGGGCGAGAATCGTCATCGAATTGCACTGTCCTACCGTCAAAATTGACAGCTACCCCATAAACAATTTCACGCACAATAGCGTTTGCCCCTACGACCGTTCCTGTGAGCGTTAGTGCGAAAATAACGCCTATAATAAAGCCTCGCAGGTCTTTAATTTTAAGCATTTTTTACCTCCAACAACACCCGACAACTCACTATCCGCCTCTGCATCTCCTGCTTCTCACCCTCGTCCGCTCCCTGCTCCACCCTCTGCAAAAGCTCGCCCAGCTCCGCGCCTATCGCCTTTACGTCAATTTCCTCTGGCACTAACGCCGCATCAGACAGCACGGTAATAATATCCTCGCTTACATGGGCTATTCCGCCAAGCACGGCTACGCGGCTTTCGCTGTCACCGTCAAAAATACGCAAAATGCCAATATCCAGCACCATGGAAACAGGGATATGCCCTGCAAGTATGCCCATATCGCCAGTTGTGCAACGCAAAATTGCCATGTCGATTTTGGCGTTTATTTTGTAAGGGCTTTTGTCTGTCGCCATTGTTGGCGCAACAACACGCAGCTCAAGTTTGTTTTCTGCCATGTCACCACCTCAATTCATACCGCCTACGGCGGCGGCTCTGTCGGTAGGTGAAAAAAATCCGCATTGCGGATTTTTTTCACCTACCCTTGCGATTTCTTATATTCGTCAATTACCTCTTGAATCGTACCCTTATTCAAGAACATTCCCTCGGGGATTTCGTCGTGCGTACCTGCGATAATTTGCTTGAAGCCCTCGATTGTGTCCTTGAGCTTTACATATTTGCCTGGCGTGGACGTGAATTTTTCCGCAACGGTAAAGGGCTGCGACAGGAAGCGTTGTATGCGCCTTGCGCGGCCTACGGTTAGCTTGTCGTCCTCGGAAAGTTCGTCCATTCCCAAAATGGCGATAATGTCTTGCAGGTCGCGGTAGCGTTGCAATATACGCTGTACCTCGCGCGCTACGTCGTAATGTTCCTCGCCGACAATGGTTTTTTCCAGCATACGAGAGGTCGAAGAGAGCGGGTCAATCGCAGGGTAAATCCCCATTTCTACGATTGCGCGTGAAAGCTCTGTCGTCGCGTCAAGGTGTGCGAAGGTCGTGGCTACCGATGGGTCGGTATAGTCGTCCGCAGGCACGTAAATCGCCTGAATGGACGTAATCGAGCCTGCCTTGGTGGAGGTTATACGCTCCTGCAACGCGCCTACCTCTGTAGCGAGCGTGGGCTGATAGCCCACGGCGGACGGCACGCGCCCAAGCAACGCGGATACCTCCGAGCCTGCTTGAACAAAACGGAAAATATTGTCAATAAACAAAAGCACGTCCTGCTGGGAAACATCGCGGAAATATTCCGCCATGGTAAGCCCTGCAAAGCCGACCCTCATTCTCGCCCCTGGCGGCTCGTTCATTTGCCCGAAAACAAGCGCCGCCTTACTCAAAACTGGCGAGCCGTCCTTTAGGGTAGAGTTCTGCATATCGTTGTAAAGGTCGATGCCCTCGCGCGTTCTTTCGCCCACGCCTGTGAAAACGGAAAGCCCCTCGTGGGCGGTGGCGATATTGTTAATCAGCTCCATTATGAGAACCGTTTTACCTACGCCCGCGCCGCCGAACAAGCCGATTTTTCCGCCCTTTGCGTACGGACAAAGCAGGTCAACCGCTTTTATGCCAGTTTCCAAAATTTCGGCGGTCGCCGTTTGCTCGGAAAAGCCAGGCGCTTTCCTATGAATAGACCATTTTTCCGCAGAAGCAACCTCGCCCGCGTTATCAATCGGGCGGCCGAGTACGTTCATCATGCGGCCCAGCGTTTCCGGCCCTACCGGTACGGAAATAGGCGCGCCTGTATCAATCGCCGCCATGCCGCGTACAAGCCCGTCAGTCGAACCCATGGAAATACAGCGTACTACGTTGTCGCCAAGATGCTGGGCTACTTCCAAAACAACCGACTCTGTACCGCCTGTGCGTTCGATTTCAATCGCGTTGTAAAGTGCGGGAAGCTCCCCGTCAAAGCGAATGTCGAGTACCGCTCCTGTAATTTGTAAAACCCTGCCTGTATTCTTTGCCAAGAGTACCACTTCCCTTCTCACTGTAAAGCATTTGCTCCGCTTACAATTTCTGTTATTTCCTGCGTTATGATGCTCTGCCTTTGTCTGTTGAACATAAGCGTGAGCTTTTCGATAATTTCGCCCGCGTTTTTGGTAGCGGAGTCCATGCTCGTCATTCTTGCCGCCTGTTCACACAGCGCGGCGGAGGCCATAGCCGCATATAAAAACATGCTTAAATACCACGGAATTACACTGCGTAAAACATTCTCAAGCCCCGAATCAAACTCAATGTCCTGCACGCCAGCACTCGGCTTAGGCTCGGGCTTCTTGAAAAAGCCCAAATCCTGCCATGCCTCGCCGTCCTTTAAATCTGCGCCTACTACCTTACGTAGATAGTCGGGGTCGAGCGGCAAAACCTTTCTCACGATTGGCTCTAGCGAAAGCACAGTAAAAAACTGCGTATAAACAAGGTAAACCTCGTCTACCTCGCCTGCCTCGTACATGGCTGTAAGCCTGTCGGCTACTGCCTTAGCTTCCGCAAAGCTCGGCGTTTCCTGCGGCGGCGGAACGTCAAGCACGTTCGCCTTACGCCGCTTGAAATAATCGCGCCCCTTTGTGCCTATGGGAACAATAAGGCTATCGCCGCTTTCCTTGGCGTGCGCCGCCAAAGCCTTGCAAGCATTGGAATTGTAGCCGCCGCAAAGTCCGCGGTTGCTTGTAATAAGCACATACGCGGTGGTTTTTACCTCGCGCGGCTTTACAAAGGGCTGTTCCTTCGCCGCCTCGTCCTTTACCGTATTGTAAACAATATCAAAGGTGGCTTGCACTGGAATACCGATTGCGGTCTTGTTCGCGCGCGCGCGCTGTAGCTTTGAGGTCGCCACAAGGTTCATCGCCTTGGTAATCTGCGAGATGTTTTTTACAGTCAGTCGCCTGCGTTTAATTGCTTTCATTGACGGCATAAATCCACCTACCTTTTAAATTCGGCAAGGGCGGCTTCAATCGCTTCGCCAAGCTCGGTGCTTATTTGCTTTTCGGTACGGATTTTATTCAAAATTTCGCCGTGCTTAGCTTCAAAGAATTTAAGCAAATCGGCCTCGGTTTTTTGTATATTGGCGGCCTCTATGTCCTTAAAATGCTTTTTGGTAACAGCATAGAACACCAAAACCTGCTTTTCTACAGGAACAGGCGCGTTTTGCGGTTGTTTCAACACCTCAACAATACGCCGCCCTTGGTCGAGCCGCTCTAGCGTGTCCTTGGTCAAATCAGAGCCGAACTGCGCAAAGGATTCCAGCTCGCGGAACTGCGCAAGCTCCAAGCGAATAGGCCCTGCCAAGGCTTTCATAGCCTTAATTTGTGCCGCGCCGCCTACGCGCGACACAGAAAGACCTGCGTTAATCGCAGGGCGAATACCCTTGTTAAACAGCTCCGATTCCAAGAAAATCTGCCCGTCTGTAATGGATATTACATTCGTGGGAATATACGCGGAAATATCGCCCGCCTGAGTTTCGATAATGGGAAGCGCGGTAAGCGTTCCGCCGCCGCGTTCCTTTGTCAAGCACGCGGCACGCTCCAACAGGCGCGAATGCAGATAGAAAACGTCGCCTGGGTACGCCTCGCGCCCTGGTGGACGGCGTAGCAAAAGGCTCAGCGCACGATACGCGACAGCGTGCTTGGACAGGTCGTCATAGACCACAAGCACGTCACGCCCTGCTTCCATCCATTCCTCGCCAACCGCACAGCCTGCATACGGCGCGATATACTGCATAGGCGCGGAATCACTGGCGTTCGCGCTTACAATACATGTGTACCGCATTGCGCCTGCTTCCTCCAATGTACGCGCCACGCGCGCCACCGTAGATGCCTTTTGCCCGATTGCCACATACACGCAGTACACGCGAATGTCCTTTTCGCCAGCCTTTGGCTCGCCTATTTTGTCGTTAATTAGTGATTGGTTGATAATGGTGTCAATCGCAATCGCCGTTTTCCCTGTTTGGCGGTCGCCGATAATAAGCTCGCGTTGACCGCGGCCTATGGGAATCATTGCGTCTATTGCCTTAATCCCAGTTTGCAGGGGTACGTTTACCTCCTGCCGTTCGATTACGCCTGGGGCAATTCGCTCAACTACTCTCGTTTTTGTAGCCGCAATCGGCCCCTTGTCGTCCACAGGTGCGCCAGTTGGGTCAACGACTCTGCCGAGAAGCGCGTCGCCTACGGGAATTTCCGCAATACGGCCAGTGCGTTTTACTGGGTCGCCCTCGCTTACGTGGTCGTCCGCGCCAAGCAGAACTGCACCAATGCTGTCCTCGTCTAGGTTAAGCGCGATGCCAAACAGCCCGCCTGGGAACTCCAACAGCTCGCCGCTCATGGCGTTGTTTAGCCCGTAAACGCGAGCGATACCGTCGCCTACGTGGATTACGTTCCCAGCCTCGGCAACGTCCATTTTTGTGGAGTAGGATTTTATTTGTTGTTTTATAATGGAGCTTACTTCATCAGGTTTAAGAATCATGCAAAGCCCGCCTTCATATCTCTTAACAGAGTTTTTACCGTACGGTCGAGAAAATACCCGTCCACATGTATGCTGATACCTGCAATAACGCTAGGCTCTACCAACACGGTGAGGGTTACTTCCTTATTTAGCTTTCTTGCTAGGCACGCGGTAAGCTGCTCCGCCTGCTGGTCGGTAAGCGGCACAGCGGAAACCACTCTAGCGGTGGTTTGCCGTTGGTGCGTTTTAATCATGTCGATTAGCTTACGCAACGCAGGCAAAAGAAAGGCTACACGGTTCTTGAAAATAACAAGCCGCATAAAGCCCATAAGGTCTTGATGGACACAGCCGCCAAACGCGTTTTCTAGGAACGCAAATTTTTCGTCAGAGGAAATACGCGGGTGCGTAAGAATACGCAGCGATTCCTCGCACGAAATATTGTCGCATACAAGCTGTGCCTGCTCTAGGTAAGCGTCCATCAGTCCGCTCTCCTGCGAAAGAGAAAACAAGGCGGTTGCGTAGCGTATTCCAAGGTCTGCCAATGCTATGCCCCCCTATACAGCAACGTGCGTTGCTTCCGTTTTAAACGCGGTGGTAGCCTCTAGCTCCGTAAGTGCTTCGGAAAAAAGCCTGTCGTGCGCGGCCTTGTCTACGGTAGCGGCGATTAGCTTCGCCGCCATATCGGTGGAAATGTCGATAATAGACTGATGTACCGCGCCCTTAATTTGCTCTAGCTCCGTAGCTATGTCACGGCTTGCGCGTTCCTTTACCTCCAACGCCTCCGCCTTGGCGGCATCTAAAAGCCGCTCGCGGCTCTCGTTGGCGAGCTTGCGCGCTTCGTCCAGAATTTCGGCGCGTTCCTTTTCTATTTCGCGTACCTTTTGCTCGTAGCTTGCTTTAAGCTCCGCGGCAGTCGCCTTGCTTACGGCGGCATCGTTCATTTCGTTTTCTATGCGGTCTGCGCGCGCTTGCAAAATCTTTTTTACAGGCTTCCACAGAAGCCATGTAAGCAGGACGACCGTCAAAAGGAAGTTGAACAGGTTCGGCAGCATACCGATAAACATCTGCAAATCCATGTCCAAAAGCGGACGATAGCGTTCGCCCTGGAGAATAAATAAAAATTGAGGACTCAATTGAATCTCCCCTAGTTTAGCCTAAGAATGGCAAAATTGCCGCGCCTACTTGTGCCCCAGCTTCAATAAACTGTGGCGCATAGCGGCTTAGCAGCGGGTTTACGAAAATCAAAATCATGGCGACAAGCAAGCCGTAAACGCCCGAGGTTTCCGCAAGACCACAGCCAATAAACATGGTGGTAGTAATAGTACCCTTTGCTTCTGGCTGACGGCCAATCGCCGCTACAGCGTTAGCCGCTACATTGCCCTGCCCAAGCGGAACGAGCAGACCGTTCAAAAGTGCTATTGCTGCGGCGATGTGTGAGATTGCGATAACAAATGCTAAAGGATTTTGCATTTTGTTTCCTCCTAAAATATTTTATTTATTACTACATCTGAAATTATTCAGCCGCCGTTCCTGCAAAAATTACGCTAAGAACGGTAAAAATAACGGCTTGAAGTATTCCAGAAGCAATATCAAAGTAGAGGTGAATGGGAACAGGTATAACAAACATGTACGGAATGGCGTACAGCAGGGACACAAGTATCATGCCGCCGACCAGATTACCGAACAAACGGAAGCTAAGCGCGATGGGCTTGGCAAGCTCGCCGATAAGGTTAAGCGGTGCGAAAACAAACACAGGCTCTAGGAAAATGCCCTTTAAGTAGTCCTTTGGGCGGTGTCTAAGCCCCACAAACACCATGACAAAAAACGAGGACAACGCCAGCGGAAACGTCATGCCCCAGTCTGCCGTCGGCGGCCGCAGGCCTGTAATACCGATAAGGTTTGACATTGCAATAAACACAACCAACGTAAAAAACCACGGCGCGAGGTATGCAACGGTGTCGTTCGCGCTGTCGCGGTAGAATTTTTCCCAGCCGTCAACGCACATTTCAATGAAATTCTGGAAGCCGGTGGGCTTTTTCATGGGGTCCCACGAGCGCGATTTTATTCTCACGTATAGGGCAAGAATAAGTAGCAAAGCCATAACAATCCACGTATTTCTTGTGGTTTCGGTAATTAAAAGCTCTACCGCCTCGCTGATTTTTAGGCTATAAAATACACTAATGTCAAAGCTCACATTTACCCCGCCTTTTGCTAGATTTCTTGTTTTTCTTTTAAATGTCCTCGCAGAAAAAACCGCATGGAATGGGCGGCGATGGGCAGAGTAAAAATCCCAAAAAATACGCCCATGAAGTTTACAACTAGCGGATTGCCCGCCTCGTTCGTGACACTGGAGTGAAGCCACGCCGTAATAACAAGCACCACGGCAGTAATCGTAAAGCGCGAAAGCGACTGCACCTTTAGGTAATTTTTGGCAGACTGCTCGTCACGCTCCACGGCGTTGGCTACCATGCGTTTCAGCATAAGTACCTTTATTATATTAAGGAGCATAGCAATAAATATGCCAATTGTAAAGGGCAGCGTGTCCGCGGCGTTCGCGTGGCTATTTACGCCCATGAGCGAGCTAAAAAGCGCAGATTGTGTATCGCCTGCAAACGCCGAAAACAGCAAATAGCCGCATAGCGAAAAAACAGCCGAGGCGGCGATGATTACTATGATTTGTTTTTTTGCTACGGCAGACATGGAAAAATCCATAAGCTGGCAACCACCTAAAACTTCTTTGATAAATCGTACATAGCCTTAAACGCCGAAAAACAGCCAAGCAACGAGCAAATAATAATAAACCACGGCGCAGTGCCGAGCCATTCGTCCAAAAAAATACCCAGAAAAATGCCCACAAATACACACGCCACCATAGTGAACGCAATATTAGAAATAATGCCCGCCGCGCGCAGCATTTTCTTCCTGTCCTCTTTCGAGAATTTACCATGATTTTTCATTGTACGTTCATAATACAGCATTGTGCTTGGGTACGTCAATAGAGTGTATTGCAAGTTGATGTTGAAAATTCAATAAATTTGCACCAGCTTTTTCAGGTGAAGCCCGAAAAAATGGGCAATTGTGAAGCAATGCCAGTGCAAATTTTACATTATTCAAAAGCCCGCAGATGGGGCGAACACTTTCCCCTCATCTACATACAATAAAAATATGCGTTAGCAGAAAAAACACGAAGGGAGTTTTTGCATTGGAACACGAAGCATATTTTCAAGCAGTAAGCCTAAGTCCAAGCCCGGTTGTAGGCGTATGCCCCACTCTATACCCGCCCGCGCCGACCCCGCCGCACAACGAACACAGCAAGCAGGTCATAGGCATGGCATATGTTCCGCCACAAATATGGAGGGACATTTATGATGCCGATTATGGTTTTATGCGCGGCACAATATTCTCGGAGCTAGATAAGCCGTGGTTTGGGGGTAAGTGCCATGAATAGACGTGACGGCTTCCTTAGAGAGGTGCAAAAATGGGATTTTGCGGTACTCGATACCGTGCTGTTTTTGGATAACCACCCCAAGGACAAATTAGCCCTAGAGTGGTACCGCCATTTCCAAGCCCTGGCAAAAAAAGCAAGAGAAGAATATGAAAGCCATTGCGGCCCGCTTCAATACTGTGAACAAACAGGCTTTGATTCGTGGGAATGGACAAAAGGCCCTTGGCCATGGGAGGTAGATTGCTAATATGTGGTTATATGACAAAAAATTGCAATTCCCTGTAAAAATAGCAAACCCAAATCCTAAGTTTGCTAAGATAGTTATTACGCAGCTGGGCGGCCCAGATGGCGAGCTAGGCGCGGCAAACCGCTATCTTAGCCAGCGGTTTGCTATGCCAAACGACAGGGCAAAAGGCCTGCTAACAGACATCGGCACGGAAGAACTCGCGCACGCCGAAATGATTGCCGCGATTGTTCACCAGTTGACCCGAAAAATGAGCATAGAGGACATCTATGCCGCGGGCTTTGAGGACTACTTTGTTGACCATACGGCGGGCGTGTACCCCATAAGCGCAGGGGGCATACCCTTTGACGCAAAATGCTTCGCCTCAAAGGGCGACCCCATAACCGACCTAACGGAAAACATGGCGGCGGAACAAAAGGCGCGTACGACCTACGATAATATTTTACGGCTTGTGGACGACCCCGACATTATCGCGCCGATTAAGTTTTTGCGTGAGCGCGAGGTTGTTCACTTCCAAAGGTTCGGCGAGGCGTTGGGAATAGTGACGGATAGCTTGAATTCTAAGAATTTTTATGCGTTTAATCCTTCGTTTGATAGGTGTTGTGGGAAGCATTAGGAGCGGTTTAATTATAAAAAAGCCCCCCGACCCGAAAACATGCTTTCGGGTCGGGGGGCTTTGCTATTCTCCCATTATTTTGGTATAATAACGGGAGAATAGGAGGTAAGCCCATGATACCAACAATTGACACCTGCGAACGCAATCTGGCCCTGCTTGAAATTTACAGCAAGCTAGACGAAGCAGAGGAACAAATGGAATTAGAATTACCAACTAAAAGTCACAAGGAAATAATTCACAGTTTGCGGGGACGTGTAAATGCGAAGGTATGATATACATTATTTACCTATAGCCGAGGAGGATTTAACCGAAATAGTTGAGTATTTGCTTGAGCATGGTGTAAATTTTGCCAATGCGTTCATAGATGAGCTAGAAAGACTGGAAGAACAGCTATCCATGTTTCCCGAATCTGCGGCACGTAGCCGTAATAAAAAATTACGAAGCAGGGGCTACAGAATGATACCAATCGGGGAATATCTCCTGTTTTACACCCTGCGGTATGAGAGGATTTATGTCATGCGTATTATTCATGGCAAAAGGAATTACTTGTCCTTGCTGTAAGAGCCTTTATTTTCCCCTCAACCCCAACAAAATAACCACCCCCAAAACCACCGCAACCCCAACGACCGCGATATTAAAGACCAGCGTATAATCACGCGGCGGCGCGGTCTCCGCCGCCTCGGCAAACGAAAGCTCCACGAGTCTAAGCGTGTCAATTTCTTCCCTGAGAATAGCGTCCTTGTAGCGTACAATATCGTACATGGGGGCGTTTGCAGTGCCCGCGCCAAAATGCAGGGTGTACTCGCCGCCCTGCCTGCCCTCGAAAACTAGCTCGTCTACATAGTAGCTAACGACAAGCTCGTCAATGCTTATGGGGCTGTCGTCGCCGTTGTTAATCGTCAGCGTAAAGCTGTCATTACGCGGCGCTTGGCGGTTTAGCGGTATGGTGGTGTCGGTGTATGTGGTATCGCCAAAGGTGAGGCTGTGCAGCTCCTTGCCAAAGCCAAGCGAGGTGTTTACGAACCGCTTAAACATACTATTTGTGTTGATTGTTATGTCTACAAGCCGTAGGTTTTTAAGCCCGTGAACGGCAATATGCGTCACGCCGTCCTTTTCTTCTACGCTAAACTCGGGCGAAATGCTGTCTACGAAATAAATCCGCTCCTGCGTAACAAAGCTGTGAAGCAGGGTAACGGAATCGAACGAAATCCGCTCTAGGTTGTTGCCTAGCTTAAACCTATAATGAGTATATTTTTGCGTTGTTTGGAACTCGATAGTTAGCTTGGCTTTGTCGTCAATTTTGTAAAGGCTGTCGCTCTGGACAAGCTGCCAGTGTATGCCGTCATAGCTGCCAAAAATTTCTATATGCTTGGCAAAGCCAGTGTTGCGGGTAGAAAATGCAATGGACGTAGCCACAATATCGTGGGTGGGTATTTCGCTTACCTTATAATCAAAATAAAAATTATTGTCGCGAGTATAGGAATCAACCAGGGTCATGGGGTGCGTTTGTGTAAGTGTTTCGTATTCCGCGCTACCGCCGGTACGAATAAAATACGGCACGTACTCGCCTGCGCTGTCTGTTATTCGCAGGTCGGATAGGGTGCTGTTGGCGTTATTGTAAACCTCTGGCGTAAGCCTGACGGCCTTGTATCTGTTTTGTCCGCTGTTTTCTATTGTGGCGGTATTTGTGGCAGTGTTTGTGGCAAATACAGCGGTGTGGAGCAGTAGTGAAATAAGCGTGAAGCTAATAAGTAATCTAGGCATTTTTATACTTCCTTTCACGACAAACGCATAAATTTAAGAAGCTGTTGAGAATTTAAAGGCATGGAACGCGGATTTTCGCGGATTTAACGGATTTTCGCGGATTTTTTCCGTGTAAATTAAAGATAATGGAATACAGATTTTATCCATGAAAATTAAAGGTAGCGGAACACGGATTTAACGGATTTCCGCGGATTTGGCGGATTCGTTCGTGGGAAAATATATTGTCGTTTAGTAGTTTACGTGGACAAAATCCGCGTAATCCGCGTTCCATTGCCTTTAAAATCCGCCAAATTCGCACTCTATGCCTGTTATTCCACGTTCCCTCTGCTCTGTACCTCTGTGCGAACTCCTGCATAAAAATCTCCTTGTAGGGGACGGATTTATCCGTCCCGAGGTTGCCTCGCTCTGCGTTGGTCGGTGTGCGGCATTGTCTAAGAAAACCACTAACACCTTACTGCCTGCTTGGTCGGCGTGCGGCATTGTCTAAAGACAATGCCTTACTGCCTGCGTAATGGACGTTATCTGCCCTAAATCGACCAACGTGCGGGGGTCGGGGCGGATAAATCCGCCCCCTACAAAATTCCTGCTGTGCCTAGCTCCCTCTGTGCCTCTGTGCCTCTGTGTGAAAATTCTTTTAAACTAGAGAACGAAGCTCTGCACTTTACCTGCGTTCATTATTTGTCAAAAAGATTTTCACACAGTAGTTCGCACAGAGGCACAAAGCAGAGGGAGCGAGGCAGTGCAGAAGTACGGACGTAAAAAAGTGTGTTATAACACGGATTTAACGGATTTACACAGATTTACGCGGATTTTATCGGGCGTGCTTTTAAGTCCGTGGAATCCGTGTAAATCCACATAATCCGCGTAATCCGCGTTTCGTTAATCTATAAATGAAATCACGAACGAATCCGCCCAATCCGCGAAAATCCGTCAAATCCGTGTTCCGCTACCTTTAATTTACATGGATAAAATTTACATTCCATTGCCGTCAATTCACGCAAGAAAGAATCCGCGAAAATCCGCCAAATCCGCGAAAATCCGCGTTCCATGCACTTTCCTTTAATCTTTAGAATCCGCAAAAATCCGCGCTCCATGCACTTTCCTTTAATCTCTGAAATCCGCAAAAATCCGCCCTCCATGCCCTCAAATATGATAAACAAGCGTACTCCACTCATATTCCAACAAAGAACATTCCAACGCCTCAAGAAACAATTGCTTTTCTTGAAAAACACACCATTTGCTCTTATCCTCTGACGGCTCGCAATAAAATATTGCTATTTTTTCGCATAAATCTAAAATTTCATTCAGAAAAATAAAAACAGGAGTAGCTTGAAATTTTTGCATATATGACTTCATATTTGTATGGCTCTCGTCATACAAAATGCCAAACGTATCGTTTGACCAAACACTGCCCGTAAAGCCAAGCCTATTTGCAATCTCATTTGCGTATAACATTCCCACATCGCATACATTTTTCAGATTGTATTTCTCCATATTCATATCAGCTTGGCAAAAAATAATCATACTCATTTATCGCACACCTCTATTCATCAACAATAACCGACCTACCCAAGCTACCGTCACCCTCATAATAATTACACCACATAGCCTGCAATTCCCCAGCCCCATCAAACTTCGCGCCCTCTATTCTCGTTATCCCCATTTCTGCACGCACATCATCGTCATCAATTACATCTATACAGCCCTCGTACCACGAATCCAAATCCACACACCTTTTCTCAAGCAACGCCTCACCGCTGTATATTTCAATAACCATCACATCTTGCACGCCAACCACCAATCCCCTCACTCAATATCCTCACTCGGCTCTAGCTTCAATTCCAACCGCTTACTAAAATACTGATACACAAACGAAATGGTCACAAGCGTAATTCCCAGTACAAAATACGAAACAATTCTATAACCCTGTGTAAGACTTACGAGGTCTACTAGGAATAGCTTAATAACAGCCAAAATAGCAAGCCCTAGCCCTGCCACACGCATAAACGAGTACCTGCGCGCGAAGCCGAACACTATCCACGCAAGGGCGGTTAGCGCGTAAATTATGCTAATCCACGCGCTTGTAAAGGAAAGCTCGTACTGCGAAATCAAGTTTTGCGTTAGTATAATTACAAAGTACGAGGAAACAATTAGCGGATACCATTCCACGCCCAAATTGTATTCCATGACAATTAGCTTAATCAAGTCGCGTAACGCCAAAACGGACAAAAGAGAAATCAGTATAAGCACCGCCGAGCCTAGCAAAACCCCGCTTCTTGGGGCGGCAAAAAAATACGGCGAGGACATGCTGTTTAAGCCAAACAGCCAGATTATTCCAACCACATACAAAATTATGGAAATTATTTTAGTGCCAGTGTCGGACAAAATGGCGATTCTCGGCGCGGTATAGGCGATTAAAAACGTCAAGGAAATCGCTAACGCCGCCACTAAATAGCTCGTGTTGTACGCTTCCGTACTTGGCAATTCGCGCGCGAGCTTACTACACATGTACAGCACGTAAAACCACAAATTTATAATAGCCATGTATTTGTAGGCGGTTTGCCATTCGCTTGCCATGGTTTTTTTGTACATATACGCGCCGAGAATGATTAGACTGCCAAGCGTGATTGCCGTATATTTCCATGGGAAAAGGGAATCGACACGCCCCAGTACATCATATAGCACAAACGCGCATAGGCACAGCACGTTTATGATATAGCCGAAGGTTACGAAGCCGTTCGTGCCTCGTGAAGCAGACGAGCGCGGCGAAGCCCCTTTCAAAATGCCATATGTCGTGAGTGCCACGCCCTGTACAAGCCAGCCCAGCGACAGCCACGCCCTGCCAAACTGGAACGGAACAACAAGCACTGTAAACGTAAGCCCTGTAAGGTAAAATATGGCTTTTGTCTGCTCCTCGTCTATGAATTTTGTTTCAATTAGCTTGCCGAGAAGCAAATACGCCACGGCGAAAATAATCGCCAGCAAGCCCGTTGCGTTTTCCCAGCCAAAGGCGTAAAACATAAGGTACATGGCGATACTGCTAAAAAGCGTGTTTATGCCGAGCAAAACCACATCGGAATCCCTAAAACGCAGCTTTTCTTTATACGTGCCTACTATGGGTATAAGCGAATAAACAAGGAACGCAAACAGGATATAAACGATTGTGATTATTTTGTTGAACGGTACCGTGCTAATGTCCGCGGACGACATTATTCCGCACAATATAGCTGTGCCGATGGTATTTAACGTCATGCCGATATATGTCGCAATTGTCCATTTTTTCTTGAACGAAACCATTAAAGCAAGCAGATTTAGCAGGACAAAATAGACCATCGCGCCGTAAAGTATGGTGAGGTTGTGGTCGCTTATTATTGAGAATAGCGGCAAATATCCGCCCACTAGCGAGAAAGCAAGTATTGTTTGCGAATTGTAGCGCGTAGACAAAACAAACGTCACCGCCGTAATAAGCACGCATAGCCCAAGCGCAGGGTACATGGTAATAATTTGCAGCTCGAAGTAGCTTATAGCCAGCGCGGCATAAAGCACGGCCACGCCGCCTGCGGTTATGCCGAGTGAGAAGATACTGGGATTTTTCCCTGCAAGGAAGCGGTTAATGCCCGACATTTCCACTAAGCCCTTTTCGGAAAAGCGCGGCAACGCCCCCTTGCGGTTCAACAGCTCGCCCCCCAAAAGCATAGCCGCGCCCAACGCAAACATCAGAAGCCCCTTGAACGTATCGGGCAGTTGAAAATAGGTATACCTCGCGGCGGTAATAACGCCTATGAGAATCAGCAGTATTCCGAGTTTGTTAAACAAATTAAGCCCAAAAAACCGCTCCATATTATTTTTTTTCGCAACCGCGAGAATTTGCTCGTCAGTAATTTGCTCGTTTTTAAGGCTCTCAAGCTCGGCTCGCTCGTTTTCGGAAAACGCGCCGTGGGCTTCCGCGTATTTTTCGCGTGTTTCGGTTATTTGGGTGTTCACCTGCGAGGCAAGCTCGCCTAGCCTGCGGTAGATTTCGTTATTAAGCGCGACATTATTATCGCGTAACGCCTTTGTCATGGCGGTTATTCGCTTGCCTATGGTCGTTTCAAGGGCTGTTAGCCTGTTTTGCTCCGCTTCAAAGGTGTCTTTGAAATATATGTCTAGCTTTTCCTTTGTGATGTGTACGATATTTGCCTTTTCGTTGTATGCCTGCTCGTATAGGGCGTTTTGTAGGCTTGTATTTTGTGTTGCCAGTTTTTTTGCCTTGCTTTTGGAATTTTCGTATTCGGCGTTTAGCTTTTCTATTTCGGCCTTTAGGCGCGTGTTCTCTTTCGTCAAATCGCTGTCCTCTATAAGGCTAACCTCGTTTTCGAGCTGGCTCAAGATGGCTTTCTGTTGGGTTAAAATGTGGCGTAGGTTGTTGTCCATGGTTTTGCACCTCCGATTTTTGTGGTATAGTAGCAATTGTATCACGCCGTATATTCTGATACAATCATAAAAGTGTATTTCTAATGAAGATAGGAGTGTTTTTATGGGCATGACTATGACCCAAAAAATCCTTGCGGCACATGCTGGCTTGCCTAGCGTGACGGCAGGGCAATTGATTGAGGCAAAACTGGATTTAGTTCTCGGCAATGATGTAACTACGCCAGTTGCGGTTAAGGAATTTGAAAAAATAGGCGTAAGCAAGGTTTTTGACAAAACAAAAATTGCGATTGTTCCCGACCATTTTACGCCGAACAAGGATATTTTGTCGGCGGAGCATTGCAAGCAAATTCGCGAATTTGCACACAAGCACGAGGTGGAAAACTACTTCGAGGTAGGCGAAATGGGCATCGAGCATTGCCTTATTCCCGAAAAGGGCTTGGCAGTGCCAGGCGATGCGATTATCGGCGCGGACAGCCACACCTGCACATACGGCGCGCTTGGCGCGTTTTCCACTGGCGTGGGAAGCACGGACATGGCGTGTGCCATGGCGTTGGGAAGCACTTGGTTTAAGGTGCCGCCCGCGCTTAAATTTGAGCTTGTGGGCAAGCCTGCAAAATGGGTTTCGGGCAAGGATATAATTCTGCATATTATCGGAAAAATAGGCGTAGACGGCGCGTTGTACAAGTCTATGGAATACTGCGGCGACGGCTTGCAGTACCTTTCCATGGACGACCGCTTTTGTATCGCCAATATGGCAATCGAAGCAGGCGCGAAAAACGGCATTTTCCCCGTGGACGAAAAAACACGCGCTTATGTAAAAGAGAACGCGAGCCGCGCAGGCGTGGAGTACGCCGCCGACCCAGACGCGGAATACGAAGCCGTGTACACAATCGACCTATCGGCGTTACGCCCTACCGTGGCGTTTCCGCATTTGCCCGACAACACAAGAACCATAGACGAGGTAGGCAGTGTAAAGCTAGACCAGGTCGTAATCGGAAGCTGTACAAACGGACGGATTGAGGACATGAGAATGGCGGCGAGCATTTTACGCGGCAAAAAAGTGGCAAAGGGTATGCGCGTTTTGGTTTTCCCTGGTACGCAAAAAATCTCCTTGCAAATGATAGACGAGGGCTTAATGCAGGACTTTATCAAGGCTGGCGCGGTAGTAAGCCCTGCGACCTGCGGGCCTTGCCTTGGCGGTCATATGGGAATTTTAGCCAAGGGCGAGCGCGCCTTAGCGACCACCAACAGGAACTTTGTCGGCCGTATGGGCTCGCCCGAGGCGGAGGTTTATTTGGCAAGCCCTGCTGTGGCGGCGGCTTCGGCTTTGACTGGGTATATTAGTGACCCTGAGAAAATCTAGTGAAAGCCATGTTTCCAGAATTGTCCGTTGAGGCGTTAGAGAAGATTATTTTGGCTAATCTTTCGCTTTGCCCTGCCATTGAGCGTGTTGGCTTGATAGGGAGCTATGCTCGCGGACAGCAGGAAAAGGGAAGCGATGTAGACTTGCTAATTAAAGCCGAGGATACAGAGTACAGGGAAATGTTGTCTAATTTTGGACTGCATATTTCCGACATTTTGGATTATCGGTATAATAAACGCTTGGAAATTGTCCGATATAGCCTTGCCCTAAAACGTGCGGAAAACGAACCGCAAGCAGGGAAAGACTGGTATTTCCAAGAGGGCTACCAACAAATGCTAAAGGAGGTGGTGTGGCTCTATGAAAGATAGGATAATTTTGAATAAAATCAAAAATTACCTAGTACGTGTCCAACGGTACTATGATTTAATCAAAGACCTAGACGAGGAAGAAATATCCGCGCTAGACCAGTCACTTGCCCTTACGCAGTGTATTACTAATATGCACAGTTTAGCACAGCATGTAGTGAACGACGAGATAGCCCAAAGGTTATATGTATTCAGTAGTCGGGGGATTGCTTCCTGTAGAAATATTTCCGCCCATGATTATGATTCATTGGACTGGGAACGAGTGAAAGAGCTATGCAGGAAGCTGCTTAGTGAAAAAACAAGCACAGCAATAAGCGAAAGTATAAAAATAGCGGAAGCTGACGAGAGGACGTATTTATGAATCGTTATCACATAAACGTCTTTTACAGCGAAGAGGACGGGGGCTTTATCGCAGACACGCCAGACCTTGAAAACTGTAGTGCGTTCGGTGAAACTCCACAAAAGGCAATAGAGGAAATGATGATTGCACAAAAATTGTGGTTGGACGATGCTAAGGAAAGCGGCAGGGAAATACCGCCTGCAAGCTACAAGCCTATTATTTATCGTGCAGGTTAAAATCTAAAATATTGTAGGAGGTTTTATAATGAAAGCAAAAGGAAGCGTTTTTAAGTACGGCGATAACGTAGACACAGATGTAATAATTCCTGCGCGTTATCTTAACGATTCAAGCCCAAAAAGCCTTGCGGCACACTGCATGGAGGACATAGACGCAGACTTTCCCAAGCGCGTAAAGCAGGGCGATATTATTGTGGCTACCAAGAATTTTGGCTGCGGCTCATCTCGCGAGCACGCGCCTATTGCGATTAAGGCTTCGGGAATTTCGTGTGTAATCGCGGAAACCTTTGCGCGTATTTTTTACCGCAACGCAATCAATATCGGCTTGCCGATTTTGGAATGTCCGCAAGCCGCGCAAGCAATAAACGCAGGCGACGAGGTAGAAATCGACTTTACCACGGGCAAAATAACCAATAATAGGAACGGCGAAACATACCAAGCCGCGCCTTTCCCTGCATTTATGCAGGAAATAATGGCTACTGGGGGGCTTGTGGAACGGACGAGGGCGAAGCTGGGGGCGTAGGTACGCCCCCCCATGGGGTAGCATGGGGGACAAGGGAAGTATAAGGAGATTATGTAAAATGAAAAGATTTTTTGCGTGGTTAGTGGTGGCGGTGTGTGCGGTTGTTTTTGTGGGTTGTGGGAATGGTGGGGAAGATGTTGCGGACGTTATTTCTCAAAATGAAACACAAAATGAAATGCAAACCGAAGTGCAAGACGAAGTGCAAGCCCAAACCCAAGACAATAACGGCTCGGATATACCCACCAACGTAAGCGTAGGCGATATTATCCAATTCGGCGAATATGACTGGCGCGTACTTGACGTACAAGACGGCAGGGCGTTATTGCTAAGCGATAAGGTTTTAGAACTTAGGAGGTATCACGACACATTAGAAGATGTTACATGGGAAACCTCCTACATGCGGGCATATCTTAACGGCGATTTTTACAATAGCTTTAGCGAGGCAGACAGAGCAAAAATCCATGAAACAACACTAGCAAACAACGACAACCCATGGGATTTTAGCTCTATAGAACAGATAGAAGCACTAAACAAAACGCCAGGTGGCAATGACACAGAAGATAACATCTTTTTGTTAAGCCTAGACGAGGTGGTAAAATATTTTGGCGACAGCGAATATTTAGAAAACCAAAACCACCCAAATAATCACCTTTTTTATGGCATCGGATTAGGTTTTTCTGGTCAAAATAGCAACGGAAGAATAGCACTAAATGCCCAAGGACAGGTTTCTTGGTGGTGGCTTCGGTCACCCGGGGACGTTAGTAGTGATGCTGCCTGTGTCAGCACGGACGGACAGGTCTATGTTTCCGGTATCTATTGCTACTATGGCGGTGGCGGCGTTCGCCCTGCCTTATGGCTAAATCTCGCCTCATAACCCCTATTTCCACAGTATTTTATTTATCCTCACGTATAACCCCCTACGCCGTCGCAAGCGGACGTTCCACTTCCTCAAACACGCTTGCGATTTCCTCTAGCCTTACCTGCTCGTGTTGCCATTCGTCCTCGGCTTTCATAATGTCTACCACAAAAGCCTTTCCGCCGCCCAGTATTTCTACGATAACGGCGCGTTCGCCTGTTTTAAGCCGTACGGTTTGATATTTGTTGAGCATTTTTATCACCGCTTTCTTCTTTAAATTTTTACCCATTTAACCCCCAGTGTCAAGTCTACAAAAAAACCATAAAAACTAGGAGTGTAACCAATGCCAAACTACAAAATCGCAACAATCCCCGGTGACGGTATCGGGCCGGAAATTATTACGGAAACAGTAAAGGTACTGGAAAAAATCGCCCAGAACTTCGGGCATACGTTCACGTTTACGGAGGTGTTAGCAGGCGGAATAGCCATAGACAAAACAGGCGTTCCGCTACCAGACGAAACCGTGGAAGTGTGCAAGCAGAGCGACGCGGTGCTTCTTGGCGCAGTGGGCGGTTGGAAATGGGACGTGCTTCCAGGGCATATGCGGCCCGAGCGTGCGTTGCTTGGGCTTCGCGGCGCGTTGGGGCTGTACGCCAATCTTCGGCCTGCGGTTCTGCACGATACCCTAAAGGGCGCTTGTCCGCTGCGCGCGGATATTGTCGCCAAGGGAATAGACATTATGATTGTACGCGAGCTGACTGGCGGAATGTACTTCGGCGACCGCGGACGTAAGGAAACAGACTTGGGGCTTGCGGCGTGGGACACGGAAATGTACGCCACAGAGGAAGTACGCCGTATTGCGGTGACTGCCTTTGAACTGGCGCGTAAACGCAAAAAACACCTCACCAATGTGGACAAGGCAAATGTCTTGGAATCGTCGCGGCTGTGGCGCGAGGTTATTCTCGAAGTGGCAAAGGATTACCCCGATGTACAGCTAGACCATTTGTATATCGACAACGCCGCCATGCAAATTATCCGCGAGCCAAGCGCGTATGACGTTATGGTTACAACCAATATGTTCGGCGATATTCTTTCGGACGAAGCCAGTCAAATAACTGGTTCAATCGGTATGCTGCCCTCCGCGAGTTTAAACAAGGATAATTTCGGCATGTACGAGCCTATTCACGGCTCTGCGCCTGATATTGCTGGCACGGACAAGGCCAACCCCATTGCGACCATTCTTTCGGCGGCTATGATGTTAAATTATTCCTTTGGGCTGGACAAGGAAGCGAAAGCAATCGAAAACGCCGTAACAAAGGTACTGGAAAGCGGCGTGCGTACTGGCGATATTATGTCGGACGGTATGCGGTTGGTTGGTACAAGGGAAATGGGTAGGCTTGTATTAGAGGCGTTGTAGTACGGCAATTATAAGAAAAGTGCTTGGAACGCGGATTTACGCGGATTTAACGGATTTTCGCGGATTCGTTCCGTGTAAATTGACGGCAGTGGGGTACAAATTTTATCTATGTAAATTAAGGGTAGTGGAACACGGATTTAACGGATTTTCGCGGATTCGGCGGATTGGCTCGTGCTTCTGCTGTGCCTCGTTCCCTCTGTGCCTCTGTGTGAAAAAATCTTTTAAACTCAAAAAAAACACGTTCTACACTCTACCCAAGTTTTTTATTTGTCAAAAAGATTTTCACACAGAGGCACAGAGGCACAGAGGGAGCGAGGCACAGCAGGCAATATTGCGTGGAATTATCGGATTTTCGCGGATTTCACAACGAGCCAATCCGCATAATCCGTGAAAATCCGTTAAATCCGTGTGAAGCCCTTGAATCCCTTAAATCCGTTGAATCCGCATTTAATCGCTTTAAAAATGGAGGTACTCGCGTGACGTGGGAAGCATACCGCAACCAAATACAGGAAACAGGCAAGCTCCCTGAGGACTGGTACATTCTAGGCATAGACCTAGGCACAACAAACTCAGTTATCAGTTATTGGGACAATAATAATTCTCGCCCCGAGGCCATAGACGTAAGCAACGGCTTTGGCAAAATTCCCCTGCCGTCTGTGGTGCAATACCGCGAGGACGAGGACGAATGGCTGGTAGGCGAGGAAGCCTACCGCTCCATGAAAATCTATCCCGAAACGACCGTACGTTCGATTAAACGCCTTATGGGAACTGACCGTCTGACAAAATTAGGCAAAAACGAATACCTGCCCGAGGAAATTTCTGCTAAAATCCTCGGGGAGCTTGTTTCCCATGCACAGACGATTAACCCAAAGGCGGAGCTTGCAGGGCTTGTGGTGTCTGTGCCGTACGATTTTGACGACGCGGCGCAAAAGGCGACTGTCCGCGCTTGCGAAATCGCAGGCATTGCCGACAAGCTAATCTGCCTAATCAAAGAGCCGAACGCCGCCGCGCTTGCGTACAATTTCCGTCACCAGTTGAACGAGGGCGAGCGTGTAATGGTGTTCGACTTTGGGGGCGGCACGCTTGATATTACGCTGTTTCATGTAAAGGAACGAAACGAGTCCAAAATCAAGCTACAGGTCATTTCACAGGGCGGCGAGGCGTACCACGGCGGCGACGATGTGGACGCATATTTAATAGAAGCGTGCGGAAATTTCATTAAAGCTAAAACTGGGCAAGCCGCCGCCGAACACGCTATTGAAAACCAGGTAGAAATCATCGCCCGCGCCCGAGAAGCCAAGGAACGGCTCAGCGGCGTACAGCGGTTCAGAATCCCGTTCACGTTCTGTATTCCGCCGTTCGTGGAGCAAATTACGCGTGAGGAATTGCATACGCTAATCAAACCTTTCATAGAAAAAACGCGGAAGCTGGTACTAAAAGCATTGCGTGAAACGTATACAGGCAGTTGTACGCCCGACACCCTTTCGCGTGTGCTATTAGAGGGCGGCTCGTCACAAATGCCGTGGGTTAGGGAAATGCTTTTAGATATTTTTAACGACGAGGGCAAAATATATTCGTCTGAACGCCCTGCGTTGGATATTTCCTTGGGCGCGACATATTACGCCGCCATGAAAATGGGGCTTCTTTCGCACCCCGACTTAGAATCGGAAATGTCGGTCGAGTTTGAGGTAGCCGTTTCGCACGATATAGGCTTGGAAATAGACGGCGCGAAAAAGGCATTTTTCCCCATGATTCGGCGCGGAACGCCATACGCGCTTGCCAAAAAAAGCCATGTGTTTACGCTGTCGGGCAATACGCCTGCCGAGATGACCTCGCTCGACCTGCGAATACTGGAGCGAATACAGCAGGACGACCCGTTCGAGCAGTGTAAGCTAATCGGCGAGGTGTCGATTAAGGGCTTGCCAGAACGCCCGAGCGGCAAAACAAAGCTGCGTATTACGCTAATGGTAGAGGAGGAGGGCGGCTTGGTACGCGGAATGGTGGAGGATTTGGGGATAGGCGAGGAATTTCCGTCTAGTGGGTATAGGGAGAGCTTTGAGCCTAGTCGGTTTAAGAAGGCGGAGCTGGGGTGAGGGCAGGGACACAAAGCCTTGATGGCGAAGCTAGGATAATGACAGATACTCGAAGCCCTAATGGCGAAGCCAAACAAATGTCGGTAGTTGGCATAATCGCGGAGTTTAATCCGTTCCATAACGGACACGCCGAGCATTTGGGGGGGACGTTGTCCCATTTCTCCGACTGTCCCATTGTGGGAATGTCGCCTCGAAGCCTTGACGGTGTTTCGGCAACGGAAAGAGGGGCGTTGCCCCACAAAAAAACAATCGCCGTAATGAGCGGCAATTTCGTACAACGCGGAGAGCCTGCAATTTGCGACAAATTTCTACGTACCAAAATGGCGTTGCTTGCGGGCGTGGACATTGTTATAGAAATTCCTGTGCCGTATGTAGTCTGCGGCGCGGATTATTTCGCGAGGGGGAGCGTTGCGTTGCTTGCGGCAACTGGCGTGGTGGACGCGCTTAGCTTCGGCAGTGAGTGCGGCGATATAGAAGCAATCAAAACGGCGGGGCGTATTCTCGCGGAAGAACCGCCAGAGTATAAGCAAGCCCTGCGAAAAGGGCTTGACGATGGGCTTTCGTTTGCTATGGCGCGCGGTTTGGCGTTGCGTGCGGTTGCTCCTGTGGGGTTGGACTACTACGAGGATTTTTTCATGCAACCTAATAATACGCTTGCGATTGAGTATTGTAAGGCGTTGGCGTTGTTGGGTAGTGACATGGAAGTTTTTACCACGCATAGGAAAAAGGGCGGTGCTTCGGCTACAAAAATACGGTGTTCGCTGTTTAACGGCGAGCCGTTAAACAGCGAGCATGTAAACAGAGAGCATGGCGAGCCGTTGAGTGGCGAGCCTAGCGAATATGCCAAAAATTTCCTTCCCCCCGAAGTCATGCAAATTCTACAAAGCGTGAAGCTAACTCGCCTTGACGATTTCACGCCAATTTTCAGATACCTTTTATACCGCGGAGATTTTGTACTTGGCGAGGGGCTAGAAAACCGTTTCAAGAAATACTGCGGCGATTTTTCGAGTGTTTCCGACTTTATCGCCAAGGTAAAGACAAAACGCTATACCTACACGCGCCTACAACGCGCTGTTTTAGGCATAATTCTTGGCATAAGTCCGCCCGCCGAGCCGCAATATCTGCGCGTGCTTGGCTTTCGCAGACAAAGCGCGGATTTGCTGTCGCAAATGGTAAAAAAAGCCACGCTGCCAGTAATAACCAGCGGCGCGGCTATGGACAAAATTCTAAACAGCGGCAAGGGGGCTATGCTCGCCAAGGAGCTTGAGGCAGGCGATATATACCGCTGTGCCGCAGGTGTGGGCGGCGGCTACAGGAGCGAAAGAGCCGCCGAGCTGGTAATTATTTGAAATAACAGCTGTTGTCCAATCATTTTTTTGTTAATAATGCGTAAAATCCGCGTTTCCTGCTCTGTACCTGCCACAAGCTCCGACAAATTCGCGAGCGCGAGCAAGCCCCTGCTTTCCTCGGAAACAGCAAGCGATATAGCTTCGTTTATTGATATTTCCGTGTTTATTTCCGTTTCCTCCGCCGTAAAGGTTTTGTCAAAGCATTGTGACAAAAGCTGCGCGTACTGCTCCGAGCGTTGCTCGGCATTTTCTGCCAGTACGCCAAACGCTTCCCGAGCGTCCGAAAAATGGCTGTAAAATACATATGCGTTGCGTTCGTTTTGTGCCAATTCCTGTAAAATGTCGAGTGCCTCGTCTGGCAGGGTTGGGGTGGGTGAGGGCAGCGGCGAGGCTTCCTGCGTGGGTTCTGGCTCGGGCAGGGGCTTGGGCTTGGCGAATGATTGCGGTGCAGGCTCGCGCTTGGGGGTGGTAGGCGCGGGCGTGGTTGTGGGGTTTGACTTTGGCGTGGCTTCGGGCGTGGTCGCAGGGCTTGATTTTGGCGTATTTTCAAGCGTGGTCGCAGGGTTTGATTTTTGCGTGGTTTCAAGCGTGGTCGCCATTGCAGGGTTTTTTTGCATGAGAATTTTCATGGTTTCGTCGTCTAGCGGCTCGTAACGAACGCCGTCGGGCAGTGATTTATTTACGCGCTGAAATTGCTCCGCCGCGTTTGTGGGGGAAAGCTCTGGCGGACGGTATGGCGAGGGTGGAGTAGGGGACATTTGCGGAATCATGGGGCTTTGTGGGGGTGGGAAGCTCGGGGCTTGCGTTTGCGGCAGTATGGGTGAATGTGGCGGTGGGGTAGGGGGCGTTTGCGGAATCATGGGAGAATTTGATTGTGGGAATATAGAGGATTGTGCTTGTGAGAAGATTGGGGAATGTCCTTGTGGGAAGATTGGGGAGTGTCCTTGAGGGAATATTGGGGAGGATATGGGGTTTGGTGTGGGTGGCGGTGTGGGTGGTGGCGTTTGTTGTGGTGTGGATTGTGACACTTGCTGTGGGGAATAATGTGATACTTGTTGTGTTGTTTGACCTTGCCCCGATATTTGACCTTGCCCCGACAACTGCCCCGACAACTGCCCCGACATTTGCCCTTGCCCCGACATTTGCCCTTGCCCCGACATTTGCCCTTGCCCCGACATCTGCCCTTGCCCCGACATTTGCCCCGACATCTGCCCCGACATTTGCCCCGACACCTGCCCTTGTCCCGACATATGCTGAAACATAGGCGGCAACATAGGACGTTGTCCGCTAGGCTGCAACAAATGCTGTAAAGGCGCGTTTAGCTGTGGGCGGTGATGTACCGCATTTTGCATGGGTGCTTGCATAGGTTGATGTACCGCATTTTGCGGTTGCATGGGTGATTGCATAGATTGATATACCGCATTTTGCCCATTCCCATGCCCATGCGTATGGGGCTGTACAGGTGGCTGTACAGGCGATTGCGTGGGCGTTCGCACTTCCTCGGGTGGGGCTTTACATAGCGGTTCTACTGGCACAGTATGATTCATGGGCGGTTGCTCCCGCAACATGCTATTAAACATGGCGGTTGGCTTGGGTGGAAAAACCAAGGGCATAATTGCACCTGCTAATTCATAGAGTATAGAAGCAGTTGGTAAATTTAACCGCTTCTGAAGCAGTTGGTAAATTTAACCGCTTCTTATTTATGATATGCTCGTATTTGGCGAGTTGTGATTTATAATAAGGTTGGAACACGGATTTAACGGATTTTCGCGGATTTAGCGGATAGAGAACACGGATTTTAAGAGCGTGGAACGCGGATTTATCGGATTCTACGGAGCATCTCGGCTTACACGGACAAAATCCGTGAAAATCTGCGAAAATCCGTTAAATCCGCGTTATATCGCCGTTCAGCAACCACGAAAGTAACGCACTTGTAAGGCTTTTGTAAACTTTATGAAAAATAACTATTGAAATGTAAAATATTTGCGGTATAATCTCTCTTGGTTGTAAGACCACAGAAGTCTATAAAAAGAAAGGAAAGAAAAAAATGAAACGAGCATGGATTTTAGTGTTAATTCTAGCTGTGGCTACGGCTTGCGGAGGAAATAGCGAGCCAGTCGCCACCCCCGCGCCTACCCAACAAGAAACACCTGCCGCAACCAACGACACACCAGCCGAAACCGCCGAAACCACCGACACACCCACCGAAGTCGCCCCCGCAGTAGAAGCCGACACCACCACAGGCGCGGCACTCGCCGAGGCAGAACCCACCGAGGCCGCCGACCCCGAAGAAAACCCATGGGGAACAGAAGTAGAATTTAGCGGTACAGCAGTAAAAATGACATACGGCCAGGACTGGGATTCGTTCCAGCTGTTGCACGATTTTGAGGACGATATGTACACAGTGGCGTTTTCGGTGCTTCACCCTGCACAGGCAGGCGAGGACAACTTCACCATACAGCCCTTGGGCGAGCTGTGGTCGGGTCAATGGAACTTTGTGGGCGATGACATGGAAAACATTGGCACATACAACATTCACCCCGATGTATGGAACAAAATCGAGTTTACCTTTGCAGGCACGCAGGCACGCACAGGCATACGCTTTGCAGGCGATTATCCGCGCGTAGTGGGCGAGGGCTTCTACATCACCGACCTTGTGATTACAAACAGCGCAGGCGATGTAGTGCTTGCCACCGACTTTGCAGACGGTATGGGAACGGCTTCCAATAACCGCGACGCGAATGGTTCTACGGAGGTAGTGGAAATCTAGGGGCATAGGGGGCATAGCCCCTTTTCTCCGATATTCCCTTGGTGGGAATGTCGTCACGAGCCTATGGTATGTAGGAAACAAGCTGTAGCATAGTGGGAATTTCAAGGCATTTTGCCAAAAATTTCTGCCGTGCTACAGCTTTTTTGTTAGTTGTAGGGGACGGATTTATCCGTCCCGACCTCCGCACGCTCGTCAATTCGGGACGGACAACGCCCATTAACGCAGAGCATGGCAATTTTTGGACAGACAACGCCCTGTCAATTTTGTGCATGGCAATTTTTGGGCGGATAACGCCCTGTCAATTTTGTGCGTGGTAATTTTTGGCGGACAACACCCATTAACGCAGAGCGTAGCAACCTCGGGACGGATAAATCCGTCCCCTACAAAATCGTGCAGATTTTGCCGTTCGCACGTTTGCCATTCGCACGTTTGCCATTCGTGCGTGTGTCGTTCGTACGTTTGCCGTTCGCACGTTTGCCCTACAAACCCTCGTTTTCCCACCTTGAACGGATTTTCCCACTTCCCACAAATTTTACCACGAACGAATCCGTTAAATCCGCGGAAATCCGCGTTCCATCAGCTTTTAAATCAGCGAAAATTAGCGTTCCATAAAGGCGACCACGCCCCTTTGTAAGAAAACTGTAAAAAAAGTTTTTCAAATCCCTTAAAAACAATTGACTTGCTTCGACAATGTGATAACATATGAGGTAACATATCATAATTATTTTAAGAAGCCATTCCCATAACCAAGACGAGGGGAAAGACTTCTAAAGAATAGGGAGGCGTTTGTTAATGAAACAGGAAAGACTGGCACTAAAAGGCTTTATCGCAATGCTTGCCGTCGTGGCGGTTGCCGCGGCAATGTTTTTTGTCATTAGCACCACCACAGTACCTGTATACGCAGGTGCAAACGGCACTGTAAGAGTAACCATGCCCAACTTTGAAACAGGCATGGACACCGCAGTAACAAATTTACAAGCGGCAATCACCACCGCCAAGGCTAGACTAGCCGAAACAGATGTAGCCACCACTGGCGCAGGCACTCCCTCAAGCAGATGGTGGGCGCCGCAAGCAGTACACAACCCACTTATCGAAAAAATAGCCGAAGCAGAAGCAATGCTTACCATGGTAGGCTCTTTCCAACGCGGACAAGAGTTTGATGCAGTAGTCACCCTCGAAGGCAACACAGGCTTTGCAGGCATGATGCTACGCTTCGAGCTACCCGCAGGCCTAGAGCTTATCGGCGTTACCCCAGGCCCATTGTTTGCGAACCAAAACAACTTTGAAGCCCCCTCAGATTGGCAAGCCAACTTTAGCGGCGGCGCATGGGTAGCTCCTTTCACCATCGACCCCGCTAAAACGGGCACAGTCGTAATAGGTCGCGGCGGCGACAACAACATCACAGGCAACGGAACTCTCGCCACCCTTAGACTAAGAGTAACAAGCTCCGCCACAACTGGCTTAACAAACCCTGTTACTCTTACCTTTGGACACATGCAAGACGACCCCTACGAAGTACCGACCGCTGTCGCAGGAGGCTCAAACACACCGCTAACCATGTCTATCCAAAACACAACAATCACCAGTGCAAACGTAGGCACACAAGTAAACATCGCAAGAATTAACGTACGTAACTAGTACAAGCACTACTGCTTCAAACGGTTTCCGCACGGCTTCGTAGGGAACGGATTTATCCGTCCCGAGGGGGTACGCAACGCCGTGATTTTGGGAATGTTCCATAATCGACTGCGTTTCTATGGCTCGATTTTATGGAACACGGATTTTCACGGATTTACGCGGATTTCCCACGAACGAATCCGCTAAATCCGCGTAAATCCGCGTTCCATTCCCAAACCTTACATTTCATTACCACCATGGGGCATTTCCGCCCCACAGGGGACAAACCCCCACAAGGGGCAAACCGCCCCACAACGGGCATTTGCCCCAAGGGGAACACCCCACAAGGGGCAATCTCGCCCCACCATGAGAGGAGATATTCAGAATGGTCAAAAAGGCAACAATTCAACGCTTTCTTGCGTTGGTGCTTGCTATGGTTATGGCGTTATCGTCATTTACCTCGGTAGCCGTATCGGCAGAATACCCAAGCGCAGACGCAAACGAAGCGATTTCTCTCGACACTACATCTCCACCTGCCATATCTGTGCCGTCGGAGGACGACACTACCTCGCCGCCCTCGCTCAAGTCATGCGACTGCTTAGACCTATGCGAGTGTGAGGAATGTGAATGCGGCAGAGAGGACTGCGAGCTTTGCAACCCAGACTGTGACTGCGGCCTAGAGGACTGCGAAATATGCAATCCAGACTGCGACTGCGGCCTAGAGGACTGCGAAATATGCAACCAAATGCAAATAATAGACGGTATGTTCGTGGGTATAGCCCCCGAGCCTATCCTCTCTCACCTAGGCGGCGTGTACAACTCGTCGTTCAACCTTAGCATATCGCCAGACCCACGCGCCTCTACATCTATCACACGTTTCCAAGTGGACGGCAGCGCGCCCACAGACTGCGGCGGCCCACGCAACACTGCCACAGGCAGATGCTACACACCCGACCAATACGTAATCTACAACCCCACCCTGTACCCATCACAAGACCTATGGTGGCCGCCAGAATGCGGTTGCTCGTGGATACTAGGCGAGGGCGTTACCATTCCTATTAACTTCGACCCAGTATGGCGTTATTACAGCCCAATGTCCATGCACGGCGTAGGTAGAGCAAACCCAGGCGACTGGAACGTGCCTTGGGCGACAAGATTTACTCCGTCTACAGCCTATGTATCACCAAACAACACGGAAGCAAACTGGACAGCAGGCCCAGCAACCCTTAGACACCCCTCGGAAAGTGACCCAAATCAAGGGCAGGTATTCTCGGGAAGCGACACTCGCCCCCCTCGCGGTAACACAAGAATGTTACGCCAAAACCTAGACTTCAATGGCTACTACACGCCTAGCCCTATCTACAATGGTAGAGTAATCCGCGCTAGGAGCTTTGACGTACAGGGTACGCCAGGCCGCATGACTACACAAACCTATATAGTAAACGTACCAGCCGCTAACACCCAGGGCTACAGCTCCGCCATGTCATGGAGCGATGTACGCATATTCTCTATCGTACTAGACCCGCAAGACGTTGTTCACCCCATCAGGGGCTTCTACCGCAACTGGGACAGAGGCTTTGACAACAGCTATAACGGAAGCTGGACAAGCAACAGCGCCGGTGTATGGACACAAAGAACAGGTACAATGCACTGGGTACCAGGCAACTACGAAAACTGGATAAACCAAATACAAGCAGGTATGTGGGACGGCCGCACGCTATCGGGCGCACAAGCCCCAATATTAGCACCAGGCGCAACCCACCCAGGCAACAACAACGGACAGGGCTGGGGACTTACCGTAAACCGCAGACCCAACGGCAGTGCGTTGGACATGGGCGACCAGGACGGCTCCAGACCTTTGGCAAACATAGAGGTATATAGCGAAGCCGCCCAAACCACAGACGCGAATCGCCTAGTAAACCAAACCGCACGCGTATGGACGTTTGGTAACTGGTCGAGAATGTTACCTCTACGCTCCATTCGCGTAAACTTTAACCAAGGCGCAGGCGATGTCGTAGGTGTGCCAGACCTTATTCCAAACACAAGACGACATTACTATGCTTCCAACGAACGCCTAGGCAACTTCAGACACGTAAACCTACGTCAGTCAGACGTAGAGGGTACAGACCTGCGCGACCCGCTGTCCATGATTCTTTCACAGCCGCTACGTCCGACTGTACAAAACGCTACATGGACGGCAGTATTCATTAACGGTGAGTTCTGGGGCATGAACAACATGCAGGCTCACAGACATGAATATCTAGTAAGCCAAATCTTCAATGTACCCACAAACATGGTACAGCTAGAAGACGAAGGCATGTTTATGGATTTAATGCTTCAGCATGTTATACACTCGGGAACGCTATCCACGAATGCGACAACATGGTCTGGCCGCGGAGTAAACGTAGACAACTCTACGTCTACCTCAGGCACACGCAGAACAGCTCTAGGAGCTAACGGCTACGCAAGAACCACGCCATCAGGCGCAACCCACCTAACAAAGGAATGGTACGACCACCTCAATACCATATTCGATATGGACGACCTAATCGACAACTTTATTGTAGCCGTTCACTTTGAAAACTGGGACTGGGTAGACAATAACGTGGCTATGTGGAGAACCACCTCGGTAATACCAGGCTCTTACGGCGGCGACGGCAGATGGCGCTTTATTGTACAAGACTTCGACAACGCTATTTTCCACGGCGCAAACAACATGCTAGACTTCTACACCGCTATGACTAGCGCCGCATGTCGGGACAAAGGCTGCGGCTGCGCCCAAAACGGCGATATTCAGCGCGGACATGCAACCAATCCTCGCGCATCTTGGACTACCGCCCAACAATTAACGCATAGGGGCGAGGTATTCCACCCGAACCAAGCGGGCTTGCCCATGGACATCATGGTAAACAACCCCACGTATAGACGGGCAGAGAACGCGGCTCGCGTTTACCGCGTATTGCTACAAAACCCATACTTTAGAAACCACTTTGCGGCGCGCTATTCCACCTACAGCGGTACGGTATTCCACCCAACCCGCGTACAATCTGTCATAAACGACCAAGTAACCCGCTCAAGCCGAGGCGGTGCTAGCCCTGTACTAGGCAGACACCACAGACGTTGGGGTCTAATGACCGAATCGGTAGAGCTAGGTAACGGCGGCTGGGGGCCATTGCTTGCTCCTTGGGTAGGAACAAACGCACAGCGTACAGCTAGCGAAACTAGCCGTGTTAATTTGTGGCTCGGCACTTCTACTGGCCGCTGGGAGCCGCATACACTACGCGCCCCTAACGGAACAGTAGGCGACCCGAACACAGGCAACCCACCGTTCCCAACTAACTCAAGACTAAGAAGTCAACAAAACGTACTATTCCTACGTGCTTCTTATGCGGCGGCAAGCAACGATTCACAAAACCAAAACGCTATCGAGCATATGCGTCATTATTTCTCAAGACCTACTACTCCTAGTGGCAACACACCTATGCCTAGTGGGCTAAACGGCACTACCTCCGGCCCTTGGTATCGTGAAAACGTACCCGGCCCAAGTGCAGGCTTAGGTAGCACAGGCGCAAACGTACGCATTAGTTGGAACGTAACAGGCGGCCCAACTGGCGATGCCGCAGACGGTAAGGTCGGCTGGCTAAGCGTAGGCGGAGCGGAAATTCGCCGTGACCTCTTTGTTGCTAACGATGCAACATGGCCGTTTGGCGGAGCTTTGCCGTCTGGCTTAGGTAGCGACTTCACCACCTTCCAACCAGGCGCATTTAGTGCTAGGTATCTACAAAACATGCCTATAGAAGTTAAAGCCTCTGCGCTTCCTGGCTTTACGTTCTCGAACTTTAGTATAACTGGCCCAACTGGCACAAACGCACCAAGAGTGTATGTAGGCGGTACTCTAAGCGAGAACGGTATGAGTATCACTGGCGGTCAACAAATCACAAGCCTTACCAACATCAACCAAAGCGATACAATCTGGCTTATCCCAGGTACTGGCGGAACAGGCACAAGCACCACAGGCGCAATTACCGTCACCGCCAACTTCACCAACGCCCCAGCAACCGCTATTATCCACCAGGTATACGGTAACGGCGGCGAAGGCTCTAACGCTGTTTCGCACGGCTTTATCGAGCTATACAACCCAACGTCATCACCTATAAACCTTACAGGTCAAAGCCTACAGGTACAAATTTCCACCGAAGCGTCCCAAGCCTCGGGCAATGCTCCTGCATGGAACGTATTTCCGCTAAGCGGAACTCTAGCGGCAGGTCAGTCCTATCTCGTAGTAAGCAACAGGGGCGTAAACACCAACGCAGACCCCAACGAGGGACACGTACCGCGCTATATTATCCCATCGTCACAAATCTCCACCGACAGAACATGGGATTTAGAATTTAGCAACCGCAATATGTCCGTAGCCCTAGTAAACGGCACAACCGCGCTTCCTGCTGTTCTTCCCCAAGGCGGAGCGGCAAACGTCTACGACCTAGTAGGCGTAGTAAACTCAATCGGCTCGGACAGAGCGTACAACTTCTGGGGCGCGAGCGCGGCACACAGTATTTCACGCCAAAGAGCAGTTCGCCGCGTATGGGCAGGAAATACCCCCGCAAACCAAAGGAACAACTATCTTGACTTTATGGAAGTACACTACGGCGAAGCAAACCGCGGCGAAATCGAGTTCTACAAGCCGCAGCACGGCGCACGGCAAACCTTCTCAGGCACGGCTAGAGCTGTAAGCGTAGTCGGCGGCGCAGGCGCGAGGGTATTCCCCACGTCTGTAAGAGAAAACGAAACCGTAGGCTTCAACGCAGGCAGAGCGCCCATAGGCAAGGTATTCAATGGTTGGACGGCTACAGGCGGAGTAACAATCGTCAACCCAAATAGCCAAAACGATGCGTACTTTGTATCACCTGGCGGAAGCGGCGCAATCACCGTTACCGCAAACTTTGCCGACCTAAGCGTGGGCGATTCAATCGTGATTAACCAAATATTCGGGCAGGGCGGGCCTTCTCGCGCAGACGACGGCAGACCCACTTCTGAAAACTCCGTTTCTCACGGCTTTATCGAGCTACGCAACCCCACAGGCCGCAATATAAGCCTTGGCGGAATGTCACTACAAATAATGAACGACAATGACGGCAACTGGCGTTCGCTAACTCTGCCAAACCGCTTTGTCGAACCAGGTAAATCCTTCCTTATCGTAAGCACAGACTGGGCTATCACAGCCGCGGCGCAACACTCCACGGGCCATGTACCTCGCCTAATCCTCACTGACTGGGATTTCGAGTGGAGCCAACGCTTTAGTAACTCGGCTATGTCTGTAGCACTAGTAACAGGCACAAGCTCCTTGCCAAACGAAATGAACCCCGCGGCGTGGAATCGCGTACTAGACATGGTAGGCGCAAGAAACAGCTCTAGCAACAATATGCGCCACTTCCTAGGTGAAGCTCCTGCGGAAAGCATATCAAGACAGCGCGCTGTACGCCGTGTAGCCAACACAATGAACAACGTAGACGACTTTATAGAAGTAGACTACAGGCTAACAGGCACGACAGATGCACAGCTAGAACAGCTACGCCCACGCCACCATGGCGCGCCTGGTGCGAGCCAGTCGGTAACGATTGTAGGCGGAGGTATGATTGGGTCGGGTGCTGCACCTAGCCAAAATGTAGGGCTATACGAAACTGTATCTATCTATGCAGGTTGGAACGGGCCAAGTAACTTTGTCCGTTGGTCTGTACTAGAGGGCGATGTAACTCTTGCTGACCCATTATCACCCGAAACTACCTTTGGAATGGGTAGTAGCCCAGTAGTAATTAGGGCTATTTGGGACGATGAAGATATTGAAATAGTCCACACATCTGACCCATACGATATAGTATTTGAGTATGTGCCACCACCATCACCATATATCTTCGACCTGCAAGAACACCTTGCACCGCTACCCAACGGCGATATTACAAATGGCACATCACACCTAATCCGTACCCACGAGGAGGCAATTGTGCTAACCGTAGGCGGCTCTGGTACAAGCCGTAACGTAACGGTACAACGTAACGTAGTGAACGCAACCCGCGGTATCGTTTTGCGTAACGTGCCTTTCCAAGCAGGCGACGTATTAGAAGTAAGAGGTAACGTAATTCAAGTTGCGGCTTCTAACAATATGCGCCTACAGCCAAATGGTAGCCCAATAACTACCGTTGTGCCTGTAAATAATGACGAACCCAATGCAAACGTGGGAATAGCTCAACGTACAGGCGGAGGTAACGCACAAACAGGGGCATTTACCTTGACGTATACAATACCCGCAGCAATTGCTCCGCAATTAGCAGCAAATGGTATTCGTATTATTATTAACTCGTCTAGTGGTGCAGCTGCCACAGGTACGTTCAGAATAGACGATATGACCGTATTACGTCCCTCTCTCATGGGTGCTTCTGAGGACGAAGCAGTGATTAGCGGCTTCTCGCTAGTTGACGAGAGCGGCGAGGTAGTCTACTCAACGAATGACGTAAGCTATGACGAGGACGGACAAATCGTCACAGGCTTTGCCGAGTATTCTATTTCCCCATCTACCGTACCAGGCGTATACCCCAACCTGCCAATCGAAACAAGCACACTATTTACTACTCTGCCAACCGTACTAGCGGACGGTGTCGCGCTTCCTGTTTCTCGCTACAACTGGTATATTTCGGACTTTGGCGGTTCATTCCTTTCACCAACAGTAGTAACATTTAACGCTACAAATACAGCCATAAGGTCGTCCTTAGGTGGTACAGCACGCGTACGCTATCAAGTATTAGGCGAAAGCACTGTAGTTGACCCTGGAAGAAGTAACCTTGCTGTAAGCGGCGGTACTTCTAGCCCAAATAGCACCTCTATAGAAGTAGGCTCAACCGTAACACTAACCGCCAACACACCACCTACAGGTCAAGTGTTCTCACACTGGTCAGTAGTAAGTGGGCCTACAGGCTTTACTATCAGAGATTCGCACAAAGCAACTGGCGCATACTTCAACATGCCAAACGCAGACGTAAGCGTAACCGCCAACTTCACCTCACAAACACTCAACTCAGCCATACCAATTGTTATTAACCAAATTTACGGCTCTGGCGGTCAAGGTGAAAACTCTGTTTCTCACGGCTTCATAGAGCTACGCAACCCCACAGGCTCTGCCGTACAGGTTCACGGCTATTCACTGCAAATCGCCAACGGCCCTGCCGCCACCTCATGGACGGTTATTCCTATCCCGAACATGACTATGGCAGCTAACTCATCGTACCTCATCGTAAGCACGGCATGGTCTAAGACTTCCGTGTCTGACGGTCATATTCCTCGCTTGATTTTGAGCAACTGGGACTTACCCACAGAGGTACAATTTAACAACAATAACATGTCCGTGGCGCTAGTAAGCGGCGCGACACCACTTACGGCACAGGTAGAATGGTCACGCGTGGTAGACCTCGTAGGCGTATACAACGATATGCCAGACGACACCTTGTTCTACCTCGGCTCCGGCCCTGCAAGGCAGATTTCACGTCAGGTAGCCTCACGCCGTATCTCTGGCAACACACGCAACAACGCGGCAGACTTCGAGCCTATCGACTACAGACTGCCCACAGGCGACACTACGCCAAACGTAGACAAATCCGCCAACGGTATCAACAACACGCGCTTTAACGTGGTACGTCCGCGTTCGAGTGCAGGCGACCTCACCCCACGCGCAGTAAATGTAAACAGTGAGGGCGCAGGAGCAAGGTCTAACCCTGCAAGCGTAGTACAGGGCGCGACAGCTACCTTGTACGCAGGCGCACCATTGGCAAACCGCGTATTCACCAACTTCACAAGCACAGGAATAACCATAACCAACTCCACCAATGGCTCTGCCGCTACCTTTGTAACACCTGCTGGCTCTGGAGCAATCAACGTAAACGCCAACTGGTCGAACTTCAACACGTCCATGATGGCACCGCAGAGCTTGGTAGTAACACAGGTGTACGGCAACGGCGGTACTGCGGACGGTAACGCTGTTTCTCACGGCTTTATCGAGATTTACAACCCGACCAACGCTAATATAGCTCTCGGCGGTAAATCCGTGCAGGTTCAAATGAACGGCGTAGACGGCAGAACTGGCGACAACACAGTTGCTCCTGCATGGCAAGTAATTACACTGCCTGCTGGAAACCTCGCGCCTAGCTCGTCATTCCTAATAGTAAGCGATAAGGGCATTACGCCAGATGCGCGCCACGTAATCAACCCAAGCAGTATTGACTTTACTACACCGATTACGTTCAGCAACCGTAATATAAGCGTAGCAATAGTAAACAATACCACACAGCTACCCGACATTCTAAACCAAGCAGCATACGGCAATATTGCCGACCTAGTAGGCGTAATCAACGAACAACCTACTACTGGTGTAGAGCAACGCGACAGGCTGTATGCGTTCCTCGGCAGTGTAGCGGCAGAGCGTGTTTCGCGCTCCGAAGCGGCTCGCAGAACGTGGGTCAGCGGCGCGCTAGTAAACACGCGCAACAACGGTAATGACTTCCAGTCTGTAAGGTACGCGGACGATGCAGAGGGCATGACTAACGCAGAGGTAGACGTATATCGTCCTCGCGGTAGGAATGATAGCCCCTGGACTACCAATATAGCCATGTACGAGGTCACGACCACAGGCACACCCGCAGTAATTTCACCTAGCGGCCCGCAAATGGGCGGCAGAGCAATGAGCATAGTAGTAACCGCTCCTACAGGTCAAAGGTTCTCGGGCGGAGCAGGCGATGTGGTACAGGTAATGGGCGCAGGCTTGACCGTTACACTAGTTATAGATGCAGACAGACGTTCTGCTACAGGCGAATTCTCTATGCCGTCCGCTAACGTAGTGCTTAACGTAAACCCACCGCTCGAAGCGTTGCCGCCGCTACTCGCAGAGTTTACCGTCACAAACACGGTACACGGCTCGGTAGGTACAGGCGCAGGCTCGTCATTTGCCGCGACGACTGGTGCAGGTACGCTTACAGCGTGGTCTAACGGAAGCCAAATCCAAATCGGTACGCATGGCGCAGGCGCAACGGCAGGTACTGCCAGAACGCCAATTGTAATAAACAACGCCGCAATCGGTACGGCTGGCTGGCGTGGAGCTTCCACCGCCGCAGACGTAGGAAACGCCACCGCATACCAAGTGCAGTTCAACGCTACAGGCTTTAGCAACCTTACGCTTTCTGCTTCACAAAAATCCACAGGAAGCGGCCCGTTGGCGTTCCAGCTTGCATACCGTACAAATACGACTGGTGCATGGACAATAATACCAGGCTCAAACGTAACGGTAGTAGGCGTGGCTAACGACGGCTACGATGCGCTCGTCAAGACCTATATGGACTTTGACCTGCCCGCGGCGTTAAACAACCAGGGTACAGTACAGCTCCGTGTATTCTATAGCGGCGCAAACCTACCGCAAAACGGTAACACCTCACTAAACAATATAGAAATCCGCGGAACGTCCGCATCTTCACGCACCGTCACCATTAACCTAAACGGCGGTACGCAGTCGGGTACACCAGTAGCACTTACCCAAACAGTACCAAGCGGCGGCCTAGCCACAGCACCCACAGTAGTACGCGAGGGCTGGATACACAGCGGCTGGACTACTGGCACAGGCGCGGCGTTCAGCTTCAGCACTGGCGTAACCGCAGACGTAACCGTCACCGCACAATGGCTACGCTTGGGCGCAGTATCGTCTAACGGTACAGGCAGCGTGTCCTCCGCCGATGTAGTATGGCTGGCTCGCTCGGTTGCAAACCACGCAGGCTTCCCAAGACCTGCGGCAGGTACACCGCAGTTTGACGTAGCCGACATAAACGGCGATGGTCAGTTGAATGCAGCTGATATTACTGCACTTATGAGATGGCTTGTTGGGTATGAGCTGTCGGTTTTGAGGGATGTTTGAGTAAAGTAGAAGTAGAGTAAACAAAAAAGAGAGCCGAAAGGCTCTCTTTTTTTGGGGGATAGTTCCTTTTTGGTGAGTGTTTGTTGGTGGGAATGTCGTCACGAGCGTTTACAGTTCGTGAGTGAATGAATTAAAAAGAGAGCCTTACGGCTCTCTTTTTTTGTTTACTCTTTTTAAAGGCAATGGGACACGGATTTTACAGATTTTCGCACATTTAATTATTGGATTTAACGCGGATTGAGCGGATTTACGCAGATTTGCACGGATTTTATCCGCGTAAATTCGCTAAATCCGCGTAATCCGTGTAAATCCACGCCCCACAATTACCACCACACCAAAAAACATTGATTTTTCCGAAATAATAGCATATGCTACAAAAGTAAGAATTTCCGAAACGCACCGAAAGGAGTATTCATTATGACTATTGAAATGCGTTCCAAATCGCAGGTAACAATACCGCGAGAGGTTGTGTCCGAGCTTAGCCTTTCTGAAGGCGATAAATTTGATGTTCGTGTTAAGAACGGAACAATATTCTTGATTCCCGTGGCAGTATATCCCAAAAGCTATGTTTCCGCACTTGAGAAAGCCGCAGGTGATGCGGTCAACGCCTACAGGCGCGGGGAGCTTACCGCATACGATAATGCCCAAGAGCTAATAGCGGCACTGCACGCAGAGGTTGACGAATAATGTTTCGATTGATACCCGACAAGCACTTTTTTAGGAGCTATAAAAAATTGCCGCTATCACTGCAAGTGCAAATCGACAATAAACTTATTCGCCTAGCAAAAGACCCCTCCCACCCATCATTGCGAACAAAACGCATACAGGGAACTCAGCGGCTCTACGAGTCGAGCGTCAATATGGACGTTCGGCTTATTTGGCATTATGAAGAAGGTCAATTGATTGTCTTGCTCGATGTCGGACATCACGACATTCTCAATCAGTATTAGCATTAAGCTATAAAGGCTCGTGACGAAATTCCCACCAAGTTGATGTTTTGCGTTTAACGCAAAACATCAACGAGCACAGCGGTGAAAAGGGGCTATGCCCCCCCTGCAAATAGTGCCAAATACCGCCCCATCAACCCCGAAGCAATCAAAACCCCAGTGATAATAAGCAACACGCCCGAAGCGAAGTTGATTTTTTTGTAGTTGCGTTTAATGATGTCGAACGCGCCCTTTAGCTGTGCCATAAGAACCGCGCTGATGACAAACGGAAGCGCAAGCCCTGCGGAGTAGACAAGCAGCATTAGCGCGCCGTGCAGAGTGCCGCCGCGCGAAGCCGCTTTCATTAACGCCGCGCCAAGAAACGAGCCAACGCAGGGCGACCACCCGATGGCAAAAATAATGCCAAAAAGTATGGAGGCCGCGCCGCGCGGCGTTTTCCGTTGTTCCTCGCAAGCGGCGTGGCGCGACATTCCGCCGTGGCCAAGGGCGGCGTAGCCGTGCGAAAAGCTCATGTATTTCGCAAAAGGGCTGGCGGAGAGCGTTATGTTAATTACGCCCATAAAATTTAAACCGAGTACAACCAAAAAAATGCCCGAAACGGCGTTCAACAGCACGGTGTACTTAAAAAGCACCGAGCCGACAGTGCCTGCGAACGCGCCAAGCAAAACAAACACAAGCGTAAAGCCGCAAACAAAGCCGAGCGAGCTTTTTAGCGCGGCGAATTTGTCCGACCTGCCCGCCGCGAAAAAAGAGATATACACAGGCAGCAACGGCAGCAAGCACGGCGATATAAAAGTAATAAAGCCCTCTAAAAATAAAAGTAAGTATATCAAAGGATAGCCTCAATCCCCTCACGCGCAAGCTCGTCGCACCGTTCGTTATTTGGGTCGCCTGCGTGACCCTTTACCCAGTGGAATTTTACGCTGTGCTTTTCAAGAATTAGTAACATTCTAGCCCATAAATCGGGATTTAATGCAGGCTCTTTTTTATTTCGTTGCCAGTTGTTTTTTTGCCAACGCACCGCCCAGCCCTTTTCGATTGCGTCCACTACATAGCGCGAGTCCGTAAAAAGCTCGACCTCGCACGGTTCTTTCAGCAATTCGAGCGCTTTGATTACGGCGAGCATTTCCATGCGGTTGTTTGTGGTTTCCTTTTCACCGCCAGAAATTTCCTTTCGGCGACCCCCGAAAATCAACACCGCGCCATAGCCGCCCGGCCCAGGATTGCCAGAACACGCACCGTCCGTGTAGATTGTTACTTTTTTTGAATGGCTTCGAGGCGGTGTTTCCACAATATGGCAGTCTGGCAAAGCCCCCGAAGCCCCCTCGTGTTCTTGGAAGCTGTCAAGGTTTCGGGGCGACATTCCCACAACAGAACGGTCTGAAGAATCGGGCAAAGCCCCCGAAGCCCCCTCGCTTTCTTGGAAGCTATCAAGGCTACGAGGCGACATTCCCACCAAAGAACAGTCGGAGGAAAGAGGTAACACCTCTGCCAATTTCAAATCAATAGGCGTGGTGATTTTTATGTTGAACTGGCTCGATTTTACGATATACACGTCCGCCCCGTTCCGCTCGACCAACATGCTATCGTCCGTGGCGGTAGCCAAAACGCCGTCCGCCTCGGCGGCGGCGTACGCGCGTAGCAGCGTTTCGTATGTAAAGCCCTGCGGCGTTTGTGCCTGCCAAAGTGCGGCGCGGTCGGGAGTGGCGGTTATTTTGCCGTGCGAGTCGGCTATTTTTATGGTGTCGCTCACTGGCGAGCAGGCTACCGCCGCGCCGTGCTTTTGGGCGGCGTTTGCTACGCTTAGTATCGTTTCCCTGCATACAAATGGTCGCACGCTGTCGTGTACTAGGACAATTTCCGTGTCGCCGTCCAAGGCCTTCAACGCACAAAAAACGCTCTCCGCGCGTGTCGCGCCGCCTAGCACAGTCCGCACCTTTGGTACATTGTAGCTTGCCACTTGAGCTTGATAATCTTCGCTAACGGCTATCACGATTTCCTTTACGCTTTCAAGCACGGAAAAAAGAGCGAGCGTGCGTTTTAGAATAGGCTCGCCGTTTAAAAGCAGGTACTGCTTTGGCGTTTCGCCGCCAAGGCGCAGCCCTGCACCTGCGGCAGGGATTATGACGGAAATTCTCATATACAAGCTCCTTAATAAACCACGACCACCTTATCGGGGTACACCAACGCAGGTGTACTGGCAGTAATCATATCCACCCACACAAATAGTTCCATGCCATGCACTATATCGCTTGGCGAAAGAATACCGTGAAACGGGTCAAAAATCAAGGTTTCGGGCGTAAGCGTAACGCGGTATTTGCCGTCCGCGCTCAAAAAGGCGGTGTCGCTGTAGCCCGCGCTTATGCTCTCGCTCACCTCTACCGTGAACGCGGCGGCATCGTCGTCGTCCCAGTTTAGCCACGCCGCAACGGCAGGAAAAGGCTCGCCCCCGCCGATTTCGTAAGCCACGCGCAGGGCGGTGTCCTCGCGTATGCTTTGCGAAAGCACTCGAAAGCCAGTACGCAAATCATAAATAGGCGCGCGCGCGATATTTACAAGCACGTTGGAAAAATCGCTCACCGTCAAAGGCTCGCCGTCTATATGCAGAATATCGCCGTGGATATTTATTACATAGCCGATTGTTTCGCCGACGTTTTCGCCTGTCGTGTTCACATTAACATCATAGGCAAATACTGTCAAACCCGAAAATAAAATAATTATGGGAAACGCGAATTTTACGAAAATTTTCATACGCCAGCTCCTTTTGGTCTACGCCCTTGCTATACCATTCTTTATTTTCTCACAGATATGTAAAAATATTCATATTTTTTTCCGAACGAAAATACATATGAAATAAGTACCCACACGGAGGAGGTAATTTTTGCGAGTACCTTATAGACGTGTAATGCCGTCACGGCTTAATTCTCATACGAATCAAGGGGCTGGCGTTGTTTATGGCGGCAATCATGGGCGCGAATCAACCTATAGGGCTAGCCGTGAATCAACCTATGGGGCTAGCCGTGAATCCGCCCGAGCAACCCGAATCACCCGAGCCACCACGGAAAACAACCCAACAAGCCTAGAAACAATCATTTTGCAGAGCATAGCGAGCGGAATTTTATTGATAGGGATATTAGCCATTAGTATGTTAAATATCGCGCCGACAGTGACCTTGCGTGACGGCTTGCGTGAGGTTTTGTCGGGCGCGGTTACGCCGCAGGAATTAGTTAGCGAGGTGAGGAGCTTTAGCGAGGGTATTTTGAACCGCGGGCAAGAGCCGCTTGGTATGCCTGCAAATAATCCTGCAAGCCTCGCAAACCCTGCAAGCCTCGCAAACCTTGCAAGCCCTGCAAACCCCACAAACCCCACAAACCCCACAAACCCAACAAACCCCACAAACCCCACAAACCCTGCAAACCCAACAAACGCAACAAACCCAACAAACCTAATAAACCCAACAAACCCCACCAACCCAACAAACCCAACAAACCCCACATCACCCCAACCCCACTCCGACCCCATTCCCAACCTACCACTAACAGCGGAGAATGAACCCCCAAAGCCGCAAGCTCCGGGGCTATCAATGTCCTCGGAGCTATGGGACTAGCCGACAACACACCAATCAATCAGACAATTCTCAACCAAGCAATTCCAAGTCAAGCAATCCCAAGTCAATCAATTCCCAGTCAATCAATTCCCAGTCAGACAGTTCCCAATCAGGCAACCCCCAACCAACCAACCCCCAACCAACCACCCCCCACCCAACCAACCCACCCCCCACCCCCCACATGGCTAACCCCAGTAGACGGCCGTCTTTCCTCGCCATCGGGTACAAGACACAATCCGCTTACAGGCAAGCAGGAATTTCACGACGGCATAGACATCGCCGTGCCAGTAGGCACGCGCATTTTCGCGCCGCGGGCAGGCGAGGTAATCGCGGCGGGCTACATGGGAGGTTATGGAAATTATATGGAAATTTCTCACGAAAATGGATATATTTCCTTTTATGGGCATTTGAGCCGCGCCGTGGCAGAGGTCGGCGCAAGCGTGGGGCAGGGCGCGTATATAGCAGATTCTGGCAATTCGGGGCGTTCGACAGGCCCGCATCTACATTTTGGCATATTCAAGGACGGACAATTTGTAGACCCGCTCACGAGAATAAGCCCATGACGTGGGCTGTCACCGCCGCGCTTGTGCTTGTGTCGCTACTGGCGCATGAGTACGCCCATGTGCTAGTCACGCGCTTTTTTGGCGCGCAGGTCGAAAGGGTCGGTTTCTTTCCGCTAGGCATGATGTCAAGGGCGCGCGGACTAGAAAGACTGCACGCGTGGGAGCGGTACATAATTTTTGCGGCGGGGCCGCTGGCTAATTTTGCACTGGCGTTGTGGGCGGGCGCGACCTCGTACCTCTCGTACGTGGGCGTGCCGTGGCTCGACGCGTTCGCGTTCTACAACCTCGTGCTTGGCGTGTTCAACCTAACGCCAGCAATGCCGCTAGACGGCGGCCGCTTGCTGTGGCAATTTTTGGGAAACAGGCTCGGCATACTACGCGCAAGCCGCATAATCAGCCGCATGGCAATAGTCGCAGGCTGGGCGTTTGCCGCGCTCGGAGCTATACAAATGCTACTATTTCCGTACAATTTCACGCTGCTATTCGCAGGGATTTTCATTTTGAAGAAGAACAAAAGCATTGCGCCAGAGCTGGAAGCGGCGTTCCATATCGCGCTTAGTGGGAAAAATTTACCACATCGTGCAAGAACCCTTCCCGTGAAAAAAATCGCCATATCCGCCGAAACGCCAATAAAAACCGCCCTCGAACGGCTCGCGGGCGATTATTTTATCATTTTTATTGTAAATGGGAAAAAGCTAAGCGAGCAGGTGCTTATTGAGCATATTTTTGAGAATGGCTTGAGTGGGGCGGTGGGCGAGGTTAAGCAGGGGGCGTGGATTTTTCATTAAAAACTAATTTAAGCAGTATGGGCGTAATTAGCGTAGTGGCTATAACAGCTATTATTAGTCCAGAAAAATAAACTGAATCTATAAAGCCCGCCGCCATTCCGATACTAGCTACGATAATAGCTACCTCACCGCGTGAAATCATGCCAACGCCTACTTGCAGCGATTCGTGGCTTGTATAGCTACTGATTTTCGCGCCCAGGCCGCACCCGACTATTTTAGTTATGACCGCGACGGCAAAAAGCAATACCGCGAATAAAATCGTTCTGCCGTCAAAGCCTGCGAACGAGGTCTTGAGTCCCACGCTTACAAAAAATATCGGCGAAAAAAACAGGAACGACAAAACGGTACTTTTTTCCTCGATATATTTTTCTGCCTTGCTGTTGCAAAGCACAAGCCCTGCGATATACGCGCCCGTAATTGCGGCAACGCCGAATAGCTCCGCGAGGTATGACATAAGAAAGCAAAACGCAAGCCCGAAAACCGAAATTCTGCGTACCATGCCCCATTTACTGCTTAGATACTCGAACAGCTTGAACGCGGCAAGGCCGCAGATTGCGGCGAATATAAAAAACAGCATAATCTTAAAAATAATAAAAGCGACATCGGCAATCGACAACGCGCCGCCGCTTATGCCAAGCATAACAGAAAGGCAAATCACGCCGAGTATATCATCAATAACCGCCGCGCCTAAAATCGTAGCGCCAGATTTTGTCTTGAATTTGCCTAGCTCCTTCAGCGTTTCAACAGTAATGCTAACAGAAGTCGCCGTAAGAATAACGCCTATAAAAAAACTTTCCTGTATACTGCCGCCGAAGCACAGCATAAGCATAAGCCCGCCCGCAAGCGGCAGAATAACGCCGAGTACAGCAATTAAAATAGACGGCTTGAGTGCTTGCCTAAGCTGCTTAAAATCTGTTTCAAGCCCCGCAGTAAACATCAGCAGTATAACGCCAAGCTCTGCAAGCGTTTCAAAAAGCTCGTCTGGCCTGATAATGCCCAAAAATGCAGGCCCCAAGACTATGCCAGCAAAAAGCGCGCCCACAACCTGCGGCAGATGTATTCTGCGCGTTAAGATGCCGAAGGTTTTCGTGATAATCAAGATTATGCCTAAATTTAAAAGTAAATTTGTTCCCATACAAGCTCCTAGTGTGTTTTTTATACAACTATATTACCATTTCATGGTATGGTGCATAATAACTTAATTATCTGTCTGTGTAAAGAATAATTTGACAGTTACCCTGCACACGCACAGAGGGAGCGTGGCACAGCAGACAATAGATGTGGATTTAAAGACAATTAAACGCGGATTTAACGGATTTACACGGATTCCGCGGATTTTTTCGTACGTTCATTAAAATCAACGAAACACGGATTTTCCCACGAACGAATCCGCGTAATCCGTGAAAATCCGTTAAATCCGTGTTATATAAATTATTCATTAAACCACTGGTTAAGGGAAATCGCAGGCTCTTGTAGGGGGCGGACTTGTCCGCCCCGATGTATGTACGTTCGTCAATTCGGGACGGATAACGTCCATTAACGCAGAGCGAGGCAACCTCGGGACGGATAAATCCGTCCCCTACATAGACCATGCAAATACCCTACAACAAACGCAATATTTAAATCTGCGTGGCACGGCAGACAATAGATGTGGAGTTAAAGACAATTAAACACGGATTTAACGGATTTGCACGGATTCCGCGGATTTTTTCGTGCGTTCATTAAAATCAACGAAACACGGATTTTCCCACGAACGAATCCGCATAATCCGCGTAAATCCGTTAAATCCGTGTTGCATAAATCATTTATTAAGCCACATGTTAAGGGAAATTGCAGGTTCTTGTAGGGGGCGGATTTATCCGCCCCGAGGTAGGCACGTTCGTCAATTCGGGACGGATACCGTCCATTAACGCCGAGCGAGGTAACCTCGGGACGGATAAATCCGTCCCCTACATAGACCATGCAAATACCCCACAAGAAACCTGTAAATCCCCCATAAAAAACCTGCAAATCCCCACAACAAACGCAATATTTTAATCTACGTTTCGTGTCTGCTGTGCCACTCGCCCTCTGTGCCTCTATGCCTCTGTGTGAAAAAATCTTTTAACCTAAAAAACGAAGCTCTACACTTTATCTACGTTCATTATTTGTCAAAAAGATTTTCACACAGAGGCACAGAGGCACAGAGGGAGCGTGGCACAGCAGACAATGAACGCGGATTTAAAGGATAATTAAACACGGATTTACGCCCACAAAAAAACAAAGGCACGAACAATAAACCGTCCGCGCCCTTGCCATTTATTCTTATAAGGCTCGTGCCGACATTCCCACAATGAAAATGTCGGCGAAAGGCAAAGGCACGGACGATTTATCGTCCGCGCCTTTGCCATTTATTTCGCACTCGTTACATTTACAGAGAAATAATCTCCACAGTCCGCGTAACATCGTCCCAACTAACCGAAGCATTAAAATACTCACAGATAAAACGCAACGGAACCATAGTTCTGCCGTCAATAATCTGTGCGGGTACGTCCATGCCCATGGCGGCAAGCGTGGGTGAAACAAAGCCGTCTACGCCAAAGGTGAGGGGTACGCCGTCACGGGTAATCGTTACCTCGCGTGTAGCCTCGTTCCATGCTACGTCTGCGCCTAGCGCGGTAGCTATGAAACGTACTGGCAGCAGGGTGCGGCCGTTTACGATTGTTGGGGGTACGTCCATGGTTTGTGTAGGCACGTTGCCTGCAAGGTCGTTGAGAATGGGTGAGCCGATTGTCAGCGATATACGCTTGAGCGTTTCTACATAGATAATTTTAAATTCGCCTGCTGTGGCGGTTTTAAAGGTAAATTCGCCTGTGGCGGGGTTGTAGCTTCCGCTTACTGGCTTGCCAGTAGCATCTACAGCCACAAATTTGTTGTGGTCTTTGCCGTCCACGTCTATGGCTACGCTAACGCTTACGGCTTCTGCCGCAGATGCCACTACGGTGTCGCCCTCGGTTAGTGTAACGGTAACGGCTACGCCGTCCTCGGTAGCCTCGGTGGTCGCGGTCGCTACTGTGGGAACAGTAGGCGCAATTACTACAGGCGGTACAGCTGGCTGTGTTGTTGGGCGGTTGATATTTTGGTTGCCGCTAGTAAGCAACATGCCTAGAAGTCCGCCGCCGCCGCCGCCGCGGCTAGAACCGCCGCCGCCGATACCGCTTATGGTTTCGCCCTCGCAGGTGCATTTGTCGCCTGGGTTGTTTGTTGCGCCGCAACGGTTACAGCATGTGCATGGGGTATTTCCGCATGGGTCTACGTTGGTATCTGCCCCTGCGACCTCAATTTTCGCGCCTGTAATCGTAAAGTCGTCTGTGCCGTTGGTGCGTATGCGGATTCTTGGTGGGGTAACGGTTACGCCGCCTACTGACGGCATTTCGGTTGTGAAGTTTAGGCTAACAACGCCGTTTTCGCCTGTTACTACGTCTGTTTCCCAAGGAGCGTTATCTAGTGGGAAGTGCAGCTGTAGCTGATTTGCCGTGCCTTGTCCGTAAACGGTTAGCTTGTAGGTTACGCCGTCAAGCAGGTTGAGGCCGTCCACGCGAACGTCTATAGAGTTCCAGCTTGCGTTACGGTTGGACACTACGATATTTCCGTTGTCGTAGGTGTACACGGTTTCGCCGTCACTTGCGCGGTCGAGGTTGTCGTAGGTGTTAGTGCCTGCGGTCAAAGCCGCGGCAAGCTCGGGTGTGATGTCTAGCTCCCAGCCGTCAAAGTCGTCTGGCTCGTCTGGCTCTGGCTCTAGCTTGGGGATTGTATAGAGGTAAAAGTCGTCAAGAAATGCGGGGTCTGGCGGGTTATCTCCCGCGTAGACGGTGGCAATTATCACCTCAATACTACCGTCGTTTTCGTAGTCCGCATCAGTACGGTCATAGACCTGCATGTCTATTGTAATGTCGTCGTAAATGGCAGACGTAAGCACAAATTCAGCCACTGTGGTTAGTGTGGAAACAACCTCGGAATCCTCGGTTTCGTTCGTAAAGCTATATAATGAGGTTGCTGTGTTAATTGCGTTCATTACTCGCGTGTGTGCATCGGCGAGTATGCTCTCGGGGTCGGTAGGCATAGCGTTAAGGAAGATATAGCCGTCCGCATTTATAACCCAAGGGGTAACAACTACGGCTGGCTCTAGCTCTACGCCATGAGCAAGCCCAAGCGTAATTGTGCCAGAAACGGTATTAGGCTCGCCTATATTACCTGTAGTAATTTCTACATCTTCGCTTGTAACGACTACAAAGCCCGAAAATGGTGGGCTTGACAAAATAGCATTTACCGTATCAAGAATGTCCTGCTCGGTTGTGTCCCAGTTTTTTATATAAACTAGTGCGTTTCCAACAGCGTCGTGTGCATTAGCAAGCAAGGAGTCTACATCTGCTTGTGACAATGCGGCTTGTATACGAGAAATAAGAATGTCGTCAACTATGAATGGGTGTCCTGCGCCTGCGGTTATGCGGACATTCGCGCCGTCCTCGGTTAAGATACGGTTATCTTGGTAATTGTCCTGCATTACATAGCGTAGGGTGAATACGCCGTTAGCATCGGGGGCTACTTGACCCCATTGTGGGTACTGGTTTCCAGTCGCGCCTGCTTGTAAATCGCTCGCAAAGGTCATGTTTCCTGCAAAATTGCTCATTACGCGGCCTGTTACCACGATTTCGTCGCCAATCGCTAAGCCTGTAGTTTCGGGGTTAATGTCAACGGCATCATAATCGTTTACCCTGTTGTCTACCAAGAAGCCGCGGTCGTCAACGCCTACGCGTGTAATAACTGGGCTACCCGAGTCCATAAGAAATTCGCCAGGTACTTCCTCGGCAGGTTCGGGCTGTAGGCGGTAGATTGTGCGGTTGTAGTTTGTACCTGCCGTAGCTGTGATAGCGAAGCTATCGTCTGCAAATTCGGGAGGTGGGCCTGGGAAAGCGTCGTAGATTTCTAGGTTGAGTATGTCTATGGTTACGCCGCTTACAGAGGTGGTATTAGGATAAGGTGCTCTAACGCTTACACGGTAGTCGCCCTCACCGCCTATATCGTCAAAGGGTACTATAAATTCAAAGTTACCAACTACGCCCACATCGTGGGAGGGTCTGCCATCGTGATTCCACCCATTGTCGATACCCACGGAAACTGGGCTTCCCGGTGCAATGTTAGTGCTAACTACTGCACCAGTTACAATAAGGTAATTGCCGACATTGTAGTACGAGGAAACAGCGGCGAAATCGTGGAGCTTTATTCCACAGCCCCAGCCTGCTTCTACCCAGTCTTGAAATGTTATGCGTATTCCGCCGCCTGTACGTGCGGCTACAATGGAATCGCCTTCCTTGGGTATACCTGCGACAGCACCCGAGCCAGCCAACCAGTCGGTCAGCGACCACAGCAGGTTAGGCGTGTCAGAAAAGCCCGAAATAGGCGTGTCGTCAAGCTCCTCAAATGGAAGCTCTCCGCCCTCGCTTTCGGTGTAAGTAACATCTGTTTCGTCAGCCATAGCCGTAACTGGCAAAATAGAAAATGCCATGATTACTGCGACACATAGCGCGATTATACGCTTGTGCAATTTGCGTTCGTGCATAAAATAACCCCTCTCATATTTGTAGGCGCGTGGGCTTAGTGCCGCCCCAGCTGCCTAAATTCATGGTATGCACCATGTTGTTTACATAGCTTCGTGGCAAGTATAGCGGAAACAAGAGCGTTTACACATGGACTAATTAAACGTGATATGTAATTATTAAATATTTTGTGCAAAAAAATGTTGGAAGCGGAAAAAGGCTTTGTGCGGTAAACGCACGAATGGCAAAGGCGTGGGGCTTCTTTAGGTTAAATCCGTGTTTAATTTAAACATTCCAACTTCATACGTTTGTCGCAGGGTACTTGTAGGGGACGGATTTATCCGTCCCGAGATTACCTCGCTCTGTGTTAATGGACGGTTACCCTCCCCGAATTGACAAGCGTGCCTACCTCGGGACGGATAAATCCGTCCCCTACAAAAACCTTGCAAATCTCGCAAACCAGTAAAATGTCGCCACAAAATCAAATCGCCGTGAAAATCCGTTAAATCCGTTAAATCCGTGTTTAATTTAAACATTCCAACTTCATGCACTTGCCGCAGGGTACTTGTAGGGGACGGATTTATCCGTCCCGAGATTACCTCGCTCTGTGTTAATGGACGGTTACCCTCCCCGAATTGACGAGCGTGCGTACCTCGGGACGGATAAATCCGTCCCCTACAATACAAGCGTGGCACAACAGGAGTACGGACTGAAAAAATGTGTTAAAACACGGATTTAACGGATTTACGCAGATTATGCGGATTCGTTCGTGGGAAAATCCAAAAAAGGCTTTGCCATAAATCTTGACATTTGCCGAAAAATATATTAGTATCGTCAAGCGTGCAATTTTAAGGGCCCTTAGCTCAGTTGGTTAGAGCGGCCGGCTCATAACCGGTAGGTCCCGGGTTCAAGTCCCTGAGGGCCCAGAAAAAGCAGAACAAAAGCCCCCCTGTAGAGTTGCAGGGGGGCTTTTGTTCTACTATAATAGAGGTATACCATGGAGGCGAGGTTATTTACATGGATATGCTAGGCATAATCAAGCAATTATGTGAGAATATGGCATTGCGATGGACAGCTCATGTACTTGTAAGGCTAACACAGCGGGGAATTACAACAGATGATGTTGTATTCGCATTGCTGAATGGCGATATAATAGAAGCGTACCCTACAGACTATCCGTACCCAAGCTGTCTAGTGCTAGGGCAGTCTGTAAATGGCAATCCCTTACATGTCGTGTGTGGCAAGGGTGAGGGCGAATTGTGGCTGATAACAGCCTATGAGCCAAGCCTAAGGGAATGGGAGCAGGATTTCAGAACAAGGAGGAAAAGCTAATGAAGTGCTTCATGTGTAAAGGACAGCTGGACGATAAGCAGACAACATTCATGGTGGATATTGGTAGCTGTATCGTTATCATAAAAAACGTGCCGTCCCAGGTCTGTACCCAATGCGGAGAGGTGTCCTACGACAATAATACCGCAAGGCAGCTTGAAGCAATGATTGATTCGTTGCGTTCGTCTATTACTGAAATAGCTGTAGTAGATTATGCAGATAGGGTTGCGTGAGTTTTTGGAGGTTTCCTTAATTCACTATATTAACCATCTGCGCCGAATAATGCTCCACAATCCCATTCCGCAAATAATCCAACAAATGGTTCAGCATAGCCGCCGCCTCCGCCTTAGACATGGCTCGGCGCGGGTGTAGGTTGCCGTTCTCGTCTGGCATGATTAGGTCGAGCATAAGCGCGACATTTACGTCACGAATCGCCCAGTCGGCAATATCGTCACTGTCCATAAAGGGCGAAACGACCGTAGGGTTAAGCCCCAAATTGGTAAGCCCCAGGGCGCGTATAGTCGTGACGATTGCCTCCTGCCGCGAAATGGCGTAGTCGAAATAAAACTTGCCGTCCGCGCGCCCAAAGGCTATGCCTGCGCGCTGGATTGCTTGAATATATCTAAACTCGGGGCGGTTGGAGTCCACGTCCGAAAACAGCGTAAGCGGCACCTGCGGCTGACCGCGGGTCGCCCTTGGCAGAACGACCTCCTCCACGGGCAGCTTGATTGCCTTCGCCAACGCGGTCAAAAACTCGCCGCGCGTTATGGCTTGGTTGGGTATATAAAAGCGCGGATTGCCCTGCAAAATTTGCATAGCAAAAAGCCTGTGAATATCGTCCTCGGCGGAATGTCCGCGTATAAAGCTCAAATCGGGGGCTGGTAGCTGTTCAAACACGTTAAAGGTTTCCATCGAATGTGTGCCAGTGTTGGGAACGTCCCACATGAAATTTGGCTTGTTGAAAATATCGTAGCGAAGCCCTGCAAAGCTCTGATGAAGCTCGCGGAAATTGCCCTCGAAGCTGATTACCGTAGGCTCGTTTTGTACAAATTGCAGCTCCTTATTGACGGTAACGCTCGGGCGAATTTGGTACTGCAACGCCCAATCGTCATTCACAATCGCGACATTCATTCGGTGGGTTTCCGTAGCCGACCAAGCCGTGGAAAAGCCGTAAAACTGCCCTGTTTGCTCCACCGTGGTCGTTCCGTTTGGACCGCCTGTGTAAATAAGCCGCGCGGAAATATCGCCGCGATAGAAATTTATGCCAGGCGTGCGGTCCTCTATTACGCTGACTACAAAGGACGAACGCGCAGGGTCAAGCACGAACGTACCTGCGGGCGTTGCTATTCTTTCCGCCCACGAATTTCTGTCCAGTACATATGTGTAAATCATTTGTGTGCCTTCGAGATAATACTGCACGTCAAAAACCTTGTTACGCACTAGTGATGTTTCCGCTCCTGCGGCGGCGGCTACGCGGTGTTCTATTCTATATGTGCCGCTCTCCGAGCCGTTTTCGGGCGAGCCAGGCACAACCGTGTTTGTACCCTCAAAAAGCACAGGCACGCCGCCCAAGAAAACATATTCGCTGTACGCCATCTCTATATTGTTGGCGTTGCGGCTGTTTCGCGAGCGGTTGTTGCCCTGCCCTAGCAGAATTGTTTCCAATGTACGCGGCAGGTGACGGCTTTCGCTTATTCCGCCATAAAAGCCCATGTCGCCTATGCGGTGCGTGCGTGCGGAGCTTGCAGCGCTTGCACTTACCCCCAAGGGTAGGGATAGGAATATGCACGCGCTTAAAATAAGCATGGATAATAGTTTTATTTTCATGGTATTCTCCTTTTTCTCAATGGATTTTCGTGGGTTTATGGGTTTAAAGGCATGGCACGCGGATTTCCGCGGATTTAACGGATTTTCGCGGATTCGTTCCTGCGTTCATTAAGAACTAACAGAGCGCGGATTGATTGCATTACATGGATTTAAAAGCACGTCCGAACGAATCCGCGTAATCCGTGAAAATCCGTTAAATCCGTGTTTGATTTACGGATTTTCGCGGATTCTTTCTGGCGTAAACTGCGTTCTATGCTTTTATTTAGCTAGTACAGAAAGATATGGATTAAACGCTGATTTTGGCGGATTTACACGGATTTCGCGGATTCGTTCCTGCGTTCATTAAGAACTAACAGAGCGCGGATTTATTGCATTACACGGATTTAAAAGCACGTCAGAAAGAATCCGCATAATCCGTGAAAATCCGTTAAATCCGTGTTTGATACCCTTTAAAAACCTACGTAATTCGCATTTCGTTAGTTTTGAATAAAGGCGAGAAAGAATCCGCGTAAATCCGTCAAATCCGCGTAAATCCGCGTTCCATAATCTCGTTAATTCTCCACTAAGACAATATAAGCATCAGCACTCATATTAGGCGCAAGTGTTACCTCATTCCGCCGTACATTAGTAAACGCCAAAATCTGTTGCCCTGCTTGCAATCCGCTTGCGCCGATTACTTGGTTGCGGTCTACAATCACCGTGTTGGGCTGTGCCGTAATGGAAGCGGTCGGGTTGGTTACGCTTATTCTGTCCCAGCCGCCTGTGGCAGGGTTAAAGACAGTAACGTCACGCAATTCCAGCGTGTTGCCGTTCGCGCTGTAAATAATGCCGCGCATGGCTAAATGACCCGATGCGTTGGCGGTTTGCGGTATAGGCTCGGTAAACGGCGCGTCTATTACCCTTACGGCGCGGCCGCCCTCCACGATTACGGTGTACGTATCGCCGATTACGGAAGCGTCCGTATAGCCGATAAAATCGTCAATGCTTGTAACGCCGCTTTCGTTTATAAATAGCGTGTTATGGTCGATTGTAAACTCGCGTTCGATTGGCGTAAAATTCCAGCGGAAGCCGTCAAATAGGCTCATGGTTTCCACGCGGAAGCCCTCGAACGGCCATACGCGGTTAATCCGTCCGCGTACTATTTGTACGCCAGAGGTCGCAGGGGCAGCCCCTATGTCAACCACAGCGGCAGTACCGCCGTTAAGCGCGACTCTTGCCCAGTCGGGCGCGGAAATATGCCCTTGCTCCACAAGCCGTCCGTTGCGGACGACGATTGTACCCGCATCTGTTTGTATACTGCCTGGCAGTTCGAGCAAGCTAAACGCATTATTTGCCGAGGAAAGCACAGTACCTGCGCGGACAAGCTCATCTCTGCCTGTACGCACGCTCACCATGGCGGCGCGTTGCCCTGCGAAGTGGTTCTCCATAGCTATATAAACGGTAGAATCGGAACGCTGTAGATAGCGGTTTACATGCGCGAGCGTTACGGCTCTGCCGTCTAGGAAATATCGTACATTAGAGCCGCTTATATTTTGGGAAACAAGCGGACTGTGGTTTCGCCAGCCGTCTGGCGTAAGCTGGCGCGCGTTTTGAATTTGCAGGGTATTTTGCGCGGCGTTGTAGCCGCCGATTTGCCCTGTAAGAATTGCGCTTATGTGGTGGCCGCCTGTGTCGAGATTTATTTCGCGTACAGACTCCATCATCACGCCTGGCGCGAGAATGGCTTGGTTTACGGTAAGCCGCGCGTAGTCGCCTAGCTGAATTTTGTCGGGGCTTACTGGGCGGCCGTTTTCCAACGTCAAAATGCCGTCAACCACGGTGTACCACATGCTTTGACCGTTATTAAATTCCATTAGCATATCAAAATATCCGCCGTGGTTGCGTATTTCGCGAACGCGCCCATAACGCGAGGTAGTGTTTTCCGCCGCGTTTAGCTCCACTATTCTGAGCGGGTCGTCGTCCGCCGTCACGAAAACGACAATATCGCCAGGGATTACGTCAGAAATATCCGCTTCACGAGGGTGGAGTAGGGGAAACATTTCGTGCAAGCCGCCGATTGTGTCGCGCATGTCATAAAATGGACGGCGGTGAACCTTTAATTGCCCTGTATTAAATGTAAAGCTCTGCTCCTTGCGGTTTGCATCTAAAATGGTCAAATAGCCGATTTGCGGGTCGATTTCCACCACAAGCCCGCGGTTTTCGGGGACAAGCACCTCTTGCCCCACAAATTCTATAGCGGTGATTACATTTCCTACCAAAATAGCGTCATAAAACGCGCCGCGCGGCAAGCCTGCCGCAGGGGCAAGCTGGTTGCCCTTAAAGCGGATAAACGGCACATTGTTGTGGTCGTTTCCGTACAAGCCGCGGCTCATAGGGAACGTAAAAACGCGGTCTTGGTTGTTGCGGAAGGTCATAGTGCCGTTGTCCATGTCAATTATTTCCAAACGCCCGCGGAAGGTCTGTGTAACCACCGTGTTTGTTACGTTTACATACCAAATTGTGCCAGTAGCAGGCTCGATAATATACTCTATTTGGTCGCTTACCTCCAGTGAATTTAAGCCCATGGCATAGCCGCCGCGGAAAACAACCGCATCAAGCGGGCCAGTTTGTTGCGGCGAGGGGCTTCCTGATAGGGTGTGGCGTAGTATGTCCACGCTACCGTCCGCACGGCGTACATGTACGTGATGCCACAAAATTCCTGCGCCTGTTTCCGTATATTGCTCGCTTGTGATGTCTGCAACAACGCCGATTCGGCGTTCAAGCCCCATGGTTTGGTAAAGAACATTGTCGAGATTGCGGATAATTTGTGCCATTTCTTGCCGTGTTACGGAGCTTTTCGGGGCGTAAAGAGCGGCGGTTTGGCCGTTCATTACATTGCTACGCAAAAGCCTTTCTACATTAGTAAAGCGGTTGGCGGAAATGGTGTTCCAGTCCGTGAAGCTACGCGCGGAAACGCCCGCCGTGTTAGCGGTAAATGTCGCGCCTGCAAATAACATGGCTTCCGCAACCCAAAAAGCCACGTCCTCACGAGTGGCGGCGGCGGTACGGTTGAAGCCCAGATTTTCTGTAGCTATTTCGGGGGCTTCGTCTGCTTCGTCGGCGGCTGGCGCGGCTGTGGTAAGCTCCGCCAACGCGGCTGTGTAGTCGTCTGGCTGTAGCATACCCATAGTAGATGCCAACTGCAAATATCCCATAGCCCACGCTGCGCCTACGGGTGTACCCTCGGGCAGGTCGGGCTGTGCCTCCGCCATAGTCAAGGCAAGCTCGCTAAGCCCTGCCGCACTAAGCGCGTAAGAAATGGCCTCCTCGTTGGTGATTGGCGCGGTTGGTCGGAATTGCGATTGCGTAGGGTGCATAATTTCCAACGCACCGCCGCGAATAATTACCTCGCGGTTGGCGTTATTTTCGGGCAGGTCGGTAAATTGCAGCTGTTGAATTAGTCGGTTTGCTTGCAAGCGCCCGACAAACTCGTTATTGACAGGGTCGGTGAGAATAAGCGCGTCCTCGGTTTGTCCGCTTGCGGCGGTGTTCGCGGCGGCGTTCGTGCCGTTGGCTTGCGTGGGTTCGTCCGCTAGGCTTATAGCAGGAATGATGAGTATAAGTACAAGTGCAAAGCATATTGCTTGCATGAAAGGCTTCTTAAACATGTAATCCCCCTTGGGTTTAGGATTTGGCAATTTCTTTAGGAAGTTTTTAGGCTATTGGTCTTAGTGCAGTCACATTATACAACAGTATTAAATAAATACCAAGCAATTTGTTTTTCATTTTTTTAAAAGAAATGGAAACATTCCTTTTACTCGTAGCATAGCCCCATAAATCTCTTTCTTACTATACCGTTTTCCGCAATCCGCGTGGAGCTTCTGTGCGGCGGCTTTTAGGCTGCAATCGGATTTTAGCATAATATCTACTAGCCGCGCCTCTATGGATAATTGCTCGTCCTCGTTTTCCGCGGCAGTGTCAAGCGGCGGTGCGCCGTGTATCACGCAGGTGTATTCGCCCTTTTCGTAGGGGTGGTTTATTATTTCGTCCAGAATTTCTTGTGCCGTGCCGCGGTAAATCCGCTCGAATTTTTTGGAAATATCGTTGCATAGGCAGATTTGTGCGGCGGGCAGCTGTTCCTTTAGCAAGCCAAGCACGGAAAAAATGCGCTTGGGCGATTCGTAGAATACGACAGTTTGTGTAGCTGAAAGGACATCTATAAGTGTGCCTAGCGCGTTTTTGCCGCGCGGCAAAAAGCCGATAAACGAAAAGCGCGATAACGCGAAGCCCGAAACAGAAAGTGCGGCAATGACCGCGCTCGCGCCGCAAACAGGCACGACCTCTATACCCGCCTCCGCCGCAAGCCGCACAATTGTATGCCCGGGGTCGGAAATGCAGGGCGTGCCGGCATCGGAAATAAGCGCGACATTTTTGCCCTCCAGCAACGCGTTAATAAAAAAATCCCCGCGTTTTTCCTCATTAAATTTATGACACGAAAACATAGGGGTTTTTATATTAAAATGCGAAAGCAGACCGCGGCTGTGGCGCGTGTCCTCGGCGGCAATCATATCAACCTCGCCCAAAATGCGAATCGCACGGGCGGTAATATCTTCCAGATTGCCAATCGGCGTAGCGACAATATATAACAAATTACACCACAACCTCCATATTGATATTCGGGTCGTAGCCTCCGTCGTCGGCATGAAAAAGATAATCGCGGCGTATGTATACCCGCTTTTCCTCCATGTCATAAAAACGGCGGCGGCGTTTCGAGGGCGTATCGTCGCTTCGGCGTGTCGTTTTTTCTTCCTCAATGGCGCGTTCGCGGCGGCGTATTGCCATTATTTGCTGGTCAACCTTGTTTATCTGTAGCTTTATGTCCATTGTGCCAATATCGCGCGTGCGTTCGTCTAGGTTGCTTGTGTAAACCTCGCCGAGCTTCGCGACTAGCTGCGCCCGTACCTGATGCGCCTTGCGTAGGGAATCCGTGTTGCTCAACCGCGTGACCCCTGTTTTCTTCTTGGCAGGGCGTTGCTTGCGTTGCTCCTCGCGAATTTTTTCGCGTGCGGCAATAAGGCGTTGCAACAGGCTTTCCGTTTGCGATTCTTGGAATTTTTTAAATTCCGCCGTGAAGCTCTTGGCTGGCGCGTCGGCGGTTTTAAAGGCTATGCCCTTGCCGCGCTTGAAATTGCTAGAATACCCTCTAATAGTCATACGGCTTCCCTGCCTTTGTTCTGCGAATTACATTCCCTATAGTGTTTATCGGAAATTTTTTCATTTTTGTTAATAGGAAAAGGAGGGGCGATGGAACGCGGATTTTAAAGGCATGGAACGCGGATTTACGCGGATTTAACGGATTTTCGCGGATTTTTTCGTGCGTTCATTAGAACTAGCGGAATGTGGATTACGTGGGTTTTTATTTACACGGATTTTAAAGGCAATGGAACGCGGATTTACACGGATTACGCGGATTCGTTCTCGCATTCATTCAGAACTAGGGAAGTGTGAATTGCGTGCTTTTTTATTTACGCGGATTTTTTCGTGCGTTCATTGAGAAATAAACGTCAATACATTTTCCCACGAGCCAATCTGCGAAATCCGCGAGAATCCGCCAAATCCGTGTTCCATTACCCTTAATTTACATGGATAAAATTTGTATCCCATTGTAGGGGACGGATTTATCCGTCCCGAGGTACGCACGTTCGTCAATTCGGGGATGGACAACGTCCATTAACGCAGAGCGAGGTAACCTCGGGACGGATAAATCCGTCCCCTACAAAAACCGTTACTGTGTCCGTTGATACGCAAATTGCGTGGGGTTTTATATCAATCCCCCATCTTCTCCGCTATCGCCTTAGTAGCGTGTACCGTCCCATGAGGGTGGTGCGGCGGCGCGTAGATTACATATAGCTTCATAGGCTCGGAGCCTACATTTGTTATATTGTGCCACGTCCCCGCAGGTACAAAAACCGCGCTGTTGGCAAATACAGTTTGCTTGTAGGTCAAATTATTCTTGGCGTTGCCCATTTGTACTACGCCCTGCCCTTGCTCTAGTCGCAAAAACTGGTCGTTGTCGGGGTGTACCTCCAGCCCAATATCCTCGCCCACGGGAATACACATAAGCGTGGACTGCATGTGCGGGCCAGTCCACAGGGTTTGTCGGTACATGTCGTTTGCTAGGGTGGCCTGCTCGATATTTACCACAAATGGGTTGGGGCCGTAATCTGTGAAAGGAACAGGCGGTCTAAGCAGCGGCGGCGAGGTGCTGTGAATATGCGGCGGTACGGTGGTGGTTACTGGTCGATGCGGCGGACGGTGAATAGGGTGCGGCGGCGGCGGCGCAACGGGTCGGGCGGGTCTTGGGGGGCTTGCGGAGCGCGGCGGATATGGGTACGGCGTAGGTCGAGCTGGGCTAATGTGCCTACTTCCATCAAAATTCCGCTGAGAATCTCTTTGATTAAACATTAAAAATGCCTCCATATAATACAAGATACTTGTATTATATGGAGGCAAGCTAGAAATGTTAAACTTCTGAAATCGTTAAACCTACAAAAACGACCTAAGCACATTAAGAATAAACGCCTGCACTATCCCTAATAGCACAAACACAATAACAGGCGAAAAGTCCAGAACCATTCCCGGCCGCCAAGGGGCGAACGGTAGAGCAAATTCCTGACAGGGGCTAAAATAGGCTCGGTCAAGGAAAAAAGCAAGCGAACAAAATCGTTATTCCTACCGATGGGAATCCATGAAAGAATAATACGCACAATAAGCAGGATTTCTAATGCCTTAAAAAACCATCGAACAGCCTGGATTAAAGGGTACATTATTTTGCCTTGCTAAAAAAATTTGTGTCGAAGGCTCTTTCTGTGGCGGAATCTGGCATAACCCTGTGATTTGCAGGCGAGAATGTGAACACATCTACACCGATTCTGTGGAACGAGCCGCCAATGCCCTCGCAAATTCCGCAGAGGTAATCGGCTATTCTTTGTGCCTCTACCTCGGGGCTGTCAACGTCCATTTTTAGAATACAGGTTCTGCCGTTGAGGATATGGGGACGCAAAAAATCCCTCGCATAGTCTAGGCTGTCGGGCATGGCGTATATAATCTCAGCTTGACTTGCCTCGTAGCTAGAAGCTGATGCCTTTTGTGCAAAGTCAAAGACATTGCTTGCCCTGCGTGCAGAGGAAGAACTGGCCGTACTGGAAGCCGCTCTCGCCTTGGGCTGTGGGGCTTTTGCTCTTGGCTCACGCGCTTCGGGTACGTACTCATCTTCTAGCTCGTCCTCATAGCCATAGTCGTAATCGTAGTCGGCGTAATGCTCGTCCGCTCCGGGAGCAACCATAGATTTAGCGATTCTGTCGCCAAGCCGTTTGAAAAAAGATACCATGTGAAACCTCCCTGTTTCCGTATTGTAAGGAAGTGCAACTTCCAAAACTTAGAAGCTGTGTTCATAGCCGCTCAACGCCGCCTTGTCGGTCGAATTTCCGCCACTCTGCGTCGGGATTTCGCTTGCGTGCCTCTAGCACGCGGCGCGAAACCCTCCTTGATTGGCGAAAATTCGCCGCGACAATTCGGCATTTCGGGCTATGAACACAACTTCTAACGCTCTCCAAAAAGTGCTGTGCCTAATCGTATCATGGTCGCGCCCTCCTCTATAGCAACAGAGAAGTCTGCGGACATGCCCATTGACAATTCTAGTGGTTTTTCATTATGACAGCTGATACTCTTTGTGTCAAGAAAAATTTTGTCAATTCCACCAACAATTTCCCTCAGATTTCTAAAAAACACTCGATTATCTTCAGCATTTTCAACAAAAGGCGGTATACACATAAGCCCCGACAGCCTTACAAACCGCATATTTACTAGGCTTTCCGCAAATTCTAGGGCTTCACTCGGCTCTATTCCGTGCTTGCTTGATTCGCCTGCGATATTGATTTCGGCTAGGATATTTACTACCTTTCCTATTTGCTCGCCGCGCTTGTTTATTTCCAATGCGAGGTCGAGCGAGTCTACCGAATGTATTAAATCCACCTTGTCAACAATGTATTTCACCTTATTTTTTTGCAAATGCCCGATAAAATGCCATTCGCGCGGCCTAATTCTCTCTTTTTGAAAAAATTCGTACTTAGGAAGCAGCTCTTGAACGCGATTTTCGCCGATGATTTCTACTCCTGCCGCCAAAAGCTCGCTTATCCGCGAGGTGCAAATAGTTTTAGTAACGCCAATTAGCTTAATTTCCTCGGGCTTGCGACCTGCTTTTCTCGCAGAAGCGGCAATTTGCTGGCGTATGGCGTTCACATTCTCATAAATGCTCATCTCACGACCTGCCCCTGGCGTGTCATTGCCGCGTCTATAACAATGCTGTCAAACTGGCGTATATTCGGGTTTCGTGCAGGGTCTAGCAAAATTGTGTCGCTGTATTCGGGAAGCTCGCCGTCTAGGTTTATTGCGCGGAAGTCGGCGGAATTTGTCGTTGTGCGGTATACGCCGCGCACTATTCGCATATCTGCCTCGGAAACTACATGAAAGGTGTCTGCGGTGTCTACAGGCACTAGAATGTCGCCCTGCGAAAGCATAAGCGAATCCTCCAATATTTCGGCGTAGGCTTCCGTGGCCTCGCTTATAGTAACGGGAATGTTGCGGCGGCTATTGTCGTCTAGGCGGTGTACGACAAAGTAGGTGTCCTCGGTGAGGGAATGGATATGCGTAAGCGGTATTCTGAAAAACCTGCGTGTAGCTATGGCAGAGGTGGGAATCATAAAGCCGCTTTGAACATTGTCGGTTATGCGTATATTTACGTTTCTTTGATGCAAAAAATTGATTACGTTACGCGTGCTGCGGAAAACCACAAAATCCTCGCGGTGATTGTGCTGTATATGCTCAATGTGCATGGGAACAGGCTCGTAACGCCCTGTGGCGGTGTTTTCTATATAGATTACCTTGTTTGAACCTGCGGTAAAGCCGTTTGTCATTTCGTTGGGCATCCATGCCGCTATATACCACGTATTGTCCACGATTTTGAAAACGTCGTCGCCTGCTTGTACCTCATGCCCTGGCACAATGGTGTCCATAGCCACGCTCATGCGAACCTGCTCGCGGCTTAGCTCCTGCATATTTCGCGGCGTAAAGGTATTTTCAAAGCCGTCGATTAGCGGGGACATAATACCGCTTTGCTCCGCATAAATATCCCTTGCGTTCATTTGTATACGCGAGGAAAGCGTGTCGTACTGCTGGCTTAAATCGTTGCGTACGTACATGGATTCGTTGACAATCATGTTGTTTCGGTTGTTGGTAATTTGTGTAAGTTGGTCTAGCAGATTGTACGCTTCCCCAAGATTTGCCTGCATATGGTGGCTCATGCTCTTAACCATGCGCGTACGCAGACTGGAGTTAATCCGCTCTACGTGTGGGTCTGTTCGGGTAGCGTATCGCATGTCGTGTACGTCCATTATGGCTTGCTGTAGGACGGCTATTTCCTGCTCGCTTCGGTGTACTGCTTCCACATCTCGTATGCTTGCCACAGCCGTATTGGCGCGGACATAGTCAAATTCCTGTACGGCAAAAACCACGCGCCCGTCACGGTCGGCGGTGTACACGGTTTCGTGCCGTATTATCATGCCAGGCGCGGATTGCTGCGATTCTATATTGCCTAGCCTAACGGTCATAAGCTCAACGCTTGGCGTAAAAAGGGCGTACGCCCTAAACAGCATGTACAAAATGACAAAGGTAAAAAACATGGCTATTACAATATTTGCCAGAGCGTCCATGCCGCGCTTTGGAGGGGCTTTTAGCTTGCGAGGCGGTCTGCGGTCTGGGGGGCGGCGGCGGTCTGGAGGTCTGCGATTGTGCGGAGGTCTTTTTTGGTCGGACATGCTCGCACCTTGCTTTCTAAGTATTAAAACATATTAAGATAATATTAACGAAGTGGGAAGTGATTTTTTGATTATAGCGTTTATGTTTGTAATTTTCAATATTTTCTTGCTAATATTTCCGCAAATTATTTTGGGCGCGGCGCGTGACGGCTTAATGCTATGGTTCAACAATGTTTTGCCGTCCCTTTTGCCCTTTATGGTAGCCACAAATATGCTCATTTCGCTAGGCGTTGCTGCTACTATTTCTAATTTGGCCGCACCGCTAATGCGTAGGGTGTTTAACCTGCCAGGCGCGGCGGGCTTCGCGCTTTTTATGGGCTTGACCTCGGGCTACCCTGTAGGCGCGAAAACGGTGGCAGATTTAAGGAACGCTAAGCAGATTTCCGTGCAGGAAGCACAGCATTTGCTGGCCTTTTGTAATAACGCAGGGCCGCTTTTTATGGTGGGGGCTGTGGGCGTGGGCATGTTTAATAGTGCGGCGGTGGGCTATGTTTTGTGGGCTTCGCATGTGGTTGGGGCGTTGGTTGTTGGGCTTTTGTATAGGAAAGGGGCTTCGCCTCGTTCCTATGATTGTTCTGCCGTAGCACCACACAAAAAATCCGTCCCCATAGGCAAAGCCCTAGGCGACGCGGTCAAAAGCTCCATGGAAGCGATAACCATAATAGGAGGTTTAATTATATTTTTTAGCGTAGTTGTAGCCATATTAGAAATACTGGGCGTGAACACTGATTTTATGGCAGGCGGCATAGCGGCAGGGCTAGTAGAGGTAGCAGGCGGCGTAAGAAAAATAGCCGTACACCAGCCCAGCTTGCCAACAATCGCAAGCGCGGCGTTTGTAATTGCCTTCGGCGGCATTTCCATACACGCGCAAACGCTATATTTTACCGCAGGTCTGGGGATAAATAACAGGAAGTACATTTTCGCAAAATTTCTGCACGGAGTGATTTCTGCTGGGGTGGGTGTACTTCTTGCGGTGTTTGTTTTAAAATAAGCCACAGGAGGTTTACACCATGCCAAACAACCCACAGCTAGAACTAAAAAACATCTACAAAGCATACACCGCGCCCGTCCTAAAGGACTTTTCCTTTGTATTCCAGCGCGGCATTACCTTTATCACTGGTGCGTCTGGCGTAGGAAAGACAACGCTTGTGAACATTATCGCGGGCTTGGAAAAGCCCGATAGCGGCGAGGTTGTTTTTTCGGGTGGGAAAAAAATCTCGATGGTGTTTCAAGAGGATAGACTGCTCGAATGGAAAAGCGCGTTGGACAATCTGCTTTTTGTGGGCTGTAGCCGTGCGCGTGCCGGGGAGCTGCTCGCTAGGGCAGGGCTTGGGCTTGGCGATTATTTGCACAAAAAAACCGCCGAGCTAAGCGGCGGAATGAAGCGGCGCGTGTGTATTTGCCGCGCGTTAAGCGTAGAGTACGATGTCTTGATTTTGGACGAGCCGTTTAAGGGCTTGGACAACAAGCTCAAGCCCCAAATAATGGAAATGGTTCGCGAGGTGGCGGAAACTTATAGGAAGATTATTATTTGTATAACTCACGACCCTAAGGAAGCGGAGTTTTTTGGGGGCAAGAGCGTGCTTATTCCTCCCAGTTAATGCCCTCCGCACAAAAAACAGGGCCTTCACAGCAAACACGCACATACGAGCCGCCTACCTTTACGACACAGCCCACGCACGTACCTAGTCCGCACGCCATGCGTTCCTCCATGGAAACCTGGCAGGGCGTAGCCGCGTGCTTGGCGAGCTTCGCAATCGCTCGAAGCATAGGCACAGGGCCGCAGGAAAAAATCTGCGCGTAGCTTTCGTTTAGCGCGTACAAAATTTCGTCTACACGCCCGTGATGACCCACACTGCCATCCTCCGTGGAAATGTAAATATTTCCCTTTGTGATGGCTTTGAATTTTTCTACTAAAATAGGCGTACTGCGGAAGCCGAGGAAAACGTCAAATTCCACGCCCGAGCGCGCAAGCGTTTTGGCGAGAAAAAACAACGGCGGTATGCCTATGCCGCCGCCCACAATCGCAACGCGAGAGGAATCGGGCGCGAGCGTAAAGCCGTTGCCCAACGGCGCGAGAATTTGTATTTCCTCGCCTTTGCCAAGTTTTGACAGCTGGGCAGTGCCTTTGCCTGCGATATAGTACATAAGCTCGATAGTTCCTGCGGTTAGGTCGGTGTCGCATATGCTTATCGGGCGCGGCAAAAGCAGCTCGCCGCGGTCTAAATACAGCATAACAAACTGCCCTGCGACCGCCTTTTGTGCGATTTCTGGCGCGTGCAGGGTCATGGAAAAAATATTGTACGCGATTTCCTCATTGGAAAAAATTAGTGTTTTTGTTAATTGCATTTCTCTCATATACATACCCCCAAATCATTTTTCATTTCCAAAACAGCCTGCCGAGCCGCAAGCGCGTATTCCCTCTCATTTGCGGTAAATTTTCCGCTCTGGAATGCGCCTGTTATTCCGCGCGAGGAATTAACGACTGCACCATAAGTGTCCTTGCTCCACAGTCCCTGTAAATCTTTCCCAGTGCCGCCCTGCGCCCCATAGCCTGGCACGAGGAAAAAGGTATGCGGCATTAGCTTGCGTAGCTCGGCGGCTTGCTCGGGGTGTGTCGCGCCGACCACCGCGCCAATCGCGCTGTAGCCCATTTCGCCGATAAACGGCTCGCCCCATTTGCTTACAAGCTCGCCCACATGCTGGTACAGCGGCTTTCCGTTTTGCAATAGCTCGTCTTGAATGTCCGCGCTTCCCTTGTTGGACGTTTTCACGAGAACAAACAAGCCCCTGTCATAGGCGCGGCAATCGGCTAAATACGGCTCTATGGAGTCAAAGCCCATGTACGGATTGACGGTAATAAAATCCGCGGCGGCTTGCTCGACCTTGCTGCCATTTATTTCCAGTTGCCCGATATGCGCCGTGGAATACGCTTCCGCCGTACCTGCAATATCGCCGCGCTTTATGTCGCCGATTACGACAAGCCCCTTGCCGCGCGCGTAGGCGATTGTTTTGGCGTAGCAAGCAAGCCCTGCCGTGCCGTACTGCTCGTACATGGCGATTTGCGGCTTTACCGCAGGAATTAGCTCGTGGATTTCGTCTATTATGCCCTTGTTGAACGCAAAAAATATGTCCGCCGCGGCTTCGGGGGTGTTGCCCCTTGCCGCAAAAATTTCATTTTTGATGAAATCGGGTACTTGGGAAAGGCGCGGGTCAAGTCCTACGACTATAGGGGCGGTTTTTTGGATTTTTTTGATTAAGGAATCTATTAGCATGAATGAACCTCCTAATTTACACTATCTTTCCATTCGCAATCGTACAGACTACCTGCCCCACAACCTCTCGCCCATGAAACGGCGTGTTTCTGCTTAGGCTTTTAAAGGTGTTTTTATTTATGGCGTAGGCTTCGTTAGGGTTTATTATCGTAATATTCGCCGCCGCGCCCACGCCTAAATGCCCTGTGTCAAGCCCAAGAATTTCCGCAGGATTCACCGTGAATTTCTTAATTAACTCGCTAGGCGTAAGTATTTTGTGAACGCAGACAAGCTCAGTATACGCTATCGCAAGGGCGGTTTCCAGTCCGATTATGCCGTTTGGCGCGAGTTCGTAGTCCACGGCCTTTTCCGCCTCGCTATGGGGCGCGTGGTCGGTGGCAATTACGCCGATTGTGCCGTCCCGCAAGCCCTCGATTATTGCGGCGCGGTCGGCGGCTGTCCGTAGCGGCGGCGACATTTTGAAATTTGGGTCGCGCTCGTGGTCGTCCTGCGTAAGCGTAAAATGGTGCGGCGCGGCCTCGGCGGTTACGTCCAAACCTGCTTTCTGTGCCGCGCGTATCAATTCTACGCCGCGCGCCGTGCTTACGTGACAGATGTGCAGCTTTGCCCCTGTTTGTCGTGCTAGGCTAATATCTCGTTCGATTATTTCCACTTCCTCCTCGCAATGCACGAGAATCGGCAGGTCTAGCTCCTTGGCTTGCCGCATGGCTTCCTTAAAAAGAACCGAATCCGCAAGCGTTTTCCCGTCGTCGCTGATTGCACAAATGCCTGCCTCTTTCATTTCACGCATGGGAGAAATTTCCTTGCCCTCTAGCCCCACGCTTATGCTGCCTATGGGAAGCACGGTAATTTTGCTTGCGGTGGCTCGTATATAGTTGATAGTGGCTACATTATCAATCACTGGCGAGGTGTTCGGCATACAGCAAACGGTGGCAAAGCCGCCCGCCGCCGCCGCCGCCGCGCCCGACTGAAGCGTTTCCTTGTGCAACTGACCTGGGTCACGCAAATGTACGTGCATGTCAATCAAGCCAGGCACTACCCACAAGCCCGAGGCGTTTATTTCCATGTCTGGGGCTTCATGTAAATTACTGGTAATTTTCCCGTTAGTGACAAAAATGTCTTTTACCTCGTCCATTCCGTTTGCAGGGTCGATTACGCGCCCTTGTTTTATATGAAGTATATGAGATTTCACATGAAAGCTCCTCGCAGGGTTATTTATGGCACGCGGATTTACGCGGATTTAACGGATTTTCGCGGATTCTTTCTCACGATAATAAATAGCGTTGGAACGCATATTTTATGGATTTTATGAATTTGTGCCAGATAGAATCCGCGAAAATCCGCCAAATCCGCGAAAATCCGCGTTCCATGCCTTTAAAATCAACCAAATCCGTGTTCCATTCCCTATTAAACCAAAATTCGCACACTATATCAAGCATATCATATCAAGCATATCCATACATTTATTGTAGGAGGTGCGAGCATGAAAAAAATAAAACTTAACAGCGGCATAAAAATAGGCATAGTCTACGGCTCGGTTTTTCTCGGGGCAGGCTTTGCCTCGGGGCGTGAGCTGTTGCAATACTTTGTAGGCTTCGGCAAGGCGGGAATGTGGGGACTTATTGTTTCGGGCGTGTTGTTTTCACTGGTGGGGTGGGCGACGCTTCATATTTGCAGGCGCGAAAATATCACGAGCTACGGCGGCTTAATGAAGCATCTCTTGGGCGCGAGATTCGGGCCTATTATGGAGGGGCTGATGGTTGGGTTCTTGTTTTGCTTGTTTGCCGCCATGCTTGCGGGCGCGGGCGCTACGGCGGCGCAGGCGTTTTATTTGCCCTTTAGCACAGGCGTGCTTGTGGTCGGTTTAATTGTTTATGCGGTGCTTTGCTTTGGCTTAGAGGGCATTGTCAAAATAAACCTATTCCTCGCGCCGCTAATGATGCTCGGCGGAATTTTCATCGGGATTTATAGCTTTTTTGCGTACACCTCGCCTGCGTTTGCGAATGGCGGCGGCGCAGGGCTTGGGCTGGCGTGGCTTCTTTCGGCGGTCGTTTACGGCTCGTACAATCTCGTCACTGGCGTGCCAATGCTTGCGGCGGCTTCCAAGCTATCCAAAACAAAAACGGATTGCCTAGTGGGCGGCATTTTGGGCGGCACGGTAATCACGGTCTTGGGGCTTTCAATGTCGTTGCCGCTATTTTTGTACTATACCGATATTGTCGCGCTGGAAGTGCCGTTTTTACATATCGCCGCAAATTATGGGCATATAGTCAACCTGCTATATATCGCGGTTTTGGTTTCGGCGTTGCTGACCACCGCGGCGTGCAATTCCTTTGCCGTTATGCAGTGGCTAGAGGGGCGCGGCTACAAAAACAAAATCAAAACAGGCGCGGTGCTTTGCACGCTCGCCGTCATAGCGGCGCATATCGGCTTTTCTAATATTGTTGTTTTTATTTATCCGATTTTTGGGTTTTTGGGGCTGTTTAAGATTATTGTGGTTTTGTTGTCGGCGTTTCAGAGGGGGAAGTAAGGGCTTGCAGGTTCTTTGTAGGGGACGGATTTATCCGTCCCGAGGTTGCCTCGCTCTGCGTTAATGGACGGTATCCGTCCCGAATTGACGAACGTGCATACCTCGGGACGGATAAATCCGTCCCCTACAAGAACCTGCAAGCTCCCAGTGGTTTAACGAATATTCACAAAGCAAACAAGTAACCTTTTCCACTCCCTATCCATAGACTATAGCTAGGTAAGCTAAAAATCGGGGTGGTTACATGTTCGCGCCTGTACTGTCTGGGCTTGTTGTATCGACGGACGCTTTTTTTATCGGTGCTTCGCTAGGTCTACAAAAAAAATGCAAATTCTACCAAATCGCACTAATCAACCTATTCCTATGTTCCTTATGTATGGTTGGTTATTTTCTTGCGGATTTTATTTCCGATTATATTTTTTTCGACACCGCCGTCATAGTGGGGCTTGTGTTTATTTCCCTCGGGGCGTGGTACATTTTTGGGGTGTCAAAAATTTCCATTGTGGGCGTGGCTATGAGCGTGGAGGCAATGTTCATTACCATGGGGCTTACGCTTTTATTTAGCCACGACAACAACGCCTCGATTATTATTCCGATTGCCGTGGCACTGGCACATTTTGGATATGCGGCGGCCTCGTTTTTTTTGGCGCGCTCGCGGCTAATCAGACGTATTTCCGACCGCCTATGCAATATTATTTCGGGCGGCGCGCTTATTATTTATGGGCTTATGGCGTTGATTTTCTAGGGCAAACGACCCCCCTCGTAATAGAAATGTAATAAATCTGCGTAATCACCGTTGACAATTCCTTGGCGTGATATATAATTAGGGATATTGCACGAATCAATTGTCGAATCTATTGTTTCGGGGGGCGTTTCCTATAATGCTAAAAAAGCCTTGGAGTAAGGTAATAACATGCTGGCTGCTTGTGGCTTCTATGTTGGGCGGCTATTTTTGCGTATTTTCTGTAGGTACATATGCCGAAGAGGATACAGGACTTTCTCAGCTGGAGCGCTACGAGGAAATGCTCGCGGCGTTTGGTACTCGTTACCATTTTACCGACTTCAAAAACGACCACGCAGACACAGAGCGGCCTGCGCTTGACAATGATATTGTCATTAACGCCGCCGAATATACTAAGCTAGAGGGCATGGAAGAACGCCTTTTGGACAATTTTGAGGGGCAAAGCGGAGCTTCCGTGTGGACTGACGAGCAGGGGCTTATCGAGTGGCAATTTAACGCGCCGCGCGCGGGCTTATACAATATAGAAATCAACTATTATTCCTACCCAGGGCGTAATTCCGACATACAGCGCGCTGTTTTCATTAACGGCGAGCAGCCCTTCTTTGAAGCAAGCCCAGTGGAATTTAGACGTACATGGGTCAATAAAAGCGACGTTATTCTGCGTGATACGCTAGGCAACGAAAGACGGCCTACACAGGTAGAGCAAAATACATGGGCGACATCAGTAATCCGCGATTCCATGGGTACGTACAATGAGCCGCTATCCTTTTATTTCCAAGAGGGGCTAAATACAATTAGCTTTGTTTCGTTGCGTGAGCCTATGGTAATCCGCTCCCTGCGTATACACCAAGCGCCCGAGGTGCTTACGTATGCCGAGGTGGCGGCGAATAGGGGCAGTCTGCCCATGCCAAGCATGAGGGACGTACAGCCAATTCGCGTAGAGGGACAGGAAGCAAAGCGTAAATCCTCGCCAATGCTTGCGCCAGGCGCAGACACAGGCGGCCCTGGCGTTACGCCGTATGATGCACGTTATATTAGAATAAACCATATAGGCGGCGGCTCGTGGAGCGAGCCAGGCTCGTGGATAGAGTGGGATATAGAAGTAGAAACAGCAGGGCTGTACTCAATCGCCATGAACGTACGCCAAAATTACCACAGGGGCGCAAATTCCTTCCGCAGAATAACAATCAACGGAGAAGTACCCTTTGCCGAAATGGAGGTAGTACCCTTTGCGTTCGCCAACAACTGGCGCGTGGAAACGCTCGGCGGCGACGAGCCGTATCTATTCTGGCTAAACGAGGGTACAAATACCATACGCATGGAAGCTATTCTCGGCGACTTCGCGCCGTATTTACGCGAGGTACAGGACGTAGTAATGAATCTTAACGAGCTGTATCGCCAAGTAATTATGGTTACTGGGCTTACTCCCGACCGTTTCCGCGATTACAATATTGATAGACGGCTTCCGCAGCTTAGGGAGTCACTTATTAACGAACGCGAACGCCTAGACCGCGTTTCCCAAGGGCTTACAGAAATGGCTGTAGGGCGCGGCGACCGTGACGCAATGATACGCTCCGTATCACGAATATTGACACGAATACACGACAATGTAGAGGGCGTACCCCAGCGTATAGGCGACTTCCGTATAAATATCGGCTCGCTCGGTACGTGGCTTATGATGGTTCGCTCGCAAATGCTTGCGGTTGACTCGATTCATATTTTGCCGCATGATGCGCCCACGCCGACCAATGGCCGTAGCTGGTGGAAGCAAATTATCCACGAAATTCTAACGCTGTTTTTCTCGTTTGTTATAGACTATGACGTGCTTGGTACTACCTACGAGGAGGAAGCTCCGCGCAGTATCGAGGTATGGATAGGCACAGGGCGCGACCAGGCCAACGTAATCAAGCAAATGATAGACGAAACCTTTACCCCCGAGCATAAAATCGCCGTGTCGCTTCGACTGGTCGATATAAATACTATTTTGCCTGCCACTGTCGCAGGGCAGGGGCCAGACGTTACGCTGTCTATTTACAATACCCTGCCTATGGATTATGGGCTTCGCGGTGCGGTGGCGGATATTTCTATCATGCCTGGCTTCGCGGAGGTTAAGGAACGCTTCCACCCTGCCGCTATGGTGCCGTATACCTTTGACGGACAGGTGTTCGCATTGCCCGAAACCTTGACCTTCCCTATGCTATTCTATAGGAAAGACATTCTGCACGAGGTAGGGCTTGAGCTACCCGAAACGTGGGACGATGTACGCAATGCAATTGCGCATTTGAGCCAGTCGCACATGGAATTTGGCTTGCCGAGTGCTTCTCACGACGTGGCGTTGGACGTGACGGACGTGACGTACACCATGTTCTTGTTCCAAAACGGCGGTACTATTTACAACGAGGACAGTACACGCTCTACGCTGGATTCCGACATCGCGCTTAACTCGTTCCGCGATTTCACGCGCTTCTATACCGATTATAGGCTTCCGCGGCAATACGACTTTATCAACCGCTTCCGTATGGGCGAAATGCCGCTGGCGATTGCGGATTATACTAGCTACAACGTCTTGCAGGTATTCGCACCCGAAATAAGGGGCTTGTGGGGCTTCCGCTACGTGCCAGGCACGGTTATGGAGGACGGAAGCATTAACCATACCGTTCCTACTGGCGGAAACGCTGTAGTAATGATGGAAGATGCAAGCGATAAATTAGCCGCATGGGACTTTATGCAGTGGTGGACTTCCGCGGAAACGCAAACACAGTTTGGCAGACAAATGGAATCCCTAATGGGCTCGGCGGCGCGTCACCCGACCGCCAATATTGAGGCGTTCGCTAACATGGCGTGGCCTGTAGCCGACTACCAAAATATCCGCGCACAAATGGAACACGCGCAGGGCATACCGCAAATACCTGGCGCGTACTTTACGCCGCGACAAATACGTAACGCGTTCTACACCGTGGTGGAAATCGGCAGCATAGGCCCGCGCGAGGCACTCACCGATTTTGTACGCTATATAAACGACGAAATCCGCTCAAAACGCCGCGAATTTGGCATGGATTATTAAGGGGGGCGTTATGGATTATAAAGACACTAAATGGATGATGATTAAAAAGAGCCGCCAAAATTACGCTCTCATGGCTCCGTACTTTGTATTGTTCTTTACATTTACGGTTATGCCTGTGGTTATGGCAGTCGCGCTTAGCTTCTCCAACTTTAATATGCTGCAACGCCCCGAATTTGTGGGCTGGGCTAACTACACGCGCCTGTTCCTAGAGAACGAAATATTTATTATCGCGTTGCAAAATACGCTGATGTTTGCGGTGGTTACAGGGCCGCTCAGCTTCCTGCTCTGCTTTGTTTTCGCATGGATTATCAACGATATGCCGCCGAGAGTACGCGCGTTTTTTACCTTGGTTTTCTACGCGCCGTCCATATCTGGCAACGTGTTCTTTATATGGCAGTTCTTCTTCAGCGGCGACCGCCTAGGGCTTGTAAACGGCTTCCTCATTGACCTAGGGCTTATCGACAACCCGATTAACTTCTTCCGCGACATTCGCTTTATTATGCCAATCTTAATAATTGTACAGCTTTGGCTGTCGCTTGGCGTTGGCTTCCTTGCGTTTATCGCTGGTCTGCAAACCGTAGACAAGGCACTATACGAGGCAGGCGCGGTAGACGGAATACGCAACCGCTGGCAGGAGCTATGGTTTATCACTTTGCCAAGCATGAAGCCGCAGCTGCTGTTTGCGGCGGTTATGCAGATTACCACCTCGTTTGCAATCGCGGACATAGTGGTTATACTCGCAGGCCTGCCTACTGTAAACTACGCAGGCGATACAATTGTTACTCACTTGCAGGATATAGGCTGGGTTAGGTTTGAAATGGGTTACGCCTCGGCTGTAGCTACCATTTTATTCCTGTTGATGGTCGGTACAAATAAAGGCGTACAACGCATGTTAAAGAAGGTGGGGACATAATGGCTACTGCGGAAGCTAATCAAGATATGCTGGTTCTGCCCAAGAAAAAGGAAGTAAAGCTCGCGAAGCGTACAAAAAAGCTAAGCCGTTCTGCTAGCGGAACAGCCGCGTTGTTTGTATTTTTGGGCTTCTTTGGGGTTTTTACAAGTATGCCGCTTGTGCTTACTGTCAGCCGTGCGTTTATGCCGCTTGACGAGCTGTTTTTATTCCCGCCGCGGTTCTTTTTCCGCAATCCTACGCTTAGCAATTTTTCCGACCTGTTTATTATTATGCAGGAAAGCTGGGTTCCGTTCTCGCGGTATTTCCTCAACTCGATTATAATCACTGGCTTTGGCACGCTCGGTCATTTAATTTGTGCTTCCATGGCGGCGTATCCGTTGGCAAAAAATGAGTTTCCATTTAAGAATGTTTTGTTCTCGATTGTTGTGCTTTCGCTTATGTTTACGGCGCATGTTACCGCTATTCCTAACTTCCTTATTATTTCCGCGTTGGGAATAAACAACACGTACCTTGCGGTTATTCTTCCTGCGTTTTCCGCGCCGCTTGGCTTGTACTTAATGAAGCAATTTATGGAACAAATTCCCGATTCGCTTATAGAATCGGCGCGCCTAGACGGTGCGAGCGAGTTCTTTATCTGGCGTAAAATCGTTATGCCGAATGTAAAGCCTGCGTGGCTTACGCTTATTATACTTATGTTCCAAGGGCTGTGGGCGACCACTGGCGGAGTGTTCCTGCGTAGTGAGGAGCTAAAGCCGCTTACCTTTGCTATGAGCCAAATTGCCCTGGGCGGTGTGGCGCGTGCAGGTGCTAACGCGGCTGTTATGCTTATAACTATGGCTGTGCCTATTACGTTTTTTGTTTTCTCGCAGAGTAAGATTATCGAAACAATGGCAACTTCGGGCATGAAGGATTAGGGGGGGCATGAAAACCATGAAAAAATTCATATCATTTCTACTGGCAGCAATATTTTTAATCCCTACGCTTACGGTTTCTGCTGATACGCCGTATCAGGGCTACACATACAATTTTTGGGGTACGCTTGTGCCGTCGCCTGCGGCGTATGTTCCTGTGCGGTCGTTTGGCATTGACGAGCTGCGTTGCGGTACGGCTTGCGGCTTGCATAGCGGAAACGCTTGTACGCTCGATACGCATATCGCGCTTGGAGGGCTTTCTACGCCCACAGACCTGCATGTGGATTCTCGCGACAATCTTTACATTGTAGACAGCGGAAATAACAGAATAATTGTCTTTGATATTGAGCTAAACCTAGTGCATGTAATAGACGGCTACTACCAAAACGGCGAATGGGTGGAAAACGCGCTGAAAACGCCTGGCGGAGTGTTTGTTACGGACGACGGCTTTATTTATATAGCGGACGAGTACAATTACCGCATACTGATTCTCGATGAGGATTTGAACTACGTACGCCAAATAGATGCGCCCGAGTCTGACGAGCTTGCAGACGATTTTGAGTTTCTGCCGTTCCAGGTGCTGGTAGACCGCGGTGGGCGCGTGTTTGCGATTGTTCGCCGTGTTTATGAGGGAATAATGTCCTTTGACATGGAGGGCAATTTCCTAGGATATTACGGAACAATCAACGTAAGCGTAAACATGGTTGACTATATGTGGAGCTTAATAATGCCGCGCAGGCAAAGGAATAGTGTCCTGCCGCGGGAATTTAAGAGCATGGATATAGACCAGTACGGCTTTGTGTTTACTACCCATGTAGAAAACTGGCATTTGAATAACCAGATTTCGCGGCTTAATCCGCGCGGTGAGGACGTGTTGGTTAATCTTAACGACAATGTAGTAATAAACGGCGACCAGGGGTGGCGTGACACTGGGCAACTGTCGGGTCATTCGGTTTTTTCTGATGTTGTTGCGCGTTCCCATGGGCGGTATTCCGCTATTTGTACCATTAGGGGGCGGGTGTTCACGTACGATACAGAGGGCAATCTGCTGTATGTATTCGGTGGGCCGGGTACTCTGCAAGGCATGGTGAACAGCCCTGTTTCCATAGAGGTGATGGGCGAGGATATATTCGTGCTGGACGCGCAGGGGCGCGGAAGAATTGTGCAATATATGCCTACGGAATACGGCACGCTAATCAACGACGCGATTAAAATGCGATATGACGGCGAGGAGCAATACGCCGTAGAAAAATGGCGCGAGCTAGTAAAGCTAGACGAAAACTTCGCGCTTGCGTGGTCGGGCATAGGTCGCTCGTACCTAGCGGCAGGCGACAACGAAACGGCTATGGAATACCTAAGCCACGGCATGGATATTCGCTATTATTCCGTAGCGTTTAGGCGGTATAGACTAGACGAAATGCAGGGCATATTGCCTGTTATTTTGTCGGGCGGCTTGTTGCTTTTTGTCGCGCTTACTGCAATAAATATATTCCGCAAAATTAAAAACAAGGGGGCGACGGCAGAATGAGCTTTGCTATTAAGGCGTTACGCGCATATAAATTGCCGATGTATATACTGACACACCCTTTTGACGGCTTCTACGACATGAAGTATCTGAAGCAGGGTACTCTGCGGCTTGCGTTTTTTAATCTGCTTGCCGTTTTGGTTTCCTACGCCATACACGACCAGTACGCGGGGCTTGTGGTAAACCCCCAAAATCCGCTTACGCTGAACAGTCTGCTTAACTGGGTAATGATTGTCGGCGCGCTTATTCTTTTCTGTGTAAGCAACTGGTCTGTCACCGCGTTGACGGACGGCGAGGGCAAGCTAAAGGAAATATTTATGATGGTGTGCTATGCAATGACACCGCTTGTGCTTACGATTGTTCCTGCCACCATTTTAAGCAGATTTTTGTCTATAGAGGAAATTGGCTTCTATAATATGCTTATGTGGATTGGCATGGCATATTTTGTAATTTTGGTGTATGCAGGGCTTGTGGTCGTGCATAACTACACGGCATCTAAGGCGCTTGTCACTATATTTTTAACCTTTGTCGCCTTGCTTGTTATCGTGTTCTTGATTACGCTGCTGCTTACGCTTTGGCAGCAATTGTATGTTTTTGCAAGTAGTATCTATACTGAATTGATGTTTAGGTGACGGGGGTCTGATATGAATATTTCAGCGCGTACAAAACGATTATGGCGTAACAGGCTTATTTTTGTAGGTCTTGTTGTTGCGGGTATCGCGGCGTATATCATTTATATAAACAGCTTTACTATTTACGACTATTCACACTTGAACGCTCCGTTGGATTTTGGGGCAAAGTCTAGCTTCGCCGCGCTTTCAAGCAAAAGCCTAGACGACAAGGTGCTTGTGGCGCAGACGGATTCCTTGGAGCTTTATATCTGTGAAGCGACTACAGAAATAGCCGTGGTTGACCTACGCAACGGGCATACGTGGTATTCTACGCCTAAGGACTGGGCGACAGACAGCCGAGCCAATCCATATGAGCGTAACTCCATGCGTTCCAATATCGGCTTCGGCTTTTACAACGAGCTACGCCAGGAAAATTTCCGTTGGCTCTTTCCCGATTCCGTGGCATATGGCCTAGAGGACGCGGACGAAAAGCAATTTGAAATGTTTTCCATTCCCGACGGCGTTCGCATAGAATACGTGGTCGGCGATTTGAATATAGGAATAGACGCGCTTCCGTTTTTTATCCCAACAGACATGTTTAAGGAGCGTATAGAGGACAGGATAACCGAAAGCTCCGACCGCCGTTTTATTATCAATAACTGGTTTGAATCGGAAACCCTAGAGGGCTATTATGAAATGACGAGGGGAATAAGGGACTCTCAAATCAATACAAAAAGAATGTTGGAGCTTTTTGAGTCGCTCGGTTGGACTGCCGAGGATACAAGACTGGCGCGCGAGGCTTCGGGCGTGTACCCCGATATAGACTTCGACCTGTTTGACCTTGTGCTTGAATTTAAGCTAGACGGCGACAGACTGGTTGTAAATATGCCGCTTAGCGAGTTTACGGCGACGGCGAACGATAACCCCTTTATCATACACTTTATGAAGTTTTTCGGCGCAGGAAGCACGGAGGACGACGGCTTTATACTTGTGCCTAGCGGCTCTGGCGGAATTATCAACTTTAACAACGGCAAGCACCGCGAGGAGCCCTTTAGGGGCGCGGTGTACGGGCTGGACAATATTACGAATATAATTAGGCCGCAGGTGTTGCAACCAATCCGCTTGCCTGTTTTGGGAATACGCAACAACGGCGCGGCGATTTTGGCGCATGTAGAGAACGGCTCGGCGATTGCTACGGTGAACGCCGAGGTTTCTGGGCGTACAAATTCGTACAATAGCGCGTGGTTTAGCTTTACGCTTCGCGCAAGTACGCTTCTTACTATGCCTGGCGGCGGCGCAGATATGGCAGTGGTACAAAACAATGCCTACGAGGGCGACATTACCGTTTCCTACCATTTTATAGCGGACGAAAACGCAAGCGTGGGCGGAATGGCGCAGGCGTATCAAAATTATCTAGTAGAGCAGGGCGTGCTAACGCCGTTAAGCGGAGCAGGCGACCGTTCCTTTTACATGGACGTGGTCGGCGCGATTGACATACTCAGACATTTTGTGGGTACGCCGTACATCACCACGGAGGTAATGACCACAATAGAGGAGATTGGCGGCTTTGTAGACGAATTAAACGCAGGCGGAGTAAATAGAATACAGACACAGCTGCACGGCTGGTTCAACCGCGGAATTAACCACGATGTAGCCAAGAGCGTAAAGCCTATTGATGCGGTCGGCTCGCGTAAGGAAATGCTAGAGCTGCACGAACGTCTACGCCGAAACGGCGGAGGGCTTCACCCTGCCGTTGGCTTCCAGTTCACCAACTACTATTCACGCAATTTTAATGACATTTTTGAAGCATCTAAGGATTTGGCAGGATATGTGGGCTTTATGACAAGGCACACAATGCGCGACTCCCTTACCGTACGCCTAAGCGACCACAGAAATGACTGGTATGTATTGGTACACCCTGGCGTACTGCCGTTCCATGTAGAAAAATTCGTACCCTCGTTCCTACGCAGGACAAATATGGACAGCCTAATGCTTTCCGACCTAGGAAACACGGTAAACGAAAGCCTATTCCGCCGAGATTCTGTCGATAGGCAAAGCTCCAAGCTAATTGTGCAGGAGCAAATAGGCGTAATAAAAGAAGCCGTCCCCAACTTGGTAATTTCTGGCGGAAATGACTACTCCTTGGCTCATGCCTCGCATTTGGTTGACGTGCCTACGCAGAGCGACTGGCAGTATATAATCGACTACGAGGTGCCGTTTTTCTCTATGGTCGTGCATGGCTTTATCGAGTTTGCAGGTAAGCCTATTAACCAACGCGAGAATTTCAGTCAGACTAAGGCGTTGCTAAACAGCATGGCTACAGGCGCATCTCCACGCTACGCATTTACGCAGGAAAATACACGGCAGGCGCAGTTTTCGCCGCACGAGCGTATGTACTCCACGCAGTTTGAAAACTGGAAGGCGCAAGCCATAAGGGACTACCTTGCATTTAACGATGTGTACGCCGACCTGCGCGCAGAGCGAATGGTCGATTTCACAGTGCTTGCAGGCAGTTATTTGGCGGTAGGCGGTGAGCAGGTGACGGTAACAGAGTTTTCTAACGGCACAAGAATTTATGTAAATAGCACCGACACTGATTTTTATTATGCGGACGGTAATTTTACTATCGGCGCAGAGAGCTTTACAGTGAAGCGGGGAGGACGTTAATCCATGAAAGCGCAGAAAAAAGGGCTTACGCTTCGTAAACGCGAGCTTGTGTGGGGGCTTTTGTTCATATCGCCGTGGCTCGTTGGTATTGTATTCTTTTTCTTGCTAAATCTAGTGCAATCTGCATGGTTTAGCTTCAACGACCTGCATATCGACAATATACAGGGCGGCTATGACCTAGAGCTTGTAGGGCTTACGCACTATGGCTACATTTTTAAGGAACACGTAGATTTTGTGCGTGTTCTGACAGAATCAATGGGCATGATGCTTTTGAATGTGCCGCTGATTATTTTCTTTAGCTTGTTTATGGCTATTTTGCTAAACAGGGCGTTTATGGGTCGCGGCTTTGTTCGCGCGATTTTCTTTCTGCCTGTAATCATGGCATCACCTGCTATTTCGCAGGCATTGCAAGACATTCTTGCGACCGTAATGGGCGGCGTAGGAAGCGTTCCGCCCGATGTGGCACAGGCACATTCTGGCTTTGATTCGCAGTCTATCGCTATGATGCTGTCGCAGTTTGGTGTACCTATGCGAATTATTACCTATATAATTGATTCCATTGCTATGCTTCACGGCGTTATTCGCGCCAGTGGTGTGCAAATTCTTATTTTCCTAGCGGCTCTGCAAGCGATTCCGCCCTCTATGTACGAGGTTTCACAAATTGAGGGTGCGACTGGCTACGAGGCCTTCTGGAAGATTACAATTCCTATGGTTAGCCCGCTTATTCTCACCAATGTTGTATATACCATTGTTGATACCTTTGCGACAAGTGAGGTTGTCGAGCTTGCGCGCAAGGTTTCCTTTACCTCCGTAATTTTGGAAAGCGGGGCGAGGGGGTACAACTTTGGGCAAGGCTCGGCAATGGCGTTGGTGGCTTCGCTGACGGCCTGTGCCGTGTTGGTTTTTGTCGGTTGGATTATCTCAAAATTTGTGTTCTACTATAACTAGCCTAGGAGGCGTTTTATGACTAACAGAATGAAAGCATGGATGAATTCGCCTTCCTTTGACAATACCGTGCAAAGGTGGACGGGAAAGGTCAAGGACTTAATCGTTGGCATTGTTATGGCGATTATTATTATCGGCGTGTGCTATACCATTCTAAGCCCGATTTTTGCTATACTTTCGCGTGCGTTTATGACGGAGGAGGATATTATAAATCCGCTCGTTTTCCTCATTCCGCAAAATTTTACATTAAACAGCATCAGCCTTGCTATAAAATACATGGACTACTGGAACACACTGGCGAGAACGCTTTTGTTCGCGCTTACGTTTTCTGCGTTGCACGTATTTGTCTGTTCTATGGTAGGCTATGGCTTTGCACGGTTTAAATTCCACGGCTCAAATGTGTTTTTCGCGCTTGTTGTCGTTACCATTGTTGTGCCTGTGCATAGTATCATGGTGCCTATGTTCTTGAATTTTAGCTCGCTTAATTTACTTAATACATGGTTCGCGCTTGGGCTTCTTACTATTACTGGCGTAGGGCTTCGTAGCGGACTTTATATCTACATCTTCCGTCAGTTTTTCCGCGGACTGCCTAAGGAAATTGAGGAAGCCGCCTTTATTGACGGCGCGGGTCCGTTTTATACCTACGCAAGAATTATGATGCCAAACGCCGTACCTGCTATAGTTACCGTGCTTTTGTTCTCGTTTGTGTGGCATTATAACGACACCTTTTACACTACTCTGCTTATGCGTGACACAAGGCTGCTGGCGACAAGCCTGCTCACCCTAGGCGACAACTACGCGCAGGCCGACAATATTACGAGCAAGCTGCATATACAGATGGTTGTGTATGCAGGTGTTTTGCTTGCTGTTACTCCTATTTTGACAATCTACATGTTCTTGCAGCGTTTCTTTGTTGAGGGCTTGGAACGCAGCGGAATAGTGGGTTAAATAGGGCGTATTTCCACTAACGAAAACACATCTTTGCGGTCAGCTTTCCGCCACTCGTCGTCGGGCTTTCGCTTGCGTACCGCTAGTACGCGGCGCGAAACCCCTCCTTGATTGGCGAAAATCTGCCACGCAAATCTGTATTTTCTTATAGTGGAAACACGCCCTAGCATAAAAAGCATTCCAAAAAAACAGAAAAGGGGAATTTTAAGATGAGAAGAGCAAAAAGAGTTTTAGCATTACTGCTTGCGTTGTTGTTTTTGTCAATGACTGCTTGCAATGACAAGCCACCCGAGCCGCCAGCTCCTACAGGCGATTCTAGTGTGGGAACACCTACAAACGGCGAAACACCAACACCACCAGACAGCACAACCCCAGTTGACCGTAGTCAAATGGGCAACATTCACCCGATTAAAGACTTTGGCGGACGTACATTACGCATAGGCGCATGGTGGGACACCCCTATTTCCGCACTTGCGTGGGGCGATGAGCCGGACAGAGCTACATCTAACAACTATGCGCTTGCGCGCCTTATGTGGGACAATGCGCGCAGAGTAGAAGAACAATTTAACGTAAAATTTGAAGCGGTAGCAGTACCTTACGGCAATCTTATGGACACGCTTAACGCAAGCGTATTGGAGCGTAACCCATTCGCAGACGTGGTTATTCTCGACGGCGACTGGATAATGGACGCGATTGGCACAGTTATTCAGCCATGGGACAACGCTAATTTGCCAAACTCTGACCTTTTTGGCGATAGGGTATATATAAGCCCATGTACGTCTATGGACGGCGGAACGTGGACAATTAACCAAAACGGCGCGGATGCGGAAGCGTTTGGGCTTGGTGTAAACCTCAACATCATAAACATGGAGGGCTTGCCTAACCCGATTGAATTATACGAAAACGGCGAGTGGACATGGGAAGCAATGCTTGACATTATGCGCCGCGCAACACGCGACACAACTGGCGGCGGCGGCGTATTTAACCAGTTTGGTATCGCAGGACAGCCCGGCGAGATTGTACAGCACCTAATTGGCACAAATGACGGTATGCTCGTAGACGCGGACATGAATTACGGCTACGCGCACCCCAACACAATCAGAGCCTTAGAATTTGCAAAATTGATTTTTGAGGAGCGTTTGTGGCACGCCGAGGCAGGCGGACACATGGACACAGGCAACTACGACAGAAACTTCTACTCTGGTCTTAGAGAAGGCGTTGCCGCGTTGTTCCCAACAATTACCTGGGCAATCCAAAACGTACCTCCCGCATTTGAGCTTGGCTTTGTGCCGTTCCCAATAGGCCCCGACAATACAACTGGAAGCACATGGCTTGCAGGCTTTAAGCAAGGCATGGGCGTAACCGTTGGTACTTCCTGGGACGTAGGCGACATTCTTATTCTTATAGAGGAGCTTCACTCATGGCCTGGCGACGATACCGACATTCTATATGAATCTGGTCAAATCGAGTGGATGCGTGAGCAGTTCCCCACAGAGGGCGACGTACAACGCGCTATTATCTCTGGTCTTACCAGACGTACAGACGTAGGCCGCGCGATTGAGGGCTATTACTGGGTACTTGGTGATTTTGCTTCGCACTTCTGGCTGCATGAGATGGACGTATTGCAGGCGGTAGAGCATCACCGTAATGAACGGCAGGAGATGTTGGATATAAGATTCAAGAGATAAGGGGCATAGCCCCTTTCCTCCGCTATACTGTGGTCGGCGTGCGGTGTTGTCTACGACAACACCTTACTGCCTGCTTGGTGGGAATATCGTCACGAGCCTTTGTATAGCTTTAGAGGAAACAGAAAAACGCCGCTTATGTGGCGTTTTTTTGTTGATTGGGGTGTTTTCGTGACGGTATTTTAATCGCGTTGATGTTTTGTAAAGAATTATGGAACGCGGATTTACGCGGATTTAACGGATTTTCGCGGATTCTATCTGGCGTGGTTATTAAAATCTGTTTAATTAAAAATTCACGTAATTTATGTTTCGTTAGTTTTAATGAACGCACGAACGAATCCGCGTAATCCGTGAAAATCCGTGTTCCATTGCTTTTAAATCCGTGTTGTATTGCCTTTAAATCTGCGTTCTGTAAATCATTTGTTAAACCACTGGGAGCTTGCAGGTTCTTGTAGGGGGCGGACTTGTCCGCCCCGAGGTACGCACGTTCTACAATTCGAGGCGGATACCGTCCATTAACGCAGAGCGAGGTAACCTCGGGACGGATAAATCCGTCCCCTACAAAAACCTGCAAATCCCCCACAACAAACGCAATATTTAAATACCCATAACAACGCAATATTTTAATCCTCACGACAATCGCAATATTTTAATCTGCGTTTCTTTCCTGCTGTGCCACGCTCCCTCTGTGCCTCTGTGTGAAAATCTTTTTGACAAATAAAAAAACTTGGGTAGAGTGTAGAACGCGTTTTTTTGGTTTAAAAGAATTTTTCACACAGAGGCACAGAGGGAGCGAGGCACAGCAGACAATAGATGTGGAGTTAAAGACAATTAAACACGGATTTAGCGGATTTACGCAGATTCACGCGGATTTTTTCGAGGTTCAATCCGCATGAAGTTGGAACGCAGGCTATACGGATTATTTTCCCACGAACGAATCCGCGTAATCCGTGAAAATCCGTTAAATCCGTGTTCCAATAAAAAAACCTCGTCCGATTTGAAATCGAGCGAGGTTTTGTAAATTTTCCCAAGAACGAATCCGCGAGAATCCGCCAAATCCGCGAAAATCCGCGTTCCATGCCCTCTATAAAGGCTCGTGACGACATTTCCACCACAGTACAGCGGTGAAAAGGGGCTATGCCCCCTCGTGACGACATTCCCACCAAGTTGATGTTTTGCGTTAAAACGCAAAACATCAACGAACACAGCGGTGAAAAAGGGGGCTACGCCCACCTCACAACGCCAAAATCACCCCACCACGATTAGCATACGTAGTAGTAATCCCACGACATTCAATAATCACAATATCCCTCGGCTTAAAGTGTGCAAGCAACGCTTCCTTGGTCGCTAACGCTTTTTCGTAGGCTTGTACGTGTGTAATCCCGATTACGCGCTGTTCTATGTCGGATACCTCGGTTTCGATTAGCTTCATCATTCGCGCCAGCGCCTTGGGAAAGCCGCGCGATTTATCGACCATTTTTATTTGGCCGCCCTCCTCGGTGCAAACTGGCTTTATGTTAAGCACGGAGGCGACCTTTGCTACATAGGGGTTTACGCGCCCTGTTTTTACCAAATTGTCAAACTTGTCTAGGATAAAAAATGTACGCATGTTTTCGATGTAGGTATTGACCTGCTCCACGATTTCTGTCGCGCCTGTCCCTATTTTTGACAGCTCGGATATTTTCATGGCGATTACGCCCTCGGCGATTGCCGCCGAAAAGCTATCGAACACATGGATAAACTTCTTGCCGTATTCTTCCAAATACATGTCCTTTGCGGCGAGCGCGCTCTGGTAGGTCGCGCTTAGCTTACTGGAAAGCGTTACCACAAATACATTGTCGCCTAGCTTGAATTTTTCTGTAAATAGGCTCGGCGACGGCGCGGACGTTTTTACCGCAATGGGGCTTGCCTCCATGTGCGCGAGGTACTTATTTAGGTCGATATTGTCGTCGTCTACGTAAACTGTGTCCTCCACCTGTAGATTTAGTGGTACGCGAGAAAGCATACAGCCTTCGTGTTCTACAAGCTCCGCGGTGACATCGCAGCCGCTGTCTACTATTAAATGATTCATTGTATTCTCCTTTTTATGAGGGCTATGCCCCTATTTATTGCCGTTAATTAACAAGCCCTCATTAGTATCCACCGTCACAGGTATTCCGCTTTTCACAAAATCAGTAACTCGCACCTTGGCGCGAATCAGCGGAATATTTAACGCCTTAGCGACCGTTTCGGCGTGGCTAAAGTCCAGCTTTTCCCACGAGCCGATTACAATCGCGCTTGCTTGCTTTATACATTCGATTAGGGTATCGTCTGTTTTTGTACATACAAGCACCTCGCCCTTTTCAAAGGACGCTATTTCCTTTTTGTCGTCGCCTGTTATTACGCGGGTCACGCCGCTTACTAAGCCCTTGCCGTTGCCCTCGCCGCTGATGATTACGTCGCCCACGGTTAGCACGCGAATGGTGTTTGACGCGCCTGCCGAGCCTACGGGAACGCCTGCCAACGCAATCATAATGTCGCCGTTTTTGACAAGCCCCGACTTTATGGCAAGATTTTCCGCTATGTCAAAGACCTCGCTGTCCCCTTGGAACGGCTCGGCGGAAAGCATGGGTACACAGCCCCACGAAAGGTTAAGCTGACGGCACACAACAGGGTCATAGGTAACCGCCAAAATAGGACAGCTCGGACGGGAACGCGAAACCATACGCGCCGCGTAGCCAGTGTCCGTGACGGGCGTGATACACGCCGCGCCCATTTCCGCCGCCACATTAACGGCGGCGTAGCTTATTGCGTTTGTTACGTTTTTGGACAAATTTTCGTGCGTGGTGGCGTATCTTGCCTCGTAGTCGATTGTGCTTTCCGTTTTACGCGCAATCCGCACCATCATTTCTATGGATTCTACTGGATATTTACCGCCTGCCGTTTCGCCCGAGAGCATTACCACGTCTGTGCCGTCAAAAATGGCGTTGGCTACGTCTGAAGCCTCGGCGCGTGTGGGGCGCGGGTTGTTTACCATGGATTCTAGCATATGCGTGGCAGTGACAACTGGCTTGCCTGCCATGATACAGCTACAGATTAGGTCTTTTTGCACAATGGGTACTTCCTCGGGCGAAATTTCCACGCCAAGGTCGCCGCGCGCAACCATAATAGCATCAACCACGTCCAAAATGCTAGAAATATTGTCTACGCCGTCGCGAGATTCGATTTTTGCCATGATTTTTACGTGGTTGCCGTTGATGTCGTGCAGAACCTTGCGGATATTTGCTATATCCTGCGCAGTACGCACAAAGGACGCGGCTATCCAGTCTACGCCCTTTTTCACGCCAAAGGTGATGTCCTCGATGTCCTTTTCGGTAAGCGAGGGCAGGTCTACATACACATCTGGAATGTTTATTCCCTTGCGATGTCCCAAGAAGCCTGAATTGATTAGTACACATTTTACGTCATTGCCGCTTATTTCCTTTACGTGCATTTCGATAAGCCCATCATCAATAAGTACGCGGTTGCCTATTTTCAAATCACGCGGCAGGTTTTCGTACGTTACGGCTACGCGCGTATTGTCGCCCACTATGTCGTCCGTGGTAAGCGTAAACTCCGCGCCCTGCTCCAAATAAATCCTGTCGGTATCAAAGGTTTTTGTCCGAATTTCCGGCCCCTTTGTGTCCAAAATCAAGGTGACTGGTTTGTCCAGCTCCTCCCGCGCGGCAATTACGTTGTCAATCAGCTTGCCATGAAATTCGTGGTCGCCGTGCGAGAAGTTGAACCTCGCGCCGTTCATTCCTGCGGCAATCATTTTCCTAATCGTGTCCAGCTCACAGCTAGCAGGCCCGATTGTCGCAATAATCTTGGTTTTCCGCGTAAACATAAAATCTCCCCTTTGGGTTGGATAGGTTTAATATGTCTAATATACATTATGTTATGTGATTATACCATAGTTTACTATTTTGGTGGGGATAAAAAAATAGTTTGATGGGTTTTAAGTGCGTTGGGGTGAAGATTTTACGGATTTAAAAAATTATGGAACGCGGATTTACGCGGATTTAGCGGATTTACGCGGATTTTTTCTCGTGTTAATAAAAACTAACGGAACGCCGATTACGTGGATTTTTAATTTAGCGGATTTAAAAAAACACGCCAGATAAAATCCGCGAAAATCCGCTAAATCCGCGTAAATCCGCGTTCCATGCCTTTAAAAAATCCGCGTTCGAGCCGCCTTTTTTATCACATACCCCCAAGCCACCACTGCCCCACCCAAAAACAAAATCATCAACACGCTATACACCGTCATATCCCCAACCCCAGTAACAGGAAAGCAAGTATGAGGATAGCTACCGCACCATTCACAAAAATACTTCGCCCATATCCACTGCTCGGCGGCGTTTCTGCTGTCATTGGTACTCAAATATTCCCACAGCTCGGCGGACGTAAGCGTGTCGTCATTACCCACGGTACGCCAGTCGCCGCCGTTTTCGGGGGAAATATCGGGCAGGGAATTGTCGCCGCGACTTATAAATTTTTCGCCAAAGGTAATGCTTATTAAGTCGCTCGTACCGTAAAACATCTCCGACATATCCGTAACATTGCCTGTGTCAAAGCCCGACAAGTCAAGGGTGGTTAGACCGCTCGCACCGAAAAACATGCTATCCATGTACATAACATTGCTTGTGTCAAAGCTCGACAAGTCAAGGGTGGTTAGACCGCTCGCATCGCCAAACATACCCGACATACCCATAACATTGCGTGTGTCGAAGTCTGATAAATCAAGGGTGGTTAGACCGCTCGCACCGTAAAACATACCCCACATATCCGTAACATTGCTTGTGTTCCATTTAGACAAGTCAAGGGTGGTTAGACCGCTCGCACCGAAAAACATACTCCACATATCCGTAACCTTGCTTGTGTTCCATTTAGATAAGTCAAGGGTGGTTAGCCCGCTCGCCTCTCTAAACATGCTATTCATGGACACAACATTTCTTGTGTCAAAGCCCGACAAGTCAAGGGCGGTTAGACCGCTCGCCTCGCAAAACATACCCCCCATCTCCGTAACCTTGCCTGTGTCAAAGTCTGACAAGTCAAGGGTGGTTAGACCTCTCGCACCGTAAAACATACCCGACATATCCATAACATTGCGTGTGTCGAAGTCTGATAAGTCAAGGGTGGTTAGACCGCTCGCACCGTTAAACATACCCCCCATATTTGTAACATTGCTTGTGTCGAAGTCTGACAAGTCAAGGGTGGTTAGCCCGTTCGCACCGCTAAACATGCTATCCATGTACATAACATTGCTTGTGTCAAAGCTCGACAAGTCAAGGGTGGTTAGACCGCTCGCACCGTAAAACATAACCCCCATATCCGTAACCCTGCTTGTGTCAAAAAAGCCCAAGCCCTCAATTTCTGTTACATTATATAAGTTGCTGAATAGATACTGTAGGCTTTCCCCCGCAGTAATCGGGGCAGTGAAGCTAATATGTGTGATGTCGTCTGCGTAATCGTCCCACGGACTGACCCAGTCGTAATTGTTAATATATCCACCGCCCACCACTAGCTCGCCGCAGTCGAATAACTGCCATTCCGCGCCTGTGCCTAGTGTCGGGTGGTCGGAAAATTTGTCATTAGCCGAAAGCTCCTCGCCGCAGTAGGGGCATGTGTCTACGCACTCGCAGGGGTATTTTTCGCACACCTCGCAACATTCGCATGGGTCTAGCTCGCACACCTCGCAGGGGCAGATACATGGGAATTGCTCGCACTCGGGGCAAAGGGCAGCCGCCCATGTGAATTGCTCGGCGGTGTTTCTGCTATCGTTTGTACGCAAATATTCCCATAGCTCGTCAGACTGTAGCGTGGCGGAGCTTCCCACCGTACGCCAGCCGTTGCCGTTTTGGGCGGAAACCTCGGGCAGGGAATTGTCGTCACGACTTATAAATTTTTCGCCAAAGGTAATGCTTTTTAAGTCGCTCGCACCTAAAAACATCTCCGACATATTCGTAACCTTGCCTGTGTCAAAGCCTGATAAGTCAAGGGAGATTAGACCGCTCGCACCGTAAAACATCTCCGACATATACATAACATTGCGTGTGTCGAAGTCTGATAAATCAAGGGAGATTAGACCGCTCGCGTCGCTAAACATACCAAACATATTCGTAACCTTGCTTGTGTCAAAGTCTGACAAGTCAAGGGTGATTAGACCGCTCGCACCGTAAAACATACCCGACATATCCATAACATTGCGTGTGTCGAAGTCTGATAAGTCAAGAGTGGTTAATCCGCTCGCACCGTTAAACATGAGCGCCATACTCGTAACCTTGCCTGTGTCAAAGCCCGATAAGTCAAGGGTGGTTAGACCGCTCGCACCGCTAAACATGAACGACATATTCATAACATTGCCTGTGTCAAAGTCTGATAAGTCAAGGGTGGTTAGACCGCTTGCACCGTAAAACATACTCGACATATTCGCAACATTGCCTGTGTCAAAGTCTGATAAATCAAGGGTGGCTAGACCGCTCGCACCGCCAAACATACCAAACATACTCGTAACATTGCTTGTGTCGAAGCCTAACAAGTCAAGAGTGGTTAATCCGCTCGCACCGCCAAACATGAACGACATATCCATAACATTGCCTGTGTCAAAGCTCGACAAGTCAAGGGTGGTTAGACCGCTCGCATCGCTAAACATGCTAGCCATGTACATAACATTGCTTGTGTCAAAGCTCGACAAGTCAAGGGTAGTTAGACCGCTCGCACCGTAAAACATATCCACCATATTCGTAACCTTGCTTGTGTCAAAAAAGCCCAAGCCCTCAATTTCTGTTACATTATATAATTCAAAGAATAGGCTCGCTAGGCTTTCCCCCGCAGTAATCGGGGCAGTGAAGCTAATATATGTGATGTCGTCTTCGTAATCGCCCCACGGACTGAACCAGTCGGTATTATTGATATACCCACCGCCGACCACTAGCTCCCCACACTCGTATAACCGCCATTCCGCGCCTGTGCCTAGTGTCGAGTGGTCGGGGAATTTGTCGTTAGCCGAAAGCTCCGCGCCGCAGTAGGGGCATGTGTCTACGCACTCGCAGGGGTATTTTTCGCACTCGGGGCAACATTCGCATGGGTCTAACTCGCACACCTCGCAGGGGCAGATACAGGGGTACTGCTCGCACTTGGGGCATGGCTCGCAGATACATGGGAATTGCTCGCACTCGGGGCAAAAATCAATCGCCCACACCCATTGTTCGGCGGTGTTTCTGCTATCGTTTGTACTCAAATATTCCCACAGCTCGTCAGACTGTAGCGTGGCGGAGCTTCCCACCGTACGCCAGCCGTTGCCGTTTTCGGGGGAAACCTCGGACAGAGAATTGTCGTCACGACTTATAAATTTTTCGCCAAAGGTAATGCTTTTTAAGTCGCTCGTACCTAAAAACATCATATCCATACTCATAACATTTCCTGTGTCAAAGCCCGACAAGTCAAGGGACGTTAGACCGCTCGCACCGCCAAACATACCATACATACTCGTAACATTGCTTGTGTTCCATTTAGATAAGTCAAGGGAGGTTAGACCGCTCGCATCGTAAAACATACCCCCCATATACGTAACATTGCGTGTGTCAAAGCCCGACACATCAAGGGTGGTTAGACCGCTCGCACCGCCAAACATACCCCACATATCCGTAACATTGCCTGTGTCAAAGCCTGATAAGTCAAGGGACGTTAGACCGCTCGCACCGAAAAACATACCCGACATATCCATAACATTGCGTGTGTCGAAGTCTGATAAATCAAGGGTGGTTAGACCGCTCGCACCGAAAAACATACCATACATATCCGTAACATTTTTTGTGTCGAAGTCTGATAAATCAAGGGAGGTTAGACCGCTCGCATCGTAAAACATACCCCCCATATCCGTAACATTGCTTGTGTCAAAGCTCGACAAGTCAAGGGTGGTTAGACCGCTCGCACCGTTAAACATGCTATCCATGTACATAACATTGCTTGTGTCAAAGCCCGACAAGTCAAGGGTGGTTAGACTGCTCGCGCCGTAAAACATACCATACATATCCGTAACCTTGCTTGTGTCAAAGCCCGACACATCAAGGGTGGTTAGACCGCTTGCATCGCAAAACATGAACGCCATATCCGTAACCTTGCTTGTGTCAAAGTCTGACAAGTCAAGGGTGGTTAGACCGCTCGCACCGAAAAACATACCCCACATATCCGTAACATTGCTTGTGTTCCATTTAGATAAATCAAGGGTGGCTAGACCGCTCGCACCGTTAAACATACTCCCCATATCCGTAACATTGCGTGTGTCGAAGTCTGATAAATCAAGGGTGGTTAGACCGCTCGCACTTTCAAACATACCCCACATACTCGTAACATTGCTTGTGTCAAAGCTCGACAAGTCAAGGGTGGTTAGACCGCTCGCATCGCTAAACATGTTATTCATGTACATAACATTGCTTGTGTCAAAGTCTGACAAGTCAAGGGTGGTTAGACCGCTTGCACCGCCAAACATGACCGACATATCCGTAACATTGCTTGTGTCAAAGTCTGATAAGTCAAGGGCGGTTAGACCGCTCGCACCGCCAAACATACCATACATACTCGTAACATTGCTTGTGTCAAAGCTCGACAAGTCAAGGG
>WRLD01000008.1 GCA_009777845.1 Defluviitaleaceae bacterium
ACCTACAGTAGCCATCATAATAATAAACAAAACCACCGTAGGCAGTGCCAAGCCTGCATTTCTTCTAAATTGCTTCCTCATGGGAACTCCTCCTTTTTTATATGCTTTATTTTCGCCGTATGTAACAAAATATCTATTCTGTTACATGCACAAAAAAAGCCAGTAAAAAAGCACATAAAAAAGAGCGAGTATTACCCCACTCGCCCGAAAATGCAAAAATATGTACCCGAAAAGCCCTTGATTTTACTAGGTAAAATACCGCATGTAACAGAATAGATATTCTGTTACATTAAAAATATATGTTACATCATACAAAAAAGACACAAGGGCGGAGAATACCACGTCACGCACAGAGCCTATTCTGCACCCCTATAGTACCACCGCTAGGCTTATATAGTCAACTGCATTTGTAAATTTTAATACGAGAAAACTCGCTCCCCTCACAATTTGACTTTCCCCACCTCATAGTTTATAATAATCCATTGTATGAAAAATCTTCATGCACGACCTATTTTTCCAAAGGGGGTATTTAGCAGAACTGCCAAATTTATATTAGGAGAGGTGAAGCACTTGTTTGACAGAACAGATGTATTCCATGTAAGGAACGATATTCAGCGGAATATCGGCAGCAAGGTAAGACTGGAAACTAACAAGGGTCGTCATAAATCGGTGGTAAATAAGGGGATAATTTCGCATGTATACCCCAGCATATTTACTGTACAGGTCGGCGATGATTCTAACCCCTCTCGCAAATTATCATTCAGTTATACCGACGTTTTAACCAATGCCGTGGAAATTACTCTATGTGAATAATCCTCGACATTCGGATTACTATATGAATAAATTCGCAGCCTCCCTCATATATTGCCTAAAAGGCTAAATTTGCCTAAAGGCGATATGAAGGAGGTTTTTTATTATGTTGGTAAAGGAACAGGTTTTTTTGGACCAATCGGTGGGAAGCGAGCAGGTGCAGGTTATGCTGGAGGGCGATTTAATTGTGCCTGACACAAAGCCCGACATTGCGTTGCTGCTGCAAACGGAGGAGCAGGTACTGATTGAGCGGACGGAGCCGAACACGGACAGGGTAAACTATATGGGCAAGCTGAATGTGTCCATATTGTATGCGGCAAAAAGCGCGGACAAGGCGGTACATTCCATAAGCCTTAGCCGTGCGCTGGACGATTTTGTAAACCTAGACGGCGTGACAAAGGACATGTGGGTACGCGCAAGGGCGACGATTGCCAATATAGATTATCGCGTAGTAAACGACCGCAAGGTGAATTACCGCGCAATAGTTGATGTTTCTATTTCTGCGGAGCGGAGTGACGCGCATGAAATGGTAGTACATATTAACGATGTGCCGGAAAATCAGCTGCTTAAAACGAATTTGAACTTGAACCGCACGGTAGATACGCGCAGTGAGCGTTTTGTTGTGCGAGAACAATTTGTACTGCCGTCCGCAAAACCAAATGTACGCGAAATTTTGCAGGTATCGGCGGGAATAACTAATCAAGACATAAGAATTTCCAACGGCAGGGTGAACCTATCGGGCGCGATTTCGCTTACTACGCTATATCGCGGCGATGCGGACGATAGCCTAATCGAGTTTATCGAAAGCGAGCTTCCATTTAACGGCCCGCTGGACGTTAGCGGCGCGAGGGACGATATGTTCGCGGACGCGGCGTTGCAAATTCTCGACAAGCACGTAACCATTCGCCCAGACGACGACGGCGAGGACAGAGTGCTTGATGTGGAAATTTCCGTAGGCGCGGAAATGAAGGTTTACAGCACGGAAACCTTTCCAATTCTCGAAGATGCGTATATGATTAACACGCATTTAGAGTTTACGAAAACGGCGGTAAGCTACCCTAGCCTTGTTTGCCTAAACCGCAATCAAACGCCAGTAAAAGAGGTGGTAACGCTGGGTGCGAGCGTGCCAGATATGCTACAGGTTTTCCGCGTAAAGGGCAACGCGCACATAGACGATTTGAAAATAATTGACGACAAAATCATTGTGGAGGGCGCAATCAACACCGACATTCTTTATGTAGCCGAAAGCGACACCACGCCGCTGGCCTCCTACCGAACCGTGCTTCCGTACCGCCAGGTAATCGAGGCAAAGGGCGCGAACGCCACAATGAACGCGGACGTGGACATTTCCATTGACCATGTGACGTTCAACATGCTTACGCCGCGCGAAACCGAGGTACGCCTGCTTTTGACCTTCAACACCCGCGTCATAGAACAGGAAGAAACTAGCATAATACGTGACATAGAAATGAGCGACCTAGAGCCGTCCAGGCTCGCCGACCAAGCAAGCATAACGGTGTATATCGTGCAGGCGGGCGATAATTTGTGGAAGATTGCGAAGCGGTATAATACGCCGCTTGACGAGCTGCTTATGGTTAATGAGATTGAGGGTAGTGGGAAGGTCGTGGCTGGGCAGAAGTTGTTGATTTTGAAGAAGGGGGGGTAGGGGGGTTGCCCCCGAGAACCTAAAATTGGGTTTTCGGGGGTTGTTTTATGCTTGTGTCTAAGAGTCTATTGTCGTTCAATTACTAATCTTCAACAACAATACCGGAGAAATCAATATCAATAACGTCCTCGGCGTTGTTGCGGGATTTTTTATAAAGCTCAACGCTTGCCATAGGTAAGGTAGCGAGATAGCTTTGTAATCTCCTGGACATCGGCTTGAATGTTACAAAAGTTATTCCACCTGAAACAACCGCTCCAACAACCGGAATTATTTTACCAACGCTTTTAGCGAAAATTTCTTTGGTCATTCTTATGCCTATAGCCTTGGCAATTTTCTTAACAATTGGATATATAGTTCCCTGTGTCAAAGCCTTGCGTACTAATGTTTTTTCCGCTTGTATTGCAATTGATTCTGCAATCTTTGCTATAGTGGCATTTGCCGCATTAACTCCAAACATTACGCCTATGAATAGCGTAAGTTGGTTTGATGTTTCGTCATCTAAAACATCTTGATTGTTATCCCGAAATATTTCTTGCCAGCCATAAAGATATGCGAGTTTTTGGAGTATCCTAATAATATGTCCGAAAAATTGAGCAATGTCGGCGGGAATAGTTGCCGCCATTGCCCACCCTCCCGCTACCCCTGCGACGGCAGATATGCCTGTCACATTGGCGGTTTCGTAATTGATACACGCTTTTGCTATTTGCTCTAGGATTTTAGTGCTTATTCCTGCCTGTGCAGGATTGGCTTCAATCGCCTTTTCCACGACATCATCATCGAAAAATTTTGACAATTCTTTTCTTAGGAAAGCTACTCTGTTAATACTTATACCAGGCAACTCTATAGCAGAGCGTAAAACCTTTTCAAAATTACTACTTTCGGTGGTTGTTATTTGTGTTGGCATAATCCCCCTCCATTCTATTTGAGCGAATTATATCACCATTAAAACATGATTCTCAATACAAATACAACCGTCGCGATAGCGCGGCGTTCTGTTTGTAAAAACACGGCAGGTGTTTTTTTGCAAGTTATTACGAGAGAGCAAGGGAAATAATTGATTTCGTTATTTCTTATTCAAATTTCTAAATACCCCGCCGCCACCACCTCCCCCAACGGCGGCCGTATCCTACGGCGCGATAGCTGCACCATTCCCAGCCCGATAAAGCTAAGATACTCACACCGTATGCGGTCTTTTTCTAATTCTGTGCGAAAGGTGTCTAGCAGTGTTTCTTGGTCGTGCTTGCTCTGCATGGAAATAAAATCAATTATTATTATTCCCGACAAATTCCGTATGCGTAGCTGTAAGGCTATTTCTGCCGCCGCTTCTAGGTTTGTGTCCAAAATCATTTGGGCGTAGTTTAGCTTGCCGACATTACTGCCCGTGTTTACGTCTATGACTACGCACGCCTCCGTCTGCTCGATAACAATCCAGCCGCCGCAGGGCAAAGGCACTCTTTTGGCTAGGGCGTTTTGTATTTTTTTGTCTAAACAAACAGGCGTACTAAAAATCTTGGACGCGAGCGTGGGGACAAGCTCGCAGATTTTTTGACGTATTTCGTTTTCGACCTCGTTTTCTCGTATATGAATCTCCATATCCTCCGTAAGCAAATCCGCCAAAATCGAATAATCGCGCGTTTTTGGGTACAGCACCGCAGGCGGCCGCACAAACTGCGCGCGGCTAATAAGAGCCGCATAAATGCCGCTAAGCCGCTGTATTTCCTCGCTTATTTCCGTGTCGCACGCGCCCACGGCATTAGTGCGAATAATCGCGCCGCAATCCGCAGGCAAGCTCCGCCGCACGAGCTTTTTTAGGCGAAGCGCTTCCTTTTTGTCCTCGATTTTGCGAGAAATGCCCACGGCGCGGCTATCGCCCACAAGTACGACCAGCCGCCCCTTAATACTGGTTTCGAGATTTACATACATGCCCTTTGTTCCCAGTGCGTCCTTTTGCACCTGCACGAGAACCGCCTGCCCTGCCTTTAAGCCATGCCCTGCCTTTAAATTCGTGAACGCATTTTTTTTGTCGCCTATGTCAATAAACGCAAACAAGCCGGGCAAAATGGTCTTTATTCGCCCCACGATTATTCGCCCCACCCACGAGCCCTCGTCCTGCGGCAACGGCTCGAAAACAAGCTCCACGAGCCTTTCGTCCTCATGCAACGCAAAAAAAACGCCGTTATGCTTTTGCTCGATTAGTAGGCGTTTTATGCGAAGCCTCCGTTTTGTGAAGAAGAACCGCTTTGTGCGGAAGAACCATTTTGTGAAGAAGAACCGCTTTGCGAAGCACCTCCGCTTTGTGCGGAAAGCGGCAAAAGCTCGCCGTTTTCGCCCTCGTAGTATAATTCCGTCCGCATAATGTCGGAAACACACGGCGTTATCCCATTCTGCGAAATACTATCAGACACACACGCCATTACCCCATTCCGAGAAAACAACCCAGCCACACTCAGCGGGCTTAAAAACCGCGCGCTTCCAGCCGACAAACGCATTAAAACTTTCTCGCCAACTCGTTCCAACCCCAAAATATCCCCACGAATATTCGTATCCTTTACCCCTTTTTTAGTCTTTTTGGCAATTATTATAGCCTCCGACCGCTTTATCTCTGCCACAACACTGTCAATTTTTCCCATATCAAGGTCAAGGCACGAAACGTCCAACAAATAATCCGCCGCCGTCACCACCGATGCCGCCTTATTCCACGCAGGACACGCGCTGTGTACGATAAGTCCGCGCGGCGCAGCGGCGTTTAGCTTGTCTACTATGTCGGCGGCGGACATGTCGTGTTCTAGCGTAATATCCGCATAATCGTTTCCGCTTTCCATACCCAGCGGCAACGGCAACGCAAACGAAATCAACAAATGCGGATTAAACCCCTGCGAAAACGCCGCAGGCAAGTCCGCGCGGCGTATTGTCTGCTGAAACACACGCAAAAAGTCCAAATGCCCGATAAAACGCAGCGTAGCTGTTTTTGAAAAGCAAAGACGGATTCTCATGCGTTAGCCCTCTCCCATTCCCTCACCAAAAGCCCCCGACCAACCCCAACATCAATAAAATCCCAAGGCAATTTCTCATCAGTCCCGCGCTCCCTATGGGCATAAAACGCAGGCTCAAGCCCCACAGCCTCAAATGCGCCAAGCCATAGCGCGTAGTTAAAATGCTCCGTCCAGCCGTCAAACATCGCGCCGTTTTTGTACGCGGCCTCGATTACCGCCGAAAGCCGTCTGTCGCCGCGCGCAAGCACGCCCTCTATTTGTGCGGTTTTGGAGTCGTGATAGCGGTACGAAATCTGCTTTTTGCGAACGCTCGCCTTTACCTCGCGCTGAACACGCGAAAATTCCTCGGGCGTGGTCTGCGCCGCCCACTGAAAGGGCGTAAACGGCTTAGGCACAAAGCAGGACACGCTTACGCCTATGCTCACGGGGCGTTTCCGCTCCTCGTAGGTTAGCTGATAATATTCCTCTACTATTTTTTCGCTAAGCTCCGCGACTGCAAAGGAATCCTCGGGCGTTTCGTTTGGCAGACCGCTCATAAAATACAATTTTAGCTTGTCAAAGCCAGCCCTAAACGCCTTCAAACAGCCGCCGAGAATTTCTTCCTCTGTCAAGTTTTTGTTAATCAAATCGCGCAGCCGCTGGCTTCCTGCTTCTGGCGCAACTGTAAGCGACGAGGTACGCAGTGTCTTTATTTTGGAAACAATATCCAACGCATCAAGCCGCGTAGACGGCAACGAAATTGTCACGCGCTTCCTCCTGCAAATTTCCAAAAGCCCGTCAACCAATTCCGAAAAATGGGAATAGTCGCACGCGCTTAACGCAAGCAACGACAGCTCCTCATAGCCCGTAGCGGTTAGAATCTTCTCGGCATGTTCCAGAATTTGGCACGTACTGCGTTCGCGTATAGGCCGATAAATAAAGCCCGCCTGACAAAAACGGCAGCCGCGCTTACAGCCGCGCACAATTTCCACCACGGCGCGCGCGTGCGTGGATTCCACCAGCGGCACGATTAGCTTCTCAGGGAAAAAGTCAAGGCTCGGCAAAAACGCGCGCTTGACGGTGGCAGGAGCGGTCGGTGTGTCAATCCTCGTGACGTTGTGCGGCTCGGCATGAGAGGTCGCCGAAAATGCAAGCGGCGCAGCCGCAAAATCGCGCAGAGTGCCGTCCGCATTATACGAAGCCTTATACAGCGAGGGTACGTAAACGCCCTGTATGTTGCATATTTTACGCAGGAAATCCTGCTTGTTTGTTCGTGTTTTGTAAATGTCAAAGATTTCGTCAAGGCTTGCTTCGCCGTCGCCGATATAAAAAAAGTCGACAAAATCCGCCATAGGCTCGGGGTTTGTGGCACACGGGCCGCCTGCGCATATTATCGGGAAATCGTCGCCGCGTTCGCAAGCGCGCAGCGGAATACCTGCCAAATCCAACATCGCCAAAACATTAGTATACGACATTTCGTATTGCAAGGTAAAGCCCAAAAAATCAAACTCGCGTAGACTGTCGCCCGATTCCAACGCAAAAAGCGGCTCGCCCTCGCGCCGCAATAAATCGACCATATCCTGCCACGGCATAAAGGCGCGCTCACAAAAAACGTCCTCGCGCCGATTGATAAAAAAGTATAATAGCTGTAGCCCAAGGTGGCTCATGCCGATTTCGTACACATCTGGGAAGCAAAAGGCAAAACGCGTCAAATCCGCCGTTATTTCCTTTTGTACCGTGTTCACTTCTCCGCCAGTATAACGCCCTGGCTTTTCCAGTTTAAGTAGGTCTTTAGTTTTTAATGCCATGCAATTCCCCCAGCTCCCACCCCACCAACCACCGCATAAGCGCGGTAATATCGGCGGAATCAACTACACCGTCACCATTCATATCCACTAGCCGCTCGCCCTGCGCGTCTAGCTCGAAGCCCTCATGTCCTGCGACATGGCGCGCGAGCCAGACCACATCTGCGGAGCTTACGCTTACGCCCATGGTTGAGATTGCGCCGAGTCGCAGCCATTGTGCGGTGACTGTCACGACCACGACACCGTCAACGGCAGGGGCAAAGGAAATATCCCATCTGTCGAGAACCCAGCCGCTATAAGCTACTATGGGCGTGGTCGCCGTGCCGTTTTGCGGCACGTTTTGTTCAATCTCGCCGCCGCCTATGCGATTACCGCCGTTTAGGTTAAAGATTACGGTGTATAAGCCCTCTGGTGGATTCTCTATGGCTGTTGCCCTTAAATTTAGGAAGCCCTCGCCGCCCTCGCCTAAGGTCTGTACATGAGTGGAATTGTTCCATGTTGTACCATCGCCAATCTGTCCATTGCCATTGCTTCCCCACGCCCAAACTGCGCCGTCTGCTTTTAATGCTACGGCGTGTTGCGACCCAGCAGAAACGGCTGTAACGTCAGTCAAGTCTACGACCACTTGCACAGGCGTGTAACTAGTTGATGTTGTACCATCGCCAAGCTCTCCAGAGCCATTATATCCCCAAGCCCAAATCGTGCCGTCTGCTTTTAATGCTACTGTGTAATATCGTCCTGCCGAAACTGCTGTAACGTCAGTCAAGGCTACGAGGTGCGTGGGCGTGTTACTGCTTGTTGTGCCATCGCCAAGCTGTCCCTCGTTATTACGTCCCCAAGACCAAACCGTGCCGTCTGCTTTTAATGCTACGGCGTGAACACCTCCTGCAGAAACGGCTGTAACGTCAGTCAAGCCTACGACCTGCACAGGCTTATTCCTGCTTACTGCTGTTGTGCCATCGCCAAGCTGTCCATTGGTATTTGACCCCCACGCCCAAACTGTGCCGTCTGCTTTTAATGCTATTGTGAGATATTCTCCTGCAGAAACGGCTGTAACGTCAGTCAAGTCTGTAACCTGCACGGGCGTGCGACTAGTTGTTGTTGTACCATCGCCAAGCTGTCCCATGTGATTCAATCCCCAAGCCCAAACAGTGCCGTCTGATTTCAATGCTACTGTGTAACTAACTGCCGCAGAAACGGCTGTAACGTCAGTCAAGTCTGCAACTTGCACGGGGGTGTTACTTTGTGTTGTCGTGCCATCGCCAAGCTGTCCAGACAAATTAGAACCCCATGCCCAAACCGTGCCGTCTGATTTTAATGCTACGGTGTGAACACTCCCTGCAGAAACGGCTATAACGTCAGCCAAGCCTGTAACCTGCACAGGAGTGTTCCTGTGTGTTGTCGTACCATCGCCAAGCTGTCCACCGTCATTATATCCCCAAGCCCAAACCGTGCCGTCTGATTTTAATGCTACGGTGTGAACGCTCCCTGCCGACACCATAGGCTCGGTGACAAATTCCGACATTCCGCTAAGCGTGTTTTCTATTTCAATGTGTATTACCTCTGGTGTAGCCGCAAAGCACGCTATAGGCGAAAGGAGCATGAGTACCGCCATGATTAGGGCTAATGTGTACCCCCCCCCATTTTTTTCCAATTGCTTGCGTTTCTTTTTGCGTTCATTTCTGTCGCCCCTCTCGTTTTTTTATTTTCCCAAGTGATTGCCTTTTTTATTGCTTTCATTGTTGTCGCCCCTCTCGGTTTTTTTCATGTTACCTCATGTTACCGTTAGGCTAGATTATATCATTGTTTTGGGCTTTATGCAAATTTTTTGGGGGGTTCGTTTTGGGCTTTATGTGAATTTTTTTGGGGGATTCGTTTTGGGGTTTGTGCAAATTTTTTGGGGGGTTCGTAGGGGGCGGATTTATCCGCCCCGAGGTTGGCACGTACCAAATTGACAGGACGTTATCCGTCCCGAATTGACGAACGTGCAGGGGTCGGGGCGGATAAATCCGCCCCCTACGATTGACCGATTAACCAATTAACCAATTAAGCAAATATGCGTACCGATTAAACGCGGATTTAGCGGATTCACGCAGATTTACGCGGATTTGAGCGGACGGAGCGTATTTTCATGGATTTCCGTGAATTTTACAACGAGCCAATCCGCGTAATCCGTGAAAATCCGTTAAATCCGCGTACCATAAATCATTTGTTACACCACTGGCTAAAGGAATTTGCAAGATTTCGTAGGGGGCGGATTTATCCGCCCCGAGGTTGGCACGCACCGAATTGACAGGACGTTATCCGTCCCGAATTGACGAACGTGCAAGGGTCGGGGCGGATAAATCCGCCCCCTACGATTAGCCGATTAACCGATTAAGCAAATATGCGTACCGATTAAACGCGGATTTAGCGGATTCACGCAGATTTACGCGGATTCGAGCGGGCGGAGCGGATTTTCGTGGATTTCTGTGAATTTTACAACGAGCCAATCCGCATAATCCGTGAAAATCCGTTAAATCCGCGTGAAGCCCTTGAATCCCTTAAATCCGCGAAAATCCGTTAAATCCGCGAAAATCCGCGTTCCATAATTCTCAACAGCTCCCCACCACATTTGTTTGCGTGCTATTCCCCCACCTTTGTACATATCATATAAAATCAAGGAGATGATTATATGAGCGATTTAGCAAAAGCCCTGCCTGCATACTTTGGGCTATCGGGCGTAACCGCGGTAAAGGAACGCGGTTCTTACTTATTAAATTCGGCAAAAATACATAAATCGAACAGCACGCCCAAGGAAATTTATGCGCGGTGCAATTTGTCGCAACAGCTCGAAAAAGCAGGGCAACCGCTAGCCGACGCGATTATTCCCACGCCCGAGGGCGAGCCGTTCGTAAGCCTTGGCTGCGAAATCTACGTAATGACCAAGCATCTTGCAGGGCGCGAGCCAAGCCTTGACAGCCTGTCCGACATGAAAATGGCACTAGAAGCCCTTGCGAGCTTCCATAAAACGGCAAGAAATCTGGAAAATCCGCCCGAGGTCTGTCCGCCGCTTACTGAAATTTTCGCCAAGGAAAGCCTAGCCCCCATAGTAAAACAGCTAAACCGCCGACCGCGCCTGACCGACTTCGATGTGCTAATTCTAAAGCACGCGGATTTTTATATGAAGCAAGCAAAAACCGCGGAGCAGATTCTCACATCGACAGATTATGACAATTTGTATCAAGAAGCCGTAACAAACGGGCATATTTGCCACAGCTCGCTAAAAGAGGAATCATTTTCCATACATGACGAAATCTGCTATATAACGCGCCTAAATGATGCGCGCGTAAACCTACAGCTAGAGGACATCGCCGCCATTTTACGCCGTTATGCGCGGAAATCCTCGCGAGCAATTCCTGCCAAGCAGTTCTTGGAAATTTATGACAACGTACTGCCCCTGCCCGCCTCCGCCGAAAAAATCATTTACGCGCAGCTTTTGTTCCCATGGTCGTTCTTGAAAATCGTTTCCCAGTATTACAGCAAAAAACGCAACTTCATTCCCGCCGCCATAAACTCGCGAATGGACGCAGTTTTGGACGAGCAGGAGGGGTATGGTGAGTATGTTGGGGGGTTGGGGTAAAAATTTATTTTCCCACCTTTCCAAACCGCTTTTGCTATGGTACTATACCGATTGCTTGATAGGAATAAAAAGGGGCGTGAAATAATGAACACTAAAATTTCATACGAGCGTGCAATGGAAATAGCAATGCAGTTTGCAAAAAAGGTTCGCGCCGAGTTGGATTCCCAAGCCGATGTCTACTTGTTCGGCTCGGTTGTCACAGCCAGCAACCGCCCCGAAAGCGACATAGACATTGCCGTTGTGTCAAAGGAATTTACAAATAATGTATGCGAAAACTACGCCCGAGTAAATTTGCTTGCGTTTGGCGTAAACGAAAATATAGATGCCCAAGCGGTTATTTACGAGGATTGGCTAAACAAAACGCCATTTACTGAGGAAGTCCAAAGGCAGGGAGTGTTGGTGGTGTAATGACACAGAAACAGCATGTTGATTACAATCTAGGCACTATTGACGGAAAACCCATTAACCAAAATATGCTAGACGAATATTTGGAAACATTTGAAAGAGATTGGTCTGATTCGGAAGTCAACCTTGCCTATACGAACACAACAACGGCACTTTATGAAAAATAAAACACGGATTTTTACGGATTTACACGGATTACGCGGATTCGTTCGTACCTCTGATGTGTCGCGCCTATTACTTCATAAAACAACAACCCACAGCTTCCCCACGAACGAATCCGCACAATCCGTGAAAATCCGTTAAATCCGTGTCCCATATAACCCAAAACGGCACTTTTGTGAAAAACCAAACACGGATTTTTACGGATTTACACGTATTACGCGGATTCGTTCGTACCTCTGATGTGTCACGTCCGCTACTTCCCAAAACAACAACCCACAGCTTCCCCACGAACGAATCCGCACAATCCGTGAAAATCCGTTAAATCCGTGTTTAATAAACACTAAACCACGCAAAATATAAAAAATCACCACATAAACCAAAACCCCCAAAAGAGAGGAAAATACCCATGAAAGCAATGAAAACAATGGAAACAAAAACCACCCTCACCCTACTCACCACCCTACTCCTCACCCTATGCTTCGCCCTCACCCTAGCCCTACTATGCTTCGCCCGCCCCACCCACGCCGCCTCAATCACCCTAGACCTCGACAACCTAGACTACACAGAATCTAGCGGCTACACCTTCGTAGGCGACTACGCTATTTGGATAGAGGGCGAAGGCAACACCGTCACCATAAAAGGCGACGCGAGAAACAACCCCGTTTACGGCGGTTGGAGTATCCTAGTTTATGGCACGTCCGAGGTCTATATAGAAAGCGGCACAATCCTACAAAAAGAGGACTATAGCCCATCGAATGCCGTTCTTTGGCTACAGCGCGGCGGAAAAGTCACTGGCTTGGGCGAAAATATCATTATTAACGGCCACATCGCCGCGCTATATGGCGACCTCGAAATAGACGGCACGCTCGATACTGTTTACGGTTATGTAGCTGCTCCGCAAGGCAATCTTACAATATCTGGCGCAATCGGCAGCATTATTACCGACACTATAGCCCTCAACGCACAAAATATCAACATTAGCGGTACAATAGGCGCGATTGACAGCCAAAACAGAGGTATTCTGGCAATGGAAAACCTCACCATTAGCGGCACGGTCGGCTCTATTGTCGGAGCGGATTATTTCGGCATTGCCGCAAGAAACAGCATAGCAATCAGCGGCACAGTGGGTACAATCACCGGCGGTGTGGGCGGTATCGGTACTGAAACAGGCGACCTCACGCTAACTAGCGGCGATGTGCTGTACACCTCCAGCGTAGTATCATTTAGCGTAGACGGCACAGATATTGAAATCCACCCGCCGAAAATCAACGCCAATTCCCAAGGCATTATATTTAACGGAAACAGCGGCACAGTATACGGCAATGTCACCTTGCAAGCAAGCCTAACTATCGAAAGCGGACAAGCCCTAACCGTACCAAGCGGCGCTGTTCTAACCGTGCCGAACGGAATAACCCTAACCAACCACGGCACAGTCACCAACCAAGGCACAATAAACGGCACAATCAGCGGTAACGGCGTGACTGTCGGCGTTGTCGTAGACCTCGACAACCTAGACTACACAGGCGACAGCGGCTACACCATAAACACAACCTACCACCGTATCATTATAGACGGCACAACCCCAGTCACCATAAAAGGAAACGGCACAAACAACGGCGACGGCTACTCGATTCTAATCAATAACGCAACGGAAATCTTTATAGAAGCAAATACAACCCTGCAAAGCTCAATTTATGGGAACGCCATCTTTTTAAGCCAACCTGCAACAATCACTGGCTTAGGCGAAAATATCACATTTGGCGGTTCGTTTAGAGGCATTTCCTCAAACAGCAATCTCACTATAAACGGCACAATCGACACTATTTCGGGCATTAGCTCATTTGACAATATAGAAATCTTAGGCACAATCGGCACTGTTTCGGGCTACGGCATTTCCTCAACTGTCGGCAATGTACAAATCTCAGGCACAATAAACAAAATTACCGCCGAAAATGATGTAGGTATTTCCGCAACCAACGGTGATGTAGTCATTATGGGTACGGTAGGCGATATTAGCGGCTTTTATGACATTGCCGCAGGCTATAATATCCTAATCGCTGGTACAGTAGGCACAATCAACGCCGAAGAATACGGCATTTACGCATGGGACAATGTCGAAATCAGCGGTACAGTTGGCACAATCAGCGGCGGCTATGCGGGCATTGCTACGGTAGACGGCGAGGTCGAAATTTTGGCAAACAGCGTAATATATACGTCAAGCATAATGAGAATTGATGACGACTGGAGCAAGCCCGAGATAAGCTACACCCCCATACAACCCGCCTCCACCTCACAAGGCATTGTATTCATAGGCGACAACGGCACAGTTTACGGCAATGTCACCTTGCAAGCAGACCTAACAATCGAAAGCAACCAAACCCTAACCATACCGCAAGGCGCGAAATTAACCATACCGAACGGAATAACCCTTACCAACCACGGCACAATAATCAACCACGGCACAATCGCCAACAACGGCACATTCACCAACCACGGCACGCTTACCAACCTCGCCGAAATCAACGGCGACATCGGCGGTAACGGCTCTATTGTCGGCGTTGTTATAGACCTAGACGACCTAGACTACACAGGCGGTAGTGGGTATACCGTAGACGTAAACCGCAACGAAATCAACACAGACACAAACGCCCCCATTACCATAAAGGGCGACGGCACAGACGGCGGAAATGGCTGGGCGATTTTCCTCCCAAATTCTCCGCACATTACCCTAGAAGCAGGTACAACCCTGCTTGCACCGAGCAGGAATACCATTTATACCGATGCGCTTATCGTAAACCCCAACGCTACCATACACGGAAACGGCGCGGGCATTACCATTACTGGCGTGACTAGTGCCATTGCCACAGTCTACAGCGACACTATAAGCGGTCATCTCACCATAAGCGGCACAATCGACTTATTGTCGGCAACGAACGTGGGCGGCGTGGGCTATGGCATTTTCTCGAATGCCGAAACCCTAACAATAAGCGGCACAATATGGAAAATCGAAACTGAGGGTATTGGCAGTGGCATTTATACACGAGGAAGCACGTTAAAAATCGCAGATAATGCTTTCGTGCATACCTCCGCAGGCGTAAGCTATTTAACCGATGTAGACGGCGTGCAAGGCATACTGTTTGACGCAGACAGAGGCACAGTTTACGGCAATGCCGCGCTAAGGCGCGATTTAACCATAGCTATTTACGAAACGCTAACCATTCCCGAGGGCGCAGTCCTCACCATTCCCAACGGAATGACACTAACCATAATAGGCACGCTTATAAACAACGGCAAAATCATAAATAACGGCACAATAAACGACCAAAGCGGCATAACAGGCACAGGCGAAGTCACAGGCAACCCATACGAACCAGGCGCGCCCAAGCCAGTAATCCTAGACCTAGACAACCTAGACATGTCACGCGAAAGCGGCTACACGGTATACACTGCGTACGATGCTGGCCTTATAGAGGTGCTTGTGCATGGAATAGGCCCCGTCACCATAAAGGGCAACAACACAAACAACGGCAACGGCTGGATTATCATGGTAGAACACTCTACAAACATTATCATAGAAAACAACACCTCTCTGGTCGGCACTGACATGGCAATGTCCCCAGTCATCTACGCACCCCACGGCGCGGTAGTTACGGGCATGGGGCACGATATTTATATCGAGGGCATATGGGGACACGGCGATTTAACGCTTGCGGGTACTTTCGGCGAAATTAAGCACATGGCGGCTATTTCCGCTTATCAAGGAAACCTTAGCATAACAGGCACAATCGGCAAAATAAACGCAAACCGAGCCATGAACGCTATAAACGTAAGCATTTCGGGTACAATCGGCGGTATAGATAGCCAAGAAGCGATTTTTGCGACCGAGGACATCACCATTTCGGGCAAAATAGGCGACATCAATAACGATATGTATTCGGAAGTGGCTATTTATTCGGAAAATGGGACTGTCACGATTTCTGGCGAGGTGGGCGACATTGGCTACCCCACAAGCCCTCCTGCCATTAACGCCCCTGCCGTTACCATTTCTGGCACAGTAGGCAAAATTTATGGGCGTATTCTCTTAAATAGAGAGGGCGTTTCAATGGAAGACCCCGATTATGTTCCCATTTACGTGCCTGCGGGAATAATCACGTACGATTTTACACTAGCGAATAACAGCGTGATGTATGCGGATGTTGTGACATTTCTTGACGGCGACTGGAACTCCTCACCGCTCCAGCCCTCGGCTAATTCGCAGGGTATGCTGTTCTCGGGCGGGGAAGATTTCCCCGAGGGCTGGCTGTACGGAAACATGACACTACAGCGCGACCTCACCATACAAAAAGACCAAACGCTAACCATACCAAGGGGAACTAGCCTAACCATTCCCAACGGCGTAACGCTCACGAATAACGGCATAATTTACAACTACGGCACGATTTATAGTCGTGAGGGCGGTATAATCGGCACAGGGCGTATAATTGGTAACGAGGTTGTGATTGTACGCGATGATGTTGGCGGTAGTGGCGGTGGTGGTGGTGGTGTGATTGGTGTGTTGCCGAATGTGCCAGTTGTGCCTATTGGGGATAATGGGGCTAATGCGGTTGTTACGCCGAATGGCGAGGGTTTGGGAACTACGGGTACTGGTACGGAGAATCCAATTTTTGGGAATGTGGTACCGCCCTCTATGGGAATATTTAGCGATACACCCACAAATGCGTGGTATTATAATGCAGTGGCATTTGTTACCGCTCGGGGCTTATTCCACGGCTATGGCAACGGTATTTTTGCCCCGAACGATAGCATGACACGCGCCATGTTCGTGACCGTTCTGCACAACCTAGAGGGCAGACCCGCGCCGAGCGGTCAAGCGAGATTTACTGACGTAGCTGTGACAGCGTGGGAGCATGACTCCGTACAGTGGGCAGCAGAGAACGGCATAGTAAGCGGCATAGGCGGCGGCTTGTACGCGCCTAGCCAAGCGATTACGCGCCAAGAAATGGCGGTTATGCTAAGTAATTATGCCGATTATAAGGGAGTAGGCTTGCCTGCGTTGCGTGATATGCCTAGCTTCGCCGATAGCGCGGATATAGCAGAATGGGCGAGGACGGCAGTGGAGAGATTAGCGAGGGCAGGGGTAATCAGTGGGGATAATAATTTGATTATGCCGAGGAAAGAAGCTAGTAGAGCAGAGGTTGCACAGGTGTTTATGAATTTTGTGGGATTTTTAGATTAAAGAAACAGAACAGCCATAAAACTACGTTTTATGGCTGTTCTGTTTTTGGTTTGCAGGTTTTGGGTTTGTGTGGTTGTTTGTAAGTTTTGGATTGGTGTGGTTGTTTGCAGGTTTTGGATTTGTGCGTTTGTCGTGGTTTTCGTGGTTGTGGTGTTTGTCGTGTTTTTCGTAGGGGGCGGACTTGTCCGCCCCGAGGTACACACGTTCGTCAATTCGGGACGGACAACGTCCAATCAATTCAGTGCGTGCAAACCTCGGGACGGATAAATCCGTCCCCTACAAAACACCTTGCAAATTTTGGATTCATGCGTTTGTTTACAAATTTTGGATTTGTGCGTTTATCGTGGTTTTCGTGGTTGTGGTGTTTGTCGTGTTTGTGGTGTTTGTCGTGTTTTTCGTAGGGGGCGGACTTGTCCGCCCCGAGGTACGCACGTTCGTCAATTCGGGACGGACAACGTCCATTAACGCACAACGTACAAACCTCGGGACGGATAAATCCGTCCCCTACAAAAAACCTACACCCCCCCCCTCAATCACTACCCTAACAACCGATTTATCCAACACGGATTCAACGGATTTTCACGGATTACACGGATTGGCTCGCTCTAAAATCCACGAACGTCCACGAAACTCCGCTACGTCCGCTCAAATCTGCGTAAATCTGCGTAAATCCGCCAAATCCGCGTTTAATTTACACATTCTGGCTTCGTGCGTTTGTCGTGGTTGTCGTGGTTGTCATGGTTTTTGTAGGGGGCGGATTTATCCGCCCCGAGGTACACACGTTCGTCAATTCGGGACGGACAACGTCCATTAACACACAGCAAGGTAATCTCGAATAAGGGGGCTAATTATGGGAATATCATACTATTCAATATTCCAGTATGACAATGACGGTATCTGCATATCGTTTCCCGATTTACCCGAATGCCTGTCATGTGCATGGTCTGACGAAGATGCAAAAAAGATGGCACAAGAAGCATTGGAGCTATACATTGAGGACACGCCTTATGAGCGTTTACCAAAACCAAGCTGTTCTAGTCAAATTATTTTAAAGGAATCCCAAAAACTTATTTTAATTACTACTAATAAACTTGGGTAAAATGTACAGCCCCCCTAATCAAAAAAACAAAACAGCCATAAAACCAAGTTTTATAGCTGTTCTGCCCTTTAACATGCACATAAGCTCTCAAGGCTTCGAGGCGACATTCCCACCATATAACAGTCGGCGAAAAGGGGCAATGCCCCTAAAATATAAAACAAATCAACCGCCCAGACCCATCATTTATCAACCTCTGCAAGGTTTCCTGGAATTTCATTTGTGAGGCCTCGGGCATACGGAACAGCTTATTTTGCAAGCCGTCACGCACCATTTCGTGCATAGACTTACCGAACATGTTAAGCTCCCATATTCTCGTGGGGTCGTCTGCCATTTCTTGGTTGATGTAGGCGATTAAATCCTCGCTTTGCTTCTCGTTGCCGACAAGCGGCGATACCTCGGTTTCTATGTCGGCGCGGATTAGGTGTATGCTCGGCGCGCTCGCCTTGATTTTCACGCCGTATTTCGAGCCGTGTTTTACTAGCACTGGCGGCTCTAGCTTCATTTCGTCTGTGGCGGGCGTTACTATGCCGTAGCCCTTGCGGCGTACCTCCTCCAGCGCGAATTTAATCTTGTCAAATTCTTTTTTCGCCTCGGCAAGCACCTTTATTGTGGAAATTAGCTGATATTCGCCCGCGATGTCCATGCCCGTTGTTTCCGAAAGAATACGGTAGAACAACAGCTCGTCAACGCTTAGCTCGATATGAACCGCGCCTTCGCCAAGCGCGATTTTTTCCAAATGGGCGCGTTTTACATACTCGTTTTCCTCGAAAATAGAAATATGGCGGCGCATTTCGCGTAGCTTGCCCACGCTTGCCACCATTTGCTTCACCGTGGCGATAAAGCTCTGCTTCAACCAATGCTCCAGCGGCAGCGTTTCAATCCATTTCGGATAATTTACGCGGATTTCCTGTACTGGAAATTCGTACAAAACACGCTCGATTACGGCGTTTATGTCCTCGATTTTTAGCTGGGCGCAATTGAGCGCGACGACGGGCGCGCCGTGCTTTTCGGCAAGCTCGTCACGCAGCTTTTCCGCCTCGGGCGAAAAGGGCGTTTGCGTATTTAGCACAATCACGAAGGGCTTATTTATGGCACGAAGCTCGCGAATTACTCGCTCCTCGGCTTCTATGTAGTCCTCGCGCGCGATTTCCGCCACGCTGCCGTCCGTCGTCACCACTATGCCGATTGTCGAATGTTCGTTTATTACCTTTTTTGTACCCATTTCCGCGGCTTCCGCAAACGGTATTTTTTCCTCCGACCAAGGCGTGGACACCATGCGCGGCTTTTTGTCTTCGCCCTCCAAATGCCCGAGTGCGCCAGGCACAAGGTAGCCCACGCAGTCTATCATTCGCACCTTAAACATCGCCGCGTCGTCCAGCTTAATCGTCACGGCCTCGTTAGGCACAAACTTAGGCTCGGTGGTCATAATCGTTTTTCCCGCCGCCGACTGCGGAAGCTCGTCATTTGCGCGCTCCCTGCCGTAGGCGTTCTCGATATTGGGAATAACAAGCAAGTCCATAAAACGCTTGATAAACGTAGACTTCCCTGTGCGTACCGGCCCAACCACCCCTATGTAAATATCTCCGCCCGTGCGTTCCGCTATGTCGCGGTACAAATTTTGTTCTGTCATAAATTTCTCCCTTTCTGGAAATTGTAGTAATACAATTATATTCAAGAAAGGGAGAAATATGACTCCCCTACCCCCTCCGAACCCTAAACACCGCTTCCTGCCCCACAGAATAAAAATAAGCCACACCATCACTAACCACCGCAAAAAACATAAGGAAAATAAAGACCATAATAGCCATAGCCACAAGCGTCAACAGCGTGGTAACAATCGCCTTGCTAAAGCTGTAGTCATGCACCTGCATCATTGCGCAGATAATAAGCAAATAGAACCAGCCCTCGCTTAGATACCAAAGGATATTCAAAATCATGCCCTCGTCATAGGAAATTACATGGCTTAGCGGCACATATATAATGCGAATGATAATTTGCGGCACCATGGCGTAGGCGTATGCCATATAAATATCGGAAATACGCCCCTTGCCGTCAAACAGCGTGGTAAGACACCAGTTTGCTAGGGCGAACAGGAACATAGGCAGGACAATGTTTGTAACGACATATGCCGAGCTAAAAAATTCCATGGGGATATTGATAAACTGGAAATTAGTCAAAATCAAAAAGCCGATTTGCACAAAAATCATGGTGACGACAAAGGTATGCGCCGCCGCAAGGCTTCCGCGCTTTTCGTGGATTAAGTCCCAGAAGCCGTCAAGCGGCCTAAACATGGTATACAGCGAATATTTTACGGTGGCGGCGTATCTTTTGAAGCCGTCACTTCTTAGGCGGTCTATTATTAGTGTCATGACTCGGCTATCTCCTTTCGTACCTTTTTCACTTTTTTTACCACTGGCGGTACAACAATCAGAACGCCAAGCCCTAGCGCGAATATCCAGAAATGCTGCTCCAGCCAAATTCTGCGATAGAAGGTAAATGCGCGCCCGTAATTTCTATAGTCGTTTTGCAGCCTAAAATAGTGCATTGCCTCGCGGTAATGCCCCTCGCGAAGCATTGCGCGCGCAATGCCGATATACGCAAGCCCGAAATTGCCGTTAATGCGAAGCACGTCATTCCATACGTCATAGCTCTCCTCGTACAAGCCGCGCTGATACATGTCTAGGGCTTCGTTAATTAACGCGCCGTACTCCGTTAGGTCAAACCGCGTAAGCGAAGCGGCGTTTCCGCCTATTCCCGCATCTAACGCGAAAAGCGTATAGCCCATGCTGTCGAGGGCGGCAGGCGTGGTAAAAAAGCCCTCGCGATTGCCCGGGTTGCCCCATGCGTAAAGCATTTGCCCTTGCTGGTCGTACGCAAAAAGCCGTCCGCGCTTTCTGTCAAACACCACAAACGAGTTATTCTCAAACGCGGTAACGGCCGCAAGCTCGCTCGGCCCAGTCCTATCCGCGCCCATTCCCCAGTCCAAATCGCCTACAGGGTGCGACCAGCCGTTCCTTATGAGAACGTCCTCGCCCATTGCGTTGAGGCGCGCTACAGGCTCGACATTTTCGCTCGCCGTTGTTACATATATAAAGCCCTCGTGGTCTATCGACAAATTGGTGTATTCCACAGGCACGTTAAGCAGCATACGCTCTCTCTGCTCGGGCGTGGCAATTAACCGCCAGAACTGGTCAACAATGCTAACCTCTACGGGCGGTGCGCCCATATAGCCCGCAAAAACTCCGTAGCGGTCAAATTCCATAAGCCCGCGGTTTACGTGGCGCGTTTGTACAAATAGTCTGCCCGAAAAGTCTACAGCTAGCTTGGTCGGCAAAAAGTCGCTGTTCTCGTCAAGCAAGGATATTCCGTGTATTCCAGGGTGCAGAATTTCGTTTATTACGTTCCAGTTTTCGTCAAGGTGCAAAACGCGCTGATTGTCGGTATCGGCGATATAAATTTGCCCCTTGTTGTATTGCCACGGCGAAACAAAAATACCGTGCGGATTATTGAAACCGCTAGGCTCGCCGTCTATAAACGCATACGTTTTTATGTCCACGACCTCAAAGGACGTGTCCTCAAGGAATTGCAAAATAATGATTCTGTTATTGCCAGAATCGGCTAAATACAGCAAATTCTCGTATACGTGAATGTCCTGCGGCGTACGGAACGCGCCTATGCTCTCTCCGTTAAACTGCAAATGCTGGCCGATAATGTACGCGCTTACTCTGTACGCATCGGGCGACGGAATGGGTATACCCCATTCGTTGTAGGCGTACGTGTACTTAGACGCTTCCGAAGCGAAAGCGACCGTTGGCATAACAATAATCGCCGCAAGGACGAAGCAGATTATTTGCTTATACATAAAATCACTCCTTAATTCCTGAGCTTGCCATCGTTTTAAGGATATTGCTTTGCGCCCCCACAAATAGGGATATGGGAACGACCATCATTACCAAAATTCCTGCCGCGTTTACGCCTGCGCGCGCTACGTTGGGCGCGTGAGGGCTTCCGATAATCTGCGTAATCGCAAGCGGCAGTGTTTTCAGCTGCTCGGTATGAATAAGTAACGACTGCGGATTATTCCACAGCCCCTGCACGGCAAAAATCATAGCCGTAAGCAACGCAGGCTTAACAAGCGGCATAACAATACGCGAATAAATCAGCCATTCGCTTGCACCGTCTATTTTTGCCGATTCCACAAGAGAAATAGGCACAGTGTCCATAAACTGCTTTAGCAGGAAAAAGCCCATTGGCATACCAAACGCAGGAATAACCACCGCCCAGTATGTGTCAATCCAGTTGAGCTGTGCCAGTATCAAAAAGTTGGGAATTTGCATTACAAACTGGTTAAACATCAGCGTTGTAATAATTAGCCCAAAGAAAAATTTACTGCCAGGAAATTCATATTTGCTAACGGCATACGCACCTAGCGAAGCCACAAACAAATGCCCCACCGTTCCCGCAACGGTGATAAACACCGTATTAAACAAATACCGCGTAAACGTGACCCACGAGCGCGACATAATAATAAACAAGTCCTGCACATTGCCCATGGTCGGGTTGATTACAAACAAATTAGGCGGAAAAATAAAAATCTCGTTAAGCGGCTTAAACGCGTTATTTATGGCAAACACCAACGGAAACGCAAAAAACGCGCCAAAAAGAACGAGTATAAACCAAATAAAAATATCTCCGCCCAACGAGCGGTTAGGCTTGCGTACCGCCCGCAAATTTCTCCTGCGTTTTTTGGTTATTGCGTAGCCCTGTCTGTCGATTTGCATACGGCTACCTACCTTCCTATTTTACTGATAAACTTACCCACCAGCACCTTTGTGTATATCATGGCGATAAATAAAATAGTAGCAATAGCCGAGGCGTAGCCCATTTCAAAACGAATCGCGCCGTAGTCTACAAGGTGGTTTACGACCGTATGCACGGCGTAGTCCGTGGACGGAAAGCCTGCCAGATTTTGCGTAACCTCGCCTACGGCAAAGCTCGCCATAATCGCCATAACCGCGCCGAACATAAGCATACCCTGCATATTCGGCAACGTGATAAACCAAAGCTCCTGCCAACGGTTTTTTACGCCGTCCACAAGCCCTGCCTCGTAGAGTGCCTCGTCTATGGTAGAAAGCCCTGCGATAAACGCCAAAAAGCCCGCGCCTAGGCTCATCCACAGCACGACTATGATAATAACTGGCATCATGTACTCCGTGTCAGTAAGCCAAAGAACAGGCTTGCTAATAACGCCCAAGCGGATTAAATTCGCGTTTAAATAGCCCATTGCATCGCCAGTAAAAATTAACGCCCACACAAGAAACGCCGCCCCTGCAATAGTAGGCGCGTAAAAAACCAGTGTGACAAAGGCGCGGACAAAGCGCGGCAGCTCGTTGATAAACCACGCGAACAAAAACGCGCAAATGTACCCCACAGGCCCAGTAATAACCGCCAAAATAAGCGTATTCCTAAGCGCGATGAGGAAAATATCGTCGGAAAGAAACAAATTAAAATAGTTTTGGAAGCCGATAAATCGCGGCGTTTCCAGTACATTAAAATACGTAAAGCTAAGCCCCAGCGACATAACCACAGGCGCAAGCGTAAACGTAGCAAAAATCAAGAAAAACGGCAATAAAAAGAGATACAATACCTTGTGCTTTTTCATTTCCGCCCATGTATGGGCGCGCATAGCGCGTTTTTTCGCCTTATACCGTTCATACGCTGTCATAACTATTCCTCCAAGCCAAACTCGCGGCGTTTATTCACAAGCTCACGGTTTATTACTATATTAGCATCTAAAAGCGTTTCGCGCGTGTCTAAATTTTCGGAAACAACGCGGCGGATTACGTTGATTAGCTGACGCATTACGTAGTAGCCGCCAGGCACCTCGGGCGTACCGAGAATCCAGTCGCGCTGCTCGTTAAGCACCTGCAATTGTGCCGAGCTCCACGGCAGACTTTGGAACGCCTCCATGTTTGCGGTAGGGAAGCGCGCCGCCTCGCCCATTATGGATTCCATTTCACGCCCAAAGCGAAGCTGTGTTTCCGTAGCTGTCCACCATTTTAGAAATTCCCATGCTTGCTCCTGCTTTTCGCTTGCCTGTACCATTATTGCCGCCGTTCCCCAGTGCGGCACGGTATGGTGTACATTGTAGGAATCGCCGCGCCCCTCAAAATAGACTGGCTCGCCGTGGTCGTAGCCAGGCATTAACGCAAAATTCCACAGGCCGTAGATTTCCGGCGCGAATACGCTAAACAAATTAAACATAGTAAAATCGCCGAAAATAATCGGCATTTCGCCGCTTCGGAAGCGGTTGGGCGGGTCAAAAATCTCTGGCGAGCCATAGTGGGTAAAAAACCGCGTAAACGCCTCAAACGCCGCGACCGCGTGTTCGTCGTCGAGCCTAGCGCGCGACAAATCGTCTGTATACAAAAATCCGCCGCGCTGATACAGCTGTGTCATAAAGCCAGTAATATCGGGGTTCATTGGGTTTCCTATCGGGGGAATACCCACCGCCATATTATTACGCTGTAGCACAGGCATCATTGCCAGTACGTCATTCCACGTCTTGGGTACTTCTATGCCAAGCCCATCCAAAATATCCTTGCGGTAGAACATCAAATTAAACGTCTGCGTTTCTGGCACGGCATAATAGCTGTTTTGGAAACGCACAGGAATCCACGCGCTATGGTGAAAACGCCCGAAAACCTCGTCAAAGCCGTCAAAGCCAGTCAAATCAACCGCCGCGTTACGGAAAGCGTAGTTAATCGGGTCACTTAGCGGCATACTCAAAACCACATCGGGGCCTATGCCCGCCACCACGGCAGGCAAAACCGCGTTATGCGCCACAAGCCGCAGGTTTACGCCTATATTGTGCCGCGGCGTAAAGGTGTCGTCTATCATTGCCTTCATTGCCTGCGCTTGGTCACGCCCTGTGGGAATCCACACCTCAATAACATTCGCACCCTCGTGAATGTCGCCTATGCTCTCGAAATCGTGCGTAAAGCTCGCGGCAAACGCGCGGGTTTCGTGCGATACGCGCGTGAATATGTTTTCCTTTATTTTCGGCAGGGTCGCGCCTGTTCCGCTTACCACGATATAGTCAATGTCGAGCGGACTTTCGGTGAGCGCGTTTGTGGCGTTCGCCAGTGCGGAAATATTCTGGCGGAAGTTTACCAGATTTATGGGTATTCTGTGCGGTCGCGCGTAGAATAGGTCGAGCTGTGAAACAATCGCCGCCACTACGCCTGTACGCTCGTTGCGTTCGCCGAAAAACTCCGTCATTTCGTTCAAAATGCCGTACATTATGCCAGTTTCTTGGTCAATCATGTCCATTACGTGCGGCAGCATGGCGTGTATACGATAATCACGCATAGCGTCAGGCTCTGGACCTGTAAGCACGAGTATTTCGCGGTAAATTTCGTTAAGCCGCTGTGTACTCGCAAACAGCTTGCCGATTATTTCGCCTAGCTCGCCTAAGGTCACGTACATGCGTATAGTGTTAGTACCCTTGTTTAGCGGGAATAACAGCTCCTGCCCATTTTCGTCACTAAGCGTAATCAATTCCCAGTTATTGTTAAACCCAAACTGAATAGCCTTTACTTCCTCAAAGGGAATAGCCCCATTGACCGAAAGCGAACGGCTGGAAACAAAGCCCCTATTATAATTTTGGCGCGCCGATAGAGAAAGCCTGTAAAGCCCATTGTCGGGGGCTTCTACCTGCCACTCAATCCACTGACCTGGAATACGCCACGGCACACCGCCCATCATGTTTAGCGTAATCACGGCTACGCTCGGCGGCTCTGTCGCGCCGCTGGAATTGTCAAACAGTGGGAACAGACTAGGCGAGGAACGCACGGTCGAATTTTCGCCCTGCTCGATATGAATAAAATCGCTTGTATTTACGCTAAGTGTCGTTTCGTCCATAAATTCCGCAAAGGTCGGCAGCGAATACGCAGGCACAAGCACAAGGCTACGCATAACCAAAGGCTCGTTTACGCCAGTAAAGCGGATTGTATTCTCGCCCGCCGTCAAGAAAAAGCGGTAAGGGTCGGCAAAATAGCCCAAGCGGTCATAAAAATACGTGCGTTCCCAACGCGGAAGCTCCACCTGCGGCGGCCTTATTTGGTTTCCCCTGCTATCCTGCCGCACCGCCGCGCCAGAACCCCACACGCGCCGCAGTGTAATAAGCTCCGCGCCTGTAAACGGCACCTCGCCGTTTATTTTCAACTCCCGCGCAATATCAATGCCGCGCGCTTCCACAGGAAAATACTCGATACTAAAGGTATACAGCGCGTCCGCAGGGACATGCACCGTATACTCTACGAACGATTCCTCCTCGGTACGAAGCACTCGCGCCTCGCCCTCGAAGCCCGTCAAGACGGTATAATTTTCGCCGTCCGTCGGGCTAAAAATGTCAATCTCTATGGGCTGTACGTCCGTAGGCGTGTCCGTGTGTGTGGACAAAAACTCCGCATACGAGTTTTTCTGGTACACGTCTGGGACGTGCATGTCTGTGCTGTCGCGGTAGCGTAGCACCTGAGTTTCGCTGCGCAGGAGAATAAAGAGCGTGATAAAGATGATAAGTATGGTGGATAGGATAATTTTGTTTTTGTGCTTTGATAACATAGGATAGCCCCCTAGGTGGATTTCGATTGTTTATATTGTACAGCACTTGTAAGGGGTATGCAAATAAAAAGGTACGGTACATCATTAGAACAAAAATTTTTCAAAGGGATTGTACTTTTTGAGGGAATAAGGCATAATAGGAATTTAAGAGGTCAAGACTGATAGCGGCAACACGCCCTAATAAGGATAGGAGTAAACGATAATGAGTGAAAAATTGAATCGTTTTATAAACTTGCTCGCAAGCATATTTGAACTCGACAAGGCAGACCTAGACTTTGGCATTTATCGGGTTATGAATATTAGGAAAGAAGAAATCAATGAATTTCTATCTAGCGGTTTGCCGAAAAAAGTGCAGGAAGCACTCGCCCCCTTTGCCACCGACACGGAAAAGGTTACGTCCCGCATTATTGAAATTGAAAAGCAAGCCGCAGAAATTGGCTTTGACATCAGCACTAGCAAATTGGCGGACGAATACCGCAGGCTTAAATCTCAGCTTGTCGCAGGTACAGATTTGAGTGCATTAGAAACAGACGTGTACTCCGCACTATACAACTTTTTCAATCGCTACTACGACGAGGGCGATTTTATATCCAAGCGCCGCTATAAAAAGAACGTGTACGCCATACCCTACGAGGGCGAGGAAGTAAAACTCCACTGGGCGAACGCCGACCAGTATTACATCAAGACCGCAGAAAACTTCCGCGACTATACTTTTGTCACGGAAAGCAAAAAGGTACACTTCCGCCTTGTCGATGCGACCACCGAGCGCAACAACAACAAAGAAGTCAACGGCAATGGGCGTGTCTTTATGTTATACACGGAAACCGCCGACCGTCCAGACATGAAAACAATAGAGGAAGTGAACGGCGAACTTGTTATCCGCTTTGTGTATGACATACCCGAGGATAAAAAAAAGAAGTATGCCGAAGATAACCTCGCTGTCATTTCAACAGCGATTCAGACGAATTTTCGTGATTGGTTGCGCTTGAATGACCTAGCTTCCTCGGCGAAAAATGAAACGCGTTCCCTGCTTGAAAAACATTTGACCGCTTATGTAGCAAAAAACACCTTTGACTACTTTATTCATAAGGACTTGCGGGGCTTTTTGACCCGTGAGTTGGATTTCTTTATAAAAAGCGAAGTCCTGCACCTCGAGGACATTGATACCACCGACGAAAAACGTGCCGACAGCTATCTAGCAAAGGTACGAGCTATCAAGCGTGTCGGCAAAATCATTATTGACTTTTTGGCACAAATTGAGGATTTTCAAAAAAAGCTGTGGCTCAAAAAAAAGTTTGTCGCGGCAACAAACTGGTGCGTTACCCTTGACCGCATAGACGAGGCGTTCTATCCCGAAATTAGAACCAATGCGGCACAGATTGCCGAATGGGTGGCACTGTACGCAATTGACGAAATACAGGGCGATATGGCCGCCGCCCCATATTCCGAGCCGCTGACGGTTGATTTCCTGTGCCAAAATGGGAATCTTGTCCTTGATACCCGCCACTTCTCGGAAGAATTTAAGGACAGGCTTGTGGCGAGTATTGATAACTTAGATGAGCAGACTGGTGGGTTGATGATTCATAGTGAGAATTTTCAAGCGTTGGGGCTGTTGCAGGAGCGGTATAGGGGGAAAGTGGACGGAATTTATATCGACCCCCCATACAATACCGAGAGCAACGAAATTGTATATAAAAATGGATATAAAGACAGCAGTTGGTTGTCCTTGATTGCGGATAGATTGAAACTTGGAAACCGTCTTATGAAAGGGGAAGCAACGGAATGTGTGATGATTGACGAAGCAGAGGAAGCATTGCTCTCTATTTTACTTTCCGACTCTATGCCTGGATACAGCATAAGACCTGTTATCGTGGAATACAATCATCGCGGACGCGTTAAAAGCAACTTTTCCATAACTCACGAATATGCAATTTGGGCAATTCCGTCTGGAAAAGACTTAATAACCCGCCAAACAGAAATATCTGACGATATTCGCAGAAATCTTAGACGTACAGGAAGTGATTCAACTAGACAATCAAACCAAGGAATGTTTTATGCTATTGAGGTCGACAATACCACTTTGGAAATTTTAGGAGTGACTGAACCGTTAGGTTTGCATGATGACATTCCCGAACATGACAATCCTAATACAACAATGGTCTATCCTATTGACGATGCGGGTATTGAAAGACGTTGGTATTACAGTAAAAACCGTATCATGGACGATGTACAAGCCGGCGATGTTTATGCAAAGCGGATTGCGGGTAAAATTCAAATTCATTATCACCAAGAAGGAAAGCAAAAATATCGCAAATCCATATTGCAAGGCACTTTGATGGATTCAAGTACCTATGGCTCAGAATTGCTAAATGACATTTTTGGGTTGGGTGAAGTGAGTTTTTCTTTTCCCAAGAGCATAAACGCAGTGCAATGGTTGCTCGAAAGCATGACATATTCACAAAGAGCCTTTTTTCTCGACTATTTCGCTGGTAGTGGCACTACTGGCCACGCTGTACTTAACCTCAATCGCAACGACAACGGCAACCGAAAATATATCCTCGTAGAAATGGGCGAATATTTCAACACAGTCACACTGCCGCGCATGAAAAAGGTGATTTATTCCGCCGCTTGGAAAAACGGCAAACCGCAAAGCCGCAGTACAGGCGTTTCACACATTATGAAATATCTCGCGTTGGAAAGCTACGAAGATACCTTGTCGAACATCGAGCTAGACAACAACAGCAGACAACTGCGCTTGCAGTTCGGCGACGAGTATTTGGTGCGTTATATGTTCGACCGCGAGGCAAAATCCAGTATGCTAAACATCGATGCTTTCACACGGCCATTTGCATACAAGCTGAAAATCAACGAGAACAACGAAACCAAGGAAAAAATCGTTGATGTGTGCGAAACATTCAACTACCTTTTGGGGCTGTCCGTAATACGGCAGTCTGCGGTAGCGTACTTTATAGCCGCACCTGACCCAAAAGGCGAATATGAGAACGCCGTAATACTGGAACGCAACAGCGATGGGCAATTCGGATTCAAGCAGATTGAGGGCATACTGCCAGACGGCAGACGCACACTCGTGATTTGGCGTACTATCACAGATGACTTACTGCAAAGCAACGCCGCACTTGATGCTTATTTCGCCAAGCAAAGAATAAACCCCGCTGACCGCGAGTTTGGCGTAATTTTTGTCAATGGCGACAACAACCTCGAAAACCTGCGCCTTGATGAAGAAAACTGGAAAGTCCAGCGTATCGAGCCAGTGTTCAAAGCAAAAATGTTCGAGGAGGAGTAAGTAATGGCAAAGAAAAAAACAACTTCTCCAACATTCCAATGGGGCGACCAGCTTGTACTGTTCCGATACTTCCTCGGCTTATTCGGCAAAAACACCCTCATCGGTCTTGCAGGCAAGCTAAACGATGCTGAATATGAGGGAGTAGACGAAAACCAGAACACGTTCTTCTGGCGTGAACTGGACAGCATTTTGCACCGCCAAGGTGCCGCATCAAAAATTAGCCGCGATGTATTGCGCGAATACGACGAAAACATCTGCCGTCATATCAAGCGAATCGGCGAGAACCGCGGCGGCATTAGTCTGAAGTATTTTCAGTATATTGCGTGTCTGTTCACCGAAATGTACCTTACGCGTTATTTCGGAGATAAGACTGCGTTTACGGCAGACTTGAACGACTACGCAGAAAAGGTAAAGAGAGAAAACCTCGGTAGCATAGACATCGAACTGTTCACGCCAGACAACTTAAATAAACTGGCTTTCATGTGCGCCACAGGCAGCGGCAAGACACTGATAATGCACATCAACATCTTGCAGTTTAGGCACTATCTAAAAAGGGCGCATCAGCTTGACCCCCGCCATAGAATCAACAAAATCATCGTTCTTGCCCCGAACGAGGGCATGTCGAACCAACACTTGGACGAGCTAAAACTGTCGCACATATCTGCCGAGCCGTTTATCAAGAGCGGTTTCGGCAATACTGCTGATGTAATCGTCATAGACATGAACAAGCTAAAAGAGGAGGGCAAGGTCAAGACTGTTTCAGTTGACAGCTTCGAGCAGAATAACCTTGTGCTTGTTGACGAAGCACACCGCGGCCTTGCTGGTGATGTGTGGTACGATTACCGCTCTCGTCTATCGGCAGAGGGTGGATTTGCCTTTGAATACTCCGCTACGTTAAAACAAGCAATGAAAACATTAAACGCAAAAAAAGATAAAACGCTGCTTAACGAATATTTCCGCTCCATCATTATTGATTACTCCTACAAATTTTTCTATGAAGATGGTTACGGCAAGGAATACCGCATCTACAATCTGCGGGAAAACATAGATGCGGAACAAAAGCAATTATACCTTGTTGGGTGTTTGTTATCGTTTTATCAACAACTGAAACTGTTTGACGAATGTGCCAAGGAATACGTGCCGTTTATGATTGAAAAACCACTGCTTGTGTTTGTCGGAAACCGTGTCACGGCAAAAACGTCTGCCGCTGAGATGACCGATGTTGAGGAAGTGCTTAACTTCATTGACAGGTTTGTTCACGACAAAGAGCGGACAATACGCCGCATCAATGCCGTTTTGAACGAGGACACAGGGCTTACGGACAGCCGAGGGCGAGAGCTATTCTCGCAGAATTTTAACGCACTGACTTCGATGTTCGCAGGTACGCCAAAGGCAGAAGATATTTATAAAGACATCTTACGTGTTGTTTTCAACAGCAACACGATTCCCGATGAGCCGAGATTGCACGTCTTAAACCTGCGGCAGGTACCGAGCGAAATCGCGCTCCGCATCGGAACAGACGGTGAGTATTTCGGCGTTATCAGTATTGGCGACACTTCTGGGCTTATAAAAAACTGCGAAGCAAAAGGCATTGTCACCAGCACAGAGGAATTTGCCAGTGAATCGCTGTTTAGAAATATTAACAACAAGGGGTCAAATATCAAGGTACTCATCGGCTCTCGCAAGTTCACCGAGGGCTGGAACTCGTGGCGTGTTTCAACGATGGGGCTGATAAACTTTGCCAAAGGCGAAGGCTCACAAGCCATTCAGCTTTTTGGGCGTGGGGTTCGCCTACGCGGGCACGGCGGCTGTTTGAAACGAAGCGGAAAATTAGATGACCGCACTGTTACCGTGCCGAAAAACATCAAGTTGCTTGAAACATTGACAATCTTCGGCATCAAAGCGCAGTACATGGAGGATTTTAAAAAACATCTCGAAATGGAGGATATGTCCGCCAACGAGAAATCGCACGAGTATACGCTTCCAGTTATTAGTCGATACAACGAAGTTAAGGAAAAAGGTTTACGTGTCATTAAGGTCAAGGACGGCGCAAACTTCAAGAAACAGGCGGCACGTCTAATCCTCGATACACCAGATGACGGCTTCGCGGGTTATTTGAACAGAAACAAGGTGATGATAGACTGCCGCTCTAAGGTGCAGACTTTGGAATCTACATTCAGTATGCAGATTGAGAGCGTGACGGAAGAACATTCCCTTGAAAGTTGGGCTTTGCCTTTTCTTGACTATACAAGAATTTTTGACGAACTCGAAACCTATAAAAACGAGAAATTCTACTATAACATATCTCTGTGCAAAGACAGATTAAAAGCGATTCTACTGTCGGACGGTTGGTACTCGCTTATCATTCCCAAGGCACACATCGCTGTGGATAGCATGGATAAGCTATCCATGTATTCCGACTTTGCCGTGATGGTGCTAAAAAGTTACATCGACAAGTTTTACAAGTATGAAAAAGACCGCTGGGAAGCACCGTTGCTCGAATATCAAGAACTCCGCGAAAGTGACGGCAATTTTGTAGATGAGTACGAGTTTTCTTATCAAGACAGCCATGCCCAAGACACTACCGCCGATACGGTGGGGCAATTTGTCGAGGACTTGAAGTTGCTCTTGGACAAGGAAAAGGGTATTCCGACATCTGTCTACCATAAGAGCGTACTGAACGACACACTTGTCGCTTTCGATTTTAGGGCGCACTTGTATGCCCCGCTGATACACTTGAAAGCCAACGTATTGAAAGCCAGCGGATTGAATCTGACCGTATCGCCTATTAGCTTAAACAAAGATGAAAAAGGCTTTGTCGATATGCTGAAGGCCTATGTGGACAACAACGCCCTCATGTTTGAGGGAAAGAGCCTTTATCTTCTCCGTAATAAGAGCAAAGTTGGCATGGGGTTCTTTGAGGCTAAAAATTTCTACCCTGACTACGTGCTGTGGATAGATTCCCCAGAAACTCAGTACATTTCATTCATTGACCCTAAAGGCTTGCGGCAGTCAACATGGGAAAACGATGCTAAAATTGAATTTTACGCCAAGATTAAGGAACTTGAAGCCCGACTGCAACCATCAAGCATTGACAAACGGATTGTGCTAAACTCGTTTATTATGTCTAGTACACGCTCTGAGGATTTACGACAATGGTGGAACAAAGGCAAACCCGAGCGTCATGCAAAGAATGTGTTTTGCCTTGACGAGAGTGACTGCGTTGATGCAATGATGCAGAAGATATTGGGCTAGGGATTGTTTAATATCTCGATTTCGGCGGATTTTCTGAAATGCTGTGCCGCAGGCTTTGGAAAAACACCGAACGCAAACTCGCTACTTCTTTACAAATGTTGGTTTTTGCGTTTGTTGCATTGATGATTCTGGGATTCTGAACGGTTTCTTAGAAAACCACTAATACCTTGCGACCTGCTTGCTACTCGCCTTGTGATAAAAATCCTCGCAATCACAGTACCGTTTTCAGCTTAAACAGCTGTAGCATTCTTTATGGGACATAATCAAAAGTTATTGACACTTTTTTGGCTCGCAAAAATAAAATTAGAAACTGGTTTTCAAAAATAAAAACACCACACGCATATTTTCTCACCCAATAGAGATAATAAAAACGTATCATACTAATTTGCAATTAGTATAGTCAGTCAACTTAAATTTGCAAGCGTGCTTGCAAATTTTAAGTTGCACGAACGCCCGCACACCGACCGAAGCAACGCGGAGGGAGGTGGGTAGCAATATGCGAAGCATATTGCTGTCAGTCAATCTAAGATTGACTGACGGTATCTCTTGACGGAAGGAGGATAATCTAAATGCGTTCAAGAACATGGGACTACATTTGTTTGTCTTTGGTAATACTCGGTGCTATCAACTGGGGGCTTATCGGTCTTTTCAGATTCGATATTATCGCCACTATTTTGGGCGGAATGGAAGGCATCGTAAGCCGTATCATATACACTCTTATTGCGTTGGCGGGGCTTTACTGTCTTAGCTTTTTTGGTAGAGATTACCACCGCACACACACCGCCACCGACCACAATAGGGGCTAAGGTTTTTACCCTTTCAAGAACGCCAAAAATGGCGTTCTTGTTTTTTTACGCAAAATGTGATATTTATAATGTACCATTTATTTGAAAGGAACAATTAACTATGGACATGGAACAAAAAACACTGGAAAAAATCAGCGCGTTGGCAAAAAGCAGGGGCTTTGTGTATCCAGGCTCGGAAATATATGGAGGGCTTGCCAATACATGGGACTACGGGCCGCTAGGCGTGGAGCTAAAAAACAATGTAAAAAAAGCGTGGTGGAAGAAGTTTATACAGGAAAGTCCGCTTAATGTGGGCGTGGACTGCGCTTTGCTAATGAACCCTGCCGTATGGGTAGCCTCGGGGCATGTGGGCGGCTTCAACGACCCATTGTTGGACTGCAAGGCGTGCAAGGAGCGTTTCCGCGCCGATAAGCTAATTGAGGACTATATGCAGGGCAAAACAGACGACACCCCCGACGGCTGGCCGCACGAAAAAATGAAGGCATATATCGACGAAAACAAAATAAACTGCCCGAAATGCGGCAAGCGCGATTTTACCGATATTCGCCAGTTTAACCTGATGTTTAAGACCTATGTAGGCACTACGGAGGACAAACAAACCACCGTTTTCCTACGTCCCGAAACAGCGCAGGGCATTTTTGTAAACTTTAAGAATGTGCAGCGTACCTCTCGTAAAAAAATTCCGTTCGGTATCGGGCAGGTCGGTCACTCGTTCCGCAACGAAATTACCCCAGGCAGATTTACGTTCCGTACGTTGGAATTTGAACAAATGGAGCTTGAATTTTTCTGCGAGCCTGGCACGGACGACGAATGGTTTGCGTACTGGCGGCAATTTTGTATCGACTGGCTTCACGGCTTAAATCTGCCCGATACTTCCCTGCGTATACGCGACCACGGCTCGGAGGAGCTGTCATTTTATTCCAAAGCCACAACGGACATAGAATATATGTTCCCATTTGGCTGGGGCGAGCTTTGGGGCATAGCCAACCGTACCGACTACGACCTAAAACAGCATATGGAACACTCCAAGGAGGATATGCACTATATCGACACCAACGACAACGCCAAGCGTTATATCCCCTACTGTGTAGAACCCTCGCTCGGGCTTACGCGTGTAGTTTTGGCGTTTTTATGCGAAGCCTATGACGAGGAGGAGCTTGGCACGCCCGAGAAGCCCGACACGCGCGTGGTGCTTCGCTTCCACCCATTTCTCGCGCCTATTAAAGCGGCGGTACTGCCGCTCTCGAAAAAACTCGCGCCTGCCTGCGACGAAATTTTTCAAACGCTGTCTAAGCATTTTGCGTGCGACTATGACGACGGCGGCTCTATCGGCAAACGCTACCGCCGACAGGACGAAATCGGCACGCCGTTCTGCATAACCGTGGACTTTGATACGGAAAATGACGGAGCTGTCACTGTTCGTCACCGCGACACCATGGAGCAGGAGCGGATTCCCATCGCGGAGCTTGTGGCTTACCTAGAACAAAAGCTCGCGTACTAAGCCTATGAATAACAAAAGAAAGCTAACAACCCTTGCCAAGGTCTTAATAGCCGCGGTGCTAGTCATCGCGGTTGTTTGCGTGCAATTCCTTTTGTTGCCGCGCCTTGGCTTCGGCACGAACAAGGAAATGGCGTTTTTTTCGGCGGAGCGTAGTGTTTCTTACGATTTTGACTCGGGCGCGGCGTTTCACAGCAACGACTCGCGTTCCTATTATTTTGCCACGCGCGACAGTATGCGGTACATGAGCTCCGCCAGCGACCAGCCTGTGTGGCGTTATCCCTTTGCGTTCACAAATCCGTGGCTTGCGGCGCGCGGCGACTACGTGGCGATTGGCGAGGAGAGCGGAGGGCGCGTAATTTATGTTTTCGACCAAAACGGCCTGCTCTTTCAAGTAAGCATGGAGCATACGATTCTTTCCTTTTGGGTCAATGATACTGGCTTTCTTTCCGTTGTGGCGGAATATGAGGGCGGCTACGGCATTTACGTATTTAATCAGCACCGCGCCACCCAAGAAAACCCGCTTTTTCACTGGGATTTTTACCATGATTTAATTGCGCCTACGCATGTAGAAGTTTCCCGCGACGGCACATATTTGGCGATTGCTCGGCTAGATTTAAGTTTTACGCCCAAAACCTCCGTACAGTTTCGCTACATGAATCAGTGGGACGCGTGGGGAACGCAGGGCGGCTTGTTTGCCACCGAGGATTTCCCCAACCAAATTGTTACCGCGCTTCGTTTTATGAACGACAACAGGCTAATTGTCGCGACCACGTCAAATATTACGTGCTTTCAGCTAGGGCCCGGCCATACGGTCAGCCGCCGCATGTGGGAAATAGAGCTAGAAAACCAAAAAACTAACATAGAGTTTTACAACGGTTCGCATTTTGCTTATGCGGCTGGCTCGCGGCTGCCTATGGTGGCAGGCGAGGGCGACCCTGTAGGAACAGTGCGGATTTTTGGCATAAACGGCGTACAGACAGGCATGTTTGAGCTTGGACGGCGCGTGACCCACCTGCGAATGGGGCATAACCACGTAATCGTAGGCGGCGAACGCGGCTTCAACGCCGTCACCCTGCGCGGCGCGCCCATTTGGGAACACACCACGCTATACGACACAAGGGACGTTTTGTTCCTGGATAATATTAACACAATTCTTGTGGCAGGGTCTAATCAGGCGGAGGTTTTTGTACGGCGTAGGGTGAGGGAGAAGGCGGCGGATAATTTGGGCGGCGTGGGGACTGTGGATTATGTTGAATAAAAACACGGCTAGGGAAATAGCCATTCAGTACACCAACAAGGTAAGAACGCTCTACGAGCCTCTGCGCGTTGTTTTATTTGGCTCGTATATCAACGGAACGCCGCATGAATACAGCGATATTGATATAGCCATTGTGTTTGACGGCTATAATGGCGATTGGTTAAAGGCATGGACTGACTTGTTTCATATACGAGAGGACATCAAAATCCCCTTAACAAAAGGAGAGCTAAAATGAAACGAATAATCGCAATAACAAACCAAAAAGGCGGCGTGGGAAAGACCACCACCAACGTAAACCTAGCCACCTGCCTAGCGCAGGCTGGTAAAAGGGTGCTTGTCGCGGACATGGACCCGCAGGGCAACACGACTAGCGGCTTTGGCGTGGACAAGCATACTGTCGAGCGTTCTATTTACAATTTGCTGCTTGGCGAGGCGTACTTGGAGGAAGTCGCGCTTAAAATAGAAAATATCGAGGGCTTGGAGCTTTTGCCGAGCAATATCCATTTGGCGGGCGCGGAAATTGAAATGCTCGACTTGACTAATCGCGAGTTCCGCTTACGCGAGGTCTTTAATCATGCAAAATATTTGTATGATTACATACTTATTGATTGCCCGCCGTCACTCAATATTTTGACGCTTAACGCGCTATGTACCGCCGATTCGGTTCTTGTTCCTATACAATGTGAATATTATGCGTTAGAGGGCTTGACCCAGCTAATGCACACCATTAACCTAGTACACAAGAAGCTAAATACGCGGCTTGTCTTAGAGGGAATTGTGTTTACCATGTTTGACGCGCGTACGAATTTGAGCGTGCAGGTAGTGGACGAGGTGAAACAGCACTTCCCCGACCACACCTTTAAGACGATGATTCCACGTAATGTGCGTTTGAGCGAAGCACCAAGCCACGGGCTTCCTGTCGCGCTGTACGCGCCGACCTCTAAGGGTGCGGACGCGTACGAACAGCTCGCGCAGGAAGTAATTGCTAGGAATTTTATATCGGAAAGACCCATAGGAGGTACAAAATGAAATCTGGACTAGGAAAAGGGCTTGGCGCGTTAATAAACAGCGTACAAACGGCGGCGGCAAACGACACCGCAAGCAATGGCGTACTCATGGTGGATATTCGCAAGGTAGAACCAAACCCGACCCAGCCGCGCCAATATTTTAACGAGGACGCGCTTGACGAGCTTGCGGAATCTATGAAAGCCTTCGGCATTGTTCAGCCGCTTTTGGTAACGGAGGAAGAAAACCGCTTTATTATTATTGCGGGCGAACGCCGCTACCGTGCGGCGCGCAAGGCGCAGCTTACAGAAATTCCCGTAATTATCAAGGATTATACAGAAATGGAAATTTTGCAGGTCGCGCTAATAGAAAATATCCAACGACAAGACCTAACCTCCATAGAGGAAGCCGCGTGCTACAAACGCCTGATGGACGATTTCTTTTTTTCGCCTGACGAGGTAGCAAGCAAGCTAGGCAAACGCAAGCACACCGTGCTAAACACGTTGCATTTGCTGGAGCTAACCCCGCGCGCCCAAGAGCTAGCCGCCGAGGGCAAGCTCACCGCAAGCCACGCCAAGGTGCTAATCGGCGTAACGGACGAAGCCCTGCAAGCCGTTTGTGCCGAAAAAATAGCGGAAACAGGGCTAAGCGTACGCGAAGCGGAATCCATGGTAACAGCCGCCCTAAAAGCCGCCGCAAAAAAACAAGCTCCCCCAACCGAGCAAGCAGACGAAAACGCCGCGCTCGCCCTACGCAAAGCCGAAAACGAGCTAAAGCACACCCTAGGCTCAAAGGTGCAAATTATCCAAGGCGCGAAAAAAAGCAAAATCGAGATTGAGTTTTATTCGGGGGAGGATTTGGAGCGGTTGTTGGGGTTGTTTAGAAAATTACAATAAAAGGAGCAAAAATCATGCAAATAATAACAAGAAAAGCAACAGAAGCCGACAAGCAGCTACTAATGAATCAGCCTACATGGGGCTGTGAGGTTTCCGAGTTCGACTGGTACTACGACAGCAAGGAAATATGTATCCTTACCCAGGGCGAGGTAACCGTAGAATATGACGGCGGTAAGGTTAGCTTTGGTGCAGGGGATTACGTTGAGTTTCCCAAAGGGCTAAAATGCGTTTGGAAAGTGACTGAGGCGGTTAGGAAGCATTATAAGTTTTTTTAGTTGCAGGGGTTTTTGTAAGGATTAACCGACACCCCACGACAAACGCACGAATCCAAAACATGCAAATCAAACACGGATTTAACGGATTTACGCAGATTTACGCGGATTTGAGCGGACGGAACGGAATTTCGTGGATTTTCGTGGATTTTACCACGAACGAATCCGCGTAATCCGCGAAAATCCGTTAAATCCGCGTTACATAAATCATTTGTTAGGTCACGAATTAAGGGAGGGCGTGGTTCTTGTAGGGGACGGATTTATCCGTCCCGAGGTACGCACGTTCGTCAATTCGGGCAGGGTAACGTCCATTAACGCAGAACGAGGTAACCTCGGGACGGATAAATCCGTCCCCTACGCTTTCCTACGCCGACCAAAAACCAACCCCACACACAATCCCCCCAACACCACAACACACAAAACCAACGCCAACGCATAAACAGTCATATCCCCAAGCCCTGTATGCGGAAAAGCGTGTACTGGGCAGGTTGGGTCGCCGCAGTCTGGGTCGTCTAGCTGGCAGACTTTAATTTCCCATATAGCGTAGAGCGTGAGGTCATTATCCGACATGGTGACGGCCGCGCCTGGCGCGTATGCCGTGCCGTTTCCGTCTGCTTGCGTATTCCATTCCTTGAATACGTGACTAGGCGGAGCGGTTATGCCCGAAATTTCCGCCGCTTGGAACATTTCGCCTGCCGCCTTGTCTGCTTGCGTTGGGGCTGTGCCAGAGCCGCCGTTGAGTTCGTAGGTCACGGTGTATGAAACCGAAGCCGCAGATAACGACCGATAGCCTGGTATTGTATCGGTGGAAACGGTCTGATGGCTTTGGTTTCTCAAATAAAGCCCTGCCAACGCCCCGATAAAATTGGCTTGGTAGTCGCACGCCATTTCCGCCGTTTGGTACGTGTTGTAGCGGTCGGCTAATGAGCCGCTTGCGCTAGTCGGCCCGCCTGCTAATGTCCCGACAAGCACGTTAAGAGGGGCTTCGTTATCATTAAACCTATTCCACGCGGTATTTCCTGTAAAGCCTGTTGCGGCTCTGTGGTGCGGTCGTGTAATCGAGCTGCTGCAACAACCGAATACAAAGCAGGTGGGGCTTCCTGCACTTCCCTCAGTTCTGCTAATCGAGTTGTTGCCGAGCAAAAACTGCATTTGACCGTGCGCCCATTCGGCGTACTGGTCGGTGTTATATTTATCGTAAACCAGCCCTACAAGTTGCAGAGCGGTATTGTATCGTGCCGTTCCCCATTCCCCTACTACTACATAGGAAGATGAGGTCGGATTAACCCTGTTCATGTACGGATTTCTGACAGCCGACCATTGAACCTGGTCTCTTTGTGCCCGCAAAGCCATGACATTCGCCCATACTCCGTCCCACGAGTTAGGCCAATCAGTGCCGCCTGTAGTCCAACCGTTTGATTGTGCGATGTAGATTGATTCTCCAGTAGCAATAAATAGCCATTCTGCGGCAAGAGCCATTTTATCTTGCCAACGCAAGGAACGATAATATCCGTCTGACGGAGAGGTATGCGTGCCGCCCGCTTGTGCTACGACTGCTTCAGCGCGGTTGCTATACGCTAACTGATAAAGCCCTTGCGCGTGCCGTAAATCCTCGGGATTTCCGAAATTGACGTAGTTCGCCGCCAACATTGCCGCCGCCATTCCGAGCTGGTCTGTACCTGGGTAGGCATATGTTCCGTTAGTGAAACGTGCGTGCCGTGTAGCACCACGCTGACTTCCTGTCTGCAATTCGGGAGGCCCCCAGTAGCTATGGTCGCCGTCTGGAATAACACTACCGCCCTGCCCTACTTGATAGGCATATGCAATGACCGCTGTTCCACTACTGTTCCAAATCGTACACTTTCTGAAATATTCGGCGAAATGGTCGAGTATACGCCGCATGTGCGCGTCTGTTCCAGTGCCTGTGAACGCATCTTTAAACTCGTAATAAGCCCACCCTAAGGTCGCGCCCGAGAAAGCAATCGGCAGATTAAATTTTACGTGGTCGCCTGCATCGTGATAACCGCCAGATAGGTCAATCGTCCCTCCGTCGAAATAATCGGGAACACTTATGTTAGAGTCCTGTAAGTGGCAGTCGCCGCGCCATGTAAGCGCGGAACGCTTGCCGTTGTCGCTGTTGCGCTCGCCTACGTCGCCGCCGCACATATTGGCATCGAAAAAGTACAACGCAAGCTGTAGCTGCCGTGCGTAGTTGGTGTTTGTGTCGGCGAGCGTTGCTATTGGGAACGTGCCGAGCAGCATAATAACCGCTAACGTCCACAGCAAGGCTTTTGAAAATTTAGTTTTCATTTGATTGCCCCCATATTTTACCTGTCTGGCAGGTTTATTTTTATTTTCAACACAATATTTTTATTTTCAACACAAAAAAGGCGAATCCCTCTATGGCACTGTAAGTACAACACAAAACGTAGCTTTTGTAAAGGATAGAATACGGATTTTTTTCGTGTGACGGAACGCGGATTTGGCGGATTACGCGGATTACGCGGATTTCCCCACGAACGAATCCGCGTAATCCGCGTAAATCCGTTAAATCCGTGTTGCATAAATCATTTGTTAGGTCACGAATTAAGGGGATTTGCAGGTTTTTTGTAGGGGACGGATTTATCCGTCCCGAGGTTTGCACGTTCGTCAATTCGGAGCGAGTATAACGTCCATTAACGCAGAGCGAGGTAATCTCGGGACGGATAAATCCGTCCCCTACAATTAACCGACACCCCACGACAAACGCACGAAGCCAAAACATGTAAATCAAACACGGATTAAGGTGAGGGGCGTGGGTTTTGTAGGGGACGGATTTATCCGTCCCGAGGTTTGCACGTTCGTCAATTCGGGGCAAGTAACGTCCATTAACGCACAGCGAGGTAACCTCGGGACGGATAAATCCGTCCCCTACAATTAACCGACACCCCACGACAAACGCACGAAGCCAAAACATGTAAATCAAACACGGATTTGGCGGATTCACGCAGATTTACGCGGATTCGTTCGTGGGAAAATATATCGCCGTTTAGTAGTTTACGTGGACAAAATCCGCGCAATCCGTGAAAATCCGTTAAATCCGTGTTAGATAAACACTAATTTGCATAGCTGTAAAATCACCCCGAATATATGCACACAAAAGTAATATACATATTACGAGGTGAATTTTATGAAAAAAATACTATACATTTCCCTAACGTCCGCGTTATCCATTCTTATCATAATCGGCGTAATCATATTAACACGGCACGCAAACAATTCGCAACAAAACCAAATCGCACAAAATGTATTCGCGCATGGCGTAGCCCTCGGCGGACTAACCGAGCAGGAAGCCCTTTCCGCGCTTACCGAACGCTTCCAGCCTGCGTTGGCTTCGCGGACTGTGCGATACTTAAAGGACGGCGTTCCCGCGGTCGAATTGTCATTTTTAGATTTTGAAACGTGCTTTGACTTTTCCGCAATTATCGAGGAAGCGTTTACATATAGCCGAGGCAAGCAGTTTCGCACCGCGCGAATTTTACGGCGTTCGCACGAAATTGACACAATACCCGAAATAATTTTTTGTGCCGAGTGCATGGAAAAGCACATGCGCGCTCTTTCCCAAAAGCTCGACATAACAGCAAAAAACGCGAGCTTTCACATGGAAGGCCGCAATAAAATAACCGTAAACCACGAAAGCATGGGCTACGGCGTGAACACCGAGGCCGCCGCCGCCGCTACCCGCGAGGTACTTTACAGCATGGTTGACGGCGATGTGGACTTGCAAATTCTGGAAATCGCACCGCTGTATACCACTGCGGATTTCAACTTTGACGTAGCCGTCCTAGGCGCGTACCAAACGCTAATAAACACGCGCGCCGACAGCCCGCGCCGCCGAAACATAGAGCGCGCCGCCGAAAGAATAAACAACTACACCATTTACCCAAACGAGGTTTTTTCCGCGGCGGCGTTAATTGATGCAAACGCCCCCGACAGCGGCTACGAGCCAGCCACCGTCATCATGCAGGGCGAGGCGGTGGAGGACATAGGCGGCGGAATTTGCCAGCTAGTAACGACCCTGTACAACGCCGTTATTTACGCCGAGCTAGAGGTGATTCAACGCAACAATCACTCGATTCCTGTGCGTTATGTGGACGTGGGCTTTGATGCAACCGTGGCAGGCGATTATTTTGACCTAAAATTCAAAAACACCTTGCAAACGCCCGTTTTGGTAACTAGCTATGTGCGCGATATGAACCTGCATGTCGAAATTAGGGGCGAGGAGGTGCGTGATTCGAGCCGCAGTATACGCTTTGAAACCAAGCACATAGAACGCACCGAGCCAGAGCCTGTCCGCGAAATCGTTGACCCGAACGTGCCGCGCGGCGAAAGGCTCGTTACACAGCAAGCCCAACCAGGCTACCATGTCGAGCTTTACAAACGCATTTTCATTAACGGCAACGAAATAGGGCAAGTGAAAATAAATTCCTCGGTTTACAAGCCTGTGCAGGGGGTTGTTGCTATTGGGGCGATGTAATTATTCAAATTTAACCCCCTTCAAAACCGCAAAAGGACTATTATTCACATCTACCTTGTCTTTCTTCTTATTCTCCTGCAAATAAACCTCCACATCACGCCTAGACATCTGGTTTTTTTCCTCTTTTTTGCGTTTTTCAAACACCTCGTAGCGTTCCTTGTGTCCGCAGGAACAAACTACCTGGCGTTTTTCGCCTGCGCCGATTATTTTTACATATTTCATGCAGTTTGGGCATTTGGAGCGTATTTCCATGGACAGGCTCTGACGGGTATTACATTCGCGGTCTTGGCAGACGAGCATATCGCCCTTTTTGCCGCTTACTTGCAGCATAAAAAGGCCGCATTTTTCGCATTTTGTCGTGCTTAAATTGTCGTGCTTGAACGGCTTCGTACTGCTTTTTATTTCCAATATTATTTCTCGCGTGTAGTTGCGTATTTCTTTCATAAAGTCGTTCTTTTTCATTTTTCCAGCCGCTATTACGGAAAGCTGTTGTTCCCAATTTCCCGTTAATTCGGGCGATTTTAGCTCCTTGGGTACAATCGTCAACAGCTGCCGCGCCTTAGACGTGGTGAAAATCTCCTTGCCCTTTTTTTCCAGTAAAAAGTTGTCAAACAGCTTTTCGATAATGTCGGCGCGTGTGGCTACCGTGCCTAAGCCGCCTGTTTTTGATAGCGTGTCGGCGAGCGAGGCGTTTGCGGTTTCCATGTATTTTGCTGGGTTTTCCATAGCCGAAAGCAGCGTAGCCTCGTTGAACGGCGCTGGCGGCGTGGTTTTGCCCTCGGTTATTTTCAACGCCTTGATGGGCAAGCGTTCGCCGCGTTTCATGGGCGGCAGCGTGCCTTTTTCCTCGTCCTCATCGTCCTCGTCGCCGTTGTACACCGCCTGATAGCCCTGCGACAAAATCACGCGGCCGCCCGCGCGGAAGCTCTCCTCGCCGATTTTGATTTTCACCGCCACTTGCTCGTACTCAAATGGTGGAAAAAATACCGACAAAAAGCGCGTAATCACTAGGTCGTAAATTTTGCGTTCCTTTTCGTTAAAATTGCTTAGATTTACGTACGATTCCGTGGGAATAATGGCGTGGTGGTCGCTTACCTTACTATTATCCACGAAATTCTTGTTGGGCTTAATCGGCGTGCGAAGCACCTGCGCGCATAGCTTGGAATACGGCGGCACGGAGCAAGCCTTTATACGCTCGCCTAGCGTGGGTACAATATCCTCAGAAATATAACGCGAATCGGTACGCGGATAGGTCAAAACCTTGTGCTCCTCGTACAGCTTCTGCATAATGGACAGCGTTTCCTTGGGCGAATAACCAAACCGCTTGCTCGCATCACGCTGTAGCTCCGTCAAGTCGTAGAGCCGCGGCGGTAGCTTTCGCTTAATCGTCTTGGTAATTTCTGCCACAACGCCGTCCTTTTGCGTTTTTATTTTCGCCAAAATTGCTTCCATTTTTTCTTTCTCAAAACAACGCGGCGAATTGTCCTTGCACCAAGTAGCCTTGAACGAGCCGAAATCGGCAGAAATTCCGTAAAACGGCCGCGGTACGAATTTGCGAATTTCTTCCTCGCGCTTAGCGATAATCGCCAGCGTCGGCGTTTGTACCCTGCCGCAGGAAAGCGACGAATTGTACTTGGTCGTAAGACAGCGCGTCGCGTTTATTCCCACCAGCCAGTCCGCCTCCGCGCGCGCCTTAGCCGAGTCGCAAAGCCCCTGATACAACGCGCCGTCCTTCAAATTCGCAAAGCCCTCACGGATTGCCTTGTCCGTAACGGACGAAATCCACAGCCGTTTAATCGGCTTTTTGCACTTCGCCATCTCGATAATCCACCGCGCCACAAGCTCGCCCTCGCGCCCTGCGTCCGTGGCGATGACTATATCGCCCACATCTTTCCGCATCAATAAGTCCTTCACGGTCTTAAACTGCTTGGACGTTTGGGGAATAACCACCAGCTTCAGCTTGTCGGGCATAATGGGCAAATGGTTAATATCCCAGCTTTTGTACGCCTTGTCGTACCCGTCGGGGTCGGCGAGCGTCACCAAATGCCCCAACGCCCATGTCACGATGTACTTCGTCCCCTCCATAAATCCGCCGCCGCTTTTACAGCCCAGCACACGCGCGATGTCCTTGCCTACTGATGGTTTTTCTGCTAATACTAGTGTTTTCATTTTGAGTTGCTCCCTTTTCTAAAGATTGACAAATGTAGATACGGCGTATATACTATATTTCAAGGAGTTGATAACAATGACAACAACAATTCAAAAATGGGGCAATAGCCAAGCAATCCGTTTGCCAAAACCAATTCTCGAAATGCTTTTTTTTCAAGAGAACGATACTGTCGAGCTTGTTGCAGAAAATGACACGCTTATTATCAAGAAAGCCGATAGACCAAGACGTGCAAAGAAAAGTCTTGAGGAACGGTTTAGCGGTTATATAGGTGATTATGAATGTTCGGAGTTTGACTGGGGCAAGCCTGTCGGAAATGAGGTGTGGTAATGGCATACACCGCCAAGCAGGGGCATATCGTAATACTCGACTTTGACCCACAGACAGGGCATGAACAAAAGGGCAGACGACCCGCTTTAATCGTAAGCAACGACCAGCTTCACAAAAGAACTGGCATGGCAATGGTATGTCCCATAACCAACACAATCTCGGGCTTTCCTACACATATAGCACTTGACAACAGGACGATAACCACAGGCGAGATTATGTGCGAACAGGCTAAGTGCTTAGACATTATAGCACGTCATGCGACCTATAGGGAATCTGTACCCCAAGAAATCATTGATGAAGCCGTTGACTTGGTCTGCTCGTTTGTTGAATAAGAGCCTGTCCCTACCTTGACGTTTACTTATATTATGGTACAATAAAGTGTTGCAAATAGCAAATTGCGTTATGGCTTTTTCTACTTAAAAAGCGTGTACTTACCAAGGGGATTACCCCATAAACGCAACTAACCGCATTTCGTCAGCTAGAGTTAATCGTCCTATGGGCTTGCCGATAGCAGTCGGGGACAATGTGACTGTGTCGTTCGTGTCAATATATGATTGTCTGTCAAGCCCTGCTTGCTTCCAGTCATTGATTGCAAGGTATTTTGCCCGTATCGTTTCGCTTTTGTCCTCGTAGTGCGTGGTTATTCTGAAAGCCGTCACACTGTAGGGCGTTTCTTGAAGTATAAGCACTGGACGGCGTTTGCCGTCCTCCCCCCACGCAACGTAGGCGATGTAAATATCAAAAATCGCCATTACCCACGCACCGCCCAATCATACAATTCGGGATATTTTTCCTTGTCAATAAAAGCGTGACCGTTTTCGTCCGTGGGCAGTGTAATATTCGGTATGCCCTTGCGTTTTATGGCGGCGAGTAGCCGTTCCCCCATTGTTTCGTCTGTGTCAAATTTGACGTTTACCGCTGTTTTTGTGCTTTGCATAATATCACCTCATCTATTTTTACTACATGCTCGACAACTACTTGATACTTATACCCATTCACAACAAGCCCAGTGCCTTTCGCAGCTCCTCGTCATTGCGTATAAACTCCGCCGTTCCGTCCGCTACCGCCCTTTCCGTTTCTTCCACATCAGCCCAAAAGTCGGGATATTTTTCCTTATCAAACTTGACGTTTACCGCCGATTTTGTGCTTTGCATAGTATCACCTCACCCCCACTATACCACACCCCCCAACCCCAGTAAAGGCAACAATGAACGGTTGTACGGTCAATGGACGGTTTTCCGTAGGGGACGGATTTATCCGTCCCGACCTTACCACGCTCTACGCTACTACACGTTACCGACCTCAAACTGACGAACGTGCAAACCTCGGGACGGATAAATCCGTCCCCTACAAAACCCACGCCCCCCACGTACCCACGCACACCCCCTCAATCACACCATAACAAATGATTTATGCAACACGGATTTAACGGATTTTCACGGATTATGCGGATTGGCTCATGGTAAAATTCACGAACGTCCACGAAAATCCGCTACGTCCGAAAAAATCCGCGTAAATCTGCGAAAATCCGCTAAATCCGCGTTTAATCACCCCTACCCCACGCTATACACACCACCCAACCCACGCACCCGACCCCAAACTGACGAACGTGCAAACCTCGGGACGGATAAATCCGTCCCCTACAAAACCTACACCCGACCCCAAACTGACGAACGTGCAAACCTCGGGACGGATAAATCCGTCCCCTACAAACCCACGCCCCCCCCAACCACCACACCCCACAACAACAACCACAAACACCCAACAACAACACCCACGCTACCGTAGGGGACGGATTTATCCGTCCCGACCTTACTACGCACTACGCTACTACACGTTACCGACCCCAAACTACAAAACGTGCAAACCTCGGGACGGATAAATCCGTCCCCTACAAAACCCCACAACAACAACCCCCCCCCAACCCCCAACCCCAGTAAACAACGCAACAAAAATATAACCCAACCCAAAAGGAGGCAACAAAATGAACACTAAGTCAACAACCACCAAAAATAGCCAAGGAGGCGACAAAATGAAACACAAAGCACTGGCAAACCAAGCACTGGCACACCAAGCACCAAAAGCACAAGCACCAAAACCACGCCGCGCCCTAGCGTGGGTACTTACGCTCGTAATGGCGTTGTCGCTACTGCAAAGCTCTGCGCTCTCGCTAGTGGCAGACGAGAACTACCCCCTAATCGGCGGTGTTTCTTCGGAAACGGAAACAACAGGAACAGCAACAGCCACATCAACCAACACAATCAACAACACAACCAACACAACAGCCAACACATCAAACAACACAACCGACACAACGGGCACATCAACAAACGACACATCAACAACAACCGATACAACCAACACAACCGACACATCAACAACAACCGACCCCACCGACCCCACAGACCCCACAGACCAACAAGTAACCGCCATGTCCGAAACAGTAACCATCACCCAAGCCATGACAGTCGCCCAAATCGAAACCGCAATCAGCACAGCCCTAGCCGCAAACAGCGAAATAACCGTAACAGGCTCGAAAACCAATGCGGACAGTACACTAAACATTTCCATACCCTCAAACAAAACCGTCAACTGGGAAGCGGATTATGAAGGAGACCTATCCTCCTACGTAGTCCTACTCGCTGGAAACAATGATATAAACCGTGTCTTTAACATGAACAGTGGCAGCATTGTAAACAGTGTCACCACCTCAGGTGCGATACGTGCCAGCTCTACACTCACATTTAACATCAACGGTGGTATGCTTTTGAGTAGAGGTGGCTATACGTTTCTAAGCGGGTCGAGTAACACGGTAGTCAAAATGTCTGGTGGTATTGTCGCTAATACAGGCACAGGATGGGCATTTTCATACGGCAATTCTGGTAATGCAAATTATGAAATAGACATAACAGGTGGGCTTGTGTTTGCTCGAAACGCAAACCCCATACATGCAGAAATAACAAACGTAACCCTCACCGCCCCTGCCGCAGTGGTACAATGGGACGGCACGACCACCACAGTAAACCAACACACCGCCACAGGCCTCACCCTACGCACAGGAAGCGGAGCAGTACGCTGGGACATAGTAGACGGCAAGCACGGCATAGCCTACGGCACAGACTACGCCCAATTCTACGAAGTCACAGGCGTGACCGTGACACCTTCAAGCACGACTATCAACCTAAGCGACAACAACCCACCGTCAAGCGGCACAGGCTGGACTTATTCCAACAACGTCTACACCATACTAGACGGCGCGAATGTCACCGTCACAGGCACAAGCGCGAACCAGCGGCGTATCGAGGTTGCCGAAAACGCAACAGCGGCAGTAACGCTTAACAATGTTTCAATTACAGGGCTTACTACTGGCCAATCGCCCTTGTTTTTAAGCAACAACGCAAATCTCACCGTAACCCTTGAAGGCACGAACACCCTCACGGCAAGCTTTTACGGCGCAGGCATACAAGCCTCGAACGGAATGACTTTAACCATAAAAGGTGACGGCGAACTTATCGCTACAGGAGGTCAGTACGCCGCAGGTATCGGCGGCAACTACGGCAACGAGAGCGGTACGATTACCATAGAAAGTGGCACGATTACAGCCACAGGAGGTCAGTACGGCGCAGGTATCGGCGGTGGTATGGGCGGTAGTAGCAGCAGCAGCGGTACTATTAGTATAACAGGCGGCAATGTAACCGCAACAGGAGGGAGTAGTGGTGGAAGCGCAATCGGCGCAGGATATGGCGGCACAGTCAACGCTGTTACTATTACAGGCAACTACAACTATTGGACGAACACAAGCAACACCGCCCCCACCGCAATGACAGGAAGCGGAGCGTTCACATGGTCTAGCACTTTCAGATATATACGGCTCGAAGAAATAACAAGCACAACCACCTACAACGTAGCCTACAACCTAAACGGCGGTACAGGCACAGCCCCCACAGAAACAGCCAAGGAAGCGGCGGCGACGTTCTCGGCGGCGGCTACCACGGGCATAACCGCGCCTAGCGGTATGCAGTTCAAGGAATGGAACACCGCACAAAACGGAACAGGCACAGCGTACGCAGTCGGCGAGAGCGTAGTCATGCCCGCCGCCGCGCTTACGCTTTACGCCATATGGCAAGCCATTCCGCCCACAGTAACAGCCGTAGCGGTAAACCCCGACACCGTAGACGTACAAAAGGGCGCGGCGTTCCAGTTTAGCGCGACTGTTTCGGGCGAAAACAATCCGCCGCAAACGGTGACTTGGAGCGTTTCGGGCAATGGGGAAACAACAATAACAGACGGCTTGTTAAGCATATCGGCGGACGAAACCGCCGCCACGCTTATTGTCACAGCTACCTCTACACTGGACACAGGCATAAGCGGCGAGGCTACCGTTACCGTCACCGACATTCCCCCAATAGTAGAAGTAACAGGCGTAACCGTAACCCCTGCCGAAATTACGCTAAACCGCGGCGGCGCGTTCACCTTTAGCGCGGCGGTAGCAGGAACAAATCCGCCGCAGGGCGTTACGTGGAGCGTAACAGGCGGCGGCGCTGGCACGGAAATAACGGACGGCGTATTGACCGTTGCCGCAGACGAAACCGCCGACACGCTTACCATTACCGCCACATCTACCCACGATACGGACATTTTCGGCGAAGCTGTGGTTACTGTAAACCAGCCGACACCCTGCGACAATCCAAACTGTGACTGCGTAGACTGTGACGGCTCGTGCAACGGCGATTGTGTTCCCGAGCCATGCGACAATCCAAACTGTGACTGCGTAGACTGTGACGGCTCGTGCAACGGCGATTGTGTTCCCGAGCCATGCGACAATCCAGAGTGCGATTGCGACGACTGTGACGGCTCGTGTAACGGCGAGTGCGGACAGGACACAGACCCATGCGGAAATGTACCATGCACATGCTGTAACCGTTGCGGCGCGACAAACAACGCAGGCGACAAATGCACATGCGAGGGCGAAACCATCACCAACGTAACCTCTGGCGGACGTAGCTCTGGCGGCGGACTTTTGGGCTGGGTATACCCGCTTGCCAAGCCGCCTGTTGTTGTTGCCCCACCTGTTGTTATTGCTCCGCCTGTTGTCATTGCTCCGCCTACGGCTATTGCCAAGCACCTTAGCCTTACCCTAGGCTCAACCGTAATAACCGACCTGCTGACAGGAAACGACATACAAATGTCCGTAGTCCCCATGGTAGAAAACGGCAGAACCCTTGTACCAGTGCGGTATCTCGCCTACGCGCTAGGCGCGAGCGTAGACTGGAACGAAGCCGCGCGCGAGGTAACGCTATCCGCGAATGGCAAGGTACTGACGTTTGCGTTGGGCGAGCTTACGCCCGAGATGATTGCGTTGGGCATGGACGTACCGCCTAGAGTGGAGATGGGTAGGACTATGGTACCGTTGCGGTTTGTTAGTGAGTTTTTTGGGGCTGTGGTGGAATGGGATAGTGTTAGTCGAGAGATTGAGATTGTTATTTATGGGTAGGGGAAAGTATTGACTGTATGGGGCGGGCAAGCCCGCCCCCATACAAACCCCCCAGTAAAGGCAACATGCACGGTTATAAACGCTCAATGCACGGTTTTTGTACGGTCAATGCACGGTTTTTGTACGGGCAATGGACGGTTTTTGTACGGGCAATGGACGGTTTTCCGTAGGGGACGGATTTATCCGTCCCGAGGTTGCCTCGCGGTGCGTTAATGGACGTTGCCTACCCCGAATTACAAAACGTGCAAACCTCGGGACGGATAAATCCGTCCCGACCTTACCTCGCTGTGCGTTAATGGACGTTACCCACCCCAAATTGACGAACGTGCAAACCTCACCACGCTGTGCGTTAATGGACGTTACCCACCCCAAATTGACGAACGTGCAAACCTCACCACGCTGTGCGTTAATGGACGTTACCCACCCCAAATTAACGAACATGCAAACCTCGGGACGGATAAATCCGTCCCCTACAAAAACCCCTGCGAATAACTGGTATAGCGTACGTTCCGTAGGGGACGGATTTATCCGTCCCGAGGTTACCTCGCTGTGCGTTAATGGACGTTACCTGCTCCAAATTGACGAACGTGCAAACCTCGGGACGGATAAATCCGTCCCCTACAAAACCCCTGCGGATAACTGGTATAGCGTACGCTCCGTAGGGGACGGATTTATCCGTCCCGACCTTACCACGCTGTGCGTTAATGGACGTTGCCTACCCCAAATTGTAGAACGTGCAAACCTCGGGACGGATAAATCCGTCCCCTACAAAAACCCTGCGGATAACGGTATAACGTACGCTCCGTAGGGGACGGATTTATCCGTCCCGAGGTTGCCTCGCTGTACGTTAATGGGCGTTGCCTGCCCAAATTATAGAACGTGCAAACCTCGGGACGGATAAATCCGTCCCCTACAAAAACTTTGCGGATAACAGTATAGCGTACGCCCTGTAGGGGACGGATTTATCCGTCCCGACCTTACCTCGCTGTGCGTTAATGGACGTTACCCACCCCAAATTAACGAACGTGCAAACCTCGGGACGGATAAATCCGTCCCCTACAAACCCCCTGCGAATAACGGTATAGCGTACGCTCCGTAGGGGACGGATTTATCCGTCCCGAGGTTACCTCGCTGTGCGTTAATGGACGTTGCCCACCCCAAATTAACGAACGTGCAAACCTCGGGACGGATAAATCCGTCCCCTACAAAAACCCTGCGAATCCCCTTAATCCGTGACCTAACAAATGATTTATTCAACACGGATTCGGCGGATTTACGCAGATTACGCGGATTGGCTCGTGGGAAAATTCACGAAAGTCCACGAAAATCCTATACGTCCGCTCAAATCCGCGCAAATCTGCGAAAATCCGTTTAATCCGCGTTTAATCCGTTCTTAATTCTCGCAGTTCAAAAATTTTTATTTTTTGTGGTTTACAAGTAGGTATATGCAGTGTATAATATAGCCACAATAAAAAAAGAGAAACGCCTTATGGCGTAAGGCGTTCTCTTAGGCACTAACCGCTGTAAAGGCGGCAGGCTTGCTGAATAATAATGTTGAAAAAATAATCAGTTCGCCTTTTGCGATGAGGGCTGATTATTTTTTCGTGTTCTTCGTTTCGATATACATAAGCAAAGCCGTAAAAAATAGCAGTGCTTGAAATATTAAAGATATTGATTCGTATACCGTCATATATGCCGCCTCCCTTCCTGTCGGATTTTTCAACCCTCCTTTCAGGTAAGCAAGCCCACAAAAAACTCGCCCTTACGCGATGTGCTTGTTTAAATTATACGGTTTTCGTTTTCATAAGTCAAATAAAAAACCACGGATTTACGCAGATTTTGCGGATTGGCTCGTTTATTATTTCTAGCGAGAACACGCGCCAAACGCCTCCAACGCACGGTCAAGCTCCCCTTTGGTATGCCCTGCCGAAACCTGACATCGCACTCGCGCCTTGCCCTTCGGCACAACAGGGTACGAAAACCCGATTACATACACGCCATGCGCCAACAACGCCGCCGCCATGCCGCTTGCGCGTTGTTCGTCATATAGCATAATCGGCACGATGGGGTGTACGCCGTCAGGCACGTCAAAGCCGATTGCCTTTAGGCCGTCGCGGAAATATTTTGTATTCTCACGCAGACGGTTTTTTAATTCCTGCGGATTTTTGAGAATTTCCAGCACTTTTAGGCTTCCTGCGGCGATTATGGGCGAGAGCGTGTTGGAAAAAAGATACGTGCGCGATTTTTGCCGCAAAATGTCAATAATTTCCCGTCTGCCGCTCGTGTAGCCGCCCGAAGAACCGCCGAGGGCTTTTCCCAGCGTGCCGGTGATTACGTCCACGCGCCCCATTACGCCGCAGTGTTCGTGCGAGCCTTTGAGCCTTTCGCCCAGTACGCCCACCGCATGGGAATCGTCCACGATTACGAGCGCGTCGTACTTTTCCGCTAGGTCGCACACCGCTTGCAGGTTGGCGACTGTGCCGTCCATGGAAAAAACGCCGTCGCACACAATCGCGCGTATTCTCGCGGCGGCGGCTTCCCTTAGCTTGCCCTCCAAGTCCGACATATCGTTATTTTTGTACCGATAACGTGCCGCCTTGCACAGCCTAACGCCGTCAATTATGCTCGCGTGGTTTAGCTCGTCACTGATAATCGCGTCCTCGGCGGTAAGCAGTGTTTCAAAAAGCCCCGTATTAGCGTCAAAGCATGACGAATACAAAATGGTGTCCTCTGTTTCCAAAAACTCCGTCAGCTTTTTTTCTAGCTCCTTGTGAATTTCCAACGTGCCGCAAATAAACCGCACCGAGGAAAGCCCATAGCCCCAACGCTCGACACCGCTTATGGCGGCGTTTTTCACTTCCGCGTTGTTGCAAAGCCCCAAATAATTGTTGGAACACATATTGATTACGTCCGCTTTTTCCGTAGTAGAAATAACGGACGATTGCGGCGTTGTGATAATTCGCTCGCTTTTCCAAAAGCCCGAGGTTTTTATTTCGTCTGTTACTTGGTTGAAGATTTTATATGCTGTTTTCAAATTATTTGCTCCTTTGCCACTACCCCTGCAATTCCCCTAAGAGCCTGTTTAATATCTCGCTTTCGACAGATTTTCGAGCAAATTTTTTGTTAGGCGAGGAGGCGCAACCGCCGCATAACGGAGAGATTACGCAAGGTTGCGCCGACGAAGCATAACGGAAAATTTGCCGAAAAGATGTCGGAATGGAGATATTTAAACAGACTCTAACTCCCACCCCACCAACCACCGCATAAGCGCGGTAATATCGGAGGAATCAACCGCACCATCACCGTTTATGTCCACGAGGCGTTCGTCTTGCGCGTCTAGCTCGAAGCCCTCATGCCCTGCGACATGACGCGCGAGCCAGACTACGTCTGCGGAGCTTACGCTTACGCCCATGGTTGAGATTGCGCCTAGCCGCAGCCATTGTGCGGTCATTTCGACAATATTTTTATTGATATTAGCAAAGGAAATGTCCCACCTGTCGAGAACCCAACCGCTATAGGCTACTATGGGCGTGGTCGCTGTGCCGTTTTGCGGCACGTTTTGTTCAAGCTCGCCGCCGCCTATGCGAGTACCTCCGTTTAGGTTAAAGACTACGGTGTACAAATCCTTTGAATCCTCTATGACTGTTTTTCCTAAATTTAGGAAGCCTACGCCGTCCTCGCCTAAGGTCTGTACAGGCGTGGTGCTTCGTGCTACTGTGCCATCGCCAAGCTGTCCATATTCATTCCATCCCCAAGCCCAAACCGTGCCGTCTGCTTTTAATGCTACTGTGTGAGCGTGTCCCGCAGAAACGGCTGTAACGTCAGTCAATCCTACAACCTGCACAGGCGTGGAGTTGTCTGTTGTTGTGCCATCGCCAAGTTGTCCCTCCCAGTTGACCCCCCAAGCCCAAACCGTGCCATCATTCTTTAGTGCTACGGTATGGAAAAAGTCCGCCGATATTGCCGTTACATTGCTTAGAGCTGCAATCTTAATGGGGCTAAGTCTATTGGCATTTGTTCCGTCACCTAATTGACCGTACTCATTATACCCCCACGCCCAAACTGTGCCGTCATTTTTTACGGCTACAGTATGATAATATCCTGCCGATATTGCTGTTACATCGCTTAAACCCATAGAATTGGTAGGAGTAAGACACTCAACAGTTATTCCGTCACCTAACTGACCGTACCCGTTACCCCCCCAAGCCCAAACCGTGCCGTCAGATTTTAGAGCTACGGTATGCCGTTCACCCACTGCTATTGCCATTACATCGCTTAAATCTGCAACTTGAACTGGAGTAAGATTATCGGTCTTTGTTCCGTCACCTAATTGACCGTTAATATTCCATCCCCAAGTCCAAACTGTGCCATCGTTCTTTAAGGCTACGCTATGATTCTCACCTGCTGCGATTGCCATTATATTGCTTAAACCAGTGACATGAAAGGGAACAAGTCTGTCATTATATGTTCCATCACCTAATTGACCGGTACTATTATACCCCCACGCCCAAACTGTGCCGTCATTTTTTAGGGCTATGGTGTGTTCGCCACCCACCGCTATTGCAATTACATTACTCAACCCTTTGACTTGCACAGGGGTATGTCTATGAGTATATGTCCCATCACCTAACTGACCACGCCAACTACCCCCCCAAGCCCAAACTGTGCCATCATTTTTTAGGGCTACAGTATGTCCACGACCTGCCGACACCATAGGCTCGGTGACAAACTCCGACATTCCGCTAAGCGCGTTTTCTATTTCAATGTGTATTACCTCTGGTGTAGCCGCAAGGCACGCTATAGGCGAAAGGAGCATGAACACCGCCATAATTATGGCTAATGTGTACCCCCCCCCATTTTTTTCCAATTGCTTGCGTTTCTTTTTGCGTTCATTGCTGTCGCCCCTTTCGGTTTTTTATGTTGCTGTTAGCCTAGATTGTATCATTGTTTTGGGGTTTATGCAAATGTTTTGGGGGGTTCGTGGGGCAGGGTTCGTGGGACAGGTTTCGTAGGGGGCGGATTTATCCGCCCCGAGGTTACCACGCACCAAATTGACAGGACGTTATCCGTCCCAAATTGACGAACGTGCAAGGGTCGGGACGGATAAATCCGCCCCCTACAACACCCACGTTATCCACCCACGTACCACCCCAAATTAACAAAATGCGCGTACCAATTAAACGCGTATTTAGCGGATTTACACAGATTTACGCGGATTTAGCGGATTCACGCAGATTTACGCGGATTTGAGCGGACGGAGCGGGTTTTCGTGGACTTTCGTGGATTTTACAACGAGCCAATCCGCGTAATCCGTGAAAATCCGTTAAATCCGTGTACCATAAATCATTTGTTACACCACTGGCTAAGGGAATCCGCGGGTTTCGTAGGGGGCGGATTTATCCGCCCCCTACAACTAACTTTCCAACTCCCACCCCACCAACCACCTTAAAAGCGCACTAACATCAGCGGCATCAACCACCCCATCGCCATTCATATCCACAAGCCTCTTATCCCATTCCGCTAACTCAAAGCCCGCATGTCCTGCGACATGGCGCGCTACCCACACCACGTCTGCGGAGCTTACGCTCTCGCCCCTGTTTGTGATTGCGCCGAGCCGCAGCCATTGTGCCGTCACTACCATATTTTCAAGCACAACACCAAAATCAACGTCCCAGCCGTCAAAAATCCAGCCGCTACGGACTACCTCGGGGGCGAACGCCGCGCCGTACCGCGGCACGGCTTGTTCCGTTTCGCCGCCACATATGCGAGTACCGCCGTTTAGGTGGAAAATTACGGTATAATCCTGCCTTGTTTTGTTTAAATTAAAGTAGTCCCAGCCGTCGTCGTCAACGACTTGCACAGGGAAATTGCTATCGGCGTTTGTTCCGTCCCCTAGCTGACCGTACCAGTTGTAGCCCCACGTCCAGACTGTGCCGTCATTTTTTACCGCTACGGTATGCCGCCAGCCAGCGGAAACTTCCGCTACGCCGCTTATGCCAACGACTTGCACAGGGGTAGAGCTGTCATAATACGTTCCGTCCCCTAGCTGACCGCCCCAGTTAATGCCCCACGCCCAAACAGTGCCGTCACCCTTTAGGGCTACGCTATAGCTACCGCCCGCCGTTATTGCCGTTACCTCGTACAAGCCGACAACCTGCACAGGCATGAGCCTATTGTCAAAGGTTCCGTCCCCTAGCTGCCCCATCGAATTGTAGCCCCACGCCCAAGCCGTGCCGTCATTTTTTACCGCCACGGTATGATAATAGCCTGCCGATATTGCCGTTACGCCGTCCAAGCCCACAGCCTGCACAGGGGTACGGCTCTCGTTCGTTGTTCCGTCCCCTAATTCGCCGTACCAATTCGCGCCCCACGCCCAAACCGTGCCGTCATTTTTTACCGCTACGCTATGACTGTCGCCTGCCGCTATTGCTATTACATCAGTCAAATCCATGACTTGTACGGGAATGTCGCTCTGGTGAATATACGCGCCGTTGCCTAGCTGACCGTAGTTGTTGCTACCCCACGCCCAAACCGTGCCGTCGTCTTTTAGGGCTACAGTATGGTGCGCGCCAGCCGCGACCGCTATTACATTTCTTATGTCCATGACCTGAGCGGGCATGTCCTGCGAATAATGCGCGCCGTCTGCGAGTCCTAGCTGACCGTGCCAATTAGCCCCCCACGTCCAAACAGTGCCGTCATCTCGTAACGCTACGGTATGCTCGCCGCCCGCCGCTATTGCCTTTATGCTCCGCAAATCTGCGGCTTGGACAGGCATATTGCTATTATTTGTATACACTTCGCCGCCAAGCCCTAGCTGACCCTGCAAATTAGCCCCCCACGTCCAAACAGTGCCGTCATTTTTTACCGCCACTGTATGCTCACCGCCTGCCGATACCGTAGCCCCTAGCTTTATTGTGCTAGTTGCCAAATTTAGGAAGCTGCCGTTGCGGATTAGTACAGGGGTACTGCTATCGTGCGTTGTTCCGTCACCTAGCTGACCGTCCCAATTGTGTCCCCACGCCCAAACAGTGCCGTCATTTCTTACCGCTACGGTATGATGCGCCCCTGCCGAAACGGCGGTTATATCACGTAATTCCTCAAGCTCAACAGGGGTATACCCATGGGGATTTACTCCGCCGAACATGTTATCGCCCCACGCCCAGACCTCGCCGTTGCCCTTTAACGCCGCGGTATGCTGTCGCCCTGCCGAAATTGCCGTTACGCCGCCTAAATCGGGTACTTGCGTAGGCGTTGCAACAAAATAGGCATAGGAATCTAGCTCGTAGCCTAGCTGACCGTGGCCATTATTCCCCCAAGTCCAAACTGTGCCGTCACTTTTTACTGCCGCTGTATGCTCGTAGCCTGCCGAAACTGCCGTTGCGTGGCTTATTCCGCCAACCTGCACAGGAATGGGGCTGTCATATACTCCGTCCAGCCCTATCTGACCGTACCCATTATAACCCCACGCCCAAACCGTGCCGTCACTTTTTAACGCTACGGTATGCCCCTCGCCTGCCGAAATTGCCGTTACATCATACAAGCCATAAACATGCGAGGGATAACGCGCGCTGTAATAATTGTCCTCTCCAAGCCCAAGCTGACCGCGCCCATTATCGCCCCATGCAAGGACATCGCCGTACTCTGTTATCGCTACGGTGTGGTTTCTGCCTGCCGCTATTGCCTTTATATCGTGCAGCCCCATAATTTGCACAGGAACAAGGCTGTCTACATATTCTACGTAATCTAAATGACCGTACACACTCGCGCCCCACGCCCAAACAGTGCCGTCATTTTTTAATGCTACGGTATGCCTCTCGCCCGCCGCTATTTCCTTTACATTGTCTATGCCTACCCTTACAGGAATCGGGCTGTGTTCGGTTGTTCCAATGCCGAGCTGACCGTCCCAATTGCCGCCCCAAGCCCAGACTGTGCCGTCATTTTTTAAGGCTACGGTATGGCTACTACCAGCCGCGACCATAGGGCGCGTACTGGACGTACTGCTTCCTAGGGTCAATAAGCCAGTGTCATACGCGCTTATGACTTGTGCAGGGGTACTCCTATGTGTCGTTGTGCCGTCACCTAGCTGACCGCCGTCATTTTCGCCCCACGCCCAAACAGTGCCGTCTTTTTTTACGGCTATGGTGTGCCACTCGCCTACCGCTATTGCCGTTACATCGCTTATGCTCGTTACCTCAATGGGGGTATTGCTTCCCCACACTGACTCACTGCCTATCCCAAGCTCGCCATTGAAATTACTACCCCACGCCCAAAGAGTGCCGTCATTTTTGACCGCCATTGTATGGGAATTTCCGAGCGAAATTTCCGCTATATTGTCCAAGCCAACAACCTGCACAGGGCTATGTCTGTTGGTGCTTGTTCCATCGCCCAATTTACCGCTCCAATTAGCCCCCCACGCCCACGCCGTGCCGTCATCATTGATTATCGCCGCCGCGCTGTCCCTAGCCGCCGAAACGGCTCTTACATCGCTTAGCCCAACGACCTGCACAGGCGTATGCCTAGTAGCGGTCGTTCCGTCCCCTAGCTGACCGTAGCTGTTCTTGCCCCAAGCCCACGCCGTGCCGTCACTTTTCACGGCCAGAGAATAATCGGCACTCGCCGCTATTGCCGTTACATTGTACAAGTCCGCGACTTGCACTGGCGTATACCTAGAATAATTTGTTCCGTCACCAGTACCTAGCTGACCGTCCCAATTAGAACCCCATGCCCAAACTGTGCCGTCATTTGTTAATGCTAGGGTATGCGAATCTCCTGCCGCTATTGCCGTTACGCCGTACAAGCCGCCAACCTGCACAGGGGTAAGGCTTTGGATAGACATTCCGCTGTTTGTCCCCAACTGACCCGAACTATTCCAACCCCAAGCCCACACTGTGCCGTCACTTTTTAATGCCGCGCTGTGTTGGTTGCTCACCGCTATTGACGTTACATTGTGCAAGCCGACAGCCTGCACAGGGGTAAGTCGGTCGGTAGTTGTGCCGTCCCCTAGCTGCCCTTGTTCGTTCCAACCCCACGCCCAAACAGTGCCGTCTTTTTTTAGGGCTACTGTGTGACCGCCGCTTGTGGCTACCATGGGCTTTGTGCCTGTGCTTGGCGGCGAAAGCTCAGTGCCGCCTAAGTTTAGGAAGCCCTCGCCGTATTGCCCTAGAACCTGCACAGGGGTGTTGCTATTGTCGCCTATTCCTCCGTTGCCGAGCTGACCGTCCCAGTTGACCCCCCACGCCCAAACCGTGCCGTCACTTTTTAGGGCTACGCTATGGTACATGCCTGCCGAAATTGCCGCCGCGTCACTTAGCCTTGCGACCCGAGCAGGATAATGCTTCTCAGAATATGTTCCGTCCCCTAATTGACCGTAGCCATTCCAGCCCCACGCCCAAACCGTGCCATCGTCCTTTAACGCTACTGTATTCTGCCAATTCGCCGATATTGCCGTTACATTGCTTAAATAAGCGACCTGCACAGGGGCGGCACTGCCGCTAAGTGTGTCCTCGCCATTCCCTAGCTGACCGCACGAATTATTGCCCCACGCCCAAACCGTGCCGTCATTTTTTAGGGCTACCGTATGCTCGTAAGCCGCCGAAACTGCCGTTACATCGCTTATTTCAATCTGTACTGGAATATAATTATGACTATAATTTGCGTTATTCGACTGGGCGTATAAATCTTCCCCCCATATCCAGACCGTGCCGTCATTTTTTACGGCTGCGGTATACCTCTCGCCCGCGGAAATTGCCTTTACATCGCTTAGCCCATGAACCTGCACAGGGGTAAGGCTACGCTCGCCTGTTCCGTCCCCGAGCTGTCCATTGCCATTATGCCCCCATGCCCAGACCGTGCCGTCGTTTTTTAGCACTACGGTATGCTCTCTGCCTGCCGCTATTGCCACTACATCGCTTATACAGTCAAGCTGTACAGGGGTGGAATGTCTGTCGTTATATGTCCCTAGCCCTAGCTGACCGTACGTATTATCGCCCCACGCCCAGAGAGTGCCATCGTCTTTTAGGGCTATGGAGTGGTTTATACCCGCCGTTATTGCCGTTATATTGTCTAAGCCGTAGACCTGCACAGGGGTGGGGCTTGCGGTGGTTGTTCCGTCGCCGAGTTGACCGTAGTAATTATTGCCCCAAGACCAGACTGTGCCGTCATTTTTTAGTGCGAGGGTGTGAATACCGCCTGCTGATATTGTGGGGGTTGTGGTAAATTCGGGGGTTGATGTAAGTATGGGTTGGTTGGGGAGCGGTGTTGTTGTGGAGAATGGCGTGTTGTTTGCTCGGTTGGTGTGCGGTGTTGTTGTGGGCAATAGCGTGTTGTTTGCTTGGTTGGCTTGCGGTGTTGTTGCGGGCAATATCGTGCTGTTTGCTTCGAGGGGTGGCTCGGGTGAGGTCGCAAAGATTGCGGTGGGTGTGAGAATTATTATTGCGGACATTAGAAGTGCTAGGGTGCGTGATAGGGTACGTCCTAGGGTACGTCCCTGCCATTTTTTGGTTTTCATTGTTTGTTTCCCCTCTCTGATTTTTAAATTACGTGTTTATTAAAATCCGTTAAATCCGCGATTCATTGCCTGTTATGCCACGCTCCCTCTGCTTTGTGCCTCTGTGCGAACTACTGTGTGAAAAAATCTTTTTGATAAATAAAAAACTTAGGTAAAGTGTAAAGCCTCGTTCTTTAGTTTAAAAGATTTTTTCACACAGAGGCACAGAGGGCGAGAGGCACAGCAGGAGCGAAACGTGGATTTAAATATTGCATCTGTTGTTAGGGGCTTTGCAGGTTTTTTGTAGGGGACGGATTTATCCGTCCCGAGATTACCTCGTTCTGCGTTAATAGACGTTACCCCCGCCCCGAGTTGACGAACGTGCGTACTTCGGGACGGATAAATCCGTCCCCTACACCGTCCCGAGATTACCTTGTTCTGCGTTAATGGACGGTTACCGCCACAAATTGACGAACGTACGTACCTCGGGACGGATAAATCCGTCCCCTACACCGTCCCGATACGCCTATGTCCGTCATTTCGGGACGGCTACGCGGATTTAACGGATTTTAAAGGCATGGCACGCGGATTTACGCGGATTTCGCGGATTTTGTCCACGCAAATTACTAAACGGCGATATATTTTCCCACGAGCCAATCCGCTAAATCCGCGTAAATCCGTCAAATCCGTGTTCCACTACCTTTAACTACATGGATAAAAGCTGTACTCCACTGTCGTCAATTTACACGGAAAAAATCCGCGTTCCATGCCTTTAAAAATCTGCTAAATCCACGTTCTACGCCTTTAAAACCTTAACCCTTTCTGGTACAGTATACCCCTGCACTTTTTCCGATGCACTCTCAAACAGCTCTTGGGCAGTTAAATCTTCCCATAAATTTTCACGCCATTTTGTGTAATCAAATTCATTTGTATTTATTATGGAAATAAAAATTTCGGTTTCAACTACACCAAGATTTTCTCTTAAAAGTTTCATTCCTGCACTCATTATAGCGGCGGTTTGCGTGTCTGCGTACATTATAAATTCCTCCATATCCCTAGAAATTCAATCGGGTTTAATATTTTAATTCGTGGGTCTTGAAATTTTGCAAGGCGTTTGTCTGTTGTGATTAAATAATCGCAATTCGCAATAATTGCACACGCCGTATGCGATGCGTCTTTCAATTTGATTCCTGTACTCATAATTTCTTCAGTTAGGGAGATAGCAGCGGTATTTTTGAGTTCGCCTATTAAGAATGTTGCGTTGCTCTCAATAAATTCCAGTATAGAAAGGCTAGTGTCCTCAAAAGGGCTATCGCTAAGCTCTTTTACGGTTATTGTCGAATACACAAGCTCCAACACGCCATATTTTATAAGGGCTTGTATAAACATTTTCGCTTGTGTTTCTTCTTGAATTTTTATGTCCTTTTGGTTGTCAAACGGTCTGCCGTAACAGCAATTATCAAGATAAATACGAGGCTTTGACATTTTTTAAACGCCCTTTCCTGTTCCCTAACTCCAGTCAAGTATAATCTTCCCCGACCGCCCAGAAGCCATCAACCCAAACGCTTCCGCAAACTCCGTATACCTAAACTCGTGCGTAATGATTTTGGAAATCTCGTCCACAAGCCCCGACTGCAAAAGCGCGTTCATTTGATACCAGGTATCAAATACCTCGCGCCCATACACGCCTTTTAGTGTCAAATTCTTGTTAATCATTTTGTCCCATTCTATTTTCGCCTCTGGCGGCAGAAAGCCAAGAATCGCGATTTTTCCGCCGTTTGCCATCACGTCTATCATATCGTTGAACGCCGAGGCAGAGCCAGACATTTCCAGCCCTATGTCGAAGCCCTCCACCATGGACGGCACTTCCTGTGCCATTACATCAGCTATTTTTTGTGTGCGTACGTCTACCGTGGCTGTCGCGCCTAGCAGCTTTGCCTTTTTTAGCTTTTCCTCGTTTATATCCGTTACTACTATGTTTCTTGCGCCCGCGCGGCGTAAAATCGGTATGGACATCAAGCCAATCGGCCCCGCGCCAGTGACGAGAACGTCCTCGCTTAATACGTCAAAGGAACGCACCGTATGCGTTGCGTTCCCGAGCGGGTCCATAATGCTTAGTATGTTTAGCGGAATATTCTTGTCGCAGTGCCAGAGATTACTCGCAGGGAATAAAAAATATTCGGCAAATACACCGTCCGTGTTTACGCCTATGCCCTTGGTACGGCTGCACAAATGCGCCGAGCCTGTTATGCAGTGCCGACAATTTCCGCAAAATAGGTGTCCCTCGCCGCTTACCAAATCGCCGACCTTTGCGTTTGTTACGTTTTTCCCTACCTGCGAAACCTCGCCCACAAACTCATGCCCGATAATCTGCGGCGTTTTAATTGTCTTTTGCGCCCACGAGTTCCAGTTGTATATGTGAATATCCGTGCCGCAAATAGCCGTTTTTTTTACCTTAATCAGAACCTGATTGTCCGCGGGCGTTGGTATGTCTATTTCTTCCATAAATAAGCCGTTCGGCTCTGGTGTTTTTTTTAGAATAGCTTTCATTTTACAGCTTCTCTCTAATACATTTATTTACTGCTTGCGGGTCTGCCTTACCGCCCAGCTTTTTCATGGTTTGCCCTACCAAAAAGCCCAAGACTTTCTCGTTGCCGCTCCTGTATTCGTCCACGGATTTTGCGTTAGCCGCAAGGACTTCGTCCACGGCCTTTTGTATTGTGCCGCTGTCGCTTACCATGCCTAGCTGATTTTCTTCCACGTAAGCAACAGGGTCTAGCCCCTCGTGCAGTACCTTTACAAGCAGAGCTTTACCAGTGTTGCGGTTGATTGTTTTGCTGTCCACCAGCCCGATTAGCTTCGCGAACATCTCGCTATTTATTTTTATATCGTCCTCGCCCTTGTTGTCGCCCTTCGCCACGCTTAATAATTCCTCCAACAGCCAGTTGGAAATGTCCTTGGGCTTGTTGAGAAACTTTAGCGTTTCGTCAAAAATATGGGAAAGTGCCTTGCTTCCTGTGATTCGCTTGCTTTCGTATTCCGAAAGCCCAAGCCCAATAAGCCGCGCATACTTTTCTTCCGCAGATTCGGGCAAGGTAGCCCTAACCGCTTCCAGCCAGTTTTTGTCAATCACAACGGGCATTATTTCGGGGTTCGGGAAATAGCGGTAGTCGGCGGCTTCCTCCTTGCCGCGCATGGCTACGGTTATGCCCTTGCCGTCGTCCCATCTGCGCGTTTCTTGGAAAAGCTCGCCCCCTGTTTCCAACGCGTCTATTTGCCTGCCCGATTCGTATTCTATGGCGGCGGCAATAGCTTTTGTGGAGTTCATGTTTTTGATTTCCACGCGAGTGCCGAGGGCTTGCGTGCCTTTTTTGCGTACAGAAATATTCACGTCACATCGCATAGAGCCTTCCTGCATTTTGCAATCTGAAACGCCGGCAAAGCTAAGCAACGCGCGTAATTTTTCCAAATACGCGATTACTTCTTCCGCTTCACAAAAATCGGGATTGCTCACGATTTCTATAAGCGGTACGGAGGTTCTGTTGAAGTCAACAAGCGAGGTGCCAGAACGCGTGTCATGCACCAGCTTGCCCGCATCCTCCTCTATATGAATTTGCTTTAGCGTGATTATTTTTTTGCCCTTAGATGTTTCTATTTCCACACTGCCGTTTTGGCAAATAGGCGCGAAAAGCTGCGTAATTTGGTAGCCTGTGGGCAGGTCGGGATAGAAATAATTCTTTTTGTCAAAGGTCATAACGTCCGCAATTTCGCTGTTGGTAAGAATGGCGGCAATCATGCCAAGCTCCACGGCGCGCTTGTTTAGCACCGCAGGGAAGCCAGGCATACCTGCACACGCAGGGCAGGTGTTCTCATTCGGCTCTGCGCCAAAATGTGCAGAACAGGAGCAAAACAGCTTGGAAGCCGTAGAAAGCTCCACATGCACCTCTAGCCCCATGACTATTTCGTATTTCATTGACACGCCTCCCACACTGTTTTGAAAATCTCTTCGCAACAAGCATTTGCGACCAATACTAAGCCCTGCCCCTCAAACGAAAACGAGCAGGACGGCAAGCCCGCAAGCGCGGACAAATTCAATTCCTGCGCCGTTTCGGCAGGCATGGCAATCACATCATAGCTGTCAAAGCGTAACGATTCCTTGACTAGCCGCCGTATTTTCATAGCCTTGTCGTAGTACAAATCGTAGTTGCCTTGTGACAACACCAAGCCGCCCAAAATAGCAGCCAGCTTAGCGTCATGCCCAAAGCCCTCGGAGCGCGTTTTTACGTACAAGTCCTCTACTCCGCGGAAATTTGCGGCACGTTTGCCGAATTTAATGCCGTCGTAGCGGTTTATATTGTTGCTAAACTCCGCGCTTGTGAGAATTTGCATGAGTTGTAGGCAGATGTCGGCGTGCTTTATTTCTATGGATATGCTGTCGAATTTTTTTGCGAATGAAAGAACGGTATCGGAAGTGATGTTTTTGGGAATAGCTATGCGGATATTTTTGGGCGGCGTAACGCCGTTTCCAAGGGCGGTGTCAACGTCTTGCGAAGCAAGGCTTTGACGAGGGCTTGTCAGCATAGCGCCGTCATTTGGGTCATTGCCTGCTATGCAGGAAAGCAGCTGTAGCCCGTCTGGTATATTTTTACATAGCACGCCTATCTGGTCGATAGACGAGGCTACAGGAATAAGCCCATACCGCGACACAGTACCATATGTGGGGTGAATGTAGCATAGCCCCGATTTTGGCACATTTTTGCGGTAGTAGGCGAATATGTCGTTACATAAAGCGAAGTCGGCGGTGTTGTTGTGCAGGGCTTCGATTGCTCCGCCGAGCGAGTTATTCATTTTGGGGGCTTCGGTTGCTCCGTTGGGTATATTATCCATTTGGCTAGGCGGCGTAACCCCTGCTTGGTCGGCGTGAGGTGTTGTCTGCGACAACACCTCACTAAGAGCATTGTCAAAAAAGCCGTTAATCCCAAGCTCACTAGTTTCCGCCGTACCCGCGATTGTGTAGCCGCTTGACATAAGCCGTGTTACGGCTGTGGCAGTGATAAGTGGCTTAAAGCCCTTTAATATTGCCGAACCCGCAGAGAGCGGTACTGCTTTTTGCATTATTACGTCCTCTAGCACAACCGCGCCGCAAGGCTTGTTTTTTAAACCGTCCACGCAAACTCCCTTTCTATAGTTGCCCAGTAGCGTCAATCATACGTTTGCGGGCAACTTCAACATAGTTTTTGTCTATTTCCACGCCTATATAATGGCGGTTAAGCCTTTTTGCGGCTAAACAAGTTGTACCCGAACCCGCAAAAGGGTCAAGCACTATCGCTTTTTCCTGTGTTACGAGCGACACGAGGCACTCCATAAGTTTTAAAGGCTTTTGCGTTTCGTGCAGCCCATGGTCGCCTTTTTCATAAGCAACCGAAAATACGTTTGAATATGAAACATCTCTGTAAGCCTCGACACAATATTCAGAAATCGCACTTTCATTCCACGCACCCACACCATACTTTAAAACATTATCGGCAATAGTCCCGCCCGTTTTGTATGGCTTTTGAAACCACAAAATCGGCTCAAAGAGCGGGCGCAAATTAGCAACGCGCCACCCCTGCCAATTCTCGGCATGTTTAGTATCGCCGCGCCGTTTGTATATCTCAGATATTCTTTGCGCGCGGTGCGGTGCGGTATTCTTTTTCCATGCTAACATATCCTTGAAAGTAAAGCCAACATCTTCCAATGCGACAATACATCTATGTGCGAATCTGCGACCCGCAAACACAAAGCATGTCGCCCCGGGCTTTAATACCCGCAGCCATTCACCCGCCCAAGACGAACACCATTCTTGATATTCAAACGGTATTTTTTTGTCAGAAGCACTCCAGCCATTTAACGGCTTGCCGCGCCGCTTAAAAAGCGCGCCGCCGTTGTTTTGGGCAATAGACGAACCGCCCAAAGCCGAGTTTTTATTATTGTGAAGCACGTCCCACTCGCCATAACAAATGCCGTAGGGTATGTCGGTAATAATAGCATGGACGTATTCATCATGCAGTGTTTTTAGTACATCTGCTGAGTTCCCCAAAACGATACTGTCAATCACGGCAGATACTCCTTACATAGCGGTCGATTTGCCGTAAATCACGGCAACTACTCGTTACACAGCGGTCTATTTGCCGTATTTTTTCGTCTATTTTTTTATGTTTTATCAGTTCTTCTACTGCCTGCTTCCGCGAGTACGACAAAATAATTTCACGCTCATTTTCCCAGTATTTTGTTTCCCTAGTGCCTCTGATTACTGTATTGCCAATACATTCCAATAACAAATCAGCAAAATTAGCTTCGGGTAGCCCAACGATTGATATAAGCCAATTGTCAAACTCGCGCATAAAAGATTTTTTCTTTTCGGCAACAACCGTTGTACGCGCTATGTCATTGCTAAAGCCCCATAGCTTAGATAGGTTTATTGTTTCGCTCTCTTTTATTTTATTACGCAACAAAAACACCAAATGCTCCCAGCTTAGCAGACAGACATTGTTATCGCGAGCCTGTGCGTAAATTTGGCTTTGATTACGCGGGTACTGAAAATACGGCGAACACAAAACCGCAAAATCCGAATCCTTCCGCCAAGCAGACAAAGCACCCACTTTAAAATCCTTTTGGTTTTTTGCCGTCCTGCTCAAGCGAAAGGCTTTCGCATCTGCAACGAGTGTGTAATTATGAATAGCGGATTCGGCTATTACATCGGCACTGTCTGCCCTTTCGGTTATTACTCTTGACTTTAGTCCGAGTTCGCGAAAAGCACGAGAAAGCACAGCATCGGATACTTTGGAAAATAATTTTTCCTCCGTTGAATCGTGTTCTATTGATTCTGGAATTGTTCCTATTTGCATCAATACGTCTGCAATGTCGTCTGTATTAGCTATAAAATCGTTAAGTTTTTCCGTAGCAGTATAAAAACCGTCCTTGGCGTATTCCTTTATTAACAAAATCAATGTGTCGAACATTGTACCCCTCCCTGTCCCCTACAACGTCCTAGGTATCTGAAAATAACCGTCATATTGCTCGGGGGCGTTAGCCAAAACCTCGTCCCTTGTGAAGTTTTTCGCGGCTATATCCTCACGCATGATATTTGTACAGTCAAGCACGGTAACAAGGGGCTTGGTATCGGCGGTGTCGATGGCTTCCAGCCTATCAAAACCGCTGACCAAGCTACACACTTTTTGCGTAATCAATTCACGCTCGTTTTCCTGCAATGACAGCTTTGCCATTGCTTCATATTTCCTAATGTCCATAAAGTCACCCTTTAATTCATGCCGCCTACGGTGGCAGTCTGTTTGTGCAAAAAATACGCAAAGCGTATTTTTTGCACCTAACGAATTTTAATATGCGCTTCACGCAACTGCGCTTCCGTAACCTCACCAGGCGCGCCCATCAACAAGTCCTGCGCGTTGGCGTTCATGGGGAACGCGATAATTTCGCGGATATTTTCCTGTTCGCTAAGCAGCATGATTATTCTGTCAAAGCCCGGAGCCATGCCTGCGTGCGGCGGCGCGCCGTACTGGAAGGCGTTATACAACGCAGGGAATTTTGTTTCCAATACGTCCTTGGAATAGCCCGCTATTTCAAAGGCTTTTTCCATTACCTCGGGCAGATGGTTTCTTACCGCTCCCGAGGAAAGCTCCACGCCGTTGCAAACAATGTCATACTGGTACGCCTTGATGTCCAGCGGATTCATGCTTTGCAGCGCGTCCATTCCGCCCTGCGGCATAGAAAACGGATTGTGCGTAAATTCAATCGCGCCTGTTTCCTCGTTTTCTTCGTACATGGGGTAGTCCGTGACAAAACAAAGCTCGAAAACGCCGCGGTTTATAAGCTCTAGGCGTTCTGCCAACGCGGTACGAATTTGCCCTGCCAGGCCGTCTACGAGCCGTTTCACGTCACTGATAAAAAACAGCGTGTCGTTTTCTTTTAAGCCAAGCATGGTAATTAGTTCCTTTTGCTGTTCGTGCGAAAGGAATTTGACAATCGGGCCTTTTAGCTCCATGCCCTCGGCTATTGAAATATATCCCAAGCCCTTCATTCCTATATCGGTAGCAAATGCGAGCATTTTCTCAAAAAATGACTTTGACGATTTGGCGCAATTTGGCGCGACAATGCCCCTAACGGGCTTGTTCTTGAACGGCGCGAAGTCCACGCCTGCAAAAAACGCGGTTAAGTCCTCGATAAGCAGTGGATTACGCAGGTCGGGCTTGTCTGTGCCGTATTTGAGCATGGCTTCGGCGTACGGAATACGCCTAAACGGCGCAGGGCTTACCTTTTTGTCCGAAAATTTTGCAAAGGCCTCGGACAAGACTTTTTCCGCTACGTCAAACACATCTTCCTGTGTGGCAAAGGACATCTCGAAGTCAAGCTGATAAAATTCGCCTGGAGAGCGGTCTGCACGGGAATCCTCGTCACGGAAGCACGGCGCAAGCTGGAAATACTTGTCAAAGCCCGACACCATTAACAGCTGCTTAAAAATCTGCGGTGCTTGGGGCAATGCGTAAAACATGCCGTGGTGCTTGCGGCTAGGCACAAGATAATCTCGCGCGCCCTCGGGCGACGACGAGGTCAAAATCGGCGTATGAATTTCCACAAAGCCTAGCTCCGTCATTTTATTTCGCAGAAAATGCGCCACCTGCGAACGCAGGATTATATTATTGTGCAGCTGCGGATTACGCAGGTCTAAATACCTGTGCCGCAAGCGTACTTCCTCGCGTGTTTGGGTGGATTCGCTTATTTCAAAGGGCAGCTGCGCATGAGATTTGCTTAAAAGCGTGAGCGTTTCTACTTTTAGCTCCACCTCGCCAGTAGACAGCTTCGGGTCAATCGTGTCCTTGTCGCGTTCGCGAAGCACGCCCTCTACAGAAATAACGCACTCGCGGTTAATTCCGTTAAGCAGGTTGGTGTCATTAAGCACAATCTGTGTGCTTCCATAATGGTCACGCAGGGCGATAAACACAACGCCGCCGTGGTCGCGGATTGTGTCTACCCAGCCCGCAAGTTTTATTTTTTTGTCAATGTGGTTTTTGTCTAGCTCTCCGCAATTGTGCGTTCTGTATGGCATATGGTAAGCCTCCTAGGTTTGAGTGGGGTGGGGTCAATGAATAAACACGTACCCCTTGTTTAGAGTATTTTATATTAAGTGAGGGATTATGTAAACGGTGTGGGAGAAATTGTGGGGGAGATGTGGGTTTTGAAAGGCGTAAATCCGTTAAATCCGTGTTCGATAGCCTTTTTGTAGGGGACGGATTTATCCGTCCCGAGGTACGCACGTTCGTCAATTTGGGGCAGGTAACGTCCATTAAAGCAGAGCGAGGTAATCTCGGGACGGATAAATCCGTCCCCTACAAAATAAATTATAAAAATCACCTATCCCCTACGGCGGTGCCACTCATTCCAAAACGCCGTATATCCATCCCATTCAAATTCCTCTCCTACGGGTACATTTTTAGACAAACAATTTTGATAATATTCCTCTACCTTATCCGCGAACGCATAGACCTCGTTCCTATAATCGTCTATGTCAATAAATGCTTCCTTTCCTGCTTGGGTAACAAGCCTTACTCCGCCATTTTCATGCAACACAGACCAATCAAGCCCATTATTGCAACCGAGAATATCCACGGAGCTAAAATCATCGCTTGCTATCATCATATTGCCACAACAGGGTAACATAAATTGTTTTTCGTGGATAATATGGTTATCTGTTAGTGTCCTTAGCAGATACAAGCCCGCGGCATTTACCGTAGCATCATAATCGAATATTTCTTTGCCAATTTTTACCAAAACGCGACCATGCAAGCATAAATCGTCGGGGTCGTCCAAGCCATCGTCTTTAATCCAGTACAGCCTGTCTGCATCAATACGAAATGGGGCATCAGCCCATATTACAGACTTATTGTATTTGAACGGCGCGTCGGAATATACCGCTTTGACTGCACTTTCCCTGGTTTCAAACAAGCTAGTGTTCCCATGCGCGCAAGAACTCCAAAATCCGTGCAAGCCCTCTGATATATATTTTAATTCGTCCTCGTGATATGGACAGAGTTTTTCATAGACGAGCGAATATAGCCGTTCGGATTTTTGTAGGATTACAGCTCTTTCAGACTTGTCGTCAGTATATATTACCTCAATGACAGGCAAGGTGAAATTTAAACCTTGGTTGTAGCATTCGCTGACAACAGCACTCCACGGAATCGGCTCTAGGTGTGTATATGTGGGCTGATTTTTCTTTTTTAAACGGTTAAGTATTTTTTGGATAATCAACGTGTAGCACCTCCGTACATATTGTAGAGCATATGGCAAGAAAATGGAAGTACACAAAACACCCCCCGAAAAGCCTCAGCTTCTCGGGGGGTGCTTGTTTATTGCCGCAAAAACTTATTTGCCAGCCATTTGGCGTTCTTGTGCTTCTATCATTTTTTTAACCATGTAGCCGCCTACATAACCTGCTTGTGCGCTGGTGAGGTCGCCGTTGTAACCTTGTTTTAAGGGTACGCCGATTTCGTTCGCTACTTCGTATTTGAATTTGTTAAGAGCTTCACGAGCTTGGGGTACTGCTGTTGAACTGTTATTCATAATTTTGTTTCTCCTTTTTAATATAATATGGTTTTAACCATTGACTACAAACCTATTATTTACGGCATAAAAATAATTATGTCGTAAGTTTTTGGAAAAATAAAACCTTTTTTTCTACTTTTCGTATATAATATAAAAACAAAAAAACCTAACACAAAACCCTAAGGCGGTGGTATAATGTATCTTGTACTTTTTGGCGTGGGGGCGGGCTTTATTCTGCTTTCGCTTATTTTGGGCGATTTGCTGGATTTTGACCTAGACCTCGACTTTGACGGGGCCTCGGTTTTTGGGCTTTTGCGGCCTATGCTTATTGCCGTTTTTATGGTGGTGTCGGGCGGGCTGGGCTTGCTGCTTACGCCGTACTTTGAATGGTCGGGCGGCGGCGGCATTGTCTTGTTTATTAGCCTTGTCGGCGGGCTTGGAACGGCGGGGCTTGTCAACCGTTTTGTGATTGTTCCCTTGAACAGGGCGCAAAATACGAGCGCGTTCAATATTCAAGACACCGTGGGAACCTCGGCGAAGGTTATTTCGCCCATTCCACAGGGCGGCTATGGCAAAATACAGTACAGCATAAGCGGCTCTCTTGTTACAAGCCCTGCGAAAAGCGAGGACGGCAACCCGATTTCTAACGGCGAAAACGTGGAAATTATCTATATAGAAAAAAATACCTATTTTGTACGGCATTCTAGTAAATAAAAAATAAACGGCAACCGTGTTGCCCACAAACAGGAGGTTTTACATGTTAAATTTCATTATCCAACCCGCAGTTTTAATACCTGCCATTTTAATTTTGGTGTTCATGGCAGCATTTACCATGGCATTACTATGGAAGCGTATTCCGCAAAACAAGGCGGCGGTCGTTACAGGTCTTAAAAAGAGAATAATTTCCGGCGGCGGTAGGTTAGTTATTCCGATTTTTGAACGGTATGACGTTATTTCGTTGGAAAATATTAAGATTCCGCTAGATATTGACAACGCGATTTCCAGCCAAGGCGTTCCCGTAACTGTACGCGCCGTGGCAGTCGTTAAAATAAAATCTGACAAGGAATCCATTTATTCCGCAGTAGAACAGTTTTTCCGCGGTGCGACCGACAAAACCTCCGCAGAAATCGCCACCCAGTCAAGCTACGTTCTCGTGGGTAAATTGCGTGAAATTATCGCAAAAATGACCGTGGAGGAAACATATCGCGACAAGGACAAATTTTCCAGCGAGGTACAGGAAAACGCGGCTATTTCCCTTGCGGAAATGGGACTGGAAATAAAAGCCTTTACGGTAATGAGCATAGACGACGCGAACGGCTATCTTGCCGCGCTCGGGCGTAAGCGTATTTCGGAGGTAAAACGTGATGCAAAAATCGCCGAAGCCGATGCCGAACGCGAAACAGTCGTACGTACGGCCGAGGCAACCCGACTTGGTGCGGAAGCGAAAATCAAGGCAGAAACGCAAGTAGCCGAAGCGACAAAGGAAAAAGAGCTAAAGGTGCAAGCGTACCGCCGCGAGCAGGAATCCGCAAAGGCGATAGCCGACAACGCCTACCAAATAGAGGAAAATAAGGTAAAAAAAGAAGTAACGGAAACCGAGCTTCAAGTAGAGCTTTTACGCCGTCAGCGTGAAACAGAGCTAGCCGAGCAAGAAGCAAAACGCAAAGAAAAAGAGCTAGAAGCGACCATAAACAAGCAAGCGGACGCAGAAAGATACCGCCAGGAACGCCAAGCCGAGGCGCGGAAATTTGAGCAGGAAGCCAACGCGCAAGCCCAAGCCACCGCCATAAAGCTAGACGGCCAAGCCCGCGCCGAATCCATTCGCCTACAAGGGCAAGCGGAAGCGGAAGCCATTCAAGCCAAGGGTCTTGCGGAAGCGGAAGCCATGATGAAAAAAGCCGAGGCGTTCAAGCAGTACAATGATGCGGCTGTTATCCAAATGCTAATCGAGCGTTTGCCAGAAATAGCCAAAAATATCGCCGCCCCATTGTCACAAACCGAAAAAATCGTCGTCATCGACAATGGCGGCAACGGCGCGGGCGGCAATTCTGGCGCATCAAAGGTGGCAGGCTACGTAACCGACATTATAGCCCAGCTCCCCGAAACCGTGGAAGCCTTGACGGGCGTGGACTTGATAGACGTGCTAAAAAACGCGACCGCGGGTAGTGTGGCGGTTAAGTCGGAGTAATTATGCGAAAACGCATTGACGAACAAGCCTTGAGAATAGCCCTTGTCTGCATATGCTTGCTGTGCTTTGCTGTGCTTATGCTTGGGCTTGTTCCTCATGCTCACGATGAACAGGAAGCAGAGAATTGTGCTATTTGTGCCGTTCTCCATAGGACATTAAGTGCTACTACCGCCAAGACGGAGATTGTACATCTTGGCGGCTTGTTTGCTTTGGCGGGCTTATGCGCTGTTTTTTGTGTATGTTCTGCACAATCGCTTGTTGTGCTAAAGGCTCGTATGAATAATTGAATTGACTTCCAGTGGATTGTAAATTAGTAAACGACAAACGCATGAAGCCGAAATGTGTAAGTTAAACACGGATTCGGCGGATTTTCACGGATTTACGCGGATTGGCTCGTGGAAAAATCCGCGTAAATCTGCGTGAATCCGCCAAATCCGCGCTTAATCGCCTTTTAAAGCCGAAGAAATTACACGCTTTTGCCGTTCATGGGTTTGTCGTGCAAATTAGGAACATGTGAAACCAAAAAACTGGAGGTATATCTATGAAACGAATATTTGCTCTTGTATTTATTTTAATTTTGTCATTTTCGGGCTGTGGCAATACGGAAACAACCGAAACGCCCGACTCCCCTACCCTAACGACACAGGAAACAAACACCACAACCGACCCCACAGCAAAAAAACTCAACATAGTTTGCACGACCTTTCCGCAATATGACTGGGTTCGCCAAATTCTTGGCGAAGATTTAGCCAACCACGAGCTAACGCTTTTGTTGGACAACCGTGTTGACCTGCACAGCTATCAGCCCTCTGTCAGCGACATTGTAAAAATTTCCACCGCCGACTTGTTTATATATGTAGGCGGAGAATCGGACGAGTGGACAGAGGACGTGTTAAAAAACGTGCAAAATCCTAACATGGTGGCACTTAGTTTAGTGGAAATACTTGGAGAGGGCGTAAAAATCGAGGAATCGGTGAAGTTTGCGGAAGAACATGACCATGGGCATGAGGAGGACGGACACGAGGACGAGGACAACCACGACCATGACGAGGACGGACACGAGGACGAGGACGACCATGGGCATGACGAGGACGGACATGAGGACGAGGACGAGGACGACCACGACCATGACGAGGACGGACACGAGGACGAGGACGACCACGGACATGACGAGGAGGAACACGAGGACGAGGACGAGGACGACCACGGACATGACGAGGACGGACACGAGGACGAGGACAACCACGGACATGACGAGGACGGACACGACGACGACCACGACACCCATTCCCACGCCCACGATGACGAGCATGTATGGCTTTCCCTCAAAAACGCACAGCTCTTTTCTTACGCTATAACCAACGCGCTTTCGGCACTCAATGCGGACAACTCCGCCCTATACGAAACCAACCTAACGGCATACCTCGGACAGCTCGCCGCCCTAGACATGGCATACCGCACCGCGCTAGACGGCGTGCCGATTAGGACGTTGCTATTTGCTGGCCGCTTTCCGTTCCGTTATCTCGTAGACGATTATGGGCTAAGTTATTACGCCGCGTTTTCTGGTTGCTCCGCGGAAACGGAAGCCAGCTTTGCTACGATTGCGAGCCTTGCGGCTAAGGTAAACGAGCTAGGTCTGCACACAGTGATGTTGACGGAAAGCTGCGATAAAGCCATCGCCAACACCGTAATCAACAGCACCACCGCGAAAAACCAACAAATCCTTGTGCTTGACGCTATGCAATCCGTGACGACAGCCGATGTAAACAACGGCGCGACATACCTTTCTATAATGGAAAATAACTTGCGCGTACTGGCGGAAGCATTGAGATAGGCTTCTTGCAAGATTGTGATAATCTTTATGTAGGGGACGGATTTATCCGTCCCGAGATTACCTCGTTCTGCGTTAATGGACGTTACCCTGCCCGAATTGACGAGCGTGCATACCTCGGGACGGACGGGGTCGGCGTGCGGTGTTGTCTAAGAAAACCACTTAGACAACACCTTACTGCCTGCTTGTCCGTCCCCTACAAAAAGCACGGCAACCGCACGAAGCCAAAATGTGTGAATTAAACGCGGATTTAAGGGATTTAAGGGCTTCACACTGATTTAACGGATTTTCACGGATTCCGCGGATTGGCTCGTTGCAAAATCCACGAAAATCCGACAATACCGATACGCCCGATAAAATCCGCACGTATGCAGGACGGACAACCGAAATTTGAATTTTTCCACGAACGAATCCGCATAAATCTGCGTTAATCCGCCGAATCCGCGTTTAATCGCTCTTAAAACTGAAGAATATGCACATTTCTGCCGTTCGTGCGTTTCACTTGTAGGGGACGGATTTATCCGTCCCGAGGTACGCCGTTAGTCAATTTAGGGCAGGTAACGTCCATTAACGCAGAGCGAGGCAACCTCGGGACGGATAAATCCGTCCCCTACAAAAAGCACGACAACCGCACGAAGTCAAAATGTGTGAATTAAATGCGGATTTAAGGGATTCACACTGATTCAAGGGCTTCAAGGGCTTCACACGAATTTTCACGGATTACACGGATTACGCGGATTGGCTCGTTGTAAAATCCACGAAAATACGATAATTCCGATACGCCCGATAAAATCCGCATAAATCTGCGTGAATCCGACGAATCCGCGTTTAATCGTGTTTAATCGCTCTTAAAACTGAAAAACTACACATTTATGCCATTCATGCGTTTCTCGCGGGCTACTTGTAGGGGACGGATTTATCCGTCCCGAGGTACGCAGTTAGTCAATTTAGGGCAGGTAACGTCCATTAACGCAGAGCGAGGTAACCTCGGGACGGATAAATCCGTCCCCTACAAAAAACACGGCAAACGCACGAAGCCAAAATGTGTGAATTAAACACGGCTTCAAGGGATTCAAGGGATTCAAGGGCTCCAAGGGCTTCAAGGGCTTCACACGGATTTAACGGATTTTCACCGATTACGCGGATTGGCTCGTTGTAAAATCCACGAAAATCCGATAATTCCGATACGCCCGATAAAATCCCTGCGTATGCAGGACGGACACCCGAAATTTGAATTTTTCCACGGACAAATCCGCGTGAATCCGCCAAATCCGCGTTTAATTCACACATCTTACACATTGACAAACACCCCCACCTTGAATATACTACACCTACATGAATTGTATGTATAAAGGAGCCAACCATGCCGCAAATCACCTGCCAAAACCTAACCCTTGGCTACGAGGGAAAAACGGTAATTTCCGACCTATCCTTTGCCGTAGGCACTGGGGATTATTTGTGCATTGTCGGGGAAAACGGCTCGGGCAAAAGCACCTTAATGAAAACTATACTAGGGCTAAAAGCACCCATGTCTGGGCAGGTTTTGACAGGCGGCGGCTTATCGCCAACCGAAATAGGCTACCTGCCACAGCAGACCGTAGTACAAAAGGATTTCCCCGCGTCTGTGAGGGAGGTAGTCCGCTCTGGTTGCTTAAATCGTTGCGGAATACGGCCGTTTTATAGCCGTGCGGAAAAACAAATGGCGGAAGAAAACATGAAAAAGCTCGACATAGCCAACCTTGCCAGACGGTGCTACCGCGAGTTATCGGGCGGTCAACAGCAGAGAGTGCTACTGGCGCGGGCGTTGTGCGCTACTGGGAAAATTTTACTGCTTGACGAGCCTGTGGCAGGGCTTGACCCAAAAGCGACCGCCGATATGTACGAGCTAATAGAAACCCTAAACAACGGCGGAATTACCATTATTATGATTTCGCACGATATTAACGCCGCGACAAAATACGCTTCGCATATTTTGCATTTAGGCGCGGCTTTCTTTTTTGGCACAAAGTTGGATTATTTAGACAGAAGCGGTGGGTGTGCATGATAGCAATAATTGACAAACTAGTCGAATTTTTCCAATACGAATTTGTACAATACGCCATGCTCGTGGGCGTGCTTATTTCGCTCTCGTCTGCGCTTTTGGGGGTCACGCTCGTGCTAAAGCGGTTCTCGTTTATCGGGGACGGGCTTTCCCATGTCGCGTTCGGCACTATGGCGATTGCGGGCGCGTTGGGTCTAGTCGCAAATTTAATTCTCGTCCTGCCTGTCACCATTGTATGCTCCATTTTTCTTATGAAAACAGGGCAGAACGCAAAAATAAAGGGCGATGCCGCCCTCGCTATGCTTTCCGTGGGTTCGCTGGGCATAGGCTATCTTGTAATGAACATGTTTTCCAAATCGTCAAACCTTTCGGGCGATGTATGCGCCACGCTGTTTGGCTCGCGGTCGATATTAACGCTTTCCCATTCGGATATATGGCTTTGCATTATTTTGTCGGTGCTAGTGGCTTCCATGTTTATATTATTTTACCACAAAATCTTTAGCGTCACCTTTGACGAGGATTTTACCACGGCGATAGGCGTAAGGGCAAAAACGTATAATCTCATTTTTGCCATTGTTATTGCCATTGTCATTGTTTTGGCAATGCGGCTTGTGGGCGCGCTGTTGGTTTCCGCGTTGGTGATTTTCCCTGCGTTGTCGGCTATGCGTGTGTTTAAGAGCTTTTTTAGCGTTACCGTTTGCTCCGTAATGCTCGCCGTGGTTTGTACCTCGCTTGGCATTTTGGCTTCCATTGTTGCGGAAACGCCCGTAGGCGCAACGATTGTGGCTGTTGATGTGGCGTGTTTTGTTGTGTTTAGCCTAACGGGCTTTGTGTTAAGGAGAGGTTAATATGAAGAAAAATCTATTGCTTGCCGTGTTTGTGCTTATTTCGCTTATGCTCACCGCCTGTGAGAAAAACACCGCCATGCCAACCACGCCCGCCCCGCCAATAATGCCTGTCGGCACGCCGTCCGCACAATCCGAGGCCGATATAGACCTGCCAAGACTAGGCACAACCATGATGGTTGCTATGATTGAAAACATCTACGCCGCGCCCGAGAGCTACATGGGACAAACAATAAAAATGGGCGGAAACTACTATTCCACCTACTTTGAGGGCATGGACGTATATTTCCATTATGTACTGTTTACTGACGAAGGCTCGTGCTGTTCCTACGGCTTTATATTTGAATACGACGGCGAATACCCCGAGGAAGAAGCGGAAATAGAAGTAATCGGCGTGCTTAGCCGAGGTCAAGCCCCCGACACTGGTGAGGAATACTATTATTTAGCGGTTGACGAGCTGCGGTAACTGTCCAACTCCGCACGCCACTGTGCCGCAGGCTTGCCGTACACTGCGGCGTTTTCGCCGTGCTTAATCAGAGCCGCCTTTGCTTCCAGTATATGGTGGCTTTTTATTTTAATTAAATCGCGGTAAAACTTATCCAACACCGCATTATCATAAAAAATACGTTGTATAAGCGCGGCGAAGTCAAGCGTTTTTTCTATGGGCATACTGTCTGCTACGCGTATTTCCATGCGGTTTTTTAGGCGAACATCTGGGAACGCCATGGTTGTGACATGCTCTATGTCCTCGTCTGTAAGCAGCCGCCCTGCGAAAATTTCACAAACTGGCTTGTCACTTGTGGAGCGTTGCTCCATTTCTCCGACTGGAGTATTGTGGGAATGTCGTCCCGAAGCCTTGACAGCTTCATAGATAAATATCGGCGGCAAGCCCATAATATATTTCGCATAATCCGCAAAGCCGAAGTTTTCGCTATTTAGCGCGTTTTTTACCATTGCGCGTGCAGGGTCTACGTTGTTCCATATGTGCGTGCGTTCCATTTTGCCCGTAGTGTCGCACATGAACGCAAACAAGGGCGACAGAATATTTGCCACCCGAAACTTTTTTATAAAGTCCGCTTCGCTCTCGAAGTCGATATTTACCTGTGCCGCCGCCGTGCCGCGCATCATGTTTATTCCGCAAGTGCCAGTGGTTTTAAAGTATTCGTCCATAAGCTCATAGCGTTTTTTGGGAATAAGCGGAAGAAAACCCTCTGTGCTTACGGGCGGTACACCTGCACAAAAAAGCTCGCAGCTCATGTCCAACAAAATAGGTGAAATTACCTCTATAAAGGAAGCGTAAATTTTGCCGATTTCGTCAATGCTTGCTAACGGCTTAATGCTTATTTCCAGTTGTGCCGCAGGCTCTAGGGTTATTTCATAATCGGGGCAAGAGATACCAATCATAGGGACATAGCCCCTTTCCTCCGACTGGACAGTGGTGGGAATATCGTCCCGAAGCCTTGACGGCGTAGAATATATTGCTTCACCAATCAAAGGCTGTAACCGTTGCAAAATTATTTCCACGCCATTCTCATACGGCACAGCTCTTTGTGTTCCGCGTTCCACTACAAAATGCTCTAGCTCAACGCCCAACAGCTGCTCCTTTTTGCACCCCGAGTTGAAATAATTTACAAGCAATTCGACATTTTTGTCATATATCATGCCGTGGTTCATTATACGTCCGCCTGTACTGCCCTTTGAAAACGCCAGGTATCCCTGCACATGTCCTCTAGGGTTTTTTCTGCCTTAAAGCCTAGCATTTTTTCGGCTTTTTCGGGGTTTGCGTAGCTTACGGCGTTGTCGCCTGCGCGGCGCGGCGCGAAGGAATACGGCAATTTCAAGTCGTTGGCGCGTTCAAACGCCTGTAGCATTTCCACCACGGAAATTCCCCTACCCGACCCTAGATTAAAGGCTTCACAGCCAGTATTTTTCAGCGCGTAGTCCACCGCCTTGACATGCCCCTTAGCTAGGTCAACAACGTGGATATAGTCCCTTACGCCTGTTCCGTCTGGGGTGTCGTAGTCGTTGCCGAAAACGCGCACCTCCTTATGAAGCCCGCGGGCGGTTTGCGCGATAAACGGCATGAGGTTGTTGGGTACGCCGCTTGGGTTTTCGCCGATTATGCCGCTTTCATGCGCGCCTACTGGGTTAAAATACCGCAGAAGCGCCACAGCCCAGCCCTCCTGGCAGGTGTCACGCAGAATTTGCTCGCACATGAATTTTGTCCAGCCGTAGGGGTTTGTTGCGCCTAGCTCCGCGCTTTCGGTCAGCGGCATGGGGCTGTCGGCTCTGTAAACCGTGGCGGACGAGGAAAAAATCAGCCGCTTGACATCGTATTTTTTCATTAGCTTACATAAATTTAGCGTTGTATTGATATTGTTATTGTAGTATTCCACGGGCTTTGCGACCGATTCGCCCACGGCTTTAAGCCCTGCAAAATGTATTATGCAGGAAATTTCAAACTCGGCGAAAATTTTTTCCAGCTCCGCCTCGTCAAGCAAATCCACCTCGTAAAAGGGGAAATCCGCCGCGGTAATTTTCCGCACGCCCTCGATTGCTTTCGGCGTACTGTTCAAAAAATTGTCCGCGGCAACAATTTCATAGCCCGCGTTAATCAGCTCCACGCAGGTGTGGCTTCCTATATATCCTGCGCCGCCTGTTACCAAAATTTTCATAATCCTAGAATCGCCCTTACTAAATTGGTATAAATCTGCGCTACCTCCGCGCGGGTGGCAATGCCTGTGGGGTTGTATTTATTGTGTCCGACACCGCTTATAATGGCGTGTCGGCGCATGTTTAGAATCGCATCGCTTGCCCAGTCGCTTGCCTCGTGAATATCGTCAAACTGCTCCGCCGCAATGGTAGTAATTGGAAACTCACGCACGGCGAGATAATTATTGAAAATAACTGCCATTTCCTCGCGTGTTATGCTCTCATTTGGGTTAAATTGGCTCGGGTCGGGCAACATACCCTGGGCTATGATGCTTTCCGCAAACGCCCACGCGATTGACGGCCCGTACCATGTGTCGATTTCCACATCTGCGAACGGCGAAACGGCGTAATCGTCAGCGTTTATGCCCTCTAGGCGCGCAAGCACCGACACAAACATTGCCCTAGTCATATTGGTTTGCGGCGCAAATAAATTGTTGCCCACGCCCGAGAAAAGATTTCTCGCCGCCGCAAAATTCACCGCATTGTAAAACCATTGCCCCTCGGAAACATCAGTAAAATTGACACTATTTGTACCAACCGCGTAAAACTCGCCCTTTAAGCCTATAAGCCGTACGGCGTTTGCTTCCTCGTCAAAAAGGCTCGGTATAATTAGCTCTTTCACGCCGTCCGCGCCTAGCCTATGCGCGACAATGCTTACAGGCACTTGCATAGTTCTCATAAAGGGAACGATCATAAGCTCGCGCGTGGCAGGCTGTCCTTCGTCACGGTTTACGGTGAATACTACACTATCTGTTTCAATAAGCTCCTGCAAAATCTCTGCCATTTCCTCGGGAATATCGGAAACGTCCTCGATAATTTCGGGGCTGGCTATTTCCCATGGGGGAGTTTGCCTTGGTATTGTTACAATCGGGGAAGCTGGGGGCGGTGATGGTGGGGGCGAAGCGGTGGGCTGTGTCGGAGGCGGTGAGGCAGGAGGAGGCGACGGTGAAGCCGCAGGTGAGGTCGTGGGGGAAGCCGCAGGTGACGGCGACGGCTCGGGCGATGGCGACGGCTCTGGCACATACGGCGGTTCTTCTGGTGCAATTACATTAACCGAGCCTGGTGTTACAGTTAAATTCATTCGCCTACCCATAACGCCAGTTGCCGCCGAGCTTGGAGCAGCTGAAACATAAGCACTGCCGCCCCACGCATTTTCCAGGACGGTAAACTCAACATTTAGCGCAAGCCCTGTGTTTCTGTCGGCTCGCGTAGCGTACCACGGAAGTGTAACTGGGTTTGCATGAAATGTAGATACATCGGGAGCCATGAAAGAAAGCCCCTCTAGTGCAGAGCCTCGCGTAAACGAGTCTATTCTGCGTATAGCCAGCCTTGTGCTGTCATACTGAAGCATAATAGTAAGGGTTTCCGTACCTGGGTTTTCGGGAATAGTTATGGGAACAATGACACGCTCGCCGCGCCCTGCGGAAGCCGTGCCGATTATTACGTTCAGCGACTCTCTGGGCAGCGTAGGCGAGGCTGTACCAGTAGGCGAGGCTTCCGCGCCGCCTGTGTCGTTTGGAATTTCACTGCCTGCCGTGTAGAAAACAAACATAGAGCCTAATAAGAGTACACACATTAGAAAAGCTGTAAATTTTTTCATTTATAAACACCTCTCTTGGGGATTTTATATATTGTTTCTTAAATGTTCGGTTATTATTTCTTACGCAAGGCTTCCCCCCTCCCACAACTATTACTTTTATGATAGGCTCATTGGCAGGTCTTTTTCCGCTCTTTAATACTTGCAACTATATCATCTAGCTTAACGCCCTTTAGCAGCTCGTCACGCTCCTCGGTGTAGCTTCCGCTACCATTGTCAAACTGACGTATGAATTGTGCCATTCCCGAATGTCCTAATTCCCTTGTTAATGCGTTAATGCCCCGCTCCCTAATTTCCGCTAAACTGCTAGTCATTTAACAACACCTCCGTCAACCAAGCTACAGGGTTTACAGCTCTGATTTTCGTGTTTGATTTTAATGCACGATTTATGAATTTTTTGTCGGTTGTTAGTAGAATTGATGCCTCACCATATTCCGCACTTGCTAAATGAAGCGCGTCAAAATCCTCTATACCAAATGTATTTATAAGCTCTGCGGCGCGACTGATAATTTCATTGTTAAGCTCTATATTTATTGTTGCTGACGAATACAGAGCAGAAACCATCTTTTTCTTGAATGGGTTTAAAATTCTGTTTATTTCATCTTCCAGTACATCACTCTGAAAAATATCCCATATCCCAACCTCACAGCTACCAACAATTGACAAAACAGCTTCCCGCTCTAGCCGTATTTTTGCTTGCGAAAGGTCGTCAAATGGGCGATTGAAGCAACAGCTATCCATGTAAATTTTCATTTTGTTAGCTAAGCTAAACACCACATTCAACCACCTCCACCAACATTGTAACACTGCGTAGCCCATTTGTCACGTACCAACGGAATTAACATTACGACAAACGCACGCAGGTTCTTTGTAGGGGACGGATTTATCCGTCCCGAGATTACCTCGCTCTGCTTTAATGGACGTTGCCCGCCCCCGAATTGACGAACGTGCGTACCTCGGGACGGATAAATCCGTCCCCTACAAGTACCCCAAGACAAACGCACGAAGCCAAAATGTGTAAATCAAACACGGATTTAGCGGATTTCCACGGATTTTCGCGGATTCGTTCGTGCAAAAATCCGCGTAAATCTGCGTTAATCCGCTAAATCCGCGTATAATCACATCTTGAAACCGAAGAATCTATACGCTTCTGCCATTCGTGAGTTTGGCGTAAATTTTCAAGATTTTTCTTGACATAATTCGATGTCACAACATACAATGATACTGTAGCATAGGTCTTAAATTTAGCTTATGCAGATGGTCAAGCACCTTTCACAATGTAGGGCAAAAAACATTGTTTATGCAAGCACCTTTCACAATGTAGGGCAAAAAACATTGTAGCAATAATAGCCTAATATTTATTAGGCTATTGCTTTTTTAGGAGGTTGTTAGACATATGTAAACTCCCTGTACTTGACACGTAAAAACATGCAATATAAAATTGTAACATACCATATTCTCAGCTTCCCAAAACTTCCCAAAAGAAAGCTCACCAAACACTCACCAAATACTCACCAACCACTCATCAAAACTTGCCACTCATCAAACCTTGCGGCTGTGGCGGAACGGCAGACGCGATGGCTTCAGGTGCCATTGCTCGAAAGGGCGTGGGGGTTCAAATCCCTTCAGCCGCAATCTTTGTAGGTTTCCTAATGAAAGAGGTAATCGCCATGAATCTACTAATCGTACCTAAACCATTATTTACAAGCTCCATGCAGGTAAGAGGTTATTATTTGGCGGTGCAATGGGGCAACGCCTTGTTGGAGTCTGCCAAGCCAAACCCGCTTGACAGGGCTATGCAGTCGCCCTTTGTAGATTTTATGAACGAGGTCGGGCTTACCGCGCTTACACAAAATAATCTGCTGTTTATTCCGTTTACGCAGATTCAGCTTTTTACGGCGATTGACCTGATTGTGGCGGAAAGCATCGAAAAAGACAAGGTCGTCTTTTTGCTCGACACAAATATCGAGTACAGCGACATTGTGCTGGAGCGGTGCGAATACTTTAAAAAAGCGGGCTTCAAAATGGCGGCGTATTTTAGGGGAAAGGTAAACGAGCTGTTGCCAGTGCGGGAATTTTTGGACTTTATTTTCATTAAAATGCAAAACGCCGACATGATAGAGCAATCTAAAATACTTAAAGCGGAATTTACAAAGCCCGTAATTGTGGCGTTGGACGTGGAATCGAAGCCTATTTTCGACAAAATGGTTCTGCATAGCGCGTGCAAGGTAGACCTGTTTGACGGCGCGTTTTACAAGGTTCACGCTACCGCCAACTCCAAGCAAAACTCGCTTTCGCCGCTTAAAACAAACTATATTCAGCTGCTAAATATTGTAAACCAAGAGGATTTTGATTTCCATACGTTTACGCGAACAATACGGCAGGACACCGCACTTGCGATTCAATTTATGCGGCTTGTAAATAATTCCAGCAATGTCCGCTCCGAAATAAAAAACCTAAACCAAGCGGCGGCAATGCTCGGGCAACGCGAAATTAAAAAATGGGTTTCCGCCGCGGTAAACAGCGCGCTTTGTGTGGACAGCCCTACGGAAATAATGCGCCTGTCGCTGATTCGCGCCAAGTTTTGCGAAAACATGGCGGGGCCGTACGAAATGGGGCTTATGCAGGAGAATTTGTTCCTTACTGGGCTGTTTTCGGTGCTGGACGTTGTGCTTGATTTGCCTATCGAGGATGCGTTCAAAATGGTTTACGTGCCGCCCGTGGTTCATGCCGCTTTGGTGGACAAAAAGGGCGATTTCCACGACGTACTGGAATTTGTCAAGCAATACGAAATGGGTCACTGGAACGAAATTTCTCGTATTGCGTTAATGAGAAATATTTCCATAGAGCAAATTCACACGGCGTACAAGGACGCGCTTATTTGGTACAGCGAAATGATTAACTTCTCGGTAGACCATGATGTGTTTTAGGATTGCCAAATGACTGAATCCGCGTTTATTTCAAAAAATCAAGAGAACTGGAAAGCCCTAGCGGCTTTTAATACTCGTTTACATTCCAAGGGCGGCATAAAAAAGCTGACTGCCGAAGAAGTACGCAGGTTTGCGGCTCTTTTTCGCGAGGTCAGCTTTAACCTTGCTTACGCGAAAACGCACTACCCCGCGAGCGACACTATAGCCTATCTGAATGGGCTTGTGGGTGTAAGCCACAATTTCTTTTATGTACGCGAAAAAGGCAGTTTTGTCGAAATAAAGGAGTATTTCCTGCACGCGCTGCCGAGGGCTGTACGCGAAGCAAGCGCGTACTGGCTTGCCGCTGTGGCTGTTTTTGTTTTCGGGGCGGTTTTTGCGTGGCTGTATGTAACGGGCGACGCTTCCCGCGCGGTGCAAATTTTGCCGGAGCTTGTGGACTCTATGGAAATGCACACGGAAGCAGGCGCGGGCATAGAGGACTGGGACGGCGCGGTTATGAGCGCGTTTTTTATCACCAACAATGTGTCCGTCGCGCTTAGGGCGTTTGCGTGGGGCTTTTTGGCAGGAATTGGCACGCTGTATATTCTATTCTACAACGGGCTGATAATCGGCGCGTTGTTTGCGTTCCTGCGCGTAAAGGGCGCGGATATGCTCGTGATTTACTCGCTTATTTTACCGCACGGAATACTCGAACTCGCCGCCATTTTTATCGCGGGCGGCGCAGGGCTTATGCTCGGCAGAGGTATACTTTTCCCTGCCCAGTATACACGCAGGCACGCCCTTGTCTTGCAGTCCAAAAAAGCGGCGGCACTAATCCCCTGCATTGTAATCATGCTCGTAATCGCCGCGTTTATCGAGGGCTATTTTACTCCGCTTGCTATTTCTCCGTGGGATAAGCTATTGTTTGCGGTGCTTACTGGGGTGGGTATGGTGTTGTATTTTGCTAGGGGCAGTAAGGGCTTAGGACATCGTTGAGGGAGTAGCGTTTTCCGTTGTCGTTTGCCTTGCGTTCCGCAACTAGCTCCGCTATTTCGGCGTGTTCTATGTCGTCTAGGACGGAAATATGTTTTGTGGTATCAGTTATGGGAATTATGGAATTTGCGGCAATTTTCATTTTTTACACCGTTCCTTTCTGTTGGTGTATTATAGCATACTTTGTTATAACTTACACTTGTCGAAATTTAAAGGTAGTGGAACACGGATTTAACGGATTTACACGGATTCGGCGGATTGGCTCGTGAGAAAATATATTGACGTTTAGTAATTTACGCGGACAAAATCCGCGTAAATCCGTGCAAATCCGCGTTCCATGCCTTTAAATCCGCGTAAATAAAAAAACCACGCAATTTGCGTATCAACGGACACGGTAACGGTTTTTGTAGGGGACGGATTTATCCGTCCCGAGATTACCTCGCTCTGCGTTGGTCGGCGTGCGGTGTTGTCTAAGAAAACCACTTAGACAACACCTTACTGCCTGCTTGGTGGACG
>WRLD01000009.1 GCA_009777845.1 Defluviitaleaceae bacterium
AGATGTCTTAAAAAAAATTGGTCAGCCATGTGCGTATGCAAGATATGCGGCTCGCCAAAACGAGTTTTTGCATCGTTGATTCGCAAAGCGTACAAAATGCAAGTTCCGCCGAGGAAAAAGGGTATGACGCGGGCAAAAAAGTCAGCGGCATTAAACGTCATATCGCGGTTGACACAAACGGCTTGCCGCACGCGATTCATATCACAACAGCCAACATAACCGACCGCGCCGAGGCAATTGAAATGTTTCAGAATTACCGCGACGATTTGTCAAATGTCCAAAATGTTCTTGTTGACGGCGGCTATACAGGCAAGCCGTTTGCGGAATCTGTTCGCAATATTCTTGGCGCGAATGTTGAGGTTGTGAAGCGGAGCGAATTGCATACATTCGCCGTTTTACCCAAGCGTTGGGTTGTCGAGCGTACTTTTAGCTGGCTCGAAAAGTGTCACAGACTTTGGAAAAATACCGAACGCAAGCTCGCTACTTCTTTACAAATGTTGGTTTTTGCGTTTGTTGCATTGATGATTAGGAGATTTTGGGCGGTTTCTATGAACCAACTTGTGTAGATGGTGTTAAAAACATAGTTGCTGTTTTATTTAAAACAAATAGAAAAACAGATAGACATTTAAGAAATAATCATAATTATTAAACAATTACAATGGGATTTAACCACGCATACTTACCGTCTTTAATCCATTTACCTGACCGTTTGTCAGTGCTAGATTTTATTTTTTCCCACGTAAAATTAAAATTTTTAGGATATGGCAAGGATTCAATTTGGGGAATATCACAATTGTTTGTATAATTAAAACCATGGTATACATAGTTTTTAGATTTTGAACCCCTATCGTTAATATAAGCGTTCTCATCCGTTACACATACAAAAAAGCCAATGCAAATATCGTTTCCTTCTTTATCAACAAGATATTTTAGACGAGCAATATCTCTATATATTTTTTCTCTGTTTTTCATTTGGTTTGAGTTACCATTACCTCTATTTACAGGAAGTTTAAACTCCATTGCAACTTTATAAGATGAATTTGTCCAAAATCTTAAGTCAAGAAATCTGTCTTCACCTGGAATATCTTCATATGCAGCATACTCAAAATCAAAGTCTAAATCGTTTGAGTTTACTATTTTTGCAAGCTCCCACATAAATTTAAAAACTAAAGTTTTTTAGCTTGACAGAGGAGAGTTTTTATTTTCAACATCACAAATAATCTTTTCATATGTTTTTATTATAATGTCGTTTATGCTAGTGCTGTTTATTTCCATGGTTACTCCGACTCCTAATTATAATATTTATTTTATCGCTTATGAGCGAATCAAACATCTCATACAATATAACATAAAACAAGAAAGCCAGCAATAATAAAATCGAAATGTTTTCGTCATTTGTCAGCTAAATCATTGAATTTTGCGAATTTTAATTGCTTATAGAACAACCCACCAATTCACCGCATAAAATAGTTTGGTGATTTTATGGGCATATTCTCAATCTTCAAACCCCGCACCAAGCCAGAAAATAAACTATCAACCTCTCTCACATCATTTTTCGACAGAAGCACTCCCAGCGTGGACATTACCAAACACACCGCGCTACAAACAGCGGCGGTCTACGCTTCGTTCGCGTTATCTCCGATGCCATCGCCAAGTCTTCCCTTGAAACTGTACGAATACAACGGTAATTAGCGTTCTCCTTTTCTGGATTTTTTGCGTTACCCCCTCTCCCCCTTCAAAATCCTCTCAATCTCCGCATAATCACGAATCAGCCCCACATTCTCAAAGCCTGCTTCTTCCATTAAGCCCTTAACCTCAATCGGGCCGATTTCTAAAAACAACGCGCCGCCGCTGCATAGGGCGTTTTTGCATTGAGGAATAAGTCTGCGGTATAGGTCAAGCCCGTCTGCGCCGCCGTCTAGCGCGAGGTGCGGCTCGTAGTTGCGTACGGTGGGCGAAAGCGTGGGGATTTCGCCGCTTAAAACATAGGGCGGATTGGAAACAATAACGTCAAATTCGCCTGTGACATTGCTTAGTAAGTCCGATTCTATGAATGCTATTCGTTCCTCGGGTATTCCTAGTTTTTTTGCGTTTTCTTTAGCCAAGGACAATGCCTCGGGGCAAATATCCACGGCGGTTATTTTGACACTTTCGCCCGCCAAACGCGCCAGCGAAACAGCGATACAGCCGCTCCCTGTGCATACGTCCAGCACCCGGAGGGGTTTTTTCTCGCAATTTGTAATAAAATAGTAGACCTCCTCCACCAAAAGCTCCGTTTCTGGCCGCGGAATCAACGCGCGTTTGTCGGTGAGAAAGGTAAGCCCCATAAAATCCCATTCGCCGACTATATATTGCAACGGCTCGCCGTGGGTTCGTCTTTCTACATAAGACATGAATGTAAGATATTCGGGCGGGCTAATTTCTTTAAGTATGCTGAAATAAAGGCCATTTGTGCTATAGCCTGTGGCATGTGCCAGTAAAATTTTAGCTTCCCGAAGCACGATTTTTTCCGCGCCTCTTTTCAACGCCGCTTCTATTGTCATTTGTTATCCTGCTCCATTGCTTTTTCTAGTGCGGTCACTGCTACTTCTATCTGAGAATCGTCCGGCTCGGCGGTGGTTATGCGTTGCAACAGCATACCTGGGAAAATGATTGCGCGTACAAGAAAATTGTCGTGCTTTGATGCCCATTTTACGGAAATTTCGTAGGAAATACCCGCAATCAAGGGCAAAAACAAAATGCGCGACGCGAAACGTAACCATATGCCGTCTATTTTAATAATCATAAACAAAATCATGGTTACGACCATGACAACAAGCATAAAGCTAGTGCCGCACCGCTTGTGCAGGCGCGTACACGCGGACACGTTTTCTGTGGTTAGCGGCAGGCTTTTTTCTAGGCAATTTATGGCTTTATGCTCCGCGCCGTGGTACTGAAAAACTCGTTGAATATCCTTTGAGCGCGAAACCAAAAATACATATGCCACAAAAATAAAAATGCGGACAAGCCCCTCGACCACGCTTTTAAATGACGCGGGTATGGGAATAAACGAGCCAATCGCCGTAGGAAGCAGCATAAAAAGCACAATCGAAAGCACTATAGCAAACGCCATGGCGAGCCATTTCATTACGTCGTTGAGCTTATCTCCTAGCTTGTCGGTTATAAATTTTTCTATACGGGAAGGCTCGCCCTCGGCTTCGATTCCCTCAAAGGCAATGTCCGCCGACTGCGAAAGCGAAGTAAAGCCCACCGCCATAGAGCTGCACAAGGCAGTCACGCCGCGGATAAATGGCCATTTCAAAATAGGGTAACGCTTCGTAATAGTAGAAAGCGGCTTTTCGATAATGGTAATTTCGCCGCAGGGACGGCGTACCGCCATGGCGTACGCGGTTTTGCCGCGCATCATAACGCCCTCCATTACTGCCTGTCCGCCGTAATTGACTGGTTCTTCTTTCATGCGCTAGACCACCGCCTTGATAAATTTTATTACGCTTGTAAATGCCCCCAAGCAGGATAGTATGGCGAGGAAGATAAGTGAGGTGTGGGGCGGGGGTTGTTCGGGGGGGTTGGGGGGGTGTGTTTCCCCAGTGGTTTCTTGTGTTTCGTGTTGTTCGGGTGGGTCAATGGCTTCCGTTGGTTCATGGTTTTCGGGTGGGTCAATGACTTCCCCTGTTTTGTGTTCTTCGGGGGGGTCTTCTGCTTCGTTGGGTTCGGGAATTGGTTCGTTGGGTTCTGTTTCTAATTCTGTAGGTTCTGTTTCTAATTCTGTGGGTTCTGTTTCTGATTCTGTAGGTTCTGTTTCGGGTTCTCTAGGTTCTGCTTCGGGTTGTTTGGGTTCTGATTCTTCGGGGAGTTGTTCGGGAGTTGGCTGTGGCGTGGGTTCGGGAATTGGTTCGGGTGTCGGTTCGGGAGTAGGTTCTGACGTTGGCTCTGTGGCAGGCTCGGGCGTGAGTTCTGGTGTCGGCTCTGGCGTTCTTGTCGGCGTGGGTTCGGGGGTCGATTCTAGCATAGGCTCGGGCGTTGGTGTAGGCTCTGCCGTAGGTTCGGGCATACGCTCGGGAGTAGGGGAGGGGGCAGACGTAGCCGTAGGCTCAACCACCACCACATTCTCCCTATGCTCACCAAGCATACCCACAAGCAAGCCATGTACCGCCGTAGCATTAGTCACACTCACATCAATTTCTCGAAGCGGCAAAGCAAAGCCCGACACCTCATTATATTTCTGCGAGGAAATCAGCACTATCAGCGGGCTTTGTGCCGTACTGGCTATGCCCGCCGCAGAATTAAGGGCTTGATTTATATTGACCTCTACGCCAAAATATTCAAGCCTAAGAAGCACGCTTCGCAAGCCCGCTATTTCCAAATCATTTTCCAAGCGTGTCAGCGGCGTTGTGCTTATAGTTTCGGAAAACCGCACTATGCTTATTCGCGAGCCTCGCGCCGTGTCCAAAAACTGTGCAACCGCGGAAACGGCGGCACGGTCGGGGTCGTGGGTATTCATTTCGCCGCTTGTTTCCAGTAAAATAATAATATCGACAGGCTCTTGCCCTTGTCCTTGGGCAAAAGCAAAAACAGCCATACCCAAAATGGCTATGGTTAGCGCGAACGCGAAGCGAAGCCTATTCATCGAGCTTTACGTCCTCTAGCAGCTTTGGCGGCTCGGCTTGCTCGGTAATCACGGCGGGCTTGTTTTCGGGGCCGTTTACGATATATCGCCCCGAAACCTGCGCCCCCTCGTCAATCACAAGCGAGCTGGCTTGCACATCGCCGTTCACCTTGCACGTAGAAGCAAAGTGCAGCTGTGTTTCACAGGAAATATTCCCATTTATTTCGCCCGCCGCCAAAAAGTACGTCGCGCGCACGTCGCCCGTAATCGAGCCGCAATCGCCAAGCACCAACGAGCCGTCCACCTCGACATTGCCCTTAAATACGCCGTCTATGCGTACAGATTCATGCCCTTTCATTTGTGCGGCTTCGAGGTATACGCCCTCGCCGATAATCGTCGTCGGTGAATCAAGTGAGCTTAGTTCCTCGTTTTTTTTGAAAAAAAGCATATATTTCTCCTCCAGAAAAAAAATTCTTTTTAAATTATATCACATAAGTGCGAAAATTAGTTATAATAAAAAAAATAATATCACAGAGGAGTGTTGAAGATGTCAATGGACAGTGTCGCTATTGCCGCGCCCAAGCAGGAGCATTTTGATTTTGGGCGGTATGAAAAACAGCACGAGGATTATATACTGGAAAAACTAGCGGAATCAAAGGAAAGAGCAAAAGACCCAAGAACAAAATGGTATACGCATAATGAAGTGGTCGCAATGATTAAGGAAAAGAGAAGTCAAAGAAATGTATGATGTAAGGTATATGGATATTGCGTATGAGGATTTGTCGATAATAGGGCAATATCTCGAACGCGAAGCAGACATCGAAGCATCAGACAAAATAGTGGACTATATAACCGAGAGCATATCCAGCCTTGACGAAATGCCCTACAGACACCCTGTATACCACGCCGACCCCGATTTTAGAAAAATGATACTGCCAAAAACTAGATACTATGTGTTTTACACCGTTGACGAAAAAAAACAACTGGTGAGAATACATAGAATTTTGCACGAATCGAGAAATATTGAGAGAGAAATGTTATACTATAAGGCAATATATGAAAAATAAAAAACAGAGGAGCTAAAGCCATGTTACTTTCCATAGGAATGATTGTAAAAAACGAGGAAAAACATCTACGCAGATGTCTAAACAGCATAAAGCCTGTTTTAGATGCGGTAGACAGCGAGCTAATTATATTTGACACAGGCTCTACAGACAAGACTATAGAAATAGCCAAGGAGTTTACGGACAAGGTCTACGAAATAGAATGGCGCGGCGATTTCTCGTGGGCAAGAAACCAGACAATAGATAAATCGACGGGCAAATGGTTTATGTATATAGATGCGGACGAGGAATTTTTGGACGTTTCTGACATGATTTCATTTTTTAATAAGGGCGAATACAAGAAATATAAGTGTGCCACGTATAGATGGCGTAATATATTAAATGATGCTTCGGCTGTAGACTCTAGTGTTGTCCGTCTTTTTAGAAAGGGAAAGGACACGCGCTTTCAGGGCAGAATACATGAGTTTATACCCGAGGACGACCCTATCAAAGACCTAAGAAGCATAGCCAACCACTACGGCTATTTTAACCAGGGCGACGAGGGCAAGGAAAACATGCGTAAAAAGCATGAAAGAAACCTGCCGCCCTTGTTTGAGGAGCTAAAAGAAAACCCAACAGACCCAAGAACTATTACCCACCTTGCGAACGAGTACCGCGCCGCGGGCAACGCGCAGGAATACAAAAAATATTTGGATATGGGAATGGAAGTCGTCGGCAAGGATATTACCAAGATGTTTTATCATATATTTTCGTACGAAACGCTCTATTATTACAATGATATGAAAGAGTATAGCAATGTAGTAAAAGCCGCGAAGGAGTACCTTGGGACATTAAAATATCCCGACAAAATGCCGTATGTGCCGCAATCCGTTGTTCCCATACTCTGCCTTTACGCCAACGCGCTTATGAGTACAGGCGATTATCCGCAAGCACTTACGGTAGCCAAGGACGCGCTTGTGTACTTTAAGCTGTACGAGCAGGGCAAGCTAGATGCGCAAATAACAAGGTTTTGCCCCTTGCCGTCCTTTACGCTGGACAATAGCGAGGTTCACCTAAAGCACGTCGCGTTTGCGTACTCGCTGAACGGCAAGTTTGACGAGGCTCTCGCATGGGCAGAGGAATACAGAAAGCAACACAACGAAAAGCTAGGCGTGTTTGACATATACGCAGAGGAAGCCGTATGCCGCAAACGGTTCGGCGATATTCCGCGCCTTTTGGCATACGGCATAGAAAGCGGACTGGAATCGGACAATTATCACAATGTAATTAACGCAATCGAAAAGGAGTGCAAAGACCCCCAAAATAAAAAAGATGTAGCCGCCGCCATAGCCAACGACACCTCGCTTGCAAAATATGACAATGACTATGTCCACCTGCAAAGACTGCGTGCATACGGCGATACGCCAGGCTACAAGGAGCCGCTAGACTATTTCCTACGGTCAGGCAAGAGCTTTGGGCAGGGACACAGCGAGGTTATTTTCTATGCTATGACATATGCGGAGGACTTTTTGCCGTTTCTCGAAAATTCCGTTATTACCGATACGCCTAAATATATTTATTCACTTATCAATAGCCTTGGGTTTATGGAAACCTTTGTTGTCGCCATGCAGATGGACACACGCATAAAAAACAGCAGGTCGATAAAGGTCAATCGCATTATGGCGGCGATTGCTTCTACTGCCTATGAAAGGAAAAAAGCGACCGAGCAAAAAGAGGAATACTTCGAGCTTGCTATGCGCCTAGGGCATAAGCTACAGGGGCTAATGTATAAGCCAGAAATTTACAATGCACAGAATATACTGTCGCTTTCGGAGCAGGAGGCGTTTACGTACTTTGCCGGTACGGCATACGCATGTAAGGATTCGGGCGATTTGTTGGGCTTTGTGCGTGGTCTGCGTACCGCTGTAAATGTTTATCCGCACATGAAGGACATTGTGTGGTCTGTGGTAAACAACGTATGCTAAAACTAGCTTCGTGGAACGTAAACGGCCTGCGTGCCTGTGTCGGCAAGGGGTTTATGGACTTTTTGCGTGACGGAGATTTTGACATTATCGGCATACAGGAAACAAAAATGCTGCCCGAGCAAGCCGATTTTAACTTCTCGGGCTATTATACCTATTGGAACTCCGCCGAAAAAAAGGGCTATTCGGGTACGCTTGTGCTGTGCAAAAAAGAGCCGTTGTCTGTAAAATACGGCATGGGAAAGGACGAGCACGACCGCGAGGGGCGGATTATTGCCTTAGAATTTGACGGCTTTGTTTTCGTTACGGTTTATACGCCAAATTCCCAGAGGGAGCTTCTTAGGCTTGACTATAGAATGGCGTGGGAGGATGATTTTTTGGAATTTCTTGGCGAGTTTGAAAAGCCCGTTATTGTTTGCGGCGATTTGAACGTGGCGCACAAGGAAATTGACCTAAAAAACCCAAAAGCCAACACAAAAAACGCAGGCTTTACACCGCAGGAGCGCGAAAAAATGACACGCCTTTTGGCGGCTGGCTTTGCGGACAGCTTTCGCCATATGTACCCCGACAAGGAAAACGCTTATACATGGTGGTCGTACATGGCTAAGGCGCGCGAGAAAAATATCGGCTGGCGGATTGATTATTTTTTGGTACAGGAAGAATTGCGGCACGCGATTAAGGAAGCTATGATTTTCCCTGATGTTTTCGGTTCTGACCATTGCCCTGTGGGGCTTGTACTGGAGCTGTAGATATGGACGGCATAAACAATTTTCCTGTATACGAGCCGATTACCCTTGACACTGCGGCGGTTAATCGCCAAGCACAAGCCCAAGCGCAGCCCGAAAGCTCCGCGCCAGCCTTGCCGACCGCGGAGGCCGTGCCGCCTACGCCCGAGCAGGTTTTGGCGGACACGCTTATGGGCTACGGCTTTAAAGTAACCGAGGAAAACAAGGCAATGCTACAGCTTATGCTAGAAAATGGTATTCCGCTAACTAAAGAGAATGTCCAACGCATGAATCAAGCGTTAAAGCTCACGCAGTCCGAGGACAAGGCGTTGTTTATTTTGCAGAATAATATGAAGCTAAGCCAAGCAAACGCCGCCCATTTGGACGCGCTCGTTAGCGGTCAGTTTAAGCTGAATAAGCAGTTGGGCGGCTTGCTTTTTGCTGTGGAGCAGTTGGGCGATAAGGCGCTTGTCGGACAGTTGAGGCAGATTTTTAGTGCGTTTTCTGTTGGTGATGGTGTGGTTAGGGGGCAGGGGCAGGGGGAAGGGCAAGCGACCGTGCAAGGGCAGGGGGAAGCGACCGCACAAGCGACTGTGCAGGGGCAAGGACAAGCGACTGCACAAGCGACCATGCAGGGGCAAGGACAAGCGACCGCGCAAGCAACCATGCAAGGGCAAAGTCAAGCGACCGCACAGGCAACCATGCAAGGGCAAGGACAAGCGACCGCACAAGCACAAACGCAAGTACAAGCGACCGCACAAGCAACCATGCAGGGGCAAGCGACCGAACAGGCACAAACGCAAGCACAAACGCAAGCGACCGCCCAAGCAACCATGCAAGGGCAGGGGGAAACGTCCGAACAAGCACAAACGCAAGCGACCACACAAGGACAAGGGCAAACAACCGCACAAGCGACCACACAAGGGCAAGCAACCGCACAGGCAACAATACAAGCACAAGGGCAACCCCCCGCCCAAGGTCAAGGGCAAACGCCCCCACCCCTACCACAAAACCTAACCTTCCCCCTAGAAGAAAGCACACCAAAAACCATAGACCGCTATTTGAACAACCTACGCGAATTGGTCGCACAAGTAAAACAAGCCCTCGCAAACGGCGACGAAGGCTCCGCCGCGCGCATTTTGCAAGAGGTACGCCCACTAGAAAATCACATAGACTTTCTAGCACAAATACGCGAGCAAGCCTTTGTACAGCTACCCATTTTTTACGAAAACACGGAAAAGCTGCTCGACCTGCATGTTTTCAAGGACGGCAAAAAATCGGCGGGCAACGGCAAAAAAGCCTCGTCCGCGCTGATTGCGTTAGATACGGCGGAGCTAGGGCGTTTTGAAACATATGTACAAAAAAACGCAGGCGGCGTAAGCTGTCAGTTTAGACTAGAAAGCGACGAGGTAGTACAAAAAGTACGCACCAATATACACAAATTGAGTACGCTTCTTATGGAAAAGGGCTACTCGCTCGACCATTTTTCCTTTGTTTCGTTGGCTCAGCCGTACACCCTGCTAGACCGCCCCGCCACAAATTCCGTCACCGTTTCACATTTTGACGAAAAAGTTTGACAACTTGACGAAAAAGTTTGACAATTGCTTTGCATTTTACAGATTTGTAATATATAATTTACAAAAGGCAGTTCACACAACGTCACGACAAACGCACGAAGCCCGAAAGATGTAAATTAAACGCAGATTTAACGGATTTACGCGGATTATGCGGATTCGTTCGTGCAAAAATCCATTCGTGCAAAATCCGCGTAAATCTGTGTAAATCCGCTAAATCCGCGCAAAATAACCTTTTGAAACCTAGGAAGCTACACGCTTCTGCCATTTGTGCGTTTATCGTACACACAACACCACGAAGCGTAGCTTCATACGCACACAAAAAAACCACTCGGAGGTTGGCTATGCAAACCATATTTGTAGTAGACGACAACGATGTAAATTTAATTACTGCCGAGAAAGCCCTAGAGGGCTTCTACACGGTTTTTACTCTGCCGTCTGCCGAGGCTATGTTTGAATTTTTGGACAGCATAGTGCCAGACTTAATTTTGCTCGACATCAGAATGCCAAAAATTAGCGGGTTGGACGCGTTAAACATGCTCAAAGCGTCAAAGTACATAGATATACCCGTTATTGTGCTTACGGGCAAGCACGACCCCGACACGGAAGCGGCGGTTTACAAGCTAGGCGCAGTTGATTTTGTTTTAAAGCCCTTTGTTGCGGAGGATTTATTGGCGCGTATTAAAGCGGCTCTTGCATAGATATAGATAAGGACGTGATTCCATGCAAAACGAAAACCTAAAGAAAACAATTTTCCTATCCCTAGTCGCGCTCGCGCTGATTGCTTCCGTTCTCATACTGACGTTTGCGATTTTTCTGTATGCACACAATCTAGCCAATTCTGCGGACAACCAGCTTGAATTAGCCATAAAAAATGCACACATAAAAATAGAAGAAATAAAGTTTACCAGTCAAGTCGCCTCCATGGGGCTGATTGACAGTAAATATGTGGAGGGGCTTATCCTCGACCCCGAGGAAATGCACGCGCGCGCGACGGAGCGGTGGTCGGGCGTATCGTCCAACGCCTCCGCATACGTGAATATATACGACCATGAAGGCTCTGTCCTTTTTCAGACACTCACGAACGGCAATATGGGGCAGAACAAGGCGCATTTGCCGCATATCGCCGCCGCGCTTGGGGGGCGGCGTGTCACCTCCGTTGTGGAATCGGAAACGGTTCAGCTTTCTGTAAACACAAGTATGCCAGTAGTAGCCCTAGACGGCAATTTGCTTGGTGTTGTTTCCTTTGGCTATAGGCTCGACACGCAGGACATTGTGTCACAAATAAAGCAGTCTACTGGCTGTGATGTTTCGGTTTTTGCGGGAAGCAAGCGAGTGGCTTCTACGCTTACCGACGGAAACGACGCGTCCATGGTAGGCACATTTTTGGCAGAAGATGTAATCGAGGAAATAAGCAAAACAATTGTTGAGGGCAATGTGCATGTTATGCACGGCGACTTTTTCGGGCAGAAATATTTGTTGCACTACGCGCCCTTGTATGGAATGGACGGCGAGGTAATCGGCATGATTTCCGTGGGGCTGTCACTGAAAGAAAACACAGAGCTTATCCGCGCCTTTATTATCAACGGTATTCTTATCACCATGGGCGTTTTCCTGCTTAGTATCGCTATAGCCGTATATCTCGCCGCCAAGGTGGACGGCCGCATAAAGGTATACATGGACGCTACAAACAAGGCAATGCAGGAAAAGGACGCGCTTTCGGGCTTGGAAATTATACTAAACGCGCTAAACGCAATGGTCTATGTGACAAACCCGAAAACGTACGAAATAATTTTTATAAACGATACCATGAAGGAGCATTTTGAAATAGAGGGCGACCCAACAGGGCAAATATGCTACAAGCTGTTTCAGACAGACATGGACACTCCGTGTACATTTTGTCCGTGTCACCAGTTGAACAATCAGCCCGACAAGCCTATTGTATGGGAAGAAAAAAACACCAAAACAGGCAGAAATTACTTGAATACCGACAACTATATCAAGCTGCCTAACGGAAAAACGGTGCATATGCAGCACTCCGTAGACACCACGGAGCTAATAGAGGCTCGCGAGGTAGCGGAACAAAGCAACCGCACAAAGAGCATATTTTTAGCGAACATGAGCCACGAGGTACGCACGCCCATGAACGCCATTTTGGGCATTTCAGAAATTCAACTGCGTAACAAAACAAATTCCGAGGAAGTAATAGAAGCGTTTGAAAAAATATGCGATTCGGGTACGCTGTTGCTTAATATAATTAACGACATTTTAGACTTTTCGAGAATCGAGGCGGGCAAGCTGGAAATTTCTGGCGATATTTATGATATTCCTAGCTTGATTCACGATACCATTCAAATAAACCGTATGCGATTCGAGAGCAAGGCACTTAAATTCTCGCTTAAAGTGGACGAAAATACGCCAGTCGAGCTGTTCGGCGATGAGCTTCGCCTGCGGCAAATACTGAATAATCTGCTGTCCAACGCGTTTAAGTACACGGAGGAGGGCGAGGTCGTTATGTCCGTTTCCTCCGAGGTAAATGACGATGCCGAAAAGGACACCACGCTTGTCTTTGTTGTGTCCGACACAGGGCAGGGCATGACCGAAAAACAGCTCGAACAGCTATTCGAGCAGTATTCGCGCTTTAATTTAGTGGTAAACCGCAGTATAGACGGCACAGGCCTTGGCATGAGCATAACCAAGGGCTTGGTAGACCTAATGGGCGGCAAAATCTTTGTACAAAGCGAATACGGAAAAGGCTCGGTATTTACCGTGAAAATTCCGCAAAAGAAATCGGGCGATGCCCTATGCGGCCCAGAGCTTGCGGAAAGACTGCAAAAATTCCGCTTTAGGGGCATGTCCATATCGCGCCGCGCGAGGACTATTTACGAATACATGCCTTACGGAAGCGTTCTGGTAGTAGACGATATTGAGTCAAATATGTACGTGGCAAAGGGAATGTTAGCGCCCTATGGGCTTGCCCTAGACACGGCAAGGAGCGGCAAGGAGGCCGTGGAAAGGGTAACCGCAAAAATGGCGGAGGGCAAGGCATACGACATTATTTTTATGGACCATATGATGCCCGAAATGAACGGCGTGGAAGCGGTCGCGATTATTCGTGACATGGGCTACGAGGGTTCGATTGTGGCGTTGACGGCAAACGCGGTGTCGGGGCAAGCGGAAATGTTCCTCGCCAACGGCTTTGACGGCTTTGTTTCCAAGCCGATTGATTCCCGCGAGCTAAACCAGTATCTAATAGAAATGATACGCGACAAATACCCCGCCGAGGTCGTAGAAGCCGCCAAAAACGAGCAGGCAAGCTACGCCGAGGTAAAGGTAACACAGCAGGAGGTCGAGCGGTTCTTTATAACAGACGCGACAAGGACAATGCAAGTAATAGAGCAAACTCTGCAACAGCTGCAAGCAGGGGACGTGCCGCAGGAAACGGAAATGTTCACCATAGCCGCGCATGGGCTAAAAAGCGCGCTGGCGAATATCGGCGAGGTGCATTTGGCAGATATTGCCTATGAATTGGAGCAAGCGGGGGAAGTGCGCAATTTCGCCGCAATAGCCGAGGTCGCGCCTAAGCTATTGGAATCGTTGCAGTCGTTGGTTTCCGCGCTTACCGTGGACGAGGTCGCGGACGAGCAGGAAATAGAAATGTCGGCGGACGATAAGGCCTTTTTGAAAGAGAGCTTGTTGGAGTTGAGTGAGCTGTGTTTAAAGTTTGACAAGCCTGCTATTAGGGTAGTGCTGAATAGACTGCACCAAAGGACGTTCCCGAGCTATGTAAACAAGATTATTGACGAAATGTCGGCGAATATATTGCATAGCGCGTTTGGTAAGGCGGCACAGCTGGCGAGGAATACGGCGGAGGATCTTGTGTAGGGGATTTTAAGGGCATGGAACGTGGATTTCCGCGGATTTGGCGGATTTCCGCGGATTTTATGGATTTAGCGGAATGTCGTGGGTATGTTTTTGTAAGGAGTAAGGTTTTTTGTAGGGGACGGATTTATCCGTCCCGAGGTTGCCTCGCTCTGCGTTAATGGACGTTATCCGCCCCAAATTGACGAGCGTGCATACCTCGGGGCGGATAAATCCGCCCCCTACGATAAGGACGTTATACGCTTTGCCTACGTTCATTATTTGTCAAAAAGATTTTCACACAGGAGTTCGCACAGAGGGAACGAGGCACAGCAGGCAATAAAATGTGGGTTTAAAAGCGATTAAACACGGATTTAACGGATTTACGCAGATTACGCGGATTTTGTCCGCGTAAATTTACTAAACGGCGATATATTTTCCCACGAGCCAATCCGCCAAATCCGCGAAAATCCGTTAAATCCGTGTTCCATTACCCTTAATTTACATGGATAAAAGCTGTATTCCACTGTCGTCAACTTACACGGAAAAAATCCGCGAAAATCCGCCAAATCCGCGAAAATCCGCGTTCCATTATCTTTTAAATCCGCGTTCCATAGTCTTTTGAATTTCTGTCAGCACACAAAAAAAAGGGCTTGTCCCAAAACAAGCCCTCAAAAAACTACTAAAAACCTACTTCAACAACCCTGCGGCCTTCGCCATTTCCTTAATCGCTTGCTTAGACACCTTGCGGCCATTGTACTCGATAAGCTCGTCGGTAGAACCTGTAAAGGTACAAGCGGGGTCGTATCTTTTAAGTATGACGGAATCGTCATCTACGAAAATTTCGACATGCTTTCCGTTGTTTATGTTCATGCCCCTACGGATTTCTATAGGGAGTACAACACGCCCAAGCTCGTCAATTTTCCTTGTTATTCCTGTAGCTCTCATTGTGACACCTCCTTTCAGTTGGTATGGGCGAAAGCACGCCCGAATAGCAGATTTAAAGGGTTTGAAGAACAAGACCTCATCAGTCATAACCAAAGTATACCATACCTGTAAGAAAATGCAAGTAAAAAAGGAAAAAAAATATACGCTGTCATTTTTTGGTAATATTCTGGTAGCATTTTGGTAACATTTTTTTGCTATCTTCCCAAAAACGCTTGCAAATACACAAAGCATGTGATACAATCACGTTGTAAAATGGAATGTTATTGAATAGTTGTGCGATTAGAGAGTGGGTGCTGACCCACTCTTATATTTTGCAGACGTGTTGTTTTGCCGCTGGAGCGGCAGGGTCGTAGGGACAGCGTCCCTACTGAAAATGGAGGTTCGCCCTTGAACTTGCTAACAAAGCTAGAAGCAATAATCACCCCTGCGGTGGAAGAAAATGGCATAGAGCTGTACGACCTAGACTTTATAAAAGAAAGCGGAAGCCATATTCTGCGCGTGTTTATCGACAAGGAGGGCGGCGTAGACCTCAACGACTGCGAGAGGGTAAGCCACGCAGTCAGCGATGTCTTGGACGAGCATGACCCCATTCCCTCGTCCTATCGCTTGCAGGTCGGCTCGCCAGGTATCGAAAGACGGCTCGTCAAGCCGGAGCATTTTAAGCGGCAAATAGGGCAAAGGGTCGCAATTAAGCTATTCGCGCCGCATTCGCCCGAAAATGATAACGAACCCGAATCCGTCACGACTGGCCGCAAGAAATTCTCGGGAATACTCACCGCGTATGAGGACGACAAAATCGTACTTACAGATATAGACGGTCAAGTCTGGACGTTCGACAAAAAGCAGGTTTCCGCATGTAAATTAGAACAGGTAAAAGAACCAGTATAAAGGAGATACAAATGGATAACGGCAGAGAACTTATTGAAGCGTTGGCACAGGTTTCACACGAAAAGGGAATAGACAAGGAAGTTATTTTTGAGGCGCTAGAGGCCTCCCTTGTGGCGGCGTGCAAAAAGCAGCTCAACCAAAACGCAGATATTCGCGTTGTTTTAGACCGCGACACAGGCAAATATACAGTTTTAGCCAAAAAAACCGTGTCCGAGGAAATAGAGGACGCGTGGCTGCAAATTTCCTTGGAGGACGCGCGCTGTATCAATTCCAAGCTAGAGCTTGACGACCAGGTGGACATTGACGTTACGCCGAAAAATTTCGGCAGAATTGCCGCGCAGAACGCCAAGCAGGTGGTAGTACAGAAATTCCGCGAGGCAGAACGCGAAATTTTATTTAATGAATATATCGGAAAAGAGCATCAGCTTGCCATTGGTATTGTGCAAAGGCGCGACCGCCGCAACGTAGTTTTGAGCCTAGGCAAGCTGGAAACAGTCTTGTTGCCTAGCGAACAAATTCCGCGCGAGGGCTACCAGTTCGGCGACCGCGTAAAGGTGTATGTCACCGAGGTAAAGCAAAGCAACAAAGGCCCAGTAATCAACGCCTCGCGAGCCTGCCCCGAGCTTTTGCAAAGATTGTTTGAGCAGGAAGTACCCGAAATATTGGACGGAATAGTGGAAATTAAATCCATAGCCCGTGAAGCAGGAAGCCGCAGCAAGGTGGCAGTTTATACAAGACACCCGCATGTGGACGCGATTGGCGCGTGTGTGGGGCAGAACGGACAGCGCGTAAACATTATAAGCGCGGAGCTTCGCGGCGAAAAAATCGACATTGTTTTGTGGAACGACGACCCTGTAAAATTTATCTCGCAAGCACTTAGCCCAAGTAAGGTTGTAAGCGCGGTGATTAACCCCTCGGAAACGGAGGCGCGCGTGGTCGTACCCGACCATCAGCTTTCCCTCGCAATCGGCAAGGAGGGGCAAAACGTAAGGCTTGCCGCAAGACTTACTGGCTGGCGTATTGATATAAAAAGCGAATCGCAGGCAAGGGGTACAGATTTCCTTGTGTTCCCGCAATCGCCCGAGGATTTGGCGGAGATGGAATCAGCATATGCCGATTTTTACGATACCTCAGAGCCGCTTGGGGCGACTGAACCCGAAGCACTCGAAACACCCGAGGCCGCCGAGGCCACAGAGGAATACTATGACGATGGGCTTTATTACGATGAGGAAAGCGGTTATTACTATGATGATGAGGGGCGGTACTACTATTACGACACCGAAAAGGGCGAATACATCTACGTTGAGCCAGACGACTACGAATACGAGGAATAAACCGCAGCGGCGTTGTGTAGGCTGCCGCGAAATGAAGGATAAGGCTTTGCTTCTGCGGTTTGTGTCCAGTGACGAGGGCGTGTACCTCGACACTAGCGGAAAAGCGCAGGGCAGGGGAGCATATATTTGTAACAGCCCCGACTGCCTAAAAAAAGCAAAAAAGGCAAGAGGGCTAGAGCGTTCTCTGAAACGCGCTGTATCTCAAGAGGTTTATGCGATTCAAGAAAGGTAAGGTGGCTTAATGCCAGATATTAACACAAACACACCCGAAACGACTACAGCTCCTATAAAAACAGAACCGAAAGGCGATGGCAAAAAGGTACGTTCTCGTCCGCTTGGTGCAGACGGAAAGCCTCTGCCCCCTGCGATTGGCGCGGACGGAAAGCCGATTGCGCGCCCACGTCCGCTAGGCGCGGACGGCAAGCCAGTACCACGTCCACGCCCTCTAGGCGCAGACGGCAAGCCAGTACCTCCGCCGCGCCCACTAGGCGCGGACGGCAAGCCAGTACCGCGCCCACGTCCGCTAGGTGCGGACGGCAAGCCAGTGGGGCGTTCTGCGGAAAGCAAGCCTAAAGAAAAAGCCCCCGAACAAGCCCCTGCACAAGCCCCTGCTACCCCTGCGGCTTCACAGCCTACGCCGCGCCCCCCACAAGCAGAGGGGCAACGCCCCCCACGCCAACAAGGGCAAGGGCAGGGCGGTAATCGCTCGCAGGGACAAGGCGGCTATGGAAACCGTTCCCAAGGGCAAGGACAAGGCGGTAACCGCCCCCAAGGTCAAGGACAAGGCGGCTATGGCAACCGTCCCCAAGGACAAGGACAAGGCGGCGGCTATGGCAACCGTCCCCAAGGACAAGGACAAGGCGGCTATGGCAACCGTCCGCAAGGTCAAGGACAAGGCGGCTATGGCAACCGTCCGCAAGGTCAAGGACAAGGCGGCTACGGCAACCGTCCGCAGGGTCAAGGACAAGGCGGCTACGGTAACCGCCCCCAAGGTCAAGGACAAGGCGGCTACGGCAATCGCCCCCAAGGTCAAGGCGGCTTTGGTAACCGTCCGCAAGGACAGGGCGGAAACCGCCCACAAGGTCAAGGCGGCTACGGCAACCGTCCGCAGGGACAAGGCGGTGGCTTCGCTGGGCGTTCCGGCGGTGCAGGCGGCGGCAGAGGTGCTGTCGAGGTTAAAAAAACCGAGCCAACCAAGGACGACAAGCGCCAACAATGGAACCGCATACAACAAGCGAACACAATAAGCAAAAAAGATAAAAAAGACAGCTACGGCAAGGAAAACCGCCAAGGGCTTGACCGCCGAAGCGGTAGGTCGAGGCCTGTCAAGCGCGTGATTATACCGCGCGTACAGCCTACGGTTACTATGATAACCGTAGCGCCGCTAATTACCGTGCGCGCCCTAGCCGAAAAGCTAATGCGCTCCAACGCCGATGTCATAAAAATTCTTATGAAGCAAGGCATGATGGTGACGGCTAACCAAACCATTGACTTTGAAGCCGCTTCTATGGTAGCGGAGGCGTTTGGCGTTCTCGTAGACGAATATGTCGAGGTGGACGTTTTCGAGGAAGCGTTTTCTACTACGGACGAGGAAGGCTCGCTATTGCCGCGCCCTCCTATAGTTGTGGTAATGGGACACGTAGACCACGGAAAGACATCATTGCTTGATGCGATTCGCAACGAAAACGTACAGCAATCAGAGTCTGGCGGAATTACACAGCATATAGGCGCGTATAGCGTTCGGCTAAAAAATAACGAGAACAAGCGCGTTACCTTCCTTGATACGCCTGGGCATGAGGCATTTACTGCCATGCGTATGCGCGGCGCGCAGGTTACGGATATTGCGGTGCTTGTTGTGGCGGCGGACGACGGCGTTATGCCGCAGACAGTAGAAGCCATAAACCACGCCAGAGCCGCAGGCGTAGAAATTATTGTCGCAATTACAATGATGGATAAGCCCGATGCAAACCCCGACAAGGTTAAACAACAGCTTACCGACCATGGGCTACAGCCCGAGGACTGGGGCGGACAGACGGTAACTGTGCTTGTTTCCGCTCGCGCAAAAACAGGCATAGAGCGGCTACTGGAAATGATACTGCTAGTGGCGGAAATGAAAGAGCTGCGCGCAAACCCAAACAAGCCCGCGCGCGGAAGCATTATAGAAGCGAAGCTGGACAAGGGGCGCGGCCCAGTAGCTACGGTTATTGTGCAGGAGGGTACGCTTAGAGTGGGTGACCCAGTTGTGGCAGGCGCTTGTCACGGCAAGGTACGCGCCATGGTAAACAGCCGCGGCAAGAACGTAACCGAGGCAGGCCCGTCAAGAACGGTAGAAATTATCGGCTTGGCAGAGGTGCCTACTACTGGCGATATTCTCTATGCCGCTACGAGCGAAAGACAGGCGCGGCAGCTTTCAGAAACAGTTGTAGCCAAGGGCAGAGAAAGCCTAATTAAATCTACGCAGGGCAAGGTTTCGCTTGACGATTTGTTCAACCAAATACAGGCAGGGCATGTGAAAGACCTAAATGTGGTCGTTAAGGCAGACGTGCAAGGCTCTGTGGAAGCGTTACGCGGCAGCTTGGAAAAATTGTCCAACGAGAGCGTGCGCGTACGCATAATCCATACAGGCGCAGGCGCGATTACCGAGTCGGACGTTATGCTCGCTTCCGCTTCCAACGCAATTATCATAGGCTTTAACGTACGCCCAGAGCCAGTCGCTAAGTCTGTAGCCGAAACGGAAAGCGTTGACATTCGCATGTACAGCGTAATCTACTCCGCCATTGACGATATTCAAGCGGCAATGAAGGGTATGCTCGACCCCGAATTTGAGGAAAAGATTTTGGGTCATGCCGAAATACGCCAAATATTCAAAGCGTCGGGCATAGGCTCGATTGGCGGCTCGTATGTAACCGAGGGCAAAATTACACGCAACGCACAGGTGCGGATTGTCCGTGACGGGCGCGTAATCTATGACGGACACCTCGACACGCTTCGCCGCTTTAAGGACGATGTAAAGGAAGTGGCTAGTGGCTACGAGTGCGGTCTGCTCTTTAAAAATTACAACGACATAAAAGAGGGCGACAAGGTAGAAGCGTACGTAATGGAGGAAATACCGCGATGAAAACACGCATGATTCGTATTAACGACGAAATAGCGCGAGTGACGGCGGACACAATTCGTTCAGAGCTGTCTGACCCGCGTATCGGTACTGTCGTTAGTGTGATGGGGGCGGAAACGACTTCAGATTTAAAGCATTGCAAGATAAGGGTAAGTATTTTAGGCGAAAAAGAGGAACAAAAAAAGGTAATGGAAGCGTTGACCCGCGCTACAGGCTTTGTCAGAAAACGCCTAGCGGACGTTATCAATCTTCGCCAAACGCCCGAAATAAAATTTGTTTACGATGATGCCATAGAGCATGGCATGTATATGCGTAAGCTAATAGATGAAGTGAATAAGCCATGAAAAATATACTAGAAGTAATAAACAAATACAACAGCTTTGTCCTGGCGGGGCATACCTCGCCGGACGGCGATGCCATAGGCTCGTGCTGTGCGCTCGCGCTTGCTTTGAATGACATGGGAAAGCAAGCGCGGGTTATTCTCGAACCGTTCGCGCAGAAGTACCATATTATCCCAGGGCGTGAGTTTTTTGTTACGCCCAACCAAGCGGAAGCCCTACAGCCCGAGGTGTTTATCGCGCTGGATTGTGCCGCCGCAAAAAGGCTTTGCGAAACGGCGCGTAAGGTGTTCGAGCGTACCGAGGTTACTATATGTATAGACCACCACGATACAAACAAGGGCTTTGCTATGCACAATTACATAGATTCCAGTGCTTCGTCCACGGCGGAAATGGTATTTAATATCGTGTACGAAATATCAGAGCTTACGCAGGACATTGCCACCGCCATTTACGCAGGTATGATTAGCGATACTGGAGGATTTAAGTACAACGCCACGGCGAAGTCTACCATGCTAAAGGCATCTCGCCTTATGGAAATTATTCCCTTTACAAATATTTACAATGAGCTAATGCACAAGCACCGTTTTTCCGCAGGAAAGGCGCTTGGGCTTGCGTTGGAAAAATCGGAACGCACAAAAAACAAAAAAATAGTGTTCACGTACATGACAAACGAAATGCTAGAGAGCGTAAAGGCAAGCCACGCCGACCTAGACGGCATAGTGGAATACCTAATGACTACTCGCAACGCACTAGTGGCAATTTTTGTGTACGAAAAAAAGGGCGAGCAGGGAAAGGCAAAGGTAAGCCTGCGTTCTCACGGGCCAGATGTGGGGCGTGTCGCTTCCGCGCTTGGCGGCGGCGGACATGTTCTCGCGGCAGGCGCGACTGTGGACGGCACAGTGGACGAAATATTAAGGCTTGCACTAAAATTAGTGAAAAAGGAAGTAGAGAAATTTTCGTGAACGGTTTCATAAATATTTGTAAGGAAAAAGGCTATACATCTCACGATGTTGTCGCTATTATAAGAAAGTACACTCGCCAAAAAACTGGGCATACTGGAACGCTTGACCCCGATGCAACTGGCGTGTTGCCTATTTGTGTAGGGCGCGCGACAAAGCTCGCCGACTATGTAGCGGCGCAGGACAAGACCTACGCGGCGAGGATTGTTTTGGGTATTACTACCGATACTGGCGATATTTCGGGCAAAATCCTGTCGCAAAGGGCTGTTTCCGTTAGCCAAGACGAATTGCAGGCCGCGGCGTTGTCCTTTGTGGGCGAATACTGGCAAACTCCGCCGATGTATTCTGCGGTAAAGGTCGGCGGCAAAAAGCTGTACGAGCTTGCGAGAAAAGGGCAGGAAATAGAACGCAAGCCGCGCCTGGTGAAAATATATGACTTAAAGATTACTGGCGATTGCTTAGAAATCACCTGCTCTAAAGGCACGTATATACGTAGTCTGTGCATGGATATAGGCGAGAAGCTAGGCTGCGGCGCGGCTATGGGTAGCTTGAACCGCATACGCAGTGGCGGATTTGCCATAGAAAGCTCGTATTCATTAGAAGAAATAAAGACACGCGCCGCGGAAAACAGGCTTGACGAAATTATTATACCGCCCGAGCAGATTCTGCCCCTGCGTACCATGACGATAGACCCCGAAAGCCTGCCGCGCGCCTTGAACGGCAACCCAGTGGAAATCGCCAAGCATTACCGAACAGGCGAAAAATTCTGGCTAAAAGACCCAGACGGTTGTATAATAGGCTTGTATAGCGTTAAGCGCGAGGGCTTGCTGTGTGTGGAGGTTATGTTTTAGTGGTACTAACCATAGGGAAATTCGAGGGCATTCACTTGGGGCATAGGGCGTTATTGCGTGAGGTGGTAGCACGCGCAGGCTCGCTCGGTTTGCAGTCGGCGGTGATTGTGTTTAAGCCGCACCCCTTTGTCGTTTTGGCGGACGAGGACTACAAGCCTATTTTTTCGGAGCAGGAGCGCGAGCGGCTAATAAAAAGCAACGGCATACAACGCATAATCACGTTAGATTTTCGGGAAATAGTGACAATGAACGCGCAGGATTTTTGCCAAAAGCTGTTTACGGAATACGGCACGAAGGAGATAATCGTAGGCGAGGATTACCGCTTTGGCAACAACCGCGAGGGTACACTGCGTACCCTGCAACAAGCGGCGGCAAGGCACAACGCGGCTGTCCGTACCATCGCCAAGATTAACAACATCAGCACATCACGTATACGAGAATTGCTCGCACAACAAAATTTCTGCGAAGCAGAAAAGCTCCTCGGCTTTCCGTTTTTTATAGAGGGTATCGTAACTAAGGGGCGACAGCTCGGCGGCAAGCTAGGCTTTCCCACACTGAATATTTATCCGCCAAGCGACAAGTTTCTGCCGCCGCGCGGCGTGTACACTACTCGTACCATTATTGACGGCGCGGAGATGGCAGGGCTTACAAATATTGGCGTTTGCCCGACTGTAAACGCCAACGAGGACGAGCGATTGTCCGTAGAAACGCATGTACCAAGCCTACAGGCTGGCGAGCTGTACGGACAAAAAATAAGAGTAGAATTTTTGCGGTTTATTCGCCCCGAGAAACGGTTCGGGGGTATAGAGGAATTGAAGGCACAGATAAGTGAAGATTTACGATATTTATTAACGCACATGTGAAATCGCCGAAGGCGAGCCGAAAGAGGAGGTAATGGTATGACAGAAGTTACTGACAGGACTAATTTTTTTGAGGGGCATGACCCCCGCGAGCTAGTAGCAAAATATGGTAGCCCCTTGTATGTGTATAGCGAAAAAACCTTGCGTTTACGTTGTCGAGAAATGGTAAGCCTATCCTCTTGCCCAAACGTAATAGTAAATTATGCGGTCAAAGCAAACACAAATTTGACATTGTTAAAAATAGCGCGTGAATGTGGCTGCCGCGCGGATATAAGCAGTATGGGCGAGGCAGTAGCCGCAATGGAGGCGGGCTTCCGTCCAGACGAAATGCTGTTTATGGTAAATAATGTTTCCGCCGACGAGCTGAGCTTTGCCGTAGAAAAGGGTATTACTGTTTGTGTGGATTCGCTGACACAATTAGCTACACTCGGCCGCTTGAACCCAGGGGGCAAGGTGGCTGTGCGTTTTAATTCTGGCGTGGGCGGCGGCCATCACGAGAACGTGGTAACAGGCGGCGACGGCACAAAGTTTGGCATAATGCCCGACAAAATAGCCATGGTGAAGCTGCTTGCCAAGCAGAATAACTTAAAAATAGCAGGAATAACTCATCATATCGGCTCGCAAAATTGGGGCGACTTGTACTTGGCTGGCGTTGACGCTATTCTAAAAATCGCGCGTGAGTTTAGCGATTTGGAATTTATTGACTTTGGCGGCGGCTTTGCCATTCCCTACAACAAGCAAAACGGCGAAAAGCCGCTAGACCTGCGTGCTTTAAGCAGTGCGTTGGATTCCAAGCTGTTTGATTTCAATAAGGAATACGGAAAATCCGTAAACTTTATAATCGAGCCTGGGCGTTATATCGCCGCGGAGTGCGGCGTGTTGCTTGGTACCGTTCATTCGGTAAAATCTAACAACACGAAAAATTTCGCAGGCACGGACTTGGGCTTTTCTGTTTTTAAACGCCCTACCGTGTATGATGCACACCACGACATTGAGATTTACCGCGGACAAAGTGCGGCAAGCACCAAGACCAAAAACGTCAATATAGTGGGAAATCAATGCGAATCGGGCGATTATATAGCCAAGGAGCGAGAGCTTCCAGAGCTTTTTGACGGCGATATAATCGGCGTTTTGGACGCTGGGGCGTACGGCTACTCTATGAGCTGTCAGTACAATTTCCGTCCGCGCCCGGCAGAGGTACTAATTCAGTTGGACAAAAGCGTAAAATTGATACGCCGCCGCGACAATTTTACTGATATGCTTGCGAATATGGTGGGATTATAAAAGGAGATTAGCAATGATTGGCACAGATATTGGAATAGACCTTGGAACGGCTTCGGTGTTGGTGTATATTAAGGGGCAGGGCACAGTGCTTAAAGAGCCGTCCGTGGTCGCAATTAACAAGGACACCGACAAAATTATGGCGGTGGGCGAGGAAGCGCGCAGTATGCTTGGCCGCACGCCTGGAAATATAATCGCAATACGCCCTATGAAAGAGGGAGTAATTTCCGATTACCATATCACTGAAAAGATGTTAAAATACTTTATAAACAAGGCAGTGGGGCGGCCGCTTATGCGTAAGCCGCGCATTGCCATTTGTGTGCCGTCTAACGTGACCGAGGTAGAACGCCGCGCCGTGGAGGAAGCGGCGGTACAGGCAGGGGCTAGGCAGGTTTATATAATAGAAGAACCTATTGCGGCGGCGATTGGCGCGGGTATTGATATAGCGCGCGCGTGCGGCAGTATGATTATCGACATAGGCGGCGGCACAACTGACGTTGCGGTTATTTCGCTGGGCGGTACGGTTGTTTCCAATTCAATCAAAACGGCTGGCGACCATTTTGACGAGGCGATTATCCGCTATATGCGGAAAAAGCACAATATCCTTATAGGCGAACGCTCCGCCGAGGACTTGAAAATCCACGTAGGCACGGCGTACCCCCGCACGGTTTCCGCAAGCATAGAGGTACGCGGACGTAATTTGATTACTGGCTTGCCGAAAAATATCGCCGTGACCTCGGAGGAAATGCAGGAGGCGTTAGCCGAATCCGTAGCGGCGGTAGTGGAAGCGGTACACACCGTATTAGAAAAAACGCCGCCCGAGCTGGCTTCCGACATAGCCGACCGCGGAATCGTAATGACTGGCGGCGGCAGTCTGCTGTACGGCTTAGACAAGCTATTACGCGAGAAAACAGGAATAAACACAATTATCGCCGAGGACGCTGTTTCCTGCGTTGCAATCGGGACAGGGAAATATATAGAATATATTTCTATGGGGAAAATCAATCCTATGGACGCTAGGTTTTCAAAGTAGGGGGAAATAGGGGCTAATGTTTTTTCGGTGAAATGACGATATACATCAGAGGGGGAATTTTATGCTTAGAGGAATATACACATCTGCGCTTGGCATGATTACGCATATGCAACGCACAGACATAACCGCAAACAACATGGCGAACGTAGGCACAATAGGCTACAAGCGCGACCATGTTGTTTCGCATGAGTTTTCGGACGTGTTAATATCGAGAATGAACGACCCTGGCTTGCGTATGTTCAAAAGTATGCCAATCGGCACAGTAAACCCCGGCGTATTCGTGGACGATGTTTTTACCGCGTTTACGCAAGGTGCGTTGGAGCAAACAGGCAACCCCTTAGACCTTGCGCTTTCGGGACAGGGCTTTTTTGTGGTAAACCTAAACGGCGAGGAATTGTACACTCGTGACGGTGCGTTTACTATGGCAAACGGCTTACTGCTTACGCAAGAGGGCGGACGAGTGCAGGGCATGAACGGCGATATAAACCTGCCCGAGGGACACATTGTTATAGGCGAGAACGGCAATGTTTTTGTCAACGGCGAGCATATAGACACACTGCGTATGGCTAATTTCAACCGTGACGGTTTACATAGCCTACGCAAAATGGAGGACAACTTCTATCGCGCTTCGGAACACACGGACGGTACACAAATTCCGTTTGAGGGGATAGTAGCGCAGGGCTTTTTGGAAGCATCTAACGTGAACATTGTACAAGAAATGGTAAACATGATTACTAATACGCGTGCTTATGAAACGAACGCGCGAATGATAACTTTGCAAGACGGTACGTTGCAGCGCGCTGTGAATGATATAGCTCGTAGGTCGTAATAAATAAAAGGAGTTGATTTACCATGATGCGTTCACTTTGGACATCTGCATCGGGCATGACTGCACAAATGCTTAAAATTGATACCGTTACAAACAATATAGCTAACGTAAACACAACGGGCTTTAAGAGCGAGCGTATAGAATTTAAGACATTACTATATGAAACCATGCAAAGGGCAGACCTTGACCCAGTCAATATGACAGGGCGGCCTGTTAATTTGCAGGTGGGGCATGGCGTACGCCCTGCCGCGACTACTCGGAGCTTTGTACAAGGGCCGTTGCAAAGAACTGACCGCACTATGGATTTTGCCATAGAAGGCCCTGCGTTTTTTGAGGTTCGGATTAGCCCAGACGAGTATGTGTACACGCGCGACGGTTCTTTCCATTTTATGCCAACAGATGACGGCAGCTTAATGCTTGTCACCTCGGACGGTTTTCCGATAATGACCGTGGACGGCGACGAGGTTATTTTGCCTAACGGTATCACCGAGGACGACATAACCGTAACCCCCGAGGGTACGTTTTTCTCTACGATTGATGGGATTTTTGAGGAAATGGGCTTCCAGTTCCGCCTTGTTCAGTTCTCGAACCCTAACGGAATGGAAGCAGTCGGGAACAACTTTTTCATAGAAACGGTAGCCTCTGGCGTGCCGCTTTCGGAAGCGGACGGCGAAACAGGCGTATCTAGCCGAATAAGACAGGGCTTCCTTGAAATGTCAAATGTTTCCATTGCCGAGGAAATGATAGGAATAATCACCGCCCAACGCGCTTTTGATACAAATTCGCGCGGAATAACGACATCTAATGAAATGTTGCAGACTGCTAATCAGTTGGTGAGGTAGTTTTAGAATGAACTCGCCGCTTGGCAAATGCTAAAGCATTTGCCGTTTGGCGAGTTTTAAAGGCTCGTCTTTTATGTAGAGCTTGCCTAAAGGAGGAATTTCGCATGGAAATTTCTGGTATATTTTCGGTTGATTCCCACGCCGCGATTATGCAGACACAAAATAAGGAAAACGAATACAGCCAATTTCAAGCAATTCTCGACAAAACCATGGGTGAAGCCGCCGAGGCACTTAACGACAGCGAGCTGGCACAAATCAGAAAAGCCGCGGAAATGTTTGAGTCGTATTTCCTTAATCAGATGTTCCGCCAAATGCGTACAGTAAACTTTGACGAGGACGGATTTATTCCGCGCGGCAACGCCGAACGCATTTTTACAGAAATGCTTGACGAGGTGATTTCCGACCAAGCCGCAAAGCAAGGCGGTGTCGGGCTTGCGGATATGCTTTATGCGCAGATGACTAAGAGCTTTGGCTGATATAAAAAAGGGCTATGCCCTTTTTTATATGTTTTTCACTGGCAACCATATTTCGCTGATATAGTCTGGTGAGCCTTTATCACCGTCCGTATAAAGTTCAAAGTCATATGACGGTAAAATTTCATATTTTGCCTGTGGTAGCCATTCGCTGTAAATCCGCTTCCACATTTCTTGAATGGCGAGAGGCATTGCGCCGACACATTTGAAAACTGCCCATGTGCATTTAGGGACTTGCCAGATTTCAAAGCCGTCTGGCACTTCTTGACGTTCCCGCATAAAATCGCCTATGCCGTAGCGAAAGTTCTTAGAATCCTCTGACATATCGCCGCAAACACCTAAAACAGGCACAACCGTTTTTGCAAGCCCTGTTGCAAAATATTCACACCAAAAAGCAGGTATTTGAGTGGAATTTCCCTCCTCTACCTCCACGTTTTTTGCTTTTACAACAACCTCGAACGCTTGCTTTTCTTCAATTCTGTAATCCATAATTGAACCACCCTCCATAATAATTTTAATAGTAAGACGGCTATATAATTTTAGGTCTGGGCTATATTGTTTTGCCGCACTAGGCGCAATTCCATGGAAACGCTTGAACGCTTTGGAAAAACTTTCTGAAGTTTCGTAACCGTACTTTATGGCAACATCAATAACCCTAACATCTTTATGGGTAAGTTCAAGTCCCGCAAGGGATAAACGCCTGTTGCGAATGTATTCGCCTATAGTTAAACCTGCCAAAGCAGAAAATCCCCTTTGCAGATGTGCGGTTGACATATGCACTTGCATAGCGATTTGTGCGAGCGAAATTTCATCAAGCAAATGATTCTCAGTGTAATCAATCGCCCTGTTAAGCGTTTCGACCCAATTTATACCACCGCCCCCTTTCAATAATATTGTACAAGGCTTTGTAAATCGGTTCATGTCGTGTAGTGCTTTGTTTTGTCCACGTTTGTGTTTCATCTAAAAACAAACCGAAAAACCCGTTCCGTCAAATAACTAAGCAAAATAATAGTAATCGTCCAAGCGAAAAGGTCGGCGGTGTTCAAGAAAATACGCGCCGTGTGCAAATTCGCGCCGATTGTGCCGCGTACTATGCCAATCAGCTCGGCGGCGACACCAGATTTCCACGCAAAGCCGATTGCGGAGCTTGCCGCGGAGGCTACATAGGGCCGCACGGTTTTGAAATAAATAAAATAGATTTTTTTGTGCAGGGGTACTTTAAACAGGGTGGCCATTTCCAATAATTTTGGCTCTGTGCTTTGTATGCCCTTTAGCGTGTTGTAAAAAATAATGGGCAAAACCGTGACAAATGCGATAAAAACCGACAAATTAGATGGGTGGAACGCCATCAACGCCAACAGCGTAAACGAAGCAATCGGCACGGCGTTTAGCACATTGATGGCAGGGCTTATTAGCGCGTGGAAAGCGCGGAGCTTCGCACAAAGCGCGGAAATAAGCACGCCAGCGCATAACGCAAGAACAAAGCCAAGCATAACGCGCCCTAGCGTTGTGCCTATGCTTTGCCAAAAATCAAGCCCTTTCGCCAACGCAAAAAGCCGCGCGAGTGTTGCACGCGGCGAAACAATTATTATGTCGCTCATAAAAGCCGCTAACGCTTCCCAGACTAAAAGCCAAAAAAGGATTGGCGGCAGCTTAATTGCTAAAGAAGAAATTTTGGTCAGGCATATCGCCTCCTACAAGCGCTGGTTCGCTATCGTATAAAACTTGGTAAAAGCCCAAAAGATTGCGGCGCATTTCTTCGCCTGTGAAAAAAACTATATTGGAACGCGGAATCGATGCCTCGGCGACAGCCGCAGAGGGAATTAGCCCAAAATCCACAGCAAGCTCCGCGCCTGCGGACACGTCCGAATTAACGAAGCTAACGGAGCTTTGGTATTCTTCGAGCATAATTTCAACGAGCGCGGCGTTGTTTTCCAAAAACTCGCGCCTTGCTATGACTACGCTCATAATCAAGTCATGCTCGGACACGCGCGCCCATTCCTCGCCTAGGTCAAGCACGGCGTTAAGCCCAAGTTCCCGCGCAAGCACTGTACTGGCGAAAGGCTCGGGCAACAACGCGACCTGCGCTTGTCCGCTTTCCAACAACGCGGCCACCTCCGTATGCTCCGCGCGAAATTCCAAGGTCACGTCCTCGCCGGGAACAAGCCCGTTCTGTGTCAGTACATAGTTTAACGCGATTTCGGGCGTTATGCCCTGTCCGTACAGGTAGACCGTCTTGCCAGCCAAGTCCGCGACCGAGTTTATTTCGTCCGTAGCTAGTATATGCAAATTGCCGAGCGTTACTACAGCCAGCGCCTGCACGTCCATTCTGCTATACAAAACCGCCGCCAGATTGGCAGGAACGACCGCCACATCTGCGTTGCCCTGCAACAAAAGCGGCGCGACAAGGTCGGGCGAGCCAAGCAACTCAAATTCGTAATTGTTGCGCGCCGCGCCGTTGTTTTGCGCGTCCATAAGCTGTAACAAGCCCATGGCGGTAGGGCCGCGCATTGCTACTATGCGAATGGGCGGGGTGTCGGCGGAGGGGTCGTGAGGGGGTGGGGTGGGGGAGCAGGAGGTTAGGATTAGGGTGAGGAGTAGAAGTAATAGGTGGATAAATTTTTTCATGGGTAAGGCTCCTTTTTGATTTTTTAGAAAATAAAAAAGCCCGAAACCAGTAGTGGTTTCGGGCTTTTTAAGTTAAGCCGACAAACGGACTCGAACCGTTGACCTGCTGATTACAAATCAGCTGCTCTACCAACTGAGCTATGTCGGCAAAAAGCGGGTGACAATTAAAGCTAATTAAACGTCACCACATTGTTTGCATACTTTTAATGTTTTTTCGCCCTCGCTTTTTTCCCAAAGGAGCTTGACACCAGTGCGAGAACAGGCGGGACAATTTCCGCGCCAATCTTTAACCGTGCGGGCGAGCTTGCCGCGTTTTGGTTTAGGCATAATACAACTTCCTTTCCCCGAAGCGTTAAATACGTTTCAAACAGAGTACATTATAAGATTTAAACATATCACTTGTCAAATGTTTTTTTTGAGAATATAATTTTTGTAAATCTCTACAAATCTACTTAAAGGAATGATTCATATGGCAAAAATAATCAACGAGCAAGCAATACCATCTATGCCGTGGGAAAATAAACCAGAAAACCACAAGGAAGTCCTATGGCGTTATAGCAAAAACCCTATTTTTGACTGGAATCCCGGCCCGAAAGCGGCGCGGATTTTTAACAGCGCGGTTGTGCCGTACGGCGACGGCTTCGTGGGCGTTTTTCGCGCCGACCACAAGGACATAACAATGCACCTGCATTTTGGAAAAAGCAAGGACGGCATAAGCTGGGACATAGAGGACGAGGATATAAAATGGGTGGACGAAAGCGGCAAGCCCTTTCAGCCTGCATACTGCTATGACCCTCGCGTAACAAAAATCGGCGACTACTATTTCATTATGTGGTGTACATCGTTTGCCGGCTCGCCCACAATCGGCTTGGGAAAAACGCGCGACTTCAAGACATTTACACGCCTAGAAAACGCATTTCTTCCGCATAACCGCAACGGCGTACTTTTCCCACGCAAAATAAACGGAAATTACGTGCTTCTTTCCCGTCCAAGCGATAACGGACATACGCCATTCGGCGACATATACATCTCCGAAAGCCCCGACATGACCTATTGGGGAAAGCACCGCTCCGTAATGAAAGCGGGCGGCTCGTGGCAAGCCCTAAAAATAGGCGCAGGCCCCATTCCCATAGAAACAGACGAGGGCTGGCTTATGATTTATCACGGCGTTGTGCTTACCTGCAACGGCTATGTCTACAGCTTCGGCTCTGCCCTGCTAGACTTGGAAAATCCGTCAAAGGTACTTTACCGAAGCGGCCAGTATCTTCTCACCCCCGAAGCCCCTTACGAAACAGTCGGCTTTGTGCCTAACGTCTGCTTCCCCTGCGCCGCCCTATGTGACGCGCCTACAGGCAGACTGGCGATTTATTACGGCGCGGCGGACACGTACACTGGCATTTGCTTTGGAATGGTTGACGATATTGTTAAATTTACCAAGGATACCAATAATTTGCTTTATGGTGATGCGGAATTAGGGCGAGATTAAAATGGCGGAGAATGTGAATCAGATAATACTTTTTAAAACAGAGGACGAAAAAATCTCTGTTAATGTACGGTTTGATGAGGAAACGGTGTGGCTGTCACAACAACAAATTGCGGAATTGTTCGGCACATCGAGGACAAGCATTGTTGAACACATTAAGCATATTTACGCGGAGGGCGAGCTTGTTGCAGAATCAACCTGTCGGAATTTCCGACAGGTTCGATTTGAGGGCGAACGCCAAGTAACAAGAACAATCCCTCACTATGATTTGGACATGATTATTTCAATCGGGTACCGCGTTAATTCCCTCCGCGCCACCCAATTCCGCCAATGGGCGACCAAACGCCTTAACGAATATATCCGCAAGGGCTTTGCTCTCGACGACGAAAGATTAAAAAACGGCGGCGGGCGTTATTTTCGCGAGCTTTTGCAACGCATACGCGATATTCGCAGCAGCGAACGCAACCTTTATCAGCAAGTCACCGACATATACGCCACGGCTACCGACTACGACTCAAAAGCCCCGATAACGCGCGAGTTTTTCGCAACCGTGCAAAACAAAATGCACTACGCCGCCCACAAGCACACCGCTGCGGAGGTAATTTTCGAGCGGGTAGACAGCGAAAAGCCACATGTCGGCATGACAAATTTTAAGGGCGATTATGTAACCAAAAGCGATGTGAGCGTTGCCAAAAATTACTTAACCGAGCGAGAAATCACAATTTTAAATCTGCTAGTTTCGCAGTTTTTGGACTTTGCCGAGCTACAGGCATTAGAGGAACGCCCTATGAAAATGGCAGACTGGATTGGCGAGTTGGATAACCAGCTTTCCGCCAACAGGCGAGAATTGCTAAAAGACAAGGGCAAAATCTCACGCAAGCAAGCCATAGAAAAAGCGGAGGGCGAGTTTGAAATCTACCGCGCAAGGGAAATGCGGCAGTTGGTTAGTGATTTTGACCGCACGGTTAAGGGGATTTTTAAAGATGAGGCTGTGGGCAATTCTCAATTTTAACCATTGACAAACAAACCCCCCTATGCTAAAATCCCCTCACTAGTAGCAAAGGGGCTGCGGAAGTGAAAACTTCGCAGCCCCTTTTTTTACTAGATTACGGAACGATTAGGCTATAGCCTAACCGTTCCCAAAAAATATATATGCTGATGTACAAAGGCGTACACTTTTCTTACCCCCTGCAAAAATCGGGGAAAAGAAAAATGTACGTTTTTTACATTCAGCGAAAGGGAGAGCATTATGAACTTTGGTATCTGGTTTTTACTCGCGGCGGGCATGGTATTTTTTATGCAGTCGGGGTTCGCAATGGTAGAATCGGGCTTCACTCGTTCCAAAAATGCGGCGAACATCATAATGAAAAACCTGATGGACTTCGCGTTTGGTGCAGTAGTTTTTGTACTGCTTGGCTACCAAATTCTTACATCAAGCAACTATGTCGGCGGCGTTTTCGGCATACCTAGCTTTGAAATCTTTACGGCGTTTGCAGAGTTTGATTTTGCGGACTTTGTGTTCAACCTTGTATTCTGCGCTACTGCGGCTACCATTATTTCAGGTGCGGTGGCGGAGCGTACGAAGTTTAGCTCGTACATGGTTTACAGCGTAGTCATAAGCGCGGTTATCTACCCCGTTTCTGCCGGCTGGCTATGGAACGAAGCAGGCTGGCTCGCGCAGCTAGGCTTCGTTGACTTCGCCGGTTCTTCCGCCATTCACATGCTAGGCGGCGTGGCGGCGTTTATCGGCGCGTCGGTGCTTGGCCCGCGTATCGGCAAGTACCAAGTGGACAAAAAAACAGGCAAGAAAATTTCACGCGCCATACCAGGGCATAGTCTAGTAGTCGGTGCGCTGGGCTGTTTTATATTATGGTTCGGTTGGTACGGCTTCAATGGCGCGGCCGCCGAGAATCTGCCACAGCTAGGCTCTATTTTCCTTACGACCACGCTCGCGCCCGCCGCCGCCGCCATTTCCGCCATGACGCTTACATGGCTAAAAAACGGCCACCCCGATGTGTCCATGACGCTAAACGGCGCGCTGGGCGGCTTGGTGGGAATAACGGCAGGCACGTCCAATGTTGATGCTTTGGGCGCGTTAATTATAGGCTTCGTGGCAGGTATTTTGATTGTCGTGGCGGTCGAATTGATTGACCAAGTGCTTCACGTAGACGACCCTGTGGGCGCGGTTGCGGTGCATGGCGTTTGCGGAATTTGGGGTACCTTGGCGGTAGGCTTGTTCGCCCGAGAAATTCCTGCGCTTGTAGACGGAGTGCAAATGGTCGAAAACGGCGAATTAGTCTGGATTTCCGATGTAAGCGGCTTATTTTACGGCGGCGGAACAGAGCTTTTGGGGGTTCAAATAATCGGCGTGCTGTCAATTCTTGCTTGGACGGTAATCACGACCACGATTTTGTTCGTGGTAATCAAAAAAACAATCGGCTTACGCGCTTCCGCCGAGGACGAAATACGCGGCCTTGATGCAACCGAACACGGCATGGAATCGGGCAGCTATGCGGATTTCTTGACCGTATTCGATGCACCAAAAACAACGCCGTCTGTACCTATGAACAAGGCGGTAACAGTTTCCAACACGTCCACGGGAACAAAGCTGACAAAGGTTACCATTTTGGCGAAGCGCGAAAAATTCCTCCTGCTGAAAGAAGCCTTCGACCAAATCGGCATTACGGGCATAACCGTCACAAATGTGCTTGGCTACGGCGTGCAACGCGGTCATACGCACACCTACCGCGGCGTACCGCTGGAAAATCCGTTGTTGCCAAAGGTTCAAGTAGACGTAGTCGTTAGCCGCGTGCCTGTAGACACGCTCGTAAACGCCGTCAAAAACGTGCTGTACACTGGCAATATCGGCGACGGCAAAATATTTGTGTATGATGTGGAAAATGTGGTAAAAGTACGCACAGGGGAGGAGGGTACTGCGGCGTTGCAGGATTCTGAGAAGGGGGATAGCTAGGCGGGAGGATTATACTAAATCCGCGATAATCCTTAAATCCGTGTTTAATGGTTTTATGTAGGGGGCGGACTTGTCCGCCCCCGAGGTATGTACGTTCTGCAATTCGGGACGGATAACGTCCAGTAACGCAGGGCGAGGCAACCTCGGGACGGATAAATCCGTCCCCTACGAAACCCCAAGGGTGATTTTCATTGTCTGCTATGCCGCGTTCCCACACAGAGGCACAGAGGGAGCGTGGCACAGCAGGAGTACGAACGTAAAAAAGTGTGTTATAACACGGATTTAACGGATTTACGCAGATTTACGCGGATTTTGTCCACGTAAATTACTAAACGGCGATATATTTTCCCACGAACGAATCCGCAAAATCTGCGTAAATCCGTTAAATCCGCGTTCCATACACATTAAATCCGTGTTCTGTAAATTTTTCGCAGATTTCCCACGAGCCAATCCGCCAAATCCGCGATAATCCGTTGAATCCGTGTTTAATGGTTTTATGTAGGGGGCGGACTTGTCCGCCCCGAGGTATGCACGCTCGTCAATTCGGGTCGGATAACGTCCATTAACGCAATACGAGGCAACCTCGGGACGGATAAATCCGTCCCCTACAAGTACCCCACGACAAACGCATGAAGCCGAAATGTGTAAATGCCGTTGGTATTGGCGTGTTCGCATATTTAAAAAGCCCATGGGCTGATATTTCAGCACCATGGGCTTTTAAATTCCTTAAACAACCCTCAAAAAATTCATAAACACCTGCGCCACCTCTGCGCGTGTCGCTTCTTTTTTCGGCATAAGCGCGTTGTTGTTGCCGTTGATTACCCCTGCTTGTGCTAGCCGAACCACTGACATTTTCGCCCAATCGTCCACGTCCTCTAGGTCGGTGAAGTTTGTTATATCTCGTAACGCAGGTAAGTCTATGCCCTTGTGGTCGGCGTAGTGGCTTAGTATGCTTGCCATTTCTTGGCGATTTATGGGGCGGTTGGGCGCGAACAGACCGCCGCCGATACCGCTTACTATGCCGTTTTCTGCCGCCCACTGTACGGAATCATGCTCCCACGCTGTCACAGCCACGTCAGTAAACCACGCTTGACCGCTCGGCGCGGGTCTGCCCTCTAGGTTGTGCAGTACGGTGACGAACATGGCGCGTGTCATGCTGTCGTGCGGTGCAAAAATGCCGTTGCCGTAGCCGTGGAACAGTCCGCGCTCGCTAACAAATGCTACCGCGTTATAATACCATGCGCCCTCGGTTATATCGCTGAATATATTGACCCATGTGGGAATATTGTCGGGCGCGGTGGTCGTGTCGTTGCTTTCTATGTCGCTGTCGGCTTGAATGGGTGTCGGCGTAATACTGGAAATAATTCCACCGCTTATGCGTAATCGTCCGTTATCGCCGTCAGTTGTGTTGTTGTTGTCGTTTTCACCGTTTCCGCCGTTCTCGTCATTTTCACCGTTGCCATTCTCGCCGTTTTCGCCGTTCTCGCTTCCGTCACTAGTACCGTCCTCGTTTTCGTTATCTTCGCCGTTCCCATTCTCGTCATTCTCGTCATTCTCGCCGTCCTCGTTCTCGCCATTGTCCTCATTCTCGCCATTGCCGCCGCTAAGCTGTCCATCGCTGATAATGATAATGTCGTCGTCTATATCGTCGTCGCTGAAGGCCTGTATGCCGAATTGATTTTGGCTGGTAGAAAACGCTTGCACCTCGTCACTTTGACCTATGATTATATCGCCGCCTACGGGTGCTAGGAAATGCACATAGCCGTTGCTGTCTATTCTGTAGGCTGTAGTAATTTGCCTATAGGTGTTCGTTTCGCGGTTATATGCGTAGAATACTAAGCTGCTTGTGTTAAAATTGGGAGTGAGCTTTGCGGCAATAGCAACTTGTTGCCCGAAGCCGCCCTTTTGCCCGAGTGAAACTACCGTTATATTGTTGGTGAAAAATTTCTCGAAGTGTGATTTTGCTTGCGTAGCCGTTGCGTTCGCGGTGGAAGCGTATAGGTTTAAGCCCTTTGTCGCCTGAGCGGGGTTTATGGTTATGCGTACGTCAACGGCGTTGTCGGGACGCATACTATCGGCTTGCACCACAACGGATTTGTCGGCGGCTTGCGCTTGGCTTGCCATAGTTTGTAAGGTGGATTGTGATACATTGCTGGCGTTTTTGAGAGTGACGGTGGCGGTGGCGGAGCCTGCGCTTTTCGCGGCGGCTACTGCGGCTTGAGTGGATGCGGCGGCTGTTGATGGGGTTACGGGTTTTGGCGCGTCCGCACCGAGGGCAGGGGTAGGGGCAGGCAGGGGCGTAACCATTGCGTCTGCTACAGGAAAATCCCCGTAGTTTATGCTTCTCGCATAGCTTATGCCGCCTGTGTCGCCGTCCAAGATTGCCCACTCTGCCGCCGTGTCTGCGGGCGTGGCTTGTATAGCCGTAGTCGAGCCTTCCGTAACGGTGGGTAAGCCCTGCGAAGGGTTGACTGCAAGCTCTAGTATTACCGCAAAATCGCCCGTGGTCGCTCGCGCGCCTGTGACGGTGGCTGTACGCCAGTCTATGAACACGGTCGCGCTATCTGTAGCGGAAATGGCGTAGGTGTTTGGATTTTCGGCTAGGATAACGCCGTCTGTGATGTTTAAAAAGCCGTCGCCTGTAACGGATACGCCGTTGCCGTCTACTGCGTAGAGGGCTTTCCATATTACTGTGGCATCGGCGGAAATGTGTAGGGTGATTTCGTTTGTGGTGTTGTTTAGGGGGCTTGATGTTGGGCTTGGGTCGGGGTCGGTGGTTGACGTTGGGCTAGGGTTGGGGTCGGTGGTTGATGTTGGGCTAGGGCTTGGGTCAGGGTCAGAGGTTGATGTTGATGTGGGGCTTGGGTCGGGGTCGGTGGTTGACGTTGGGCTAGGGCTTGGGTCAGTGGTTGGCGTAGGGCTTGGGTCTGGGCTTGATGTGGCGGTTGATGTTGGGCTAGGGTCGGGGTCGGTGGTTGATGTTGGGCTTGGACTTGGGTCTGGGCTTGATGTGGCGGTTGATGTTGGGCTTGGGATTGGGTCGGGGCTTGATGTGGCGGTTGACGTTGGGCTAGGGTTGGGGCTTGATGTAGTGGTTGACGTTGGGCTAGGGTCGGGGTCGGTGGTTGATGTTGGGCTTGGGTTTGGGTCGGTGGTTGTAGGGCTTGGGTCGGGGCTTGATGTGGCGGTTGATGTTGGGCTAGGGTCGGGGCTTGATGTGGTGGTTGATGTTGGGCTAGGACTTGGGTCTGGGCTTGATGTTGGGCTAGGGTCGGGGTCATTAGACTGGAAACTCCCGACAATAGTGACGGTCGCGCCTGACGGTATAAGAAGCGTACCGCTTGCGCCTTGTTCTAGGGTGAGCGTATCGCCGTCTTGTACGGTTGGCGGTGTGGAGGTTGACCATGTGAGGGTGTCGGTTTGGTCGGTCGCGTTTGTGAAAACTGTGATTGGTAGCAGAGAAGCTGCTAGCGCGAGGGTAAGTACCAACGCCAGGATTTTTGGTGGTTTGGTGGTTTTCATTTTGTTGCCTCCTATTTTTATAGCCGTTTTTAGCTTAAACAGCTATAGCTCGCCTTTGGCGGTTTTGCATGTGAGATTTTATAACATAGCGGTTATTTGTTCAGTATTTTGTACAATTGTGCGGTTAGAGGGGGAATATCATGGACGAGTGTGTCCCAAATAACCTTGAATTGCACGCCGTCATAATCATGCACAATCCTGTTGCGTATGCTTTTTAGGGCGTTCCACGGGATTTCGCCGTTGGCAGACGTTATTTCCTTGCTTAGCTTGGCGGTAAGCTCCCCGAGCTGTGATAATGAGAAAACAGAAAAGGTTAAAACCAATTCATCGGAACTAAAGGCTTCAAAATTTAAGCCTTTGATGTATTTTACAGAATCCTCGCAATATTTTATCATTTTTGCGAGTATAATTTTATCCATGGCTTTCATATATAACCGCTCCAAACTCATTTATTTGACGTGCTACAGGCGAATCGGGGATAATATCCAAATCGGGAAGCAGGTCGATTTCCATGCCAAAAGCGTCCTCGATTTTTGACTTCAAATCGTAGAACGCCAAGCCAGTTATTGTGCCATTGCTGTACATATATAGGTCAATATCCGAGCTTTCGGAAGCCGTGCCTTTTGCATAAGAACCAAAAAGCACCATTTTTTGAACCTTTGTATCTCTTACTATCGGCTCGACAGTAGCCTTAATATCCGCAATGGTTAGCATATTATACACCTCGATAGTCTTTATTATAAGACATCAGAGGGGATTTTGGGAAGATAAATTTTTTATAGATAAATCTTGCAATTTGACAAACATGTGCAATATTAGTACAATGCACATATATCATAGCAAGGGGTGATTATGTTGGGTGCGGTTAATGTTACTATTCGCATGGACGAAAATGTAAAAAAGCATAGCGAGCAGGTATTGCACGAGCTGGGCTTGAATATCTCTACGGCAATAAACATGTATATGCGTGCTATCGCAAGACAGAAAAAAATTCCGTTTGAAATTTCGCTCGGCGAGGGCTAGCCGTTTTTTAGTGAGGAAAATCAAGCGCGGCTTGCTATGTCTAAAAAGCAAATAGCAGATGGGCAGATTGTTTATAAAACGTCAGAAGGTATGGGGCTTGACGATGAATCTTGAATCTTTGCAGAAGCTCGACTTATTCACGCGGTGCGGTTGTTGGTGCGGTAGCGGCAAAAGCGAGCGTTGATGCAAAGAAAGAATAGAGAAAAGTTAATTTGCAGATTAAAGAAAGAGATGTGCTTATAATGAATAATGCTGACGAATGTATTTTTTGTAAAGGAAAATTGTCAAAATTTAATGAATTGGAATTTTATAATTTTTCTGAAAAAGATATTCCAGCAATAAAAAAGCAACGGATAGATGATTTTTACCGCACACAATGCCCTTGTGGTGAGAAAACTAACGACAAAGACAGACCTTCTGCCCAGTCATTAATCTTAAAAGGTGGCAATGAATTAACAAAATTACGAGATGAACTAATTCCTACAATTTCGCAATATAAATCAATTGAACCGTATAAAAGCACAGATGAAACTGCTCAAGAAATTACAAAGTACATTGATGACCACTTAAAAACATACACCAAAGACGGAGTTAAAAAAATCCTTGATAAGGCAAGCAGTGAAAAAAATGATATTTTCAAGCTCTTTTGTGATAAATTTGCTCTTAGCGAACATGATTATATGTGTTTTGACTGCGAAAGGATTGTTTTCATAAGGACAAAAAATTCACATATCGATAGCTTATTTGCTCATATAAGGAACGCTTTATCCCACGGAAAAGTGTGGTATAAAAACGAATCGCTATTTATGGTAGACTGCGACAGCAGGCAAAAATTGGAAACTGCGCGGATATGTATAAAAATTGACACATTGCTGGAATGGATTAAGATAATAAAAAAATACGAAAAGAAAGAAAGTAATAAAAAATGAAATGCCGCAAACAGTATATCCTGTATCGGTGCAAACGACGGCAATTATAATTAGCGCAACCCACAGTTGCTCGTGTAGGTGGTTGCATTTTTTTGTGGTGAAAATTTCACAAGCTCGGAAAAGACTTCGACAACACCAATGTGGATTTATGCGATAATCTGACCTTGACACCTAAGGAATGGAAGCGACCCCACAAAGAGGCTCTGAATAAGCCTTTGCGGGGTCTTGTTTTTTGAAATCACGGAAAAAATATGTGATGTTACAGCATGGACACTAAAGGGCATGAACAATTTAAACTTTTTATTGAATTTGTTGAATGGTTTTCTTTCGGTGAAGTCTACAGACGGTAAAGATTATAGCTTTGTCTGTGTTGAAAAATTTATAGGAAGTCAAATGTTCACTTGCCACAACACCGTCACGCTATTAAGACAAGGTTTTTTATGTGTGTATCGCCCATTAAAATTTTTGTGAGGTGATACGCAATGAGAGAGGCATACAAAGACCATTATAAAAAATTCGGCTTGAATGTCGTGTATTACAGGAAAAAGGAACGGCTAACGCAATTACAGCTTGCGGAATTTGTGGAAATTGATAGAAGCCATATTAGTGCTATAGAACTAGGAAATGTTGGCGTTTCCTTTGATGTGATATTCAAAATGTGTGATGTTCTGCGAATAAAGCCTAAGGATTTATTCGATTTTAGGGACGAATAAGGGAAGCGAGAGCCTTTCCCCCTACGGCATACCCCGCCCCAAAGCCCCCTCCAAATTCAAATAAGTATCTGGCACTGTGCCGCTTATTACCGTGTCTACAAGCGAAACATGGCGCGTTACGTGAATTTGTGAGGATTGCACAGGGTTGATAATTCGCACGACTGATTCCACCTTTAGCCATACGGAAAAATGCACTTGGTTTATGCCCACCGCGGTAAAGCTGCTTTCGTAGTTTACAAGCGCGTTTCCTATGGGCGCGAGCGAAAACGTGAAGCGCGGCCCGAGCTGCGCGAGCGTGTCTAGCCCAAGCACCATTCCGAGCGGAACGGAAGCGATTTCCGGCTCAAGATTGTTTAGCCGTTCGGAAATGGCCTGTGCCGCCGCATTGCAAATTTCGTTTACAAGGACGGTGTTTACGCTTAGGGACGGCGCGGCTTCTATTTCGTTGAGCAGAATAAAATCGGCGGCGGAAACATGATTTCTGGTAATAATATCTAGCACAACGGCGTTGATTACGTTGTTTATTTCCGTTTGTATTCTAAGCTCCGCCGCTTCGAGAACAAGCGGCAAAATACGCCTGTCAAAGCGATAAAAGCTATAGCCAGACGAAAGAATGAAAATAAAAACGAGCAAAAACGCCGCGTATTTTTTAGGAATTTTAATTTCGCGCGGCGGTTTTTTTGGCTTGCGGCGAAACCACCGATTCATGCGGCGTAGCTTTTTTCCCACTTTGCACCTCGATTTTGATTTATATATTAAATATATGCTCCTTAACAGAAAATAAATCTGTATTGTAAACTCAATCTAATTCGTGTACTATATATGCAGGGCAACAATTTCCTTTTGGGGAGGGGCAAAAATTGCAAAATTCAAAAATTCGCGTAGCCGTTTCCGACCCAAAATTGAAGGACAAGATAAAAATAGATATATCGGGGCCGCTCGACACCGTTCACTGGTTCATTCGCTTCAATATTCCGCTGGACGAAAGCACGGTAAACGAAAAAAACATGGAAGTAACTGACACAGACGGCTATGTAATGCGTACGGATATTTCTTACAACGACGATTCTAACAGAATTATAATTTCACCGCTAGACAGTTACGAAGATAGGCGTTATTATTTATTAAAAATATCTAAGAAGGTGCGTTCCAAGAAAGGACAGAATTTAAAGACAATCATCAGCATACTGTTCAAGCTGTACCAGGGGGAAATTTCCGAGTACAAGGTACTGAAGCAGGACGTGCCAGTGCCGCCGTCACGCCCACGACCGCGTAACTATGACGAAATTCAGAAAACCCGAGGGGCAAACTATTTAGACAACTATAGCGAAAATGTACAAAAGCGTACGCGAATGTCGCCAGTGCCTATGGGAATAAATCCCATAATCGGAATAGTCGGCTTTATAATGGTTTTTGTCGGTTTTTCGGCAAATTCGCTCGGGCTAATCATTGCATCTATGGTAGTTTGCGCGCTTGGTGCGGCACATATTTTTAAACAGTGGCAAAATAAAATTTTTCGTGCTAAAATGCAATATAATAAAGGTGTGCGTTATTTCAATAGAATGCAGTATAAAGAATCAAAAATTGCTTTTGAGAAAGCAGTAGCATTAAACCCCGACAACGAGCTTGCAAAATACGGCTTGGTGCGGGTGGCAATCTACAAATAGTAAAACGGAGGGATTTTATGGATTTACTAACACGTTCAGATTTTGACGGGCTTGCCTGTGCGGTGCTTTTCCGCGAAATTGGGTTGATTGGAAAGTGGCGCTTTGTCCACCCAAAGGACCTGCAAGATGGGCATGTCCGCGTTACCGCAAACGACATTTTGGCAAACGTGCCGTATGTGGCAGGCTGCGGAATGTGGTTTGACCACCACACCAGCGAATGGGAAAGAATCGGCAAGCCTGAGGGCTTTGTTGGTTCGCTTAGAAAAATGGACTCCGCCGCACGCGTAGTCTACGAATACTTTAAAGACCGCTACGACCTCACCAAGTTTGATTCCATGCTTGCGGAGGTAGACAGAGTAGACGCAGGAAAGCTAACCGCCGAGGATATTTTGAATCCGCAGGGCTGGGTACTGCTGGGCTTTTTGTCCGACCCGCGTACAGGGCTTGGGCGTTTCCGCGAGTTCCGCATAAGCAACTACAGCCTTATGGAGGAATTGATTGACCTTTGCCGCACAAAGCCAATCGAAGAAATTTTGCAGCACCCAGATGTAAAGGAACGCATAGAGCTATACAACGAGCAGACCGAGCTATTTAAGGAAATGCTCAAAAAGCACACACAGACTAAAAATAACGTAATAATAACCGACCTACGCGGCGTGGAAACAATAAACGCAGGCAATCGCTTCCTTGTGTACAGCCTATTTCCACAGCAAAATATTTCCATGTGGGTGGTTGACGGCAAAAACAAGGAAAATTGTTCCATTGCGTGCGGATATAGCATACTAAACCGTACCGCCACAGTAAATGTAGGCTCGGTGCTGTTGAGCTACGGCGGCGGCGGCCATAAGCAGGTAGGCACATGCCAAGTGCCGTACGAAGATGCCGACAAGGTAATCTCAGAATTAGCGGATAAACTTAATTCATAAAAGTAACTGGAGGAAAAACCTTTATGCAGCATATAAAAACAATTTTTGCAGGAAATTTGAACGAAACACGTCAAAATATCGGGTGCGGAGAATGTCAAACGTCTTGCCAATCTGCGTGTAAGACTTCTTGCACTGTTTCTAACCAGAGCTGTGAGCAGTCGGGCGTAAGCTCGCTTTCCGAAAAAACCAACAGCCGCGTAAACCGTACCTTTAAAACCGCGAGCGTGTAATCCCTATGATTCACTGCTTTTCGATGGGTACACGGAATATTGTACTGGACGTAAATAGCGGCGCGTTGCATCTTGTTGATGATGCGGCGTTTGCTGTGTTGGAGGGGCTTTGCCCCTGTTCTCCGACTGCTCCATTGTGGGAATGTCGTCCCGAAGCCTTGACAGCTGACAAAGCAGACGAGGGAAGCACTCTTTCGTCTGCTTTGTCATACCTTTCCACCGCTCCGCCCGAAATCGCGGACGAAATACGCGCCTTAATCGACAAGAAACAGCTTTTTTCCCCTGCCAAGCCGCGAGAAATTACCAATATTATGCAAAACCGCCGTCCCGTGATTAAGGCGTTATGCCTGCATATTGCGCACGAGTGTAATTTGCGTTGTGCGTATTGCTTTGCGAGGCAGGGGAGCTATAGCGACAGCGACAGGGGGCTTATGTCCTTTGACGTAGGCAAAAGAGCGATTGATTTCTTGATAGAAAAATCGGGTACACGGCGTAATCTCGAAGTTGATTTTTTTGGCGGCGAGCCTATGCTTAATTTTGATGTGGTGAAAAAAATTGTCGCCTACGGCAGGGAATGCGAAACGCAAGCCAATAAAAATTTCCGCTTTACGCTTACGACTAATGCAACGCTATTGTCAGACGAAAATATCAATTACATAAACGAAAATTTTGACAATGTTGTTTTAAGCATTGACGGGCGTAAGCATGTAAATGACTGTATGCGGCCGCGTAACGGCGGCGGCGGAAGCTACGACATTATCTTGCCCAACATCAAGGCATTGACAAAGGCGCGCGAGGGAAGCTACTACGTACGCGGTACGTATACGCGGCACAATACCGACTTTGCCGCCGATGTAAAGCACCTAGCAAGCGAGGGATTTAAGCATATTTCCGTTGAGCCTGTAGTCGCGCCGTCCAGCGCGGATTACGCCCTACGCGAGCAAGATTTGCCTGTTTTGTTCCGCGAATACGAGAAGCTCGCGCAGTTTATTCTCGAAAATCCGCACATAAAATTTTTTCATTTTGAAATGGACATTGACGGCGGGCCATGTGTCGCCAAGCGCGTGACTGGCTGCGGCGCAGGCTCGGAATATTTGGCGGTTACGCCGTCTGGGAAATTGTACCCATGTCACCAGTTTGTGGGCGACGAGAGGTTTCAGGTCGGAGAGTTGCCACTTTCCTCCGACTGTTCAGTTGATGTTTTGCGTAAAACGCAAAACATCAACGAGGTGGGGGCATTGCCCCTTTCCTCCGACTGTCAAATGGTGGGAATGTCGCCTCGAAGCCTTGATACCCCCCCCGAGCATGAAAACCTAGATTTCTCCAATTGCCATGTTTTTACAAAGCCCGAATGTGAAAAATGCTGGGCAAAATATTATTGTAGCGGCGGCTGTATCGCCACAGCGTATTATGCCAATGGCGATATAAAAAAGCCCGACAAGCTAAGCTGTGAGTTAATGCGTAAACGCATTGAGTGCGCGTTGTATGTTTATGTTGAACGGAGTGGGGGGTAGATTATATGCCACGTTTTTTTAGGTTTGCGTTATCCACACTTTTATTTACCTCGCTGTTGTTCTTGGTTTTAGCCGTGCCGTATTTCCCTTACGTTTTTTCTATGAACCCCGTCCAAGCATATTTTCCGGGAAACATAGTCAGAATCGTTCAAGTTATCGCACATGTGGCTTTAATTGTTTATTTTTACAAATCGGGGCGGTTTAGTCTGTTTTCGTTGCCCTTGAGTCATGTTTTTTTTACAATAATGGCGTTCGCCTCGGTGGTTATTATGCCGTTTCCGCCATCTAGGGCGATGTATGGTTTTTACACGCTTATGGCTATGGTATCGGTCGCCATTGTGTATATTTTACCTATTACCGTTATTACTCTTGTAATTTCTGCAATTTTTAAATATAAAAGCATTTGGAGGTAATTCCCATGGCAGGACATTCTAAATTTGCAAACATAAAGCACCGCAAGGAAAAAAACGATGCCGCAAAAGGGCGTATTTTTACGCGGCTTGGGCGCGAGCTGGCGATGGCTGTCAAGCACGGCGGCGGCGCAGACCCTGCCGCAAACATGCGCTTGCGTGACACGATTGCTAAGGCAAAATCCGAAAACATGCCCAACGACACAATCGAGCGCAGTATAAAAAAAGCCGCGGGCGATATTGACCAGGTGAACTACGATTCGGTTACGTACGAGGGCTACGGCCCCGCAGGAGTGGCAGTAATTGTCAAGGTACTGACCGACAACAGAAACCGCGCGGCGGCGAATGTAAGGAACGCGTTCACAAAGGGCGGCGGCAGCCTAGGCACGCAGGGCTGTGTTTCGTTTATGTTTAGCGAGGTCGGGCAAATAATGGTAGAAACTGACTGCGGCATGGGCGAGGAAGAACTCATGCTGCTTACGGCGGACGCTGGCGCGGACGATTTTATCGTGCAAGACGGCGGCTATGAAATTATTTGCACGGCGGAAAATTTTTCACAGCTTCGCCAAACCCTAGAGGAAGCGAAAATACCCATGGTATCGGCAGAAATCACCATGCTTCCGCAAACCTACGCAAAATTATCCGCCCCCGAGGACTTAAAGCACATGAACAAAATGCTAGACCTCTTGGACGATGAGGACGATGTACAAAATGTGTACCATAATTGGGAGGGGTAGGGGTGTGTAGGCGATTTTTTTGCACGGCGTTATTAGCCCTCCGTCAAAGTTTTGCGTTGCAAAACTTTGACACCCCCCTTGGAAAGAGGGTTACGCCACCGAGTCAAATGAATAATTTATTCGGCGGCGTAATATTGCTGTGCTTTTTTGTGTCTATTTTTCCTGCGTTTGCAGAGGAAATGGGGGCTTACCCTGTATTCGCAGAGGAAAACACCATTTCCGTAATTATCGAATGGGAAACAGCCGTAAATTTTGCCGACCAAGCGCCGCTTATAGAAAACGGTAGAACGCTCGTACCAGTGCGAGATGTATTTGAAGCACTCGGCTTTAGCGCGGAATGGAACGCGGAAGTACAACAAGTAACCCTAGTAAAGGGACAATATGTAGTTATTTTAACCATTAACAGCCCTGTTTTTGTTGCAAACGGCGCAGTTATGGACTTGGACGTGCCAGCCCAAATTATCGGCGGCAGGACAATGCTTCCGTTGCGCGCGATTTTGGAGAGTGTGGGCTACGGCTTGGAATGGAACGGCGCGACAAGCACGATTTTTGTTTTTTCGCAAACGCAGGAAGAACCTATGTCAGAACTCGCCCCAAGAGAATGGCGAATACAGGAAATAACGCTACGCAAGCACCCCGAATGGGTGGCAGGCTTGTACGAGTGGCTCAATTTGGGCGATACCGTCGTTATTCTCGACAATCTCGGGCATGAAATAGGGCGGTTTGTTGACGGCGATGCGATTATTTTCGACAATACGCCCTATGCCGCGCCGTACAATCACGCGCTTTTTGGCGATTTTAGGCTTGCGTATATCAGTCAAATCCCCGAATATTCCGCGCCGCGCGCCACGCTTGAAACCAACGGCGAGGTATGGAACACGATTTTGGAATTTGTTAAGCAACGCCAAACAACCGAATTTTTGGGAATAATCAACACCGAGCCGCGCCCAGACGAAACGCTTAAAATGCTTGCGTTTAGTGACGATTTTCTCGCGCGTTTGAAAATTGCGTTTGCGAACGACCCCGCTTCCCAAATTTTCGGGCTTAACCAAGACGGCGCGAGCGTGTTTTTCGACTCGCTTACGGCGGTAATGCGTACGCGGAGCATGGGCGCGGAAAACGCCGACAGCAGAACAGGAAATTTTTATAACCAACGGCGGATTGCCGAGTTTGTTATGAACGACATGAACGGAAGCGCGATAACCGCACTAGCGCCCGAACGAAGCGCGGAAGCGGCGTTTGTCGAGATTTTCTCGCGCGGAAATGGCTTCGAGCCGTTTATGGCAAACATATTGCGAGAGCATTTTGGCTTGCCCTCGCCAGCGGTTGGCTTGTTTTGGGACGCTACGCTTCCGCTTGCTATAGCGGAAGCCGCGGGCGGACTTCATTTGCTGTTCGACATGGCAATGAACCACGGCGAGGCGGGCGTTAGGGCGTTTTTTGACGAGAATATTTTGTTGGCAAGCTCCGACTTTGACTTCGGCTATGACGAATGGCAAAGGGCGCTTGCTTTTGACAGAATATTCCACTTGGACAAGGCACAGCTACCCAGCTTTGAGGGCTTGACCTATCTCGGCTCGTGGCATCGTGAGCTTAGTTACCCCCAAGCGTATCAGGAATATATTTCCATTGCCGTGGACGTAACCGCCTCAAGCAAAGCGCGAAGCCAAGCGGCAGAGCTTGTAAACGGCGTAGTCACGGAAATAAACGGGCTTTTTGACGCATTGGAAATAGAGCCAACCCACGCCGTAAATAATGGGTGGCTGCCGCTATTTAACGCAAACGACCTCACGCAGGGTATTTTGCCCGCGGGCGCGGATAGGCATGGAATGAGGACGGGCTAGGGCGTAATCCTGCGAATTTTGTCAGTGGGATTTTTGCGTGGGTAATGTAGTTACTGCAAACTTATAAAGCCCCGTAACCTCATCTAAAACAAAACCGTTTCTTTCAAGTAGCTTTATTGAAATCAAGTTTTCTTTAACAGGGTCGGCAATTATTTGTTTAGGAGTTTCCTTTGCGATAATTAACTCGATTAGTTTTTGAATAATAACACGACCTAATCCCTTATTCAAAAATTGTTCTTCACCAATAAGATAATCAATTGCGAAAGTGCCGAGCGGTTCATTATCCCACTCAAAGCCCTTTGGCGTTTTACTGCAATCATAGTATTGGCAAAACCCCAAAGAAACACCGTCATATTCTACAATAAAATGATTGAGCCAGTCATACTCGCCGCGGACGTTTTTAATTTCAACAAGCCATTCTTGCGGCTCGCCGTACCACTTTTTTATATAGTCTTTGTTTAACCATGACTTAATAAGGGGCATATCTGCGTTGTCAAATTTGCGAATAAAAATATTCTTTGTAATTATGCCGTTATTCACAATAGCCCCCAAATATAGATTTTACCCGCACCCTTGCGAATATCGGTTGATGTGTTTGCCAATTATTCGCTACGCTGTTTTACAAATCCCAATTCGTTTCCGTCCAAATCCTTTATAGTAAACTTCCTTGTTCCGTAAGGCATAGTTTCAATCGGTTGAATAACTTCAACTTTATTTTTCAGATTTTCCCACAGCGTATCGACATCATCAACATCAAAATTAAATCGTCCGTTTGAGGGGACACGCTCATCAACAGCAATCGCAAAAACAGCACCCGATTCACATTCAAAATCAGCGTATTGCCATCTATCGTTTATATCTGCACCCGTACATTTAAAACCGAGAATGGTTTCATACCATTCAATGGATTTATACAAGTCGCTCACGTTCGCTCTAACGTGAGTTAATTTTGTTTTCATAAGAACACCGCCCTAATATAAATTTTATTCGTGACCTTGCGGCAATCGATGAATGTGTTTAATGCTCAGTCAGTATTCAACCTTGAATACATATAACAATCAAACAAGCAGTTATTTACATTAAAGCTATGTCGCAAAAGCCCTTCACGAAGAAATCCGTTTTTTTCTAACGCTTTCCATGAGCCTACATTATCAACATGAACTGTGGTGTAGATTCTCTCAAGCTCAAGATGTGAAAAACCAAACTCAACAACAGGCTTTATGCAATCAGAAATGATACCTTTTCCCCACGAATTACGTCCGAGAAAATAACCGATATTTGCTTTTTTATTGTTGCCCTCAAAACTTGATAAAAGGATTCGCCCTAACGCTTTCCTCGATTTTTTATCTGAAATTATCCACGAATATATACTCGCTTTTTCAAACTCTTTTATTTGATTACTGAGTATCTTCCATGATTTTTCAATAGAATGGTTAGTACCATGTACTCCGCTATAATAACAAAAAGCGTCAATATCACAGAATATTTCATAAAATGCGTGACAATCATTGTCAGGCTCAGCTTGACGTAAAATAATATCATCATTTATATCCAGTGCTTGAAACTCTTTAAATTTATCCTTAAATGCCATTTTTGAAACCACCCAAAATATAAATTCTACCCGCACCCCTACAAAAATCCGCATTCCACAAATAACATCGGCAGGGGTGCGGTGCAAACCGTAAATACCCCTTAATACGGCATAGTCCCGAGCTTACCCTTAGTCTTATCAAAAATATCGCCGATAGACTGGTTCGTGTGTATGCAGTTTATGGCTTCGCTTAGGTATCTTGCTATGGATAGCACTTTTATTTTGTCGAGCTTTTTTTCGGGTACAAGCTCGATTGTGTCTAGCACGACTAGCTCGTCAATGGGCGAGCTTTGAATGATTTTTACCGCGTCACCGCAGAGAATGGGGTGCGTTACACAGGCGGAAACAGACTTCGCGCCGTTTTTCATAACGATGTCGGAGGCGTTGCATAACGAGCCGCCAGTAGCAAGCACGTCATCTAAAAGGATAGCGTGTTTGCCCGACACATCGCCGATAAAATGGTCGATTTCGCTCGTTTTGTCGTCCAGACGGCGTTTGTCTACGATTGCGAGCGGTACGTTTAATTCCTCGGCGAATTTTTTGCACCTCGCCACACTGCCAAAATCTGGCGAAACCACAACAACCTCGGACATATCGCCCAAATTTTTCTTGTTCTTATAATAGTCCACAAAAATGTGCGAGCCTCGCAGATGGTCCATAGGAATGTTGAAAAAGCCTTGGATTTGCGGCGCGTGTAAGTCCATGGTGAGTATGCGTGACGCGCCTGCCGAGGTTATCATGTCTGCGACTAGCTTCGCGCTTATGGGGTCGTGGGCGCGGGCGCGGCGGTCTTGCCGTGCATAGCCGAAGTAGGGGATAACGGCGGTAATTCGCCCTGCGGAGGAACGCCGCATGGCATCGAGCATAACCAACAGCTCCATCAAATTGTCATTAACTGGCGGACAAGTAGACTGAATAATATAAACGTCCGAGCCGCGAACAGTGTCGCCAATAATTACCTTTGTTTCGCCGTCGGAAAATTTTCCTGTTTCCGATTCGCCTAGCGTTATGCCCAAGCGTGTGGCGACATCTTCCGCAAGCCTTCCGTTCGCGCTTGCGGCAAAAATTGTTATACGTCCTAGAGGGCTGTTTTCAGTGGAATTTACCATTTTTAAGCTCCTTTTTTATTCAATCTCGATTTCCAAGCTATCGTCATCTTCCTCGCCTAGCTCATTAGGGTCTACCTTAACATAATTTTCTGGCGCGGCTAACGCTTCCAACGGCTTCATGCCAAAATGCTCGCGTGCCGCGTTTTCTATTTCGCGCCCGATTTCGGGGCGTTCACGCAGGTAAATCTTGGCGTTTTCTCTGCCCTGTCCTAGGCGCGTTTCGCCGTACGAAAACCACGAGCCGCTTTTTTGTACTATGCCTAGCTGCGCGCCGAGGTCTAGCAGGTCTGCGTCCTTTGATATGCCCTCGCCGTACATTATGTCCACCTCGCAGGTGCGGAACGGCGGCGCGACCTTGTTTTTTGTTATTTTTATTTTCGTGCGGTTGCCTACTACGTTTTCGGCTATTTTTATAGCTTCGGCGCGGCGAATATCCACGCGGACAGAAGCGTAAAACTTCAACGCCCGCCCGCCTGTGGTCGTTTCGGGGCTTCCGTAGGTTACACCGATTTTGTCACGCAGCTGATTTATAAATATAACAATGCAGTTGGTTTTATTGGTAATTCCTGTCAATTTCCTGAGCGCCTGCGACATAAGCCGCGCTTGTACGCCCACGGTGGCTTGTCCCATTTCGCCCTCTATTTCCGTGCGCGGCACGAGCGCCGCCACCGAGTCGATTACAACCACGTCTATTGCCGCCGAGCGAACCATCGCTTCCGCTATTTCCAAGGCTTGCTCGCCATCGTCTGGCTGTGAAATATACAAGTCGTCGATATTTACGCCCAGCTTTTTTGCGTAAACAGGGTCGAGCGCGTGTTCCGCGTCTACGTAGCCCGCTATTCCGCCCAGCTTTTGGCTTTCTGCCACAATATGCAGCGCGAGCGTGGTTTTTCCCGAGGACTCGGGGCCGTAAACCTCGATTATTCTCCCCTTGGGAACGCCGCCCACACCAAGCGCGGCATCTATGCTAAGTATTCCCGTGGTCACCACGGGAATGTCCATATCGCCCATTTTCTCGCCCATTTTCATCACTGCGCCCTTGCCAAACTGCTTTTCTATATTCGCGAGGGCATTATGTAACGCCTCCTCCTTTGCGGACTGGTCCTCAAAAAAGATTGCGTCCTTGTTTTTCTTGGAATCGCCAGCTTTTGCTTTTTTTGCCATAATTGTCACTCTCTCGTATATGATTTTTGGGGTTTGGTTGAACTGCGTTCTATCATAATAAAATTTGCGAGAAAATACAATACCCTATTAGGTGAGGTTCACGACAAACGCACGAACGCAGGTTCTGTAGGGGACGGATTTATCCGTCCCGAGATTACCTAGCTCTGCTTTAATGGACGTTGCCCGTCCCCGAATTGACGAATGTGCGTACCTCGGGACGGATAAATCCGTCCCCTACAAAAAGGCTATTCGGATTTACACGGATTACGCGGATAAAAAAACGCGCCAGATAAAATCCGCGTAAATCCGTTAAATCCGTGTTTGATTTACACATTTCAGCTTCATGTGCTTGTCGTGAGGTGAGGTTATTGTCATAAACGCATTGCCATATAGCCATCAGTATCAACAAAACCAATTTTGCTGTATATTGATTTGCCGTCGTCAGAAGCGTGAAGCCTTATAAGTTTATATTCAAGTTTTATAGCTTCATCGACAACGAGCTTAAGCAAGCGCGAGGCGATACCATGCTTGCGATATTCGGGTAAGGTGTACATATTAGTTATATATGCAACTCGCCCTGTTGGATTAGAAAATGTAGGCGGCAGCTGATAAAAGCAAATTCCGCTTGTCGCAATAATTTTCCCATTATCCTCCGCAAGCCACGAAATTAAAGAACCGTTCGATATGCTTGAAATAAAATAATCGGATAAATCCTTGTCTATATTCATATTTGCATTAAGCGGCAAGCCCTCGTCAATCAACTGTTGTTTTCGGTAACGAGCAAGAATTTGAATATCGTCAATGGTTGCTTTTCTGTAATTCATAGCATAACCTCGAAGATTTAAGGGAATTTAATTTTTGCTTAAACAACTACAACTCTATCTGGCGGCTTGTAGCCTTTCCCCGAACGCTCAAACAGCTCTCGCGCGGTTAAATCCTCCCACAGGTTTTCGCGCCATTTTGTGTAGTCAAAAGTGTTCCTGCCAATGGTTGTAATAAATATTTCTGTTTCAATTGCACCAAGCGTATCACTTAATGCTTTCATTCCTGCACTCATAATTGCAGAGGTCTGAACGTCACTATACATTATAAATTCCTCCAAATCCTCAAAAAGCTAATCGGGTCTACTATTTTTATGCGTTTATCTTGATACCTGGATAATTGCTTATCTGTAGTAATCAAGTAATCACAGCCTGCTATAATTGCACACGCTGTATGCGAAGCATCTTTGAGTTTTATTCCCATTTTCATTATTTCATCTGTCAAAGAAATTGCGGTGTCGTCATTGTCCTTGCTGACATAATAGCTCGCATTATTTTCAATGAAATCAATAATAGAAATTCGGTTAGCTTCTATCGGGTAAACAGTAATTTCTTCAACAGAAACAGACGAATAGACAAGCTCAATGGCTTTATACTTTACAAGGGCTTGAATAGTCATTTTTGCTTGCGTGTCGTTAAAAATGTCTATATCGTTTTGATTGTCAAACGGTCTGCCGTAACAGCAGCTATCCAAGTATATTTTCAGCTTATCCATACAAGCCCTATCCCTTCGTGCATAACCCTATAGCCCTACCACCCCGCCAAAAACTCCGTAATCGGGGCTAGCTCTAGGTTTCCATAAATATCCGAGTTGCTAGTACCCTTATAGAAATCCTGTATATATGCTAGGTGCGCCCTTGTTGTTTCCAGCTCGTAGGTGTCGTTAAACTCCTGTATCAAACGCCCTAGCTCGCTTTCGTCTACCTTTGTACGGTTTTCGCCCTCGGAGTCAAATAAATAGTAGAACCACTCAAACTCGCCTGTGTCGTCGTCATAGTTTTCGCCCATAAAATCCCATTTGAGGAAACGCTCGGTGCGTAGCTCCGAAAAGTCGCCAAAATCGAGCCATATTAGCTCGTGGTGATAACGCTCGAAGCTAGTCTGGAAGCCGTCCTTTACGTTTAGCCAGCGCGGCTCGCCTGTTTCCCTGTTTCTGTAAAGCTCAAACGCTGCGGGCATGAGGTTGTCTAAATCCAGCCGCTTGATGCCGCCGTCTGCGAATTTCACGACACTATACACCCATGTGTCCACTCCGCCGCCTGCGTACAAGACCATTTCGGGGATTTCGTCAAAATCAAAATCCATAAGCATGATGTAAGGCGCATAAACCTCGTTGGCGAGAAATTCGGCGAACGCCTCGCCCCACGGCTCAAGCTCGTGTATTACCGCAGGAGCAGGCTCGGGGGCTTCTTGCGAAATAGGGGAAGCCGAGGGGTCGGGAACAAGGGCAGAGCCAGTAGTCGCATTGGTATAAATTTCCGTAGGGCTTGGAGCTTCGGGCTGTGTTTCCGTTTCACCCGAATCACGAGAGCCGCATGAAACAAATACTAAAAGTAGCATGAATAATAGGATATTTCTAAACATTTGTACCACCTGATTTCTTTAGATTATGGAACACGGATTTGAAAGATTATGGCACGCGGATTTTCGCGGATTTGACGGATTTACGCGGATTTTTTCTTGCGTTCATAAAAAGCTAACTTTACGCTGTCAATAGGTTAAGGGAATCTGCGGTTTTTTTGTAGGGGACGAGCAAAATCGCCTTTGGGGTTTTGTAGGGGACGGATTTATCCGTCCCGAGATTACCTCGCTCTGCGTTAATGGACGTTATCCGTCCCCGAATTGACGAACGTGCGTACCTCGGGACGGATAAATCCGTCCCCTACAAAAAGCCCTGCAAATCTTGCAACTTAGTAAATTGTTGCCTAAATTCGGCTTCATGTGTTTGTCGCGGGGTACTTGTAGGGGACGGATTTATCCGTCCCGAGATTACCTCGCTCTGCGTTAATGGACGTTATCCGTCCTCGAATTGACGAACGTGCGTACCTCGGGACGGATAAATCCGTCCCCTACAAAAAGCCCTGCAAATCTTGCAACTTAGTAAATTGTTGCCTAAATTCGACTTCATGTGCTTGTCGCGAGGTACTTGTAGGGGACGGATTTATCCGTCCCGAGATTACCTCGCTCTGCGTTAATGGACGTTACTCGTCCTTGAATTGACGAGCGTGCATACCTCGGGAGGGGCAAGCCCCTCCCCTACGAGTAGCCGTCACCGCACCCAAGCCTTAACCTGTTGACATCACATAGATTTAAAAGCACGTCCGATAAAATCCGCGAAAATCCGCCAAATCCGTGTTCCATGCCTTTATCCGCCATTCCATACCTTTATCCGCTTTCCGTTACTCTTTAATAAAAGCAAGAAAGAATCCGCGGAAATCCGTCAAATCCGCGGAAATCCGCGTTCCATGCCTTTAAATCCTTTAAATCCGCCATTCCACACCTTATATAATTGCCTAGATTACATACTTCCTATCCTTAACCGGAGCCGCATCAAGCTCCGCCTTCTTATCCTCATACCCAGGCCGCCCAAACATCGCATACGTAGCGTTTTTGCCTTCCTCTACCCCTGGCTGGTCGAACGCATCTATATTTAACAGCTCGCCCGCGTATGCCGTAGCCACCTCAAAGAAGTACAGCAATTGCCCCAGTGTCTGCGCGTTTACCTTGGGAAGCGTAAGCGATATGTTCATACGTCCTGCCTTGGTTACGGCGTATTCTGTGGCGGCTTGCTCTGTTTTTATTAGCTCGTTATGCGTTACGCCGCCAAGGAAGCCAAGGCTCGGCATGTCCGAATATGTCTTAGGAATGGTAATCGTTTCGCGGTATTCGTCTACGCCAAGGAACACAATAATTTTGTCGAATGGGCCTTCCGCATAAAGCTGAACCTGGCTGTGCTGGTCGGTTACGCCGAGGGCTTTTACAGGGGTTTGCCCCACGTTTACTACCTTGCCGTCTAGGTCGTACATTTTGCCAAGCGATTCCGCCCATAGCTGTGCGTACCAGTCCGATATGAGCTTGAGCGAATCGGCGTAGGGCATCATTACCGATATGTTTTTGCCGTTATTCATGGCGATGTAATGAAGAAGTGCGTACATATGCGCAGGGTTTTTGTAAATGTCCTCGTTTTTGCATAGCTCGTCCATTTGTGCCGCGCCTACGAGCAGTCCTTTTATGTCTATGCCGCAAAACGCAGCAGGCAGAAGCCCAACAGGCGTAAATTCCGAAAAACGGCCGCCGACCGCCGACGGAATAATAAAATACTTGTAGCCCTCCGCCTTAGCAATCGTAATCAGGTTTCCGCTAACCGCATCAGTGGTGCAAACTATGCGACGTTTGGCGGCTTCCTTCCCGAGCTTTTCTTCCAGCAGCTGTTGAATAATCATAAACTGGCTCATTGTTTCGGACGTGCTTCCCGACTTGGAAATGACGTTGTACAAGCAACGTGTCGGGTCTACCGTTTGGAAAAAATATACAAGCCTTTCGGGGTCTACATTGTCGAGAACATATAGCTTGGGAAAACCGCCGCGCTTTTCGCGTGGAAGCTCGTTCCAAAATGGGTGGTTTAACGCCTGCTGTACCGCCGAGGGCCCCAACGCACTGCCGCCGATTCCCAACACAACAAAGGCATCTATGCCGTCCTTTTCTTGGTTTACATAGTCCAAAATTTCTTTCACAACGCCCTCTTGGTTGTAGGGCAGGTCGCGCCACGCCATTTTGCCTGCCGCGCGTTTTACCGTCATTGCGGTGTTTGCCTTGGCTACTGCGGCGGAGAGCTTGTCGATTTGCTCCTTGAAAATGCCGTCCTTGCCGATTCTTTCACTTAATGCGTTATTGTAGTCCATTTTTAGTTTCATAAATACCCACCTTTTTTTGACTCGCCTTCGGCGATTTTTCATGTGCGAATTTGCACTGTTGTATATTTTTAAATACGTTTACGACATAATTTAACATATTCAATAGCATAACGGCAATAGTTTTTTTTATTTGGAAAGAACAGCATCATTCCCAACCAACCATTTTGACAAAATCGACACATCTTGAAAATCCACAACGCCATCGCCGTTTATATCCGCGGCGAATACGTCTATTTCCTCAAAGCCCTCATGCCCCATTATATGGCGAATGATATACAATAAATCCATAGTGCCGACATACGGCTCGCTTGTTACGCTTCTTATGCGCGGCGCGGAGGTCATGCTTAGTATGCCTACGCCCTGCCTTGACGTGTCCCAACCAGCAGGGGTGCGGGCGTAGGCGCGTAACGCAGTGCGGAGCTGTGCAGGCGAAAGCGAGGGGTTGTTCATAAGATACATTGCCGCCGCCGCCGCCGCAAATGGGGCCGCCATAGACGTGCCGCTATCATCTCTATATCCTCCGCCAACGGCCGTACTGTTGATTGAAACGCCGGGCGCGCATAAATCTAGCGGCGGGCTTCCCCAGTTTGAGGAAGTTGCTGGTACATTCAAGATGTTTACAGAGCCTACGGTGAATACTAAATCCACGTTAGCAGGGGCGACGGTCGCGGCGTTAATCCCGTTATTTCCCGAAGCGGCAATCACCAGTACGCCCGCTTCCTCGGCGGCGTTTATTGTGGACTGGAACGACGAGGGCGATATTTGCGCGCCTAGACTAAGCACGATAATGTCGGCGTTGTTGGCTATGGCGTGCCGTATTCCCGAATTGACACCGCCCACAGTGCCCGATTTTGAGCTGTTTAGCACTCTTACTGGGAAAATTTTTATATTGTTCACTTTCGGCGTGCCGTCCACGACTATTCCCGAAACATGCGTGCCGTGACCGTTCCAGTCGTGCGTGTCGGCTGTGTTTGTAATAAAACAGCGCGGCTCGCCGTCATGTATTCGCCCATAGAAAAATTCATGCGAGGCATCTAAGCCACTATCTACCACCGCAACGACAATCTGGCGGTTTGTTCTGCCCTGCTCTATTAAATACCGCGCGTAGCTGTCTAAGCCTACCGAGCTTACGCCCCACGAGCGCGGCGGGTCGTTGTCCTTGTCACTAAAGCCGCTTACGGCTTGCGTGTCCTCGGAAAAGCCCGATATTACATAGTCTGGCTCTACCCAGACGACATCTTTATTTGCCGATAACGCTTCGTATGCCTCGCGTGTTTGTAAAATTGTGTCAAATTGTACAAATGCCTCATCGTCGGGCCAGTGGACGACAGCAGTAGCGCCCAAGCCCGAAAAATCGAAGCTCGGCGCGGTTTTTACAAAAAGCCGCCTAGTCTGAAAATCGCGCGTAAGAATTATTTCGTCCGTGTCGGTATTCCATTCCGCTTCAAAGCCCAAAAGCTCGGCGGCGGTTTCAGTGTCTATCATTGTGCGGTTGTTGATAATCATGGGCGGCGCGTCTACCGTTTCGAGGCTTCCATCAACAAACGCAATAACGGAATTTATTTCCAGCTCTATTGTTTGCTCGGACGTGACAGTTATTTTTTGCTCGTCAAAGGAAATATCGCCGTTTGCTTGCTCCACAAGGGTACGCAGGGGCAGCATGATGCTTTCGTTGACTATTACAGGGGCGGTGTCGAGCTGACTTTGCACGCCGTCAACCGTCATGTATGGGCTGCCCACCGTAAAAACAATTTCCGTTATAAAATTGTCGTCCCAGTTGTCGGCAATTAGCTTTGCCGTTTGGTCTAAATAGGAGGGTTCGTTTGCGTAGAGGTTAGTTAGGGTGAAAAAATTTAGTGCGAGTAGGAGAATGAGGGCGGTGGTGAGTTTTTGTAGGGCTTTCATGGTGTACTCCTTTCTGATGTGGGCAAGTTTTTACCAGATGCAAGATATATTGTACTTTTGAATATTTTCATCGGCTGTTAGAATAGACATATTTTCCGCTTTTGTTTAAATTCATTTTTATAGCTATTTCCCAAAGAGAAACAGAAGAAATATACAAAAGGCTTTCAGTGTTTTCTATAATATTGGTTATCCTCGGTGGAAGTTTGGACAAGACATCAAAATGCCAAATAATGGTGTGAGTATCAAGTAAATATTTCATTCCATGTACTCCCTCATTTCTTCGAGCGGTTCGTCAAAATCGTCCGAAATCCATACCTTGCAAATACCGTTTAATTCTGAAAACCGTTTTTTAGCTGTTCCAAAATCTTGCGTGGGAATTTCTGTAAATACGTCTGCTTCCTTTTCATGTTCTAAAAAGTTTATAAATGTCATGGCTATAGTTAATTTTTCAACAGGAAGCCTTGATATTCTATTTGCCAAGTCGCTGTGCATTTGTGTCATAATTACCTCCATTAGCCGTCGGGGGGCGTTATCAGATTAAAAATCCCTTTACGATATTTTCCTCAATCGCGTTTTCCACCCATTGCCACAATGAGGGAATCGCTGTTTTAACGGGCAGCATACGCGTTCGCACACGCTCGGCGGTTGCGTTAAATTTTAACCAAGCACTGCCTGTACCGCTCATGTGAATACTATAAAACGACTGAAACCTGTCTATCGCCGAGGCATAAACGGCGTTGGGCGTTTCCATAGTGTCAAATTCTTCCCATAGGGTACGGTATTCGCGCGCCTGTTCCTCGGGCAATAGCGTGAATAGCTTGTCTGCGGCTTCGCGTTCGCGTTGCTCTTTGTTCGTATTGGCGGTTATATCATGCGCAGGGGTATCGCCTGCGTAAATCTCGACTAAATCATGCACGATTGCCATTTTTAGTATACGCTCGATGTCTACACCGTCAAGCGCGCAATGCTCGAATAACGTCATAGCCATAAGCGCGAAATGCCACGAATGCTCCGCGTTGTTTTCATACCGAGAGCCGTCAATAAGCGTGGTTTGGCGGAATATTTGCTTCATGCTGTCGGCTAGGTGCAGGAAGTTTAGTTGGTGGTGCACATTGTTCACGCTCATACAGTATAACTCCCTCTCTTGCGATTTTACGCTCCAGCGTAATGCCCTCAGCCCTGTGCGAAAATATATCTACCGTTCCTGCCAAAATATCTACGGGCTTTCTCTTTAATCCGCGCATTGCCAAATATGCGGTATTGATTGCATCAAGCGGGCGAATAGTATCGTTGGGAATCACCATATAAAAGTCATAGTCGCTGTCCTCGTTTGGTGTGCCATTAGCATAAGAGCCAAACAGATAAAGCCTTTCGATAGTGACGGCGTTAATAATTTTATCCTTAATTGCTAATATCTCATTATTCATAAAAACCAACCTCGCCACTATAATCAACATCAAAAACCACAGTATGCTCGCGTGTAATGTTATCAATAGCCCTATAAAACTCACGTTTTGTCGAATCAGAGATAAAGGTTTCAAAATAAATAGCTTTGTCAAAATCAATATGCAAATCGCAGGTATCGGCATAATAAATATTCCTTATTTTCAGCGGAAACTCATTGATAAGCTCCTTTGAACGTACGTCAAAAACACTGCTCTGTTCTTTTTCTCTGCCGCAAATATCCCAATCCCAGTTTTCATGTACTAGGCTTTCATCATAGGGGTTATAAATATCATGGGAAGCTAACAGGATTTGACTTCCCTTTACAAAACGCCATTGACACTGGAAATGTATGGCATAATCAGACACTTTTTTTGTTATTGTGCCTTTTGGCGATTTTATTTCAATTGTGCGTGGGTCGCCAATACATAGGCAAAGCATATCGGCTGCTCTGCTTAGGTTAGTTAGGCTAGTGTCTGTAAATTTTTTGAGGTTCATTTTGGCACGCCCAATCCATTTTGACGAGTAAAAATATCCCCCTCTAGCAAGTGATTTTCGTGGGTGGATTCCTTTACCATGTGCTTGAAATTATTCCAAGCGGTTTGTTTATCTGAAACAGCATAGCCATCTTCGCTTTCTAAATCGTTGTAAAAATCGCTTAAATTGCCATACACTTTCCCCCGAATTTTCCCCGAAAGCATATCCTTTGTTTCTTGAATGGCGTTTTCCGTTTCTGTATTGTATCGTGGTTGTGCGGTAAAAATATCCATTACCCATTTACCGCCCAATCATAAAGCTCGGGGTCTTTATATTTGTCAACAATTATATGCCCCTCTGCGTTTACCTCAACGGCTTTATGGGGGATATTCCTACGTTTGATTAAATCAAGGACTTGCTCGCCGTAGGTTTGGGCGTGAGTGGGTTGAAACATTTGTGTAACAAGGACTTCTGCCCCTGTGTCGATTTTGACATCAATTGTTGATTTTAAGTCAATCATGTTTCACCTCCTAATTAAAAATCCCACACTTAATCAACAACCCCCAACAACCTCACCAACCCCATAACCGCCTGCAGCGCATACATTCTCGTTGCCTCGCCCTGCGGACGGAAGGAGCTATCGGGATAGCCCACCATAACGCCGTAGTTTACCGTAAGCTGTACATTTGTTAGGTGTGCCGCGCTAAACATGGCGGAATCGGTGAACGCAATGGAAATAGGGCGGTGTTCGGACGAGCGCGTGGGCGTGCCGCGCGCAATTGCCATGCCTATGATGGAAGCCATTTCCTCGCGTGTAATAATGGCGTTTGGGTAGAAGCGCGAGCCGTCGCGATACGGGCCGAGCAAGCCAGCCGAAAACAATCTGCTAACGCCGTCAAAGTACACATTGTTTGGCAAAACGTCCACGAAGCCCGAAATTTCGGCGTTTGCACGCGGTAGCTGTAACGCAATGGATAGCAGTAACGCAAACTCGCCGCGCGTAATATTTGTTTGCGGTGCTAATTCCTGCGAGGGGGAAACAATGCCCGAATAGCCCGCCGTGTACGATTGCACAAAGCCCCAATGCGCCGAATAAATGTCCTCAAAATGCACGCGGTTGTGCATTATTGTCACAATTCCAGGGAAAATGGAGCGTACGGTAATTTCGTTGGGCGAAAAAGAGCGGTACGGCACAAACTCCAGCCATGCGCGCTTAAACATTACAGCCGCAGGGCGTAAATGCGCCGCGTTGTCCATTACGGTAAAAATAAATTCCAGCGGGCGTGAAAATTCGTGTGCGGTAAAAATAACCTCGTCCGTAGCCGCGTTTACAAGCTCTACGAGAATTTCCGCGACTGGTGTCAGAATTTCGCCGTTTGCGTAAACTGCATCAAACATGGTTTTTATTTTCGGGTCGTTTGTGCGTTCGATTATGCTAATGCGAACGTCCACTTGGTCGTAGCGTAAGCCGCGGTTAGCGACAGCCGACCTCGCGCCTATAGTTGTATTTAACAGGTCGCTTGGAATTTGCACACGCACCAAGGGCGTAAAAATTTCAAAGGATTGGTTTGGCAATGTCCAGCTTAAATGGTCAAGCACATGGGAGCGCACGGTTACTTGCGCCGTGCCGTTGCGAACCTCGGGCGTAACCCGCGCCCTGTTTATGTCCCAACGCAAGGAGCCTGTAGCCACTGCCGTACCGCCAGTAAGGTAAATAAAGCTCTCGTCAGGCGTAGGCGGCGCAGAGGGCGGCGCAGGCGGCGGCGCGGGTACAAAATACGGCGTATACGGCGTTACCTGCGCCGTGTCAATAATGTTAATCGTGACGCTTGGGTTTTGCCCCAGGCTCATCATAAAGGTCAATTCACGCTGCCCCACTGGCAGCCGCGCAAGGAAATCACGCTTAATCGCAAACACATTTTCGTTAAATTCGCCGCGCGCAAAGTCTGTACCCTCGCGCATGTTTTCCTGTCCGTAACGCATACCCGAAAAGCTAAACTCGCGCGGATTAAGGCTTACGTTAATGTCCCTGTGAAAATATCCGTTCGGGTTGAGGTCGAATGTAAACTGATTTGTCCAGACGTTCGCGCTTGCGGTTACGCCAAGTATGTCAAAGCTGTTCGGCAGCACAGCCACCGCAACATGCCCCTGCCAAAAATTCCTCGCAGGGACGGAAACAGGCGTAGTAATTGTCCATTTGTCGGAATAGCTAAAGGACGGCGTACCCTTGATTTTTACTGCAACCTCCGTGTCGCTCAAACGCTCCGCCGTTTCCGCATACAGCCCCCACGGCAAGCCGCGCACAAAAAAGTCCTGCGGAAAAATTTCCTCGGAAAAAGTCCCCATGCCCTGCGTAAGCTCAAAGACCACGCGCCCCTCTCTTTCCACGCCAGAATACAGCGCGTCAAGCCCCTCTAGCCGAGCGGTAAGCTCCGTAGAGCTAAATGTAATATTTACCTCTTGTGTAAAATCTATTCCGCCGCCGAGGCCGTTGGCAATGGTGACAAGCACGCGAATCGTGCCTTGCCCTTGACCTGTCGTATTCAAGACACTACCGTTTACCGAGGGGAAAAGCTCGCCCCGCCAGTAGTGTTCGTTTATGACTTTAATCTGAATGTCGTTGACCGTTGGGGTATCGTCCGTATACCTCGCAGGCCAAAGGGTAGCCATTTCGCTAAAGTCGAAAGGCACGCCCACGCGCCACACCGCCGAGGATAAGGAAATATGGCTCACCGCGCGGAAGTTCGGCGTTTCCGCAAGGGCAACTAAGGGCGATAGGCATACCGCCATTAAAAGTAAAGCAAGCACGATAATTTTTTTCATATTCGATGACCCCCATATACTAGATAGTTACACAACCACTATTTTATATCGAATTTGCAAAAAATGATATAGAACATTCGTTCTGTTTATATTATGCGTTGCGTGACATGTTCGCCATATGTTACTCAAAGTGTGCTTTTTACATTCTTATACTATAAAATATTTGACATATCGTGACGTATGTGTTAATTTCCGTGCAGTCATTTGTCCCTTCTTTTAGGGCAATGCAATATTTTTTACTTCCGGTGCGACCGGGTAGGAGGATTTGCTTCATGAAAACAGGCTCAGTAAAATGGTTCAATGCCGAAAAAGGATACGGGTTTATCTCTATCCAAGGCGAAGATGATGTATTTGTACATTTCTCCGCTATCCAAACAGACGGCTTCAAAACCCTCGAAGAAGGTCAAGAAGTTCAGTTTGAAGTAGTACAAGGCGCAAAAGGCCCACAGGCCGCTAACGTGGTTCGCATCTAATCTTTGGTTTGGGTTTTCACTGTCCCACGCCAAATTATGAATAGCGTGACAGTACCAAGAGAAAAGTGAATCATCGCCCTCCTGTTTTTTGCAGGAGGGCTTGTTTTTTGGAGCAGGAGTTGTATTTACATGAAAAAAGCAAAATTTCTAGTAATAGAGGGGCTTGACGGTAGCGGAAAATCTACGCAGGTTGGGCGTATCGGCGAATGGTTTTCGGCAAACAACATGCCGTCATTGATTACGCGCCAGCCGAGCGATAGCGAAATAGGCAAGCTCGCGCGCGCCGCCACCCAAGCCGCGTTTCCCATAGAAACAGAGGCGTTGTCACTGCTTTTTGCGGCGGAGCATGTAAACCACTACCACGAAAAAATAGCACCCGCGCTAAAACGCGGCGAGCATGTAGTCTGCGACCGCTACTACTACTCTAATTTAGTCTACCAAGGCGAAAACGCCGAAATGTTTTCGCGTATTTTGGCGTACAATCACGAGGTTTCACGCGAAGCACGCAGACCAGACGCGGTTATTTACTTGGACGTAACGCCTGAGGAAAGTATGCGAAGAATTACCGCAAGGCGTTCTGAGATTAGCATTTTTGATAAGCTAGATAAATTAAAAGCGTTGCGAGAGCGTTATTTAGCGACATTTGAACGGTTGAAAAGCACCGAAAATATTATAATTGTCGAAACGGACAACCAAGAGCCAGACGATGTGTTTGAAAAAATAATGAATAAAATAAGGCCGCTTTGTTTAAGATAGAGCTAATACCATTTCAAACAAGGCGGTTTTTTTATATGCGTTATAAGTTAATTATAGCTGTTTTAATATTATTGTTATTTAATAGTATCACTGTTTTGGCGTTGCCCCTATCACGCAGAATTATTGTAGTAGATGCAGGGCATGGCGCGTGGGACCCTGGCAAGGTACAGAACAAAATAGAGGAAAAAAATGTAAATTTGAGTATCGCAAAAAAACTGCAAACATACCTTGAGCAGGGCGGCGCGACCGTTCTTGTTACGCGCCTAGACGATAACGCGCTCAGCAGAAGCAAGCAGGGCGATATGTACGCGCGGCAGGTAGTCGCAAACACAGGCCACGCCGATATTTTTGTCAGTATTCACCAAAACTCGTTTACTAGCCCAAGGGTACACGGCGCGCAAACGTATTATTTCAATTCCTCGGACAATAGCCAAAAGCTCGCGACATGTATACAAAACCACCTACGCCAGTTTGCCGACCCAGGCAACAAGTTCAGCGCGAAAGAAAACGATAACTACTATGTACTGCGGCAGACACTAATGCCCGCCGTGCTTGTAGAATGTGGCTTTATGACAAATTATAATGAGTGCTGTCGTCTAGTGTCTGACGCGTACCAAGAAAAAATCGCGTGGAGTATTTATCTTGGGATTGTGGATTATTTTAAGGAGAAAGAGGTAGAAGCCTAGGCTTCTACCTCACATCAGTCTCCCCAGCCGCTATCCTAGCCTGCTTCTTACGCATTTTTTCCTCATACAAAACATTGTCGGCGTTAAGCATAGCTTCCTCAAAGCACTCCTTGGTAATGCTTTCCAACCGCACGCTGCCGATACTGGACGAAACCAGATACGGGTGCAGATTTTTCTTGTTGTATTCGTCGATTTTGTCGCGTATTCTTTTTTCTACGTGCTTATTGTCGCTGTCTGCCTTTACAGACGAGAATACGACAAACTCGTCACCGCCGATACGCCCGATAATGTCCTCTTTACGCAACGCTTCCTTTAGAATATTAGCAAATGCCGAAATAGCAACGTCGCCCTCGTTGTGTCCGTAGGTGTCGTTTATTTTTTTCAGCCCGTCCATGTCCATGAACATAACCACAGGGATTACATCGTGTACCCTGTTCAGATAATGCACGCGCGAGTAAACAAACTGGAAGAAGCCGCGCCTGTTTAACAGCCCTGTAAGCTCGTCTGTGATGGACAACATTCTTATGGTAAAGAGAAGCTCCGCGCCTTTTAACGCGGTAGAAACGCTAACGCGCAGGCGTTCGTACGTGTCCACAGGGATATGCGACTCGTACGGCAGTAAAACAACGCCCAGCTCGTCGTCCTCAAAGAACAGCGGTATAAAGAACAGCGAACGCCGTACCCGCTCAATGTCAAAGCCGTCAAAATTTGTATATTCCGAAAAACGGATTGAGTTCCAGCTATTATTTTGAATATTTAGCTTTCTGTCGCCGTCAAAGCCAATTAGGGTGTCTATGCTTCTATCCGCATCGGGGCAATCGCCCTTGATTGCCTTACGATACGTGCCGATTAACGCCGTGTGCATAGAAAGCGCAGGGAGCTGTGAATAGATTTTGTCTACCAAGGATTCCACATCAAAGGTAAGCACCAACGCGCCTGTAAGCCTACGGATAGATGCGCGAATACCCTCAATCGCAAGCTCCTTGTTCTTTTCCTCCTTGAATCTGATGTCATGCACGTAAGCCGTGGCAGATACCAGTGTCGAAAGAATAGAATTTGACGTTTCTACCTCCTCGCCGTGGAAGCCCACGCCCAAGGTAAGGATATTTAACGCCTCGTGCCACAAAATCAAGTCCTTGTAATAGTGGTTGTATTTAACCAAAATTCCGTTAAACAAAAACAGGAATTTGTCCTTATTGAAGTCTTTTTTCTGCAATGCCCTAACTAAAACCGCGCTCCACTCTCTGACCTGCTCCTCTGGAATTTTATGGAACAGCGATTTGAACGCATTAAATACATAGGAATTAAGGCTGTCCGCCGTGCTAGAGGAATAGCTTTCGGGGGCGGATTCGGAGTATTCGCCCTCTAAGCAGCCGCACGACTGGCGCATCATAAAGAACGGCGCAACATACTGCACGTCCTCTACCGCCTCGCCGTCAATTTGCCGAAGCAGGGTCTGCGCGCTAATCCACCCTATTTGGAAAAAGTCCTGCTGTGCCGTGCTTATGGACGGAATATGCGATGCGGAAATTATATCATCGTCAAACCCAGTAACCGCAACGTCCGTAGGCACTAGAATATTTCTTTTTTTAAGCTCCTTTAACGCGCCGAGCGCCATTTGGTCGTTACTTGCGACAATCGCGTCAAACGGAATTTTGCGGTCGTCCAATAGCGATATTACCGCCCTTATTCCGCAGTCCGGCCCAAACGCGCCAGGCAAAACATAATTTGGGTCAAATTCAAAGCCGTTGTCCTCCAACGCTTTTTTGAAGCCGCTAAGGCGTTCCTCCGCCTCGGAGTGACCGTCTGGCCCTTTTATAAATGCTAGATTCTTTTTGCCATGCACCTTGATTAAATGCTCCGTAGCGTTGTAAATTCCGTCAAAGCTCTCGGCTAGTACCGTAGGCATGTTCGGGATAGCGAGCGAAACGGAAACGGTCGGCATTTTTTCGGGAATTTGGGCTACACAGCTATGGAATTTTTCCAGCCCGATATTTTGGGCGATAAAGCCCGACATCAAAATAATGCCGTCAAGGAACGTGCTATTGCACGCCGCCTCAAAGCATGTGTCTACAAAGGACGTAACAAGCACCTCTGATGCTTGGTACGTCGAGATATAAGCCGTTAGGTTGATGTCATGCTCCTTGGCAAACGACTCTATACCGCGCCATATTTCGTACTGGTTAGCGTTATCCAAGGTGGCACACATAACGCCATAATGCTTTCTTTGTTTACCCGCCTTTTTCATGTATACCCCCCGAGCTATGATTTTTAATAATTCGGTAAATCATTTCAGCGGAATGTTCTCTGAAAGCCAATTCCGCAATTCTGGGTTAGTTATCCCTTGCTTTGCCATAAATTTATATGAATTTCCGCCGCGAAAATGAATTGTTGCACAGGAATTATTAAGCCCATGCTTTGTTTCCTCGTAATGCGTTAAATTTTCGAGCGGCTCGTTAATTTTGAGCTTTGGCTTGAATATCGACACGCCGTATTCCAAAAAAAGATAACGCCTGTCTGTTTTAATTAGCAGTCCTTGCCCGCCGAATCCGCTCATTAGCCCACATTCTACTTGGCTTACAATTTTTTCATTGTGTTGCTGTAGGTCTGTACCGCACCTTGAGCATTGGGCTTCTGACGGCTTGACTTTTTTATTGTAACAAACATGGCAGACGATTTTTTCGGACATGGATATTCCCCTCCGCAACTCAGCTACCTAAAGTATAAGTATAAAAATAGTTGTAGTCAAGTGGTATGGGAATTTTACTTTTACCGTGTCTTTACAGCTTCCCAAAATTTGTAGGGGTTTTGTAGGGTTTTTCGTAGGGGACGGATTTATCCGTCCCGAGGTATGCACGTTCTATAATTCGGGACGGATAACGTCCATTAAGCAGGCAGTAAGGTGTTGTCTAAGTGGTTTTCTTAGACAACACCGCACGCCGACCAACGCAGAGCGAGGTAACCTCGGGACGGATAAATCCGTCCCCTACAATTGAGCGTGGCACAGCAGGAAAGAAACGAGGACTAAAATATTGCATTTGTTGTATGGAATATGCACGGTTTTTTGTAGGGGACGGGTTTACCCGTCCCGAAATTACTTTTACCACCATTCATATGGGTCACCATAATACCTAACATAATCGAACCATCGCAAATCGTAAACAGTTAAGTACCTTTTGCTAAATAACCGTCTAAATGAATTTCTAGTACGGATTTCCCCTAATATATTCCACTTTGTACTCCTTATAACACGCAATTCTCGGTCTGTGTTAAAATCATAATTTTCGGCGATATATTCCTCCGATAATATTTCCCCATATACAATAAACAAAGTACCCCATAGCCACAAATCCATTGATGCTTCTTCTCGTGGGTTTGCACCTTCGATAATTACCGATATGTCTTTCCCCATAGTATCAATTGTATTCATTTCGTTTTTATCACCAAGCAAAAGCCATTGATTCAAATTTGTATTAAACCAAATGACCAAAAAATCCCTTTCGTCATTATATGGCACATCTTTAAGCGTAAATTTCACAGGGAAAACAAACGAAATAAACAATGCGATTAGGGGTGAAAAAACGATAAGCATTATCTTGACTATTTTACGCACTTTCATTACATCACACCCCCTCACAGCTTCCCAAACTCCTCCACCAAAAGAACCTCCTTAATCTTGACATATGTACCTTTCATGCCTAAGGAGCGTGTTTCTATTAAATTTGCCGCTTCTAGCTTGCGGAACGCGCCAGTAACCACGGAGCGAGTGTAGCCTAGCTTGTCCGCTACATGCCCCGCTACAAGCAAGCCCTCTGTTTCGTCCTTTTTTTCAAATTCCTTTAAAACATGCGTGACCGTTTCCAGCTCGGAAAAGGATAACGAATTGATAATCGTACGCACGGCGCTTGCACGCCGTTTTTGTTCTGCCAAAATAAGCCCCTCGCGGTGTCGTAATAAAACCACGCACACACACAGGGCAATGCTTGCCGCCAGTTTTTCGTCGTCGGTAAAAGCCGCTTGGCGGCGTAGAGTAAGACAGCCGACCGCCAAAACGCAATCGCCGCCGTCCGCCAAGCACTCCGCCAAAATGCGCCCGTCCTTACCGCGTATAGTAACGCTCGCCGCGGTATGCGTTCGCAATAAATCGCAGACGGACTCTAGCTTATCGCCTTTGGCAAGCACTTGCTCTAGCTGTGAAGTAAACAGCGGCAAGCTAATCATAGTTTTCGGGGGCTTCGATTGCGTAGGAGCATTTTTCTGCGGAGCAAGCGATAACGCGCTTTAACCGCCCTTTTAGGACTAAATGCGCGCCGCAATCGGGGCATTTTTCGCCTGTGGGCAGGTTCCATGAAATAAAATCGCAATCGGGATATTTGTCACAGCCGAAGTATTTACGCCCTTTTTTCGATTTTTTTACTACGACCTTACCATCGTCACAAATGGGGCAGTTTACGCCCGTTTCTTCAAAAATAGGCTTCGCGTTGCGGCATTCGGGAAAGCCCGGACACGCCAAAAATTTACCATAGCGCCCGAATTTGATTACCAAATTACGCTGACAAAACTCGCAGATTATGTCTGTTTCTTGGTCTTTTACTTCCACATCGCCTATTTTTTCCTCGGCTTCAATTATTTTTTCGGCAAAAGGAGGATAAAATTCGCGTAAAATATTTTTCCATTCCATTTCGCCGTCCTCTATGCGGTCGAGGTCGTTTTCCATACGCGCGGTAAAGTCCGCATCCACAATGTCCGTAAAATGCTCGCTCATTATGTCGTTGACTATTTCGCCTAGCTCGGTAGGGTAAATAATGCGGTTTTCCTTGGTCGTATAGCCGCGATTCATCAGCGTGGAAATAGTCTGCGCGAACGTACCTGGGCGGCCTATGCCAAGCTCCTCCATTGTGCGAACCATTGTTCCCTCGGAAAAGCGCGGCGGCGGCTGTGTAAAATGCTGTGCAGGCAAAAATTCCTTCGCCGTGAGTACCTCTCTTTCGCTTAACGCAGGAATGGCTATATCCTTTTCGGAATCCTCGTTTTTGCTATATACTGCCAAATAGCCGTCAAATTTCAAAATAGAGCCGCTGCAACGCAAAACAACGTCACCTGCGGAAATTTTCACGGCTAGGGTATCGTAAATGGCCGCCGTCATTTGACTGCCGATAAACCGCTCCCAAATTAGCTTATACAGCTTGTACTGCTCGCCTGTAAGCGATTTTTTTACTGCCTCGGGGTTGCGTTCCGCGCTAGTGGGGCGAATTGCCTCGTGCGCGTCCTGTGCGCGACCCTTTGTCTTATAAACGGGGCGTTCCTCGGGCAAATAATTTTCGCCGTAGGAGCTTTTTACCACGGAAATCGCATCGTCATAGGCCTCGTCAGAAATTCTCATAGAGTCCGTACGGATATAGGAAATAAGCCCGACCGTACCCTCGCCTGCTATGTCTACGCCCTCGTATAGCTGCTGTGCAATACGCATAGTACGAGCCGTAGCATAGCCAAACAGCTTGCTTGCTTCCTGTTGCAGGGTGCTTGTAGTAAACGGCGCAGGCGGCTTTTTACGCCTTGTGCCGTGCTTGATTTCCGATACGGTGAATTTTGATTTTTTCATCTTGGCGATTAACGCGTTTACATCGTCCTCGGTTTTCAGCTCGTGCTTGTCGTTGTCGCTTGCGTTATAACGCGCGGTGAGCTTGCCCTTGGCAGAGGTCAATAGATTTACCTCCAGCGACCAGTATTCCTCGGGTATAAACTGCTCGATTTCTTCTTCTCTTTCACAAACCAAACGCAACACAACAGACTGCACACGCCCTGCGCTTGTGCCTTTTTTTACTTTCTTCCAAAGCAGAGGGCTTATTTTATAGCCCACCATGCGGTCTAGCACGCGCCGCGCCTGCTGTGCGTCCACCAAGTCCATGTCTATAGAGCGCGCTTCCTTCAACGCCTTTTTTACAGCCGTTTTGGTAATTTCGTTAAAGGTTATACGCACGGTATTTTTTTCGTCCAGCCCTAATGCGTGCATTAAATGCCAGCTAATAGCCTCTCCCTCGCGGTCGGGGTCGGTGGCGAGATATATTCTGTCTGCGGCTCGCGCCTGCTTACGCAGTGCCTTGAGAATATCGCCCTTGCCGCGTATGGTGATGTACTTAGGCTCGTAGTCGTCCTCAATGTCTACGCCAAAGTTACTTTTCGGCAAATCGCGGACATGGCCGACACAAGCCCCGATTTTGTAGTTGCCGCCAAGAATTTTGCGGATTGTTCTCGCCTTAGACGGCGATTCTAAAATTACCAGATTTTTCTTTAACATTGCTATTCTCCAATTTCAGGGAGCTAGCTTCTAACATACCTAGAACCCTGTAGTTTTCTTATAAATCCTTTTGTTTCCAACTGCGTACAAAGCAAAATCAAGCGACCGAGAGCAAGCCCTGTTTTTTTCACAAGCTCGTCTATGCTCAAGGGATTAAAATCCAACACATCATATACTTGCTTTTCGTCTAGTGCAAGAAAAATATTTGATTTTTGTTCTTTTTTTTCTTTCGCGGCCTGCTCAAGGTCGATTCCTAGGGCATCAAGTATGTCTTTATAGCTTGATGCAAAGGTCGCGCCGTCCTTTATTAGCTGGTTTGTCCCCTCGCTTAGCTTACTGGAAATTGTGCCGGGTACGGCAAACACCTCACGCCCTTGGTCGAGCGCTTGGTCTACGGTAATAAGCGTGCCGCTTTTTTTGCCTGCTTCCACCACAATAACGCCATGTGACAGTCCGCTTATTATTCTATTTCTTGCAGGAAAAAATGCAGGGAACGGAGTTGTTTCGGGCGGATATTCGGAAATAATACAGCCGCTGTTGATTATATCCGCGCGCAAATCCTTGTTTTCTGGCGGATAGCACACGTCCACGCCGCAGCCAAGCACCGCGATTGTTTTTCCGCCGCCCATGATTGCGCCGCGGTGTGCCATGCTGTCTATGCCGCGCGCCATTCCGCTTACGACGACCACGTTTGCCTCCGCCAGCGGCTTGGCAAAGGTACGCGCCGTCAAAAGCCCATATTCCGAGCATTTTCTCGCTCCGATAATGGCGATTTTGTAGCACGTATCGGCAGGAAGCTGTCCCACACAAAAAATACCGATGGGCGGGTCGGGAATTTCCTTTAGCAAAGCAGGGTATTTTTTGTGGTTTTTAGAAAAATATTGTATGCCGCGACTAAGCAAGTCCTCACGCAATTTTTGTATGCCGCCCAAATCCCTGTTGGCACAAAGCAAATTTACGCATCGCGACGAAAGCGAGGCGGCTCTAGCAAGCTCCGCGCCGCTCGCACTAAAAGCGGCATGTGCCGTGCCAAACACGTCCAAAATAAGATTCAGCTTACGCGAATCTATTTTGCCCACCATATACGAAAGCCACAGCATGTAAATTTCGTCCTGCAAGTCCTGCATGATTAGCACTCACCACCCGCAGGAAAATTATATTTTATTTTTTTGTTATATGTCAATGCCTGCACGGTTTTTGTACACGGCAAACGCACGAACGACAAACACACGAACGACAACCGTACGAATGGCAAACACGCAAACGACAAACGCACGAACGGCAAACACGCAAACGACAAACGCACGAACGGCAAACACACAAACGGCAAACGCACGAACGGAAAAATCATCACGGTTTTTTGTAGGGGACGGATTTATCCGTCCCGAGGTTTCCTCGCTCTGCTTTAATGCACGTTATCCGTCCCGAATTGACGAACGTGCGTACCTCGGGACGGATAAATCCGTCCCCTACAAAAAGGCTATCAAACACGAATTTATACGGATTATGCGGATAAAAAAACGCGCCAGATAAAATCCGCGTAAATCCGTTGAATCCGTGTTCGATTTACACATTTTAGCTTCGTGCGTTTGTCGTGGGTTTTCGTAGGGGACGGATTTATCCGTCCCGAGGTTACCTCGCCCTGCGTTAATGCACGTTATCCGTCCCGAATTGACGAACGTGCATACCTCGGGACGGATAAATCCGTCCCCTACAATAAGGACGTTATACGCTTTACCTACGTTCATTGTTTGTCAAAAAGATTTTCACACAGAGGCACAGAGGCACAGAGGGAACGAGGCATAGCAAGAATATCAATGAAAATTAAAATTCGCTCTTATTTCTGATATGCCACTCGCCCTCTGTGCCTCTGTGCCTCTGTGTGAAAAAATCTTTTAACTAAAAAAATGGAAGCTATACGCTTTAGACAAGCCCTGCCCCAATCTGCGAATTAAGCCTTAACAACGCATTACGATAAAAAAAGTACACATTCCGACCGTTCGGGTGCTTCCACATTTCGCTGTCTAGCTGGTTTTTTCGTATGGCGACTTTACCCTGCCACTTCTTTAGGTTAATCATGGCTTTATCGGCGTTCCATGTACGCTCGTTTGCCCTTGCCTTGGCGCGGATTAGCTCCTTGCGTTCGGGTTCGAGCGACTTATATTTCTCAAACATGGTAAACTCTGGGTAATCGGCGTTGTCGTTAAGGTTCACAAAGGGCGGCCATGGGTCGTCCTCTAGCTGCTTTTCGTACAAATACACCGCTCCGCGCTTTACTATGCCCTCGTATACCAATATTTGTAAAAATTCCTCCGTTAGCGGGTCGGGTACATATGTGGGCGGCTCGGGCTTTTTGTCGTTTTCTGCGGCTGTTAGCGCAATTAGCTTGGGACAGCGGATAAAAAAGTCCTCGACAGCTTCTAGGCTCGAACCAGTACAAATAGATGTGCCAATATAATACTTTCCGTCCTTTTCTCGTATGCTTCCTGCTTCTATTCCGCGCCTAAAAATTTGCCGCGCATTGTCGTTCAAAACCTTTTGGCGTGGGTTTGTGTAGGTGTCGCCCCATAGCTTTTCGGGAATAGGGGAGGGGAGCTGTGTCCAGTTTTCTTGCTCGTTCATTGCCAAATGCCTGCCTACGCCCTCCTTTGTGTTGATTGTACGTTCGTATAATTCCTCGCATACGCGAATCGGCGCGTACGCAAACAGCGGTATTCCGTTCTGCGTATTTAGCCAAAAAATGCGGTCGGTTATACTGCTCTTGCGGATATTGAAACGCAGATTAGACAGCGCGTGCTTTTGGTACGACTCGATTCCGCGTTGAATGTCTGGCGCGTTGGCAGGAATACTCACCATTCCATAGCTTGGGAAATTGAAAATACCCGTATTGTCCATATGAAAAGTAGGCTTTGCGTCACGGAACAGGCGCGGCGCGATTTCCACCTCGGCGATATGCTCCACAGTACGGTCTTTGCCATAGGAAAGACTGATAAAATCGGACATAGGCCGCATTAGCAAATCGCCGAAACGCTCGTAAATAAAGCTAGAAAACGACTGCGTTATGCTTATTTGCACATCGTCCAGCCACTGCGGCGCTTCCTTCAACAGCATTTTGGAAAACTCGCGCATTAGGTCTTTTTCTTCGATAATTGCGTTTATTTCGTCCGTTATTTCATTTACGCTTACTACATTGTGGTTTTTTTGATTGCCTTCGAGAATGATTGCGGCGTTTTGGGCTAAAATTCGCCTAATTTCCCTTAGAATTTCCGCGAAAACAGCGTAAACAGTGTCGTTTTCCTTTTCCAAGGAAAGCCTAATGTCCTTGTACACCTCGATTAGCCGTACGTAACATTCCTTTTGCAGCCGCGCTTGATAGGTCTGGATTTTCGCTTCGATAAACGCGTTTTTTCGGGCTTCGCGTTTAAATAAAATCGACCGCCGCGCTTTTTCGAGGCGTACCTGCTCGTATACCTCCAGCTCGTCAATTTGCAGGCGTTCGGCTTTTTCTCGCAGTTGCTGTATATATGTGTCAATTTGTGTAAGCAAGCAGGGATTCTTGTCACTGCAAATAAGCCGCGAAACATACAGCGCGCCCTTTTGCAAAAATTGCTCGCGCAGCTCTTTTTTTATTTTTTTCAACGCGGAAGCCGTAGCACATTTAGAAAGCGTACGTTTTGCGGCGATGTATTGCTGTTCCAGCTTTTCGTCAATATTCACACGGCGCATTTTTATCACGTTTTGATAGCTGTAGTAGTCGGTTTCGGCATAATCCAGCTTTATTGGCGGTATTTTCCACTCGGAATACAGCGCGTTTATTTCCAGTCCTGCGGTCTCGGCAAAGGCTTCTAGGTCGTTTTCGTCTGGCTCTGCTTCAAATAGTCTTTCCTCCATGCTCTCAAATAGTGCATGTGCCAAATACGAGGTAATGCCCTCTGTAGGCAAAACCGCCGCCGATGCGCCGACAATATTATACACAAAATTTGCGGAATTTGACATTCCGTGCGGCAAATTGCTTTTCATAGCGGAAATATTCGACATTAAATTGCTTAAATAGTCCTGTATTGCAAATTCACAGCCCGATTCCTTGTCCTCCAACGCGAGAAAATTCGCGATATTTTCCGCCGTCACGTTCATGCAATAATCGTACGCGTCCTTCAAAAAAACGCCGTCCACATTGCACGCGCTGACTAAATGGCACAAATCAAAGGGCGCGAGGGCAGAGCTTACCTCCAGGCGCGTTCCGTATTTTTGGGAAAAACGCTCGCCGCGTTCCTCGATATTCATAAAATAATCAAGCTCTTTAAGCGCGGCGTAGCCGTTGCGTTGGATATATTCCTCGGTGTGCGTGTGCATATTGTTGCCGCTCAGGTGAATGTCGGGCGTAAACAAATAGCCTGCGATTTCCACCTTGTCTATGCCATTGTTGCCAAACTGGCGTTCCATAAGCCCGCGGATAATGTACGCAATATCCAGAAACATTCCGCCGCCCGTTCCGCCCGAAAGCCCCGAAAGCAGGAACACAAGCAGCTTGTTTCCTTGGTCGTTGCGTAGCGTGCGTATTTTGTTTTCGATTGCATCTACCGCCGTATTTATTTTTTCAAACAATAAAAGCCGTCCTGCCTGACGGTTTCCGCTCGCGCCCTTTGTGCCGTCAGTAATGGTAAGCTCGGGGCTTAGCCATTTTTTTATGTAGTCGGGCAGGGTGCTGCGGTTGTTTAAAATCGCGCCGATTCCTGCGTTAGACAGCAGGACTATTTCCTGCGAATCCAGCGAAATGCCTTTATATTTTTTCCTGTCATGCTCGTTTGTTTCAAAGGAAAGGTACTCGATGTTATCGGGCTTTTGCTTTTTGTGCTTTGTCATAGGGTTGTCGGGCAGCTTAAATCTGCGGTTTATTTGGTATTTCAAGCGTAAGAGCGCGTCCGTACCCGTACCGCCAAGCCCCACAACAAGAATAGGGTGGTTAATGGTATCTATGCGCGTTTTTTCCGCAAAAATACCGCCGCCAAGCGAAATATCCATTTGCTTGATGTTGTCGTGCGTTAGTTGTTTCATTGTGTATTGCTCCCCCGAGTTCATAATGGTTACGTATAAGTGTATGTTATGAAAGGAGGGAAAATGAGTGGGGTGGGGGACGAAAAATGCACGAGGGGCAGAAGCGTGTAGCTTTTCGGTTTTAAGGGCGATTAAACGCGGATTTGGCTGATTTTCGCGGATTTGTGCGGATTGGCTCGAACGAATCCGCATAATCCGCGAAAATCCGTTAAATCCGTGTTTAATTTTCATATTTCGGCTTTGTGTGTTTGTCGCGAGGGTGTAGGGGACGGATTTATCCGTCCCGAGATTACCTCGCTGTGCTTTAATGGGCGTTACCTGCCCCGAATTGACGAACGTGCGTACCTCGGGACGGATAAATCCGTCCCCTACAAGAACCGTGCAGGTTTTGCCGTTCGTGCGTTTGGCGTGATGAGTGGGGTGGGGGATTGACTAGTAAATTTGGTACGTGATATTGTGGGGGCGGTAGAGCTTGTTAGAGGGAGGGAATGTTTTGGAATGTAACGTAAAAGGTGGCGTAACGCCCGAGATTGGCGATATTTACCCATTTGGCGGCTTTGACTGGCGTGTGCTTGATGTGGAAAACAACAAGGCGTTACTTATAACGGAAAAAATAATCGAGCAACGACCGTACAATGTTGACTGGACTGATATAACGTGGGAAAGCTGCACCTTGCGAGAATATCTAAACGGCGAATTTCTCAATAAGCTAGGCGTAGCAAAATCCGCAATCGCAGATACGGATAACCGCAATTCAGATAACCCATGGCACGGCACAGTGGGCGGTAGAGCTTGTTAGAGGGAGGGAATGTTTTGGAGTGTAATAACGATACTGCACAAGGCGTACTTACTCATATCGCCAACGAATACGGCGTAGATGTACTACTAGGTACAAAGGTGCATATTTACTTTTCTGATTTATCTCGTAATCAGCTTATAGACGAAAAGAAACTTATTAAAATGCTCTCGGACGAGGGGGCGTTAGCCTGTCTAAAAGCGGAAATAGGTCAATCCAAAACCGAGCAAACCTTGGCTATAAGGCGGGCTGTGGCTCGTTTGCGCTTTGCGAAAGCCGAGGGTGAGGATATGCTTTATCAGTTTGCGGAAGCGTTGGGGTGGGGATTGTCTGAGCATGAACTCCCGCAATCCACGCCAGAACCAGTGCCAACGCCAACAAAAAAGCCAATCAAAAAAATAATGGCGTGTTTTGGCATTGTAGCAATGATAGTGACCGTTGTATATTTAGGTGTCATATACGTCAATCGTAAAGGTTATCAAAACCCGAATGACTATACCGCAGAAGTGCAAAGTCAAGCACCTTTGCATGATGTATATATGTCTGACGAAACAATTTACGAAGCTGAATACTATGTTGATGATAAATTTGCAACGAATGAAGTCGAAGTTATAACAAGCATACCTGATGCACAAGTGGGCAATCTTATAGAGTTTGGTGGGATAGAGTGGAGAGTGCTTGATGTGCAAAGTGGCAGAGCGTTATTGTTAAGCGACAAGATTTTAGAACATAGAGCGTATCACCGCACTAACTCAAACATTACATGGGAAGCCTCTGACATTCGAGCATATCTTAACAATGATTTTTACAATAGCTTTAGCACGGTAGACAGAGGACGAATTCGCGAAACAAGAGTCGTAAGCAATGCTAACCCATGGTGGGAAACAAGGGGCGGTTCAAACACAACAGATAGAATCTTTTTATTAAGCATAGACGAAGTGCTAAAATATTTCGGTGATAGCGGAATGGTAGCGAGTGGTACGACCATGAGCGAAAGGGAAAGGAGTAATACTCCACCGTCATGGCCTGCCCATGGTATATATAGGTGGGGTATACATGACGAGTACAGCGAGGCAAGGATAGCACATAATACAGCGGGCGAAGCCTCGTGGTGGTGGCTTCGCTCACTCGGTCTTAGTAGGCGAAATGCCTCCGATGTCGGCTATGTCGGCAACATCAGTGTAATCGGTGACGATGCTGGTCGTAGCGGTGGCGGCGTTCGCCCCGCTTTGTGGCTAAATCTATAGCCACTCAATCAGCCGCTAGTTGAAACAAATCAATTTTTTCGATTCCAACACAACAAACGCCGTCAAATTCCATTTTTACCACCCACGGCATAATATGCGCCATTGCCATAAAGTCGGCAAAGCCATATGTAGCGTCAAAGTAGCGGATAATAGTCGAAAGTGACGTGCCATGCGTGCCGACGACTATATTTTTTCCGTTGTGTTGGCGTAGTGCTTCTTGTAGTGCCGCGATATTCCGCTCTTGAACCTCGTGCAAGGATTCGCCGTCCTCTAATTTGTACGAGAAGTCAGCCCATTGGTTGACGGCATACGATTTGAAATCGTCAATCCATTTGCTTGAAATGCGCCGTTCCCGAAAATCGTAAATTGCTTGCACTTCCAAGCCAGCCTGCTGTGCAAATTCGGAAACGGTGTCTACCGACCGCTTATATGGGCTAGACAAAACAACGTCTATATTTTTGTCGCACAAATAAGCCGTGACAAGCGAACGGTCTGCCAAGCCCTTGTCCGTCAGCGGAGCATCGGAATCCTCGCTCTTAGGATTTTTCTCTGCGTGGCGAATGAAATATACGGCTGTCATTCCATCTCCCTCCAATACCCCGAGTTTGTCCGTATTTCCTCAATCCGTTCCTGTATTTGTTTCGCGCCGTTTTTAACATATTCATTTTTTTCTGCTAGTGTCATAGTAGACATCTTTAAGGATTGCTCCTCGCGGATAATTCTATTTGCTTCCGTGAAAGTCATGTCGGGTCTGCCCCTTCCTCGTCAACCAAAGCCACAGGCTGAAGCATATCAATGTTTTTATATCCCGCTATATTTGAAATTGCCCGAACGCCTCTGATTGTCTTAACATTTACCAAGTGCTTAAAATTCATTGACACTATAATATCGCACCCCGAAACAAAGGCACAGCCGATATGCAGTCGGTCATTTTGGTGTTTGTCTGAAATAAGCAGCTCGCTTTTTTTGACAAGGCTTGCAATATGCTCGGCTTCTGCCGTAATACCGATTGTTTCGTATTTTATTTGTGCGATAAAGCCCAAAAGCGTATTCAGCTTTTCCTTGTTCTTATTGTCGTTTAATTCTTTGAATGTTAGCTCTGAAATAACTACATCGTATTTTGAGCTTTTAATATTTTCCCAAAGTGCAAGCATAGCTTCGTTGTCCTTGCTATATTTTTCTTCATTTTCGTCTAAATAACCGATTGCACTTGTATCAATATATATCTTTAATTTTTTCAACACAGTACCGCCTTTCTACTCCATCTCTTTCCTCACCCGACCCAATTCCTCCGGAATATTGATTTTCTGCGGGCATAACCGCACACACGCGCCGCAGCCGACACAGTCCGAGGCGCGTTTACCCTCGGGCAGCGTATTGTACATCATTTTCAAGTTCCACGCCGTACCGCTGCCGCGTTTTATGTCGTTGTACAACAAAAAGCACGTTGGTATATCTATGCCCACGGGGCAGTCGCAGTATTTGCAGGCGGTACACGGAACGGACGAGATTTTGCCCACCTCGCGCATTACGTTTTCCAGCATGGCTATTTCCTCGGCGGTCATGGGCTTTAGGTCGCGGAATGTTTTCAGATTGTCCTGTACCTGCTCCAGCGTGGACATTCCGCTGAGTACGCAGGTTACGCCCTGCAAAGTGGCGGCGTACTGTATCGCCCACGACGCTACGGAACGCTCGGGGGCGTAGTCCTTTAGCAGTTTTTCCGCAGAGGGCGGCAGGGCGGCGAGCGCGCCGCCGCGTACAGGCTCCATGACGATAATCGGCACATTATGCTTAATGGCGAGTGCCTGCCATTCGCCTGCGTTGCCGCACATTATGTCCTTGTAATTCAATTGTAGCTGAACAAATTCCGCCTCGGGGCGGCTTTGCAACAGCCGCGAAAGATACTCGGTAGTGCCGTGGAACGAAAAGCCCAAATGCCTAATTAGGCCTTTCTTTTTTTGCTCCGCGCCCCACTCAAAAAGCCCCATGTCGTTTACGCCTTTTTCCTTTTCGTCGGAAAGCGAATGGATTAAATAAAAATCAAAATAATCTAGGCCAGTGCGGCCGAATTGTTTTTGTAGAATATTGTCGCAATCGGCATGATTTTTTACTTCCCACGGCGGCAGCTTATCCGCTACAAAGAATTTACTGCGCGAATGGCGCGACACCAGCGTTTTGCGTAGCATTTCCTCCGAGCCGCCATAAATCCACGCCGTATCAAAATAATTGCCGCCGCCGTCCAAATATACGTCAATCATTCGCGCGGTTTCTTTTTCGTTAGGCATACGCATAGCCCCAAAGCCAAGAAACGATTTGCCTACTGTGAGATAGTCCTTTTCCGTGGGAAACATAAAATCACCTTTTCTATAAAAATTCGCCCCAGTTTTCACTCACCAACGCCGCGTTATTCGCAAAATCAATCTGATAACGAATCGCGCCGTGGTCTTTGATTAACACGCCGTCCGTAAGTTTTATTTCGAGAATACAGCTATTTTTGTCCTGCTCGTTGTTTGCGTGGTCGTACCATGCGGAAAACGCTTCGCGTAGCTTTAGCCGAATTTCGGCGTTTTTTGGCTCTAGCACCCAGCCGATATTGCGACCGATTCCATGACCGCTAAACCAATCCACGGCACAAATTGCTACTTCCTCGTTCGCTTCAATTTGTTTCATTTTGCTGGAAAGCGCGTGAGTGGTAACGTAAAACGCGCCATTGTGGTAATATGCGTCCACCATGCGGTTATACAGGCGTTCGCCGTCCTTTGTCGCTACTGCAACAAGGCTGTCCTTGCTAAAGCGTTCCTGCATTAGTGCTATTGCGTTTTCGTAGTTGCTCATTTTAGTCACTCCTATTTCCGTTTATACTGCGTTATGCCTACTTTTAGCGTATTTCCGCTTAATGTGATTGGCTGAGTGATAGAGCCGCCATCTTCAAAAAGCAAGGAAAGATTGCCGTTTGTTATTTCGTATGTTCCGTATCGTGGTACAGCGTTGCCCGAGTGGGTATAGTAGGTTAGCGTGTAGGAATCCTCGGTAAATTCATAGGTAGAAACAAGCTCGCCCTCTGAACCGAAAAATTCCCACGTTCCTGTAAGGTTAATGTCGCTATCGCCGCCGCAAGCCGCAAATATAACAAGCAACGCAAATAAAACGATGGTTTTCGCCATTTTTCCCATAAAAATCACCTTTCCGCCTACACTAACGCCTTAGCCCTATTTACAACATTCTCCACCGTAAGCCCAAGCTCCCCAAACAGCACAGCCGCAGGCGCGGAAGCCCCAAAATGGTCTATTCCAATCACATCGCCGTCAAGTCCAGTGTACTTATGCCACCCGAAGGGCGAGCCAGCCTCTACAGCAAGCCTTGCGCGTACCGCTTTTGGCAGAATTTCCTCTTGCTCGGGGTAGGGGAGAGTGTCAAATACTTCCAATGAGGGCATACTTATTACCCGCGCGTGTATTCCCGCCTCTTTCAAAATAGGCTGTGCCTTGTAAATAAGCTCCACCTCCGAGCCGCTCGCCATAAGCAGAATGTCGGGCTTGCCAGTGGCTGGGTTTGTTTCGTCCTTTAATATATACGCGCCCTTTAGTGCAGATTTGCCTGTTTCTGGGAGTAGGGGAAGATTTTGGCGCGAGAGAATTAACGCCGTAGGCCCGTCGGTTTTGTTTAACGCGTACGCCCATGCGGCGGCGGTTTCCTTTGTGTCGCAGGGGCGGAATACCGTGAAATTGGGTATGCTTCGCAGTGAAGCAAGCTGTTCTATGGGCTGATGTGTCGGGCCGTCCTCGCCTACGCCGATAGAATCGTGGGTCAAAATGTAAATTACTGGAAGCCCCATTAACGCGGAAAGGCGCATGGACGGCTTCATATAGTCGCAGAAAACAAAGAAGCCTGCCACATAAGGGCGTAAACCGCCGTACGCGGCGAAAGCGTTCGCAATAGCCGTCATCGCGTGTTCGCGTATGCCAAAATGCAAATTTGAACCGTCGGGCGCTTCCTTTGAGTACGATTTCCTGTCTTTCATCATAGAAAGCGTAGACGGCGCAAGGTCTGCCGAGCCGCCAAAAAGATTAGGCACGACCTTAGACAGCCTATTCAACATAATTTCAGAAGAAGCGCGGGTTGCGATATTTCCGTCACATTGCCACAGCTCGTCCCATTTTTCGAGGTCTACGGGCAGCCTTCCGCTCTGCCAAATTTCCCATTCTTGCCATAGGGTAGGGTAGGCGGCTTTATACGCCGCAACTAGCTTGTTCCAGTCGTCCTCCCACGCTTGGGCGGTTTTTTGCCACTCCTTGGCGGCCTCCGCTACTTGGTCGGGTACGTGAAATTCCTCGTCTGTATTCCAGTTTAATTTTGCCTTGGTGGCGGCTAGGGCTTCCGCGCCTAGGGGCGAGCCATGCACGCCAGATGTGCCTTGCTTGGGCGAGCCGTAGCCTATAGTCGTTTTTATTTCAATGAGCGAGGGCTTGTCCGTTAGCTTCGCCTTTTCAATCGCGGCGAGAATTTGTGCCAAATCGTTGCCGTCCTCTATTTTCTGCACGTCCCAGCCGTATGCCTCAAAGCGTTTGCCTACATTTTCAGTAAAAGAAATGTCTGTAGAACCCTCGATGGTAATATCGTTGGAGTCGTACAGGAGAATTAGCTTGTTTAACGCCAAGGTACCAGCAAGGGAAACGGCTTCGGCGGCTACGCCCTCTTGCAAACAGCCGTCGCCGCAAAGCGCGTAGGTATAATGGTCTACAATTTTTATGTCGGGCTTGTTAAATTTTGCGGCTAGGTGGCTTTCCGCCCATGCGAAGCCTACGGCGTTAGCCACGCCCTGCCCCAGCGGGCCTGTCGTTATTTCTACGCCGTCCGTGTGGGCGTATTCGGGGTGGCCGGGTGTTTTTGAACCCCACTGGCGGAAATTTTTCAAATCGTCAATAGACACATCGTAGCCGAAAACGTGCAACAAGCTATACAGCAAGGACGAGCCATGCCCCGCGGAAAGCACAAAGCGGTCACGATTAGCCCATTTGGAGTTTTTTGGATTATGCTTCATTACGCCGCCCCAAAGGGCGGTTGCCATAGGCGCTGCGCCTAGCGGAAGCCCTGGGTGGCCGCTGTTTGCTTTTTGTACCGCTTCCGCGCTTAAAAAACGCAGTGTATTTACCGTATTTTCTGATAAAATTGTCACTTTTGCACGCCCTCCCAGTCCTTTAGGAAACGCTCAATACCGCTGTCTGTAAGCGGGTGGTTAAGCATTTGCACGAATGTGGGGTAGGGGATTGTTGCTATATGCGCGCCAAGGCGTGCCGCGGAGATTACATGAATTGGGTTGCGAATACTTGCGGCAATAATTTCTGTTTTGATGCCGTGTACGTCAAAAATGTCGCATATTTCCTCGATTAGATTCATGCCGTCCATGCCAATATCGTCAAGCCTGCCAAGGAACGGGCTTACATAGGTCGCGCCCGCCCGCGCCGCAAGCAGAGCCTGCACCGTAGAGAAAACAAGCGTTACGTTTGTTTTAATATTTTTTTCCGTAAGGATTTTTGTGGCTTTTAAGCCCTCGGCGGTCATAGGGATTTTAATTACAATATTTTTATGAATTTTAACAAGCTCGAGGGCTTCCTTTACCATGCCGTCCGCCTTGGTGTCGATTACCTCCGCGCTAATCGGCCCGTCCACAATCGTTGTAATTTCCTTTACTACCTCGGCAAAATCGCGCCCTTCCTTGGCGATAAGTGATGGATTAGTTGTTACTCCGCAGATTACGCCCCATTCGTTTACCTCGCGTATATGGGATACGTTGGCGGTGTCGATAAATAATTTCATTTTATTTGCTCCTCTCGTGGTTTCATACCTGTGACTTTATTTTGCCATAAAAAAGAATATTTTACAACAGGGGATTGATGTGGAAAGACATCACATCTATTCGCAAAAGACAACTTTTGCGAATAGATGTGGGTAAATTTGCGTATATGGTGAAAATCCTGCAACTATGCACTACAGGTCATACACTATATAGGTCATACACGACAGGTTCTTGTAGGGGGCGGACTTGTCCGCCCCGAGGTATGCACGCTCGTCAATTCGGGGCGGGTAACGTCCATTAACGCAGAATGAGGCAACCTCGGGACGGATAAATCCGTCCCCTACAAAAAAACCTGCAAGGGTGTGAATCTGTGTAGGTTCTTGTAGGGGGCGGACTTGTCCGCCCCGAGGTATGCACGCTCGTCAATTCGGGACGGATAACGTCCATTAAGCAGGCAGTAAGGTGTTGTCTAAGTGGTTTTCTTAGACAACACCGCACGCCGACCAACGCAGAGCGAGGCAACCTCGGGACGGATAAAACCCGCCCCTCCAAAAAAACCCT
>WRLD01000010.1 GCA_009777845.1 Defluviitaleaceae bacterium
GAGGTTGGCACGTTCGTCAATTGGGGGCAGGTAACGTCCATTAAGCAGGCAGTAAGGTGTTGTCTAAGTGGTTTTCTTAGACAACACCGCACGCCGACCAACGCAGAGCGAGGTAGCCTCGGGACGGATAAATCCGTCCCCTACAAAAACCCTGCAAATTAAGTTAAAGGCATGGAACGCGGATTTTCGCGGATTTGGCGGATTTTCGCGGATTTTTTCAAGGTTAATCCGCTGTCCGTAGATTAAAACCAGTGACGGCTACTTGTAGGGGACGGATTTATCCGTCCCGAGGTTTGCACGTTCGTCAATTCGGGGCAGGTAACGTCCATTAACGCATAGCGAGGTAGCCTCGGGACGGATAAATCCGTCCCCTACGAAAACCTGCAATCCCCACAAAAGACATGCAAATGCCCTTAACAAACGAAATATTTAAATCTACGTTTCTTTCCTGCTGTGCCACGTTCCCTCTGCTTTGTGCCTCTGTGTGAACTCCTGTGTGAAAAAATCTTTTAACTAAGGATATGGAAGTTATACGCTTTACCTACGTTCATTATTTGTCAAAAACCATTTCACACAGAGGCACAGAGAGAGCGTGGCACAGCAGACAATAAAATGTGGATTTAAAGGCAATTAAACACGGATTTAACGGATTTACGCAGATTTACGCGGATTTTATCTAGCGTGTTTTAAAATCCGTGTAGTACGTGTTTCGTTAGCTTTTAATGAACGCAAGAAAAAATCCGCGAAAATCCGTTAAATCCGCGAAAATCCGCGTTCCATGCCTTTAAAATTTGCCAAATCCGCAAAATCCGCGTTCCATGCCTTTAAAATCCGCGTACCATAGTCTTTAAGCTAGAGGAGTACATTTCTTGAAAATACTCGTACTAAGCGACACTCACGAGCGAACCTCGGAGCTGGAGAGCCTGTTGGCAAGATATGCCAACGAGGTCAATTTGGTGTGCCATCTCGGCGACCACGCATGGGATTTAATGCGGTTTAGTAGCCAGTATCCCGACCTTAGCATGGTTGCTGTGGCAGGCAATTGCGATTACGGCAATGTCGAACCCGAGCGGATTTTGGCGTTTAAGCCGTGCTTGGATAGCGGCGAGCAAGCCGTCACGCGCATTTTGTTGAACCACGGTCATAATCTGGGCGTAAAAAATGGCGTGGATAGGCTTTGCTATTATGCCCGCGAAAAGGGCGCGAACGCCTGCTTTTTTGGGCATACGCACATGCCTGTGTGTACTACCGTGGGCGGCGTTTTTGTAATGAACCCAGGCAGCCCTGTGCTTCCGCGCGGCGGCAGTGAGGCTTCTTACGGCATTGTCGAAGTTTCGCCCGAGGGGAAAATTACTGGGCAAATTCATTTATATGGTGGTCTGCAATGAAAGCTCGTTGGGAAATTAAGGAAACAGACGCGGATTTAAAGCTGATGTCGCAGGTTTTAAATATAAGCGAAATCACGGCTTGCGTTATGGCGAATAGGGGTATTCGCAGCAAAAACGCGGCGATTTCGTTCCTTTCGCCTGCCCCCGAGCGGCTTCATTCTCCTATGCGGCTAAAGGACATGCAAAAAGCACTGGAAGCAGTTCGCGAGGCGATTCCCAGCAAAAAAATTTTGATTTATGGCGACTATGATGCGGACGGCATAACCAGCACCGTTATTTTATACAAATTGTTTCACAAGCTCGGTGCGAATTGTGAATATTACATACCGCACAGAATAGACGAGGGCTACGGCCTAAACCTCGCCACGGTGGAAAAAATCGCCGAAAAGGGCGTGGATTTGCTTATTGCCGTTGACAACGGAATTTCCGCCGTAGCGGAAATAAAAAGAGCCGCTGAGCTAGGAATGGAAATAATTGTAATCGACCATCACGAGCCTGCCGAGGCCTTGCCCCCTGCGGTGGCAATCATTGACCCAAAGCAAGCCGATTGCGACTATCCGTTTAAGTCGCTGTGCGCGGCGGCGTTGGCGTACAAATTTGCGGTCGCGCTTAGTGATTTTATGGCTGTTCCCTTGTCGGACGGCGAGCGTGACGAGCTTATTGTACTAGCGGCAATCGCTACTATTTGTGACATAGTGCCGCTAGTGGACGAAAACAGGATAATTGCCGCGGCAGGGCTTAAAATTATTAACGCCAACAAAATGATTAACCTCGGAATTGGTAGCCTAATCGCCCTGCGCGGGTACTTGGAAAAGCCCATAGATGCGTTTGCGGTGGGCTTTGTAGTCGGCCCGTGCCTAAACGCAACGGGACGGCTCGCAAGCGCGGAATTAGCCGTAGAATTGCTTTTGTCGCCCCTTGACGAGCCGCAAAAACGAGTACAATTAGCTAGTCAGCTCTTGCAACTAAATGAAGCGCGGAAAAAGCTAACAGACGAATGTGTAAAACGCGCAATGGAAAAAATTGGCGGCACGTTGCCCAAGGTCTTAGTGCTTACTGATTTTGAGGCACACGAAAGCGTGGCGGGAATAGTGGCAGGGCGAATACGTGATGCGACCTGCCGCCCGACGATTCTATTGACACAGGGCGATGGCGCGGTAAAAGGCTCGGCACGCTCGACAGAAAACTACAATATTTTCATGGCACTTTACAAAAACCGCCACCTGTTCAAACGCTTCGGCGGCCACGAAATGGCGGCAGGGCTTACCTTGTGCGAGGAAAACATCGAGCCGCTAAACGCCGCGCTTAACGAAGCCTGCGTTTTGACCGACGACGATTTTCGACCCATTTTGCACATAGACCGCGAGCTTTCTATAGAAGAAATAACCCTCGCGCTGTCGAACGAGCTAGCCGCGCTCGCCCCTTTCGGCAAAAAAAATGACGAGCCGTTGTTTGTGAGCTATGGGCTTCTTGCGGAAAATGTGCGTATAATCAACGAGAAAAACACACTGATTTTTACGTTCCGAGCGGACGATGGGCGTAGGCTAAAGGGTATAGCCTTTGGGCTTAATGAGAAGTATGCAGAGGTATGCGGAGCGGCAACGCAGGGCATTCTTGATATAGCGTACGGTATCGAAACAAATGTGTGGAATAATATCGCCGAGGTGCAGGTGCGGGTGAGGGATTTTCGGATTGCAAGCGGTGGGGGAATGTTGTAGAATATTAGCGGCAACACGCCCTAGACATAATTCTTATCTGTATCTTGGCGGCAGTCCTGTATATCATAAATGTACACATTGTCGTCAATTATCTCAAAAACAATTCTATAACGCTTGCCAAAGGGCTTGCAATAAAGCTCGTAGTCAATAGGCTTTTGCGAATAATATCTAGGGCAAATAGTAGGCAGCTCCGACAGCTCGTTAAGCGCGTTCTCGTAAAACGTGTACAACTTTTCCGCCGCAGCTTCGCTTACACGCGCCAAAAATTCAATATGGCGGAACAGCTTCATATCTGCCTTTGGGTCAACTAAAACATGATACCTACCCCTCATACAGAAACGCCCTTAATCGCGTTTTTCATATTTTCAAGGCTTTGCTCCGCAGTCACAAACTGCACGCCCGCTCTGCGCCTTTCAATGGCTTCCATTATAGCGGTATCTCTGTCTGCCCTGTGAGTTACCGCAAACGGAATACCGCCCGCTTCCATGGCGGCATTTAAAAAAATGCGAATGGCGGTGGACGTATCCATGCCAAGTGATGTAAAAAGCGTGTCAACGGCTTCTTTGAATTGGTTATCAACTCTAACTTGAATTGTTTTTGTCATATTTGCACCTCTTTTGGCTTGTATTTGGCAATTTTTTATACTCTTTATCATTACAATTTGCATACATTGTATTGCATGTGAAATGAGTTGTCAACGGAAAGCAAGCACGACAACCGCATGAATTAACAGCATGTTACAAAATTTTTAAATTACGGAATTTTTCGTATGATGGAACGCGGATTTACGCGGATTTGGCGGATTTACGCGGATTTTTTCTTACGTTCTTAAAAGCTAACGGAACGCAGATTGCGAGGGTTTTTAATGGCGCGGATTTTAAGAAGCACGCCAGATAGAATCCGCGAAAATCCGTTAAATCCGCGAAAATCCGCGTTCCATTGATTTTTTTAACGAGAGCGGGAAAGATTTTTTAACGAGATAGGGAAATATACTTCTTGCGTCCTTTTGCTTATATTGGTACACTTTAGGAATTGTTAAACAACTATAAAAAACACGAGGTATATAAAATGCTTAATAAATCCGCCGTCTTTAGTGACGAAACAAAGCAATTTGTAACGCCGTACGCCCCCAAGGCGGGCGATACGGTGAAATTCTGCTTGCGCGTGGCGAGGGGCGACGAGTGCGCGGCTTCGCTTCATATAGTACCCAACGGGCGCGAGGGCGCGGCATACCCTATGAAAAAAACGCGCCATGACGACCTATTCGACTACTTTACCGTTAGCATACAAATACATTCCAAGCCGCTGAGATATTATTACCGCTGTGTCGCGGACGGCGAAACCTTTTATTACAACAAGCTCGGCCTGCGCGACTATGTTGACGAGCATTACAATTTCCGCATGATTCCTGGGCTGAACGTGCCGCAATGGGCTAAAGGCGCGGTCATGTACCAGATTTTTATCGACCGCTTTTACAACGGCGACCCCACAAACGATGTGGCAAACCACGAGTACGCCTATTTAGGAAAAACCGCGCTTTCTATGGAATGGGGCAAGGACATCGCGCCGTCAGGCGATTTTTGCAATTTTTACGGCGGTGATATTAAGGGAATCATGGACAAGCTAGGCTATTTGCAGGAATTGGGCGTAGAAGCCATTTACCTTAACCCTATAAATGTTTCGCCGAGCAGTCATAAATATGATATTCAAGATTACGATTATATCGACCCGCATTTTGGCGTAATTATCGAGGACGGCGGCGATACGCTTCGCTTTGAACAGGTGCATAACAAATACGCCACGAAGTACAAAAAACGCACGACTTCCAAGAAAAACCTCGAAGCAAGCAACGCGCTTTTCGCAAAATTTGTGGCGCTCGCGCATAAACACGGCATCAAGGTAATAATGGACGGCGTTTTTAACCACTGCGGTTGCTTCAACAAATGGCTGGACGCGGCGGGCTTTTACCGCGAATCGGGCGAACCAGTCGGCGCGTACCACGAAAAGGCAAGCCCCTACCACGACTATTTTCTGTGGCATGGCGGCACATGGCCCGCCAACGACAGCTATGACGGCTGGTGGGCAAATTCAAACCACCCCAAGCTGCACTTCGAGGCTTCCCAAAAATTATTTGACTATATAATCGAAATAGGAAAAAAATGGGTATCTCCGCCGTACAATGTAGACGGCTGGCGGCTTGACGTAGCCGCCGACCTTGGCATGAGTCCCGAAATGAACCATCTATTTTGGAGCAAATTCCATACCGAGGTAAAAAAAGCGAACCCGAACGCCATTATTTTGGCGGAACACTACGGCGACCCTTCGCCTTGGCTCAACGGCGAATGGGACACCATTATGAACTATGACGCGTTTATGGTGCCGCTTACTTGGTTTCTCACAGGCGTAAACAAGCACAGCGAGGAAAGCCGCCCAAGCCTACGCAACGATGCCATGGCGTTAGAGGGCGCAATGCGTCACCACATGGCGTATTTCAATGTCCACGCCCTGCAATCCGCCATGAACCAGCTTTCAAACCACGACCATTCGCGCTTCCTCACACGCACGAACAGCTGCACAGGCAGACTTCACACCGTAGGCGCGCGGGCCGCCGAGCGCGGCATAAACAAAAACATCATGATGGAAGCCATTGTATTCCAAATGACATGGCCGGGCGCGCCCACAATATATTACGGCGACGAGGCGGGGCTTGCGGGCTGGACAGACCCCGACAACCGCCGTACCTTCCCATGGGGCAACGAGGACAAAGTCCTGCTCGACCTGCACAAAAAATTGATTGCCCTACGCAAGGAATATTCCGCCTTACGCGACGGCTCGTTGGAGTTTATCTGGTCGAACCACGGCTTTTTTTCCTACGGCCGCTGGGACGACAACGGCAAAATAGTCGTAGCCATAAACAACAACAACAAGCCCATGGAGGTCACGCTGCCTGTTTGGAAAGTGGGCATTTCGGGCGGCTATGTAACCGAACGAATAGTGACTGGTGCTGATACCTTTAGCGAAACCTCGCGCCGATTTTTTGTTACCCGCGGCGAGCTGAAGATTGTTGTGCCTATTTATGGGTCGGTTGTTTTGATTAGGGCATAGCCCTTTTTCACCGCTGTACTTTGGTGGGAATGTCGTCACGAGCCTTTATGGTTTGGGGAATGAGGAGGTTTCGTTATGAAATATGTCTATCCCGCTGTTTTTGAACCTGCCACAGAGGGCGGTTATGTGGTGTCGTTTCCAGACCTGCGCGGTTGTTACAGCCAAGGGGAAACAGTTTGTGAAGCCCTTTCAAACGCACAGTCCGCATTAGCTCAATGGCTCGAATACCTAACCGATAAAAAACAGGAAATCCCAAAAGTGTCAAGTATGAAAAGCAGCCTACTACTTGCCGTTATCCTTTTCGTGGGAAATATCGGCATATTGCCTACTTCGGCAAACACTACCCACACCGTAACATTTACCGCAGGAGCGAACGGAAGCATAACCGCTACACGACACCGAGAGCCTATAGCAAGCCCTGCCAATATTGAATCCGACAGCACCATAATATTTACGGCAACACCAAACGAGGGTTTTATTATAGCAGGGTGGACAATCACTGGCGGCACATTCGCCGATAATATTTCCGAAAATACACGCAAGGTGATTGTAAGCGACAATATAAGCGTGAATGTAACCTTTGAGCCTGTACACACCGTAACCTTTGACCTTAATGGCGGCAACATAAACAGTAACACCGAAAATATTGTCGAAAAAAATATCGCCCACGCTACAAGTGCAACAACCCCCGAAAACCCCTTGCGTTCAGGTTGGATTTTTGGTGGCTGGGACACTGATTTTACTAACATAACGGATAACACTCTCGTGAGGGCACAATGGCTACGGCTTGGCGCGCTTTCTTCGGGCGGTATGGGTGATGTATCCTCTGCTGAGATAGTCTTTTTGGCTCGTGCAATCGCAGTACACGCAGGCTTTGTAATACTCGATAACCGTATCGCGGATATTAACGGTGACGGCGTTGTGGACAGTGCCGACATTACCGCATTTTTGCGGTGGCTAACAGGGTATTGTATAGAGTGCTTGAGGGGAAAACAGCATTTAACCTTTAAATCTAGCGAGGGCGGAAGTATCAATATTAAGGACGAGTGCTTTTTCGCTTATTCCGAAATTGAACTAGAAGCGACAGCAGAGGACGGTTACTTTTTTGCTGGCTGGGAAACATCTAACGGCGGTTACTTTGAATATGCTCCGCTTATGCCGCTTAACATTTTCCATGTACCCGAAAATGCAACGAATATTACCGCAAACTTTGTTTACATGAGTGACGTTGACACAGACGAGGACGGCTTGCCCGACTGGTACGAGGAGCTATTCGGCACAGACCCAAACAACCCCGACACGGACGGCGACAGCTTGCCCGACGGCTACGAGGTATTCGTTTCATTTACAGACCCATTGCAGTGGGATTCTTTAGGTGACGGAATAAGTGACGGCGGACGAGATTCTGACGGTGACGGACTGACGAACTACGAGGAATTTCTGCTAGGCACAAACCCACACGACCCCGACACAGACAATGACGGCTTGACGGACTACGAGGAAATACACATTTACGCCACAGACCCATTAAACCCCGACACAGACAATGACGGATTAACCGACTACGAGGAAATACACATATTCGCCTTAGACCCTTTGAACCCCTCTACCCTTGGTGACGGCGTTTTGGACGGCGTTCGGAAAATGACAACCGTTGTTGAAGCCCCCGATTTGCAACCAACCGACAAAGCCGTACCAAGTCTTTCTATCGACCTGCCCGCACAAGATATAGATAAAGTATCGCTCAACAGAATCCCCGAAAATAATATTTTTCTTACGCCGAACATTCCAGGATATACAGGGAGCGGATTTGAATTAAAAATTGACACAGAGTTTGAATCTGCGACATTAACCTTTGAGCTAGACCCCGACTTATTCAATGACCCCGATTTTGACCCTGCTATTTTTCTTTGGGACGAGGAAACGCAACAGCTAATTGATGTAAGCGAGTTTATCGAGGGTACGTCTTTAGAGCATGATACAATTCAAGGGCAATCCGTTGTATCTACGCTTACGTTTGTAGTGTTTTATTACAAATTTGCAACTGATATGGCGACAGGCTTACGACAAACATATATGGTTATGGACAGGAGGGCTAGACACGAGGCTCTTATGTCCATGCCAACAGCCCCCATACAAGCTAAAAATGTTGACTTGGTTGTAATGCTAGAGGACGCTACTATGTTTGTGGATAATAACGACTTTGAGGAAATGCGACAATTCGCCCTAGAGGTTGTCAATAGCTTGGAAGAAAATGACAGAGTGGCTGTTGCTTTACTTGGCACAAACTCTAGCGTAGCGTTTAATGAGCGTTTCCGCGACCATAACCCCCAAAGGGCTAACGCTATTGAATATCTTGAAAATTTAACAAGACGTAATCTTGGCTCGGGCGGTGCGTGTTCATACAATGGGCTTTTTAATGCACTTACAGACCTGCGTTCCGCTAATCAAGAAAATCAACGCGCCGTACTGCTTCTGACAAGCGGACATTATGTGCCTGGCAATCCCGATTATCAAGCCTACGCCATAGGCGAAATGCAAGGACGGGGAAGTGATATAATCGTCCATACCGTTTTACCAAACTTCTATCCCTCTGTAGCTCCGCAACGCATGAGGGAACTCGCCGAAATAAGCGGTGGTGCAATGGTTAATCTAAATGCAGATGGGCTTGATGTGATTATTGAGCATTTTGCTCAAAGGGCGGGGCTTGACCTCACCGACACAGACGGTGACGGCGTACCCGATGTTTACGAGCAAATGGTCGCAAATGGGGAATTGTTTTTATCCTCTGGCGAGCTTATGCCTGGCTATAATCTTCTTGATTACACAAACGCCGATTCTGACGGTGACGGTCTGCTTGACGGTGAGGAAATCGAAATACGCTTTATGACAGTAGACGACGAGCTTCGTCCATATATTTTCATGCACTCAACACCTACGTTAGCGGATTCGGACGGTGACGGCATACCCGATATGTATGACTTCGTGCCTTTAAATCCGCATAATAATCACCCTACTGTTTTTGAGTGGTCGCGCCGAATAGGTGACGGTGGGGCGCACTATTATCCGCTTGCTGTTACACCTTTGCAAACGTGGCTTGAAGATTTGGGCTTTTTAAATATGTATGACCGCTCAACAGGCGAAAGGCTTCCTTTTGGGACATATGGCGGATTAACTCGTGGTGCGGTGGTTACTTTCCAGTTGAATTTTGGCTTTGAACCAACGGGCGAAATGGATTCCCATACCTATCTTGCTGTTTTAAATGCTTGGGTTAGGCGTGAAGCGGATATTCATGGGCTTAGTGACACAAGCGCGGCTTCATTGTTTAATTCAAATATCCCCGAGTATATGTCACAACAATTTGATATTTTGGGCGTTACACCTCGCTATAAATCGGGGCTAGTACCCCTCGCGCCCGATATTCCACAAGCTATGAAAGACCTTTATGTAACAGTAGAAATGCTTGATGGGTGGTATTATTATAATTATACTATACCGCTAAACGCCCTTATGCTAGGGAATAAGCAGGTGGCACATCTATATGCAGATATTATTAGTAGCCCCACTTATTTCCTTGTATGGTTTAGGGAGCATGTGAAGAGTGGCGGACTTTGGGACGTTAAGCTACAGCATAGGTGGGAGGCTCAACTACCTAATATTACCTATCTTACAAATAATGGTAAATTCATTCTTAGGGGGGAATTAACTGATGCCGAGGGCTTCGGAAATATTCATTTTGGTTATATCGGGGCATCTTTGCTTTATGGAAGAAACTTCTTAAACTGGGGTGCAGATGTTGCCGCAGGTGGAGCGGACGACCCACACGACACACTTGATATTGACATCGGAATAAATTATTACTGGGCTGATGTTCTTTAGTAAAGTAGTAGTTTTTTCGGATAGAGGGTGACTAAGGTGGAAGTGCTTCTCTGCATTGTGTTCGGCATAATACACACGCTTATTAACTGGTTTGTTTTTAATATCTCTGAAACCTCTGATTACTTTTTGCTTCGGTTATGTCTGCGAGGGTTTACCATGATTGCGACATCTATTCTCTTGTATAGAATAATTAGCTACATGTCAAGAGAGTATAAGTTTGCTATAAAAATAATACTCTTGGCTACCGCTTATATTGTCGCAGTCGTAACCTTACACTTACTGTTTAAGCATAAGGCACAACAGCTTATGAATACGATATATCGCCCTAATGCCTACTGGTGGTGGGATATTCGCTTTTTTTCTTTGCTTGTCTATGCTTCTCTCATGTTTTCGCCCCTATTAAGTGCCCTATTTGATAAATTCAAAGAAGCCCTTGATACAATATTTTAAAAACTTCGTAGAGTAGTGTTTTTTTGTAGAGGGTGACTAAAGTGGAAATATTTCTCTGCATGGGATTAGGGCTAATATACGCGCTTATCAATTGGCTTATTTTAAACATTTCGAGTTCATTTTTGCTTTTATTATGCCTGTGGGGCTTCGGCACAACCGCTACATCTATCACCTTATATAGAACAGTTGGCTATATATCAAAAAATGTGCCGTCTATGAAGCTACTGCTTTTATTTACTGCCTATACTGTCGCAATCGTAGCTTTACGCTTGTTGCTCCACCACCAAACACAACAAATGCTAGGCTCGGAATACCGCCCCGCCCCAGGCTGGTATATGGGGGTTTACCTTTTTTCTGCGTATGTATTCGGCAATCTACTTGTTTCCCCTCTATTGAGTTTTGTGTTTACGAAATTCAAAGAAATCTTTGAATAATATTTTAATGCTTCCCCCGATTAAATCTTACAAGATTTAATCGGGGGAAGCTACTCCCCTACTCCGCCACCACCTTAGACTTCCTACTCCGCGCCCCAGGGTACGCCGTCACTCTTGGCAACACAATCGCCTTAGCCAAATTCTCGGCTTCCTTGGGGTTTACGGGCATTCCGCTGCGGATTGATTCCAAAATGGCAAAAATCGTTTCCATATCGCCCAAGGCTTTTTCGGGCGTGGATTCGATTTTTACGTTGTTGCGTAGGGCGGCGTGGAAATTTTCCAGCTCGTGGAAATAGCCCTGCGCGGGCGTGTACGCAATCGCAACGCTGGAGCGTTCGTCCTTAAAGCTGATGTTCACAAAGCCGCAGTCGGGTTCTTCCAAGAAGATTTCGCCCTGCGTGCCAAAAATCCGCAGCCCTACAAGCGGCGCTTGCGTTTCCTTTCCTGTGATAAAAAAGGAATAATGACCCGAAATATTTTCGCCAAAGCTGAGCAAGCTATTTACGCAGGAAAACGGCGTAAAATCTAGCTGTGTGCTATATCCGTTCGCGAACGCGCGCTGCACCTCGCCGAACAAAAACCGCATTCGCGCCGTGTGGTGTACGCCCGAGTCCATTATTACGCCGCCCTGATAATCGGGGTTTTGCCGCCATTCCGTTTGCCCAAAGCCGCCGTGTTCCGATTCTTCCTTATAGTTTACAACGTGATTGTCGATAAAATAAATAGGCGTGCCGATTTGGCCGTTGTCGATTAGGTTTTTGATAATTGTGTTTTGTTCCTCGTAGCGTTCGTTTTCCGCAACCATGACCGTTACCTTGTGGCGGTCGCGCAGCTTTATTAGCTGATGTGCGGCTTCGAGCGTAGCCGCGAACGGCTTTTCGGCAATCAAATGCTTGCCGCTCTTTATTACCGCCGCCGCCGTTTCAAAGTTTTCGCTTATGGGAACGAGGGTTTCGATGGCCTCAATGTCCTTGCGTGTAAGCATTTCCTTGTAGTCGGTAAACGCCGAATCGTCCGACAAGCCCAAGAACCGCGCCACGTTGCTTACCTTTTCCTCGTCCCTGTCGCACACTGCCACTATTTCAAATTTGTCTGTCAATCTCGCCAACGCAGGCGCATGTAAACGCTGCCACGCAAGCCCTAAACCAATAATGCCTAATCTAATTTTTTCCATGTAGCTTTCTCCTTCTGGGGCATTGCCCCGTTTTTCCGATTATTTTATGGTGAGAATCTAGCCTCGAAACACCCCACCAGTCATGCCTTTATATTTAGCAATTACTATGTTAATTATGCGAGTTCCACGCAAATCAATTTTTCAAGGTTTTTGTAGGGGACGACCAAAATCGCCTTTGGGGTTTTGTAGGGGACGGATTTATCCGTCCCGAGATTACCTTGTTCTGCGTTAATGGACGTTATCCGTCCTAGAATTGACGAGCGTGCATACCTCGGGGCGGACAAGTCCGCCCCCTACAAGTAGCCGTCACGACAAACACATAAATCAGAAATGTGAAAATTAAACACGGATTACGCGGATTCGTTCGTGGGAAAATCCGTGTAAATCCGCATAAATCCGCAAAAATCCGTGTTATATTCTCTATAAAATCAGAGAGGCAGTTATAAATGAAAAACTGCAACAATTCCGTTATATGCTATAGGCGCAATTCCTGTGCTTCGTGTGCTTCCTGTGCTTCGCGCGCCTCCTGTTCAGCGTGCAAAGACCTAGCATTGCCCGAAAGGCTCGAAATCCTACAGCCCATTAGAGCAATCACCGAGCCATGCGGAATAGCAATCGACCTAGGCACGACTAACATTGCTTTCGAGCTGGTTAATTTACAGAACGGCGAAGCGATTGCCAGATATTCCCGCGGAAATAGTCAGCAGGCTTTTGGCGCGGACGTTGTTTCGCGAATCGCCGCCGCAAACGAACGCCAAGCCAACGCCGACCTGCTACATTCTTATGTAATAAATGATTTAAAAATTGGCATAGAAATGTTAGTACGCGAAACGGCTCTCGACCGCGCGCCGCGCGTTGCAATCGTAGGCAACACGGTAATGCTGCATTTGTTGCGTGGGCTTTCGTGCCAAACGCTGGGCGTGTACCCATTCACGCCCGTTTGTGTAGAAATGTCGGGCGTAGAAATCGGCGATATTTACGCCGAAATTCTGCCAGCGGTGTCGGCTTTTGTCGGCGCGGACGTTGTGGCAGGTATGTATTTTTGCGAAGCGCACGGTTATAATTTATTAGTTGACCTAGGCACAAACGCCGAGCTTGCGTTATACTCACAGGAGCAGGCGTTTGTTACGTCGGCGGCGGCAGGTACGGCGTTCGAGGGCGGCGATATACGCGGCTCACAAATGGTGGCGATTTGTGCGGAGCTTATACGGAAAAAGCACATCGACAGCACAGGGCTTTTGCAGGAAAATCACGGCTCGCCGCTTTCTCAAGCGCATGTGCGGGAAATCCAACTGGCAAAATCTGCCGTACGCGCAGGAATAGAAATTTTGCTCGCCAACAATAAAAATTTACAAAACCTCTTTATCGCAGGAGCATTTGGGTATAGAATAGGTATTGACGATGCTGTGACGGTCGGGCTTGTTCCCGCGGAGCTTAAAGGCATTGCAAAATTTGTGGGCAATTCCGCACTTGACGGCGCGAAAAAGTATCTGCTCAACCCCGAGGAAGCGGAGAAAATAAACGCGCTCGCAAAAAAAGCGCAGGAAATAAGCCTGCCCATACACCCAGAATTTGACACACTTTTTATGAAATATATGGATTTTAATTGAGATTATCGGCTACACTTAGGAGGGGCTACGTTATGTTATGCGAAAAATGCCAAACAAACACCGCATCTGTGCATATGCAGCAATTTGTTCACGGGAAAAAGGTGGAGCTGCACCTTTGCCAGGACTGCGCGTTTAAAATTGAAAACCCTGAAATGCTTCTTTCCTTGGAAAATATTTTCAAGGGCTTTATCGAACAGCTAAATACAAAATATTTTAACGAGCCGCCCACAGGAGCGGCAGGGGCGGCCGCACCCCTGCACGGCAAAATAAACGTACGCCCAGCCGCGCCGCCGCCCAAGGCGTGCGTACGCTGCGGCATGACCTTTCAAAAATTCAAAACAGGCGGACGGCTAGGCTGTGACGTGTGCTACAGCTCGTTTAAAAAAGAGGTCGAGGTTTTGCTAAAAAACGTACAGGGAAGCACGCGCCACGAGGGCAAATATCCACGCCGAATGGGCGCGGGTATCTTGCAAAAGCGGCAGGTACACGAGCTGCGCGCCACGCTAAACCGCGCCATAGAAGCCGAAAACTTCGAGGAAGCGGCACGGCTGCGCGACCAGATACGAGCGTTGGAGCAGGTGCATAGTGAGTAAACAACAGGAGTGATTAAAATGCTAACATTAGAAGCACCAAAAGAATTAAATTTTATTGCAAACCATATAGCACAAGGAGAGAGAGTTTTAATTCCCTTTCCCGATATTGATGTGGTTGTTATTGCTAAACAGGATTATATAGAGTTTGAGAATTATAAAGAACAAGCAAAGAAAGAAAGAGCAACTAAAAGACTTGAAAATTTCAAGGAATTACAGAATAAATCAAAATCCAATGGCACAAGCGGCATGAGCATGGAGGAAATAATCGCAGACATTAAGGACTACAGAAGCGAACAAAGGGGCGAATAATGTATAAGGTCGTTATAGATACGAACGTGCTTATATTTTCTATCCATAACCCGAGCGGAACGCCTGCGGAAATAATTCAACTGGTATTATGTGAAGAAATACAGCTTTATTACAGTAAGGGTATTATAAACGAGTACAAAAAGGTATTAGCAAGACCTAAACACAAATTAACTATTGAAGAACAAAATCTTTTTATAAGCGATATTTTAGATGTTGGTATTATGATTACGCCAAAAACAAGCAATATAGACATGCGTGACGAAAAAGACCGTATTTTTTACGATACGGCGAGAGAAAGCAATGCAATACTAATAACAGGGGACAAAGACCTTCTTGTTTTACAAGAACCGTTCATAATGCAACCGCACGAATTTTTGGAATATTTTAGGAAGCTATAGGCAAAAAGGAGCAATTTATCATGCCCACCCCTTGGTACCAAGAAAGCATAACCGACGAAAGCGAAATACTGTCCTCGCGTGTACGGCTTGCGCGAAACATAAAAAAGTACCCTTTCCGCAAAACGATTACGCCGGTGGGCGCTTTGACTATGGTTACCGAAGCCACCCAGGCCATAGAATCGGCGGGCGAAAATCGCTTTTTTCTTAAAATTGACATGAATACGCTGAACCAAACCGAGCAAGCCGTTTTTCAAGAAAAGCATATAGTTAGCCCAGAGTTTATTAGCGGCAAGCTGCCAAAGGGCTTGATGCTTAGCAGGGACGAAAACATAAGCGTTATGCTGAACGAGGAGGACCACGTACGCATACAGGCGATTAAGCCTGGCGAGGGCTTGAGCCTAGCTTACGAAACCGCGGGGCAAATAGACGACCTGCTGGAGGAGCATTTGGAGTTTGCCTTTAGCGCGGAATACGGCTATCTCACCGCCTGCCCCACAAACACAGGCACGGGGCTTAGAGCCTCGTACATGCTGCATTTGCCGTGCTTGAGCAAAACGGTTGACCTCTCCAAAACCGTCCTGCCGCAGCTCACCAAGGTGGGCGTAACGCTGCGCGGCATACACGGCGAGGGTACCTCGTCCATGGGAAATATCTTCCAAATATCTAACCAAAACACCTTGGGAAAATCGGAAACAGATATAATTCTGGGGCTGCAAAATGTAACGCATACAGTAATACAAAAAGAACAGCAAGCCCGCGAGAACATACTTTCCACAAACAGAAGCCAAATAGAGGACATAGTCTACCGCGCTTACGGCATTTTGACAAACAGCCGAATGATTTCCGCCAGTGAGGCGCTTGACCTGCTGTCCGATATTAGGCTAGGCTACATTACAGGCCTGCTTGCACAGCCCAAGCCCGCCAAGCAAATTTATCAAATAATGATGGAAATTCAACCAGGGCATTTGCAACGCACCGCAGGAACAGAAATGTCAGAGCAGGAACGCGATATTAAACGCTCCGAGTATTTACGGCAGATTTTTATGTGAATTAGCACGCGGATTTTTTTAAAGGCATGGAACGCGGATTTTCGCGGATTTGGCGGATTTTCGCGGATTCTATCTGGCGTAAATTCATAAAATCCACACAATTAACAATCCACACAATCCGCGTTCCGTTAGCTTTTAATAACGCACGAAAAAATCCGCGAAAATCCGTTAAATCCGCGAAAATCCGCGTTCCATTAGTTTTTAATAAACGCACGAAAAAATCCGCGAAAATCCGTTAAATCCGCGAAAATCCGCGTTCCATTCCCTTAAACCAATAAATCCACGTTCCATAAAAATTAGGAGGCTACCCATTTTATGAAAGGTCCTTTTACAGAAAAAGCAAAGCAGGCAATCACAAATTCCCAAAACGCCGCCAAGGAGTTTGGTCATTCCCATGTGGGAACGGAGCATTTACTACTGGGGCTTGCGCGTGTGGCGGACAGCGTAGCCGCCAAGGCGCTGGAAATGCAAAAGGTCACGGCGGAAGGCATTAAACGCGAGTTGGAAAGCGGTTCAAACATGCCAACCCTAGGCGGCCAAGAGCCGCAGGACTTTACGCCGCGTACCAAGCGCATTTTTGAGGTAAGCCACGCGGAAGCCCTGCGAATGAAAACAAACTACATCGGCACGGAGCATTTACTGCTCGCGTTGCTAAAAGAGGGCGATTCTGTCGCGTGTACGGTTTTGAACACGCTTAACGTAAACATACAAAAAATGTATGACGATATTTTGGCGATGCTAGGCGAATCCAACCAGGGCGGCATGATGCCGTTCCCCTTCCCCATTAACCCGCACCAAGCCCAACAGCAAAAGGGGCAGAGGAGCAACACGCCCACAATCGACAAATTCAGCCGCGATTTTACGCAAATGGCGAGGGAAAAGCACTTCGACCCCATTGTGGGGCGCAACAAGGAAACCGAGCGAGTGATTCAAATTCTCAGCCGCCGCACAAAAAATAATCCGTGTCTAGTGGGCGACCCGGGCGTGGGAAAAACCGCCATTGCCGAGGGGCTGGCACAGCGTATAGTTTTGGGCGATGTTCCCGAGCCTATGAAGGACAAGCGCGTGCTTGGCTTGGACTTGCCAGGCATGGTTGCGGGTACAAAGTACCGCGGCGAGTTTGAGGAACGCATTAAGCGCGTTTTGCAGGAAGTAAAAACCAACACGAATGTAATTTTATTTATAGACGAGCTGCACACGCTTATAGGCGCAGGCGGCGCGGAGGGCGCGCTTGATGCGGCAAATATCCTAAAGCCCGCTCTTTCTCGCGGGGAAATGCAGGTAATCGGCGCGACGACCTTGGACGAATACCGCAAGCATATTGAAAAGGATGCGGCGTTGGAACGGCGTTTTCAGCCAGTAATGATTGACGAGCCTACCGAGGACGAGGCAATCGACATTTTGCGTGGAATACGCGACAAATACGAAGCGCACCACAACGTAAAAATCACCGAGGATGCAATAATCGCCGCCGTTCAGCTAAGCGCGAGGTATATCAGCGACAGGTTTTTGCCCGACAAGGCGATTGACCTCTTGGACGAAACCTCGTCAAGAGTGCGTTTGCGTTCCTATACCGCGCCGCCGAATATAAAAGCGCTACAGGAACAAATTAACGAGCTGGAAACGGAAAAAGAGGCCGCCATAAAAATAGAGGAATTTGAAAAGGCGGGCTTGTTAAAGCAACGCCAAAATTCGTTGAAGCAACGCTTGGAAACAGAGGAAAAGCAATGGAAGGACAACTACGAAAAGTCGCATAATATAGTAAATTCTGACGAAATCGCGGACGTTCTCGCGGCTACTACAGGCGTACCAGTAAAACGCCTACAGCAAGAGGAAGGCAAGCGCCTTATGCAAATGGAGGACACCATTCATAAGCGCGTAATCGGGCAGGAGGCCGCGGTGAAAACGCTCTCCAAGGCAATCCGCCGCGGACGTGTTGGGCTTAAAAACCCTAACCGCCCGATTGGTTCGTTTTTGTTCCTCGGGCCTACGGGCGTAGGCAAAACGCACCTTTGCCGCGCGTTGGCGGAGATTTTGTTCGGCGACGAAAACGCGATTATTCGCGTGGATATGTCAGAATATATGGAAAAGCATAATATTTCGCGCTTAATCGGCTCGCCGCCAGGCTACGTAGGCTTTGACGACGGCGGACAGCTAAGCGAACGCGTTCGCAGGAAGCCGTATTCCGTGGTTCTATTTGACGAAATAGAAAAGGCGCACCCCGATGTGTTTAATATTTTGTTGCAGGTTCTGGACGATGGGCATATTACCGATTCGCAGGGGCGTAAAATCAACTTCAAAAACACGGTAATCATTATGACCTCCAACGCGGGCGCGCGTTCCATTGTAAACCCCAAAAAGCTAGGGTTTGTTAGCGATGCGGACAAAGACCGTTCCTACGAGGACATGAAAAAGCTCGTAATGGACGAGGTGAAAAACCTATTCCGCCCCGAGTTTATCAACCGTATAGACGATATTATCGTGTTCCACCCGCTAGACAATGACGACATCAAAAAAATAACAAACCTCATGCTGGAAGAAACCGCCGCACGCATACAAAAAAACATGGACATTCACCTTATTTACACAAACGAGCTTTTGGAATATATTGCCAAAGAGGGCTTCGACCAAATGTACGGCGCGCGGCCGCTAAGGCGCGCCATACAAAACAAGGTCGAGGACGAGCTGGCAGAGGCCATTTTGCAGGGGCGTTTCCGCGAGGGGGATAGGGTACGCGGCGAGGTGGAGGATGGTGGGGTTGTTTTTAAGAAGAAGTGGGATTGAGGGATAACATGACAAAAAGACTTGAACTACCCCGCTACACAAGGGGCGAGGAGCTGTTTAACATGATTACACATATAGTAGGCGGCGGGCTTGGGCTTGTGGCTCTTATTTCCTGTGTAATCATCGCGGCATATCACCACAATATCATGGGCATAGTCAGCGGACTTATTTACGGCACAACGGTAATTTTGCTGTTCACTATGTCCAGTATTTACCACGGCTTAGGCATAGGCACGCCCAAAAAGGTCTTTCGCGTGCTTGACCATTGCACCATATATGTACTGATTGCAGGCTCATACACGCCCGTGCTTCTCACGCGGTTTAGAGAGGTGTACCCGACAGATGCGTGGATTATGTTCGCCGTCCTGTGGGGGCTTACGATTATCGGCGTTACGCTTACCGCGATTGACCGCAAAAAATTCATGCCGTTTTCCATTACTTGCTATCTCGGCATGGGCTGGGTCGCCGTTTTTAGAATACGCAGGCTTATAGAAGTGCTTGGCGCAGAATTTTTTGTACTAATACTTATCGGCGGCTTGCTCTATACGCTTGGCGTGATTTTTTATATCGTTGGCAAAAAGAAAAAGTACATGCACTCCGTTTTTCATTTGTTTGTGAATGTGGCTTCTATTTTACATTCGGTGGCTATCGCGGTGTTTGTTATGCCGGTGTAGGGGGGGAACATGAGCTATATATTTATAACCTGTGAAACTAATGGCGATGTAGGGCATATCCTGCGTGAAACCTTTTTTCCGTTTAGCGAGAAACTTATAGGACTGAACGCTTCTGATTATGGCACAGAAATTGACAGCATATCCATTGTCATGCTTTGTGCTACGCAGGATTTTATTGATTCTGGGTGGCTGAAAGAACGCCGCTATATTAGCTGGAAAAATCGGTTTGCCGATATTCGTTTGCAAATTGATTATGCTCGGTTTTTTCATGCCAATGAACGTACTCGGCAGCTATTGGTGGCAAAAAATATTGTTGATTCTATTCGTGTAATTGAAGCGAGGTCGAGGAAAGGGTTCAAGGGGGAAAAGCTCAGAACGGATATTCTTGGCTTAATCGGGCTTTCGATTGATGAGGTTGGGGCGGTTTAGGGCGAGTTGCCGCTAATATAAAAAGGGGCTTTCGCCCCCCTTTAAAACGTATCCCTCACTATCATTTCAAGCTCGACATTCACAGTAACTGTAAACCGCCCGCCGCGCAGTATGCGTACCTCTACGATGTCGCCTATTTCCTTGGAGCGGACGGCGGCCTGGAGCTGCGGCATGTCGAAAATGGGCTGGCCGTCAAAGGCGGTGATTACGTCGTCGGGCAGAATGTCGGCTCTCTGTGCGGGGCTGTTTTCTTGTACAAATAGTATCAATGCGCCTAGCGCAGGTATGTTCCATTGTCCTGCGCGGTTTTCGGCATCGTCCGCAAGGCTTACGCCCATTACGCCCATGGCGGGAATACGCTCGTCTGCTACAATTTGTGTCAGAACAGGCACGGCGATATTTGAAGAAATGCCGTAGCCCATTCCCTCGGACAATGAGCCGTTCATGCCGCTTGTATCCTGGGCTGGGCTAATGGTTATGCCCACGATTTCGCCCTTTGTGTTAATGAGCGCGCCGCCGCTGTTGCCATAATTTATGGCGGCATCGGTCTGTAGCACTATGCGCGGCTCGGCTCTGTCGGGGAAACGCACAGGCCGCTCTAGCGCGCTTATTATGCCGCTTGTCACGGACATTCCGCCGCCAAGGGCGGTGTCGAGCGGGCTTCCTAGGGCGTGTCCTATGGCAAGCACGGTGTCGCCGATTTTCATTTGGTCGGAATCGCCAAACGCCGCAAACGCAATATTGTCAATTCCTTCCTGTAAAAGCGCGTGCTTTTCTACATATAAAACCGCCAAATCGTGGCTTCTGTCGTCGCCCACAGGGCGTGCAGAAATCGGCTCGCTATCGCCGATTGTAATATCCCAGCGTTGGCCGCCGCGTACCACATGTAAATTTGTGGCAATATAAATTCTGTCGTCGGTATCCGCAAAAATAATGCCCGAGCCGTGGCTTGTTTGGGCGGTTCTAGTGCTACGCGAATCCTGCTCGCGATAGGTAATAATACCCACCACGGAGGGCGTGACAAGCTCTAGCATGTCGGAAAGTGTCGCCACAGCAGGCTCTTGGGTCTGTGCGATTGGCTCGAAAATATAAGAATTGCTTGTAAGCGAGGTGTCGCCCTGCGTAAGTTCAACTGCTTCCTGGCGGTTAAAATACGCCCAGCCCGCGCCTATGCCTACGCCCAACATTCCCGTACCTAGCGTGCAAATTAGTAATAACGCCGCCACTAGCCCCGATTTTTTGGGGGTGGTGTGGGGGGTGTGGTGGCGTGATGGCGATACTTGTTGTTCTGTTTGGTATTGCGAGGGGGTGTATTGTTGGGGTGTGTATTGCGGGGAATCGTCTTGGGTGTATTGTTGAGGTGTGTATTGTGGGAAATCGTCTTGGGTGTATTGTTGAGGGGCGTATTGTGGGAAATCGTCTTGGGTGTATTCATCTTCAACGAAAATGAATGGCGGGGCAGTGGGTGCAACACTTGGGGCTATTGCCCCCGAGAATGGGTCTAGCACGGCTTGTGTGTCTTTTTGTGCTTCATGTTGCATCTCTTTTTGTGCTTCCTGCTGCATCTCTCTCTGTATTTCCTGCTGAATTTTGTCTATTTCGGTCAAACCGAACAGGTGAAAAACCTTATTAGAATTATCGTCCAAAAAAAACACCTCCGTAGGGTACTTGGGGCGTACAATCCGCTTTCTATTTTTGCATATGAACGCTGTTCTGTCAATCTAAGAGGTATTGCCAATCGCCTCAAATAAGTATTGCCAATACCATATATATTACGTATGATAAGCATACAGTATAAAACATAAAATATAAAAAAGGAGGCTTTAATATGTCCGTTAGAAAAATGTACAATATTTCCATTGCACTAGTGGTGGTGTTACTGGCAATAACCTTTATTCTGCTTGGGTTTGTTGTTAGTCTACGAAAGCAATCGGAGGCGTTGCAGGCAGACGGCGATGCGTTGATTTCCGCCAGCTATGATGTGCTTAACACAAACAATCAGCTAATAAGGCTAATACGCCGCTATGTGGAAACGCAGGATAAAACGTATTCAAACGAATATGATGCCGCATGGGACAGCATGGCGGAAAAAATGGACAATTTACTTAGCTTTAGAATGACTGCTGCCGAAAAAAGGCTGCTCGACCTAATGACGGCGGCAAACGACGACTTGGGCGCGACCGAGGAGCAGGCGTTGGAGTTTTTGGAGGTTGGCGATTATTCCTCGGCGTATGCCGTTATTTCGAGCAATGAATACGCCGATAACGATATAAAGCTCGTAGATGCCACGCAGGCGTTGATTGATTCGTTACATGAACGAACAACAAGCGAAACGGGGCAAATTCAAGCCAAAATCAATATGCTTTTGGCAATCCAGGTATCGCTCATGGTGGTATTTCTTGTATTGCTTGCGGCGCTTCAATATAAACAGCGTAAGGCGGTTTTAATTCCGATTCGCTACCTTATGTCGCTTGTTTCTGATGTTTCCCATGGAAATATAAATGTGAATATCGACAATTCGCTAGTGACAAATAACGAAATAGGACAATTAGTAAGCGACACCTACCTACTAATTGATGTAATAAAAACAATCGTAAGCGATTTATCGGTAATAGACCGCGAAATAAACGTAAACGGCGACTTCGAGTACAGAATAGACACGACAAAATATAGCGGCTCGTACAAGGAGGTTGTAACCACCGTAAACCACACGGTAGACGGCGTTATGTCGGACATAGCCGAGGTTTTGCGCGCCACAACCGCAATAAGCGAGGGCAAGGACAGCAATATCAAGAGCTTCCCAGGCAAAAAAATTGTGCTTACCCAGCAGTTTGGGGCATTTGAAAAAATTCTCAATAATGTACTCGCCGATGTAATGACGCTGTCAAAAAGTGTCGCAGAGGGCGAGCTTCACGTTTCCATTGATACGTCCAAATATAAGGGCGGCTGGGGCGAGCTAATGACAAGCCTCAACGGCATTGTTCACGCCGTAGACGAGCCGCTTTCGGCGATTAAGCGTTCGTTGGAGGAAATGTCAGAGGGCGACTTTGAATCTCGAATGAACGACAGCTACAAGGGCGTGTTTGACGATGTAAAGCGCGCCGTTCACACAACCGAGGCGACAACACTTTCATATATAAGCGAAATAGCAGAGGTGCTTACCGCCATTTCCAAGGGCGATTTAACCGCTTCTATCAAGCAAAACTACATGGGAAGCTACTCGCCGATTAAAACCGCGCTCGAAGCCATTTTAAACTCGCTGAACCAAACCATGAGCGAAATAAACGCCTCGGCAGACCATGTTTTGTCGGGCGCAACGCAAATTTCCAGGAGCGCGGTTTCCCTCGCAGACGGCACGTCCAAGCAAGCAAGCGCGATTGAGGAGCTAACCGCAACAATTGAAACAATCAACGAAAAAACCCTGCTAAACACAGAAAACGCAAACGCCGCAAACGAGCTGGCAATGCAATCTACAGAAAACGCAAACAACGGAAGCGCGGCAATGCAGACCATGAGCGTGTCCATGGACAGCATAAAGGAATCCTCGCTGGGAATTTCCAAAATAATCAAGTCAATTGAGGATATTGCGTTCCAAACAAACCTGCTCGCACTAAACGCCGCCGTAGAAGCCGCGCGCGCAGGCGAGCATGGCAAGGGCTTTGCAGTCGTGGCAGAGGAAGTGCGTACCCTAGCGGCAAGAAGCCAGTCCTCCGCCCACGACACAACCGCGCTGATTGCCGATTCCGGCCAAAAGGTAAGCCACGGAACATCTGCGGCACAGGCAACAGAAAAGTCGCTGGGAATAATTGTGGACGACATACGCAAAATTTCCGACATAATTTCCGAAATTTCCGCCATGTCGCAAGGGCAGGCGGATTCCATTTCACAAATTAACACAGGTATAAACGAGATTGCCCGCGTGGTACAGGACAACGCCGCCACGTCGGAGGAAACCGCAGCGGCCTCGGAGGAGCTGAACTCGCAAGCGGAGGTTTTGAAGGGGTTGGTTTCGTTTTTTCGGTTGAGGTGAGGTGTGGAGTGCGGATTTTTGGGGATTTAGCGGATTTTCGCGGATTTTCGCACGACAAACGTGCGAGGTCTAAATATGTGGATTAAACGCTGATTTGGCGGATTTTCACGGATTTACGCGGATTGGCTCGTGGGAAAATCCAGTTATGCGGCACGGCAAAACCGCAGAAAACACGGTTTTCCGCTACCGTGCCTATTCGTGGTTTTAATCTGAGCTTAGTATTATAGTTGTTTAAGCTAAAACAACTATAGCCCGTGGAAAAATCCGCGTAAATCTGCGTAAATCCGCCAAATCCGCGTTTAATCGCTCTTAAAACAGAAAGGCTACACGCCTTTGCCTTTCGTGCGTTTACCGTACAGATTTTCGCGGATTTAAAAACAACGTCATACTTGTAATATAAAATCGCACATGAAAAATCGCCAAAGGCGAATCAAAGGAGTTATAAATTATGAAAAAAAACAAAGTAATTACATTATTTGCGTTTTTACTAACAATGATGATTGTGGCACTATCAAGCTGTTCTAAACAACAAAGCCCACCAGAACCCACAGCAAGCCCAACAGAAACCACCCCAAATTTGACACAACCCACACCAACCCCACCAGAACAACCCACAACAGAAATTATTATCCTGCACACAAATGACACACACGGGCGCATTGTCGGCAACGATTCCGACATCATAGGCATAGACCATGTGGCGGCAATCCGCAAAAACACGCCGAACTCTATCCTGCTAGACGCAGGCGATACCTTGCACGGCTTGCCAATCGCCACACTAAGCAGGGGCGCGGACATCGCCGCTCTAATGAAAGCCGCAGGCTACAACGCAATGACCGTGGGCAACCATGAATTTAATTACGGCTGGGAACGGCTCGCGGAGCTGCGAGAGCTTGCGGGCTTTCCGTTTCTTGCTTCCAATGTAACAAAAGAGGACGGCGCGCCGTATTTGGACGATACAACAATCATTGAGGTGGACGGCGTAAAAATCGGGCTGTTTGGGGTCACGACCGAGGCTACGGCACATTCCGCTATGCCAGAATACGTGGCGGGGCTTGCGTTTGCCGACCCTGTAGCGGCCGCAAGGGACAGTGCGGCGTTGTTGCAATCGCAGGGCGTGCATATAATCGTGGCAATTTGCCATTTGGGAAGCGAGCCGTACAATGGAACGCTTTCGGCGCAGCTTGCCCACGAAGTACCCGAAATTGACGTAATCATTGACGGACACAGCCACACAGGGGGGGCATGGTCAGAAAACGGCGTGCTGATTGTGCAAGCGGGGGATTATGGAAGCAGCTTAGGCAAGGTGGCAATCGCAGTTGAAAACGGACAAATAGTGTCAAAAACCGCCGCGCTAATTGATTTCGGGGAAGCGCGAATCACCGCCCCCGACGAAGCTGTCGCGGCATTGCTAAACGACATCACCGAAAATCTTAATATCGTGTTAAGTGAAGCCGTAGGCGAATCAAGCACGGAAATGTCAAGCGAGAGGGCCCCAGGGGTTCGCACACAGGAAATGCCGCTCGGCAATCTTGTCGCTGACGCGTATAGGGAAGCGGCGGGCGCAGACATTGCAATCGCCAACGGCGGCGACATTCGCGCCGACCTCATGTCGGGCGTAGTGACAAAAGGTGACATAATCAGCATTCTGCCCTTCGGCAATACACTAATGCTCAAAACGGTTACGCCCGCCCTGCTACGCGAAATCCTCGAAAACGGCGTAAGCGGCATAGTCGCGGACGAGAACGGAGAAATCGACCACGAACAATCGCCGCAAGGGCGGTTTTTGCAGGTGTCGGGCTTTAGCTTTAGCTACGAGCCAGCCGCGCCAGAGGGCGAGCGTGTGCGTTCGATTACGCTCGACGACGGCAGTAGCCTGTCGTTGGACGACAATACAACGACCCTCACCATTGCTGGCTCTAACTATGTAATGACTGGCGGCGATTTTTATACCATGCTAGGCGAATTGCCCGTAGAGCGCGAGCTTGGCACTGCCGACGAGGCACTTGCGGCGTATGTCGCGAGGTATTCGCCTGTTGCGGATTTGGGTGTGGGTAGGATTGTTGTGGGTGTGGGGGCAGGGCTAGAGTAGCTATTGCCGTGGGGGACAAGTAAGGTTATAATACCCCTATCCAAGAAGCAGGCAGTAAGGTGTTGTCTAAGCGATTTTCTTAGACAACACAGCACGCCGACCAAAACGGAGGTCATTCCCATGAAACCTTTTATTTCTTTACAAATGTACACGGTACGCGAATTTGCTAACAGCGACCTGCCCGATACCCTGCGTAAAATAAAAAAAATGGGGTACGATTATATAGAGCTTGCGGGTACTTATGGCATGGAAGCCGCCGCGCTTCGCGGCTTGCTTGACGAGGTCGGGCTAACCGCAATTTCCGCGCATGTTCCGTTTGACGTGCTTGCGAATTTGCAAAAAACGCTGGCGGACTACAAGCTGCTAGGCTGTAAATACATCGTTATTCCTATGCTGGACAAGGAAAAATTCGCGGGTGGCGCGGAGTATACGGGCGAATTTTTGGGCTTTATGCGGGAATTTTGCGAAGCGTGCAAGGCTGAGGGGCTTGTTCCCGCTTACCATAATCACGCGTTTGAATTTGAAACGCTGCCCGATGGCACGTTTAAATTTGACAAATTTTTTGCGGATTTGCCCGCGTTGAACGCAGAAATAGACACAGGCTGGGTAACGGCAGCGGGGCAAAGCCCCGAAGCGTATATACAAAAATACGCGGGACGTTGCCCCATAGTACACCTAAAAGATACGATTCTTGTAGCCGACAAATACCAAGACCGCCCTGTGGGCAAAGGCTCACAGAATATCCCGAAAATTGTCGAGGTCGCACTTGCCGCGGGGGCGGTAGGCTTTGTGGCAGAGCTGGATAACGCCGTGGGAATGACGGCGTTGGAAGCCGCCGCGGAGAGCCGAGAGTACCTGAAATCTATAATTTAGAAGCTGTGTTCACATTAAATCAAGAAGCTAATTTTCGTGACGTTGTGCGGCTTGCTACGATAGCTTGCCGAAAATACAAGTGGCAAAGCCACTACTTTTCGTGACGTTGTGCGGCTTGCTACGATAGCTTGCCGAAAATACAAGCGGCGAAGCCACTAGTCGAAAATTTCATTAAAATAATGCCCTGCCCTACGCGCGGCGCGTTTTGTATCGCGAACCATGCGGCGGCGTTGTTTTGTGTCGGTAGCGGTGACAGTAAGCCCTGTACCGATTATAATGCCTACGGCAAGCCCGCTTATTATTCCGTTTGCGAATTTTGTCATAACACTCACTCCTTCCTAAAATGTATAAATTTAATTTGTGTTTTGCGGGTAAAAATATACTGCGTGTTTTTTGGAAAATCGGTGTGACTGATTCGGAGTGGCTGATAATAAAAATAATGGAACGCGGATTTTAAGGGCATGGAACGCGGATTTTCGCGGATTTTTTCTCGCTTTTATTAAAAACTCACGGATTGAAGGAATTTGCAGGTTTTTTGTAGGGGACGGATTTATCCGTCCCGAGGTTCGCACGTTCGTCAATTCGGGGTGGGTAACGTCCATTAAGCAGGCAGTAAGGTGTTGTCTAAGTGGTTTTCTTAGACAACACCGCACGCCGACCAACGCAGAGCGAGGCAACCTCGGGACGGATAAATCCGTCCCCTACGGTGGCGTGGGTTGGGGGTACGGAAGCCGTGGTATAGGTGATTAAACACGGATTTGGCGGATTTACGCAGATTTACGCGGATTTGAGCGGACGTAGCGGAGTTTCGTGGACGTTCGTGGATTTTACCACGAACGAATCCGCGAAATCCGTGAAAATCCGTTAAATCCGTGTTTAATACGCAACAACCACGCAAATATGAAAATCATTTACCGCGCGAACGCTCGCCACCGCCTTTTTATGAGATAGCCCCACGCCGCTATCGCTCCGCCCAAAAACATAAGCATTAAAGCGTTCAACGCCGTTTTGTCCGCAACGCCAGTAGCAGGGAAGCAGGTTTCCTCATCGCATGGGTATCTTCCACAGATACGGCAACACTCGCATGGGTCTTGCTCGCACTTCTCGCAGATTGTCGGACACTCGCATGGGAATTGTCCGCACTCGGGGCAACACTCGCAGGGTGCTTTTCCGCAGTCCTCGCAGGGTTCTGGACACTCGCATGGGAATTGTCCGCAATCTTGGCATGGACACTCGCACGGGAATTGTCCGCACTCGGGGCAACACTCACAAGGCTCTTGCTCGCACTTCTCGCAGACTGTTGGACACTCGCAGGGGAATTGTCCGCACTCGGGGCAACACTCGCATGGTGCTTTTCCGCAGTTCTCGCAGGGTTCTGGACACTCACAAGGGAATCTTCCGCAATCTTGGCATGGACACTCACAGGGGAATTGTCCGCACTCGTCACAACACTCGCATGGGTCTTGCTCGCATTTCTCGCAGACTGTTGGACACTCGCATGGGAATTGTCCGCACTCGGGGCAACACTCACAAGGCTCTTTCTCGCACTGCTCGCAGACTGTTGGACACTCACAAGGGAATTGTCCGCACTCGTCACAACACTCACAAGGGTCTTTCTCGCACTTCTCGCAGACTGTTGGACACTCACAAGGGAATTGTCCGCACTCGTCACAACACTCGCAAGGCTCTTTCTCGCACTTCTCGCAGACTGTTGGACACTCACAGGGGAATTGCTCGCACTCGGGGCAACACTCGCAAGGCTCTTTCTCGCACTTCTCGCAGACTGTCGGACACTCACACGGGTACTCTCCGCACACGTCACAACATTCGCAAGGCTCTTTTTCGCATTTCTCGCATGGCTCACAGATACAGGGGTATACTTCGCATACTTCACAGAAATCATTCGCCCATGTCCACTGTTCGGCGGTGTCGCGTGCAGTGGTGAGATACGCCCACAGCTCGGCAGACTGTAGCGTGGGGCTTCCTGCTGTACTCCAGCCGTTGCCGTTTGCACTGGAAACAGCGGGTATGGAGCCGCTGTCGATTGTTACGAAGTTTTCGCCAAAGGTAATGCTCCGTAGTGCAGTCGTACCGCTGAATATACCCGTCATAGTCGTAACCGCGCGTGTGTCGAAGCTCGACAAGTCAAGGGAGATTAAGCCGCGCGAGCCGTTAAACATGTTAAGCATACTCGTAACCTTGCTTGTGTCAAAGCCCGACAAATCAAGGGCAGTTATACCGCTCAAACCGGCAAACATGCTCTGCATACGCGTGGACGCGCTTGTGTCAAAGCCCGACACGTCAAGGGCGGTTAAGCCGCCCATGTTGTTAAACATAGCCGTCATATCTGTAACCGCGCTTGTGTCAAAGCCCGACACGTCAAGCACGGTCAGACCGCTCGCGTTGCTAAACATGCTATTCATATTCGTAACCTTTCTTGTGTCAAAGCTCGACACGTCAAGGGTACGCAGACCGCTCATGCGTAGGAACATAACCGACATATCCGTAACATTGCTTGTGTCAAAGCCCGACAAATCAAGGGCGGTTAGACCGCTTGCGTCGGCAAACATACCATACATATTCGTAACATTGCTTGTGTCCCAATCCGACACATCAAGCGAGGTTAAACCGCTCGCGTTGTAAAACATATAGGACATATTAGTAACACTTCTTGTGTCCCACTGCGACACGTCAAGGGCGGTTAAACCGCTCGCGCTGCGGAACATCTCAGACATATTCGTAACATCGCTAGTGTCCCACGTAGATACATCAAGCGAGATTAAGCCGCCTGTATTGAAAAACATAGCCGCCATATTCGTAACACTGCTTGTGTCCCACTGCGACAGGTCAAGCGAGGTTAAGCCGCTTGCACCGCTAAACATGCCTTGCATATTCGTAACACTGCTTGTGTCCCACGTAGATACATCAAGCGAGGTTACGCGGCTTGCACCGTTAAACACCCTAAACATCTCCGTAACCGCGCTTGTGTCAATTAGCCCCAAGCCCTCTATTTCTGTCACATTAGATAGGTTGTAGAATAGTCTGCCTAGGCTAGTACCTGCCGTTATTCTGGCTGTGAAAGCAATACGCGTGATGTCGCCGCGGTGGTCGTTCCATGGGCTAGAGCTTGCAGTTGCGGCGTTGTAGATATAGCCGCCGCCGACCACTAGCTCGCCGCAGTCGTATAACCGCCATTCCGCGCCTGTGCCTAGCTCCGCATGGTCGGCAAATTTGCCGTAAATCGCAAGCTGTTCGCCGCAGTAGGGGCATGTGTCCTTGGGGCAGATACATGGGAATTGCTCGCAGATGGTACAACACTCACAAGGCTCTTTCTCGCACTGCTCGCAGACTGTTGGACACTCGCATGGGAATTGTCCGCACTCGGGGCAACACTCGCATGGGTCTTTTTCGCAGTTCCCGCAGGAGGGGTCTGGACACTCACATGGGAATTGTCCGCAATCTTGGCATGGACACTTGCACGGATATTGCTCGCAGATGGGGCAACACTCGCAAGGGTCTAGTTTGCACTTCTCGCAGATTGTTGGACACTCGCAGGGGAATTGCTCGCAGATAGGGCAACATTCGCATGGCTCTTGCTCGCACTTCTCGCAGACTGTCGGACACTCGCAGGGGTACTTCTCGCACTCGGGGCAGAGAGAGTTCGCCCATGTCCACTGCTCGGCGGTGTCGCGTGCAGTGGTGAGATACGCCCACAGCTCGGCAGAGGTTAGCGTGGGGCTTCCTGCCGTACGCCAGCCGTTGCCGTTTGCACTGGAAACAGAGGGTATGGAGTTGCTGTCGATTGTTGTGAAGTTTTCGCCAAAGGTAATGCTGCGTAATGCAGTCGTACCGCTGAATATAGCCACCATATTCGTAACCGCGCGTGTGTCGAAGCTCGACAAGTCAAGCGTAGTTAAGCCGCTCGCGCCGTTAAACATATTAAGCATATTCGTAACCTTGCTTGTGTCCCAACCCGACAAATCAAGGGCAGTTAGACTGCTCGTGCCGTTAAACATGCTCTGCGTACGCGTGACCGCGCTTGTGTCAAAGCCCGACACGTCAAGGGCGGTTAAGCCGCTCATGTTGCTAAACATAGCCGTCATATCTGTAACCGAGCTTGTGTCAAAGCTCGACACGTCAAGCGCGGTCAGACCGCTCGCGTTGCTAAACATGCTATTCATATTCGTAACATTGCTTGTGTCAAAGCTCGACACGTCAAGGGTACGCAGACCGCTCATTCGCATGAACATAACCGACATATCCGTAACCTTGCTTGTGTCAAAGCCCGACAAATCAAGGGCAGTTAGACCGCTCGCATCGCCAAACATGCCGTACATATTCGTAACATTGCTTGTGTCAAGAAGTCCCAAGCCCTCTATTTCCGTTACATTAGATAGGTCACGGAATAGGTTACGCAGGCTAGTACCTGCCGTTATTCTGGCGGTGAAAGCAATACGCGTGATGTTACCGCTGTGTGCGTTCCATGGGCTATTGCTTGCGGTATTATTGATATAGCCACCGCCGACCACTAGCTTGCCGCAGTCGTACAGCCACCACTGCGCGCCTGTTATGTCGTCCTCGGAATCGGCGAATTTGCCGAAAGTCACTCGCCGCTCGCCGCAATAGGGGCATGTGTCCTTGGGGCAGATACAGGGGTATTCCTCGCATATGGTACAGCACTCACATGGCTCTTTCTCGCACTTCTCGCAGACTGTCGGACACTCACATGGGAATTTTTCGCATATGGGGCAACACTCGCAAGGCTCTTTCTCGCACTGCTCGCAGACTGTCGGACACTCGCATGGGAATTGCTCGCACTCGGGGCAACACTCGCAGGGGTCTAGTTCGCACTTCTCGCAGAGTGTTGGACACTCGCATGGGAATTGTCCGCACTCGTCACAACATTCGCAAGGGTCTTTCTCGCACTTCTCGCAGACTGTCGGACACTCGCAAGGATATTCTCCGCACTTCTCGCACGGGCAGATACAAGGGTATTCTCCGCACTCGTCACAACATTCACATGGGAATAGTCCGCAATCCTCGCATGGACACTCACACGGATATTTCTCGCAATCCTCGCAACATTCGCAGGAATAAAGGTCGCATACCGCACAGAAATCAGCCGCCCAACGCCACACCTCGTCGGCGGTGCGGTTACCGCGAAGATAAGTCCACAAATCGCCAGACTGCCGCAGGGAGGTACTGCCCACCAAACGCCAGCCGTTGCCGTTTTCGGCGGAAACAGCAGGCAGGGAGTTGTCGTCCTTTGACCTAAAGTATCTGCCAAAGGTAATACTGCGTAGCGCGGTTGTACCGCCGAACATTTCAGACATATAACTATCGCTTATATTTCTTGTGTCCCAGCCAGACAAGTCTAGGGAGGTTAGTCCGCTTGCGTTGTAAAACATATACGACAAATTCGCAAGACTGCTAATTTCCCAGCTAGACAAGTCAAGCGAGGTTAGTCCGCTCGCACCGTCAAACATATTTTCCATATACCAATTGTCGCCCATGTCCCATTTCGACAGGTCAAGCGAGGTTAGACCGCTTGCGCCGCGGAACATGCTGCGCGTATTTGTAACATTGCGTGTGTCCCAGTCGGCTATATCAAGGGCAGTTATGTCGCTTGCACCGCTGAACATATAGGACATATTTCTTGCGCTGTTTGTGTTCCACTGCGACACGTCAAGGTCGGTTAGGCCGCTTGCGCCGTCAAACATATGGGACATATTCGTAACCATGCCCGTACCCCACCCCGACAAATCAAGGGCGGTTAGACCGCTTGCATCGCGGAACAGCTCGGACATATTCCTAACATTGCTTGTGTTCCATTTCGACACATCAAGGGCGGTTAGGCCGCTCGCGCCGTAAAACACGCCAGACATGTCCGAAACACTGCTTGTGTTCCACTGCGATACATCAAGGGCGGTTAGTCCGCTTGCACCGCGGAACAAATAAAACATGCTCGCAACACTGCTTGTGTCCCATTGCGACACATCAAGCGATTCCAAGCCGCTTGCATTGTTAAACAGTCTAGTCATATTCGTAACACTGCTTGTGTCCCACTCGGACAAGTCTAGGGCGGTTAGTCCGCTCGCGCCGTTAAACATATCCTGCATACTCGTAACGCCGCTTGTGTCAATCAAGCCTAAGCCGTCTATTTCTGTGACATTGGATAGGCTGTGGAATAGGGCGGCTAGGCTATGCCCTGCGGTTACTGGGGCGGTGAAAGCAATGCGTGTGATGTTGTCTGCGTGGTCGTGCCATGGGCTAATGTTTACGGTGTTGTTGATATACCCACTGCCTACTACTAGCTCGCCGCAGTCGTACAGCCGCCATTCCGCGCCTGTTAGGTCGTCCTCGGAATCGGCGAGCTTGCCGCTAGCCGCAATACCCTGCGTGCCGCATATGGGGCAGCATATGCAGGGGAATAGTCCGCAGTCGTCGCAGGGACACTCGCATGGGTATTTTTCGCATGTGGGGCAACATTCGCATGGGAATTGGTCGCAGATGTCGCAGGGACACTCACATGGGAATTTTTCGCATATGGGGCAACATTCGCATGGGTATTTTTCGCAGATGTCGCAACACTCGCAGGGGAATAAATCGCACTCGGGGCAGAAATCGACCGCCCATCGCCACGTTTCGGCGGTGTCGCGTGCAGTGCGTAGATAGTCCCATAGCTCGGCAGAGGTTAGCGTGTTGGGATTGCCTGCCGTACGCCAGCCGTTGCCGTTTCCTACGGAAACCGCAGGAAGCGAGTTAGTGCCGACACTTTTGAATTTTTCGCCAAAGGTAATGCTTCTTAATGCCCGCGCACTGGAAAACATACCCTGCATATTCTCAACATTGCTTGTGTCCCAGCCCGACACATCAAGCGCGGTTAAACCGCTCGCGCTGTTAAACATATCCCGCATATTCGTAACACTGCTTGTGTTCCAGCCCGACAAGTCAAGTGCGGTTAATCCGCTCGCGCTGGAAAACATACCCTGCATATTCTCAACACTGACTGTGTCCCACTCCGACAAGTCAAGCGAGGTTAAACCGCTCGCATAGAGAAACATACCATACATATCCGTAACACTGCTTGTGTCCCATTGCGACAAGTCAAGCGAGGTTAAGCCGCTCGCGGCGGAAAACATACTTCGCATATTCTCAACACTGCTTGTGTCCCACTCCGACAAGTCAAGCGAGGTTAAGCCGCTTGCACCGTAAAACATACTATTCATACTCGTAACCCTGCTTGTGTCAAAAAGGTCTAAGCCCTCTATTTCTGTCACATTAGACAAGTTATAGAACAGGTTACGCAGGTGAGTACCCGCTGTTAGCGGCTCGGTGAAAATAATGCGTGTGATGTTGTCGCGGTGTGCGTTCCATGGGCTAGTGCTTGCATTTGCGGTAGTGTGGATATATCCGCCGTCTACTACTAGCTCGCCGCACTCGTACAGCCACCACTCCGCGCCTGTGCCTAGTGTCGCATGGTCGGAGAATTTGCCGTTAGCCGCAATACCCACAGTGCCGCATATGGGGCAACATTCGCATGGGAATAGTTCGCATACCTCGCATGGACACTCACATGGGTATTTTTCGCATATTTCGCAACATACGCATGGGAATAGTTCGCATACCTCGCATGGACACTCACATGGGTATTTTTCGCATATTTCGCAACATACGCATGGGAATAGGTCGCATACCTCGCAGGGACACTCACATGGGTATTTTTCGCATATTTCGCAACATACGCATGGGAATTGGTCGCATACCTCGCATGGACATTCACATGGGTATTTTTCGCATATTTCGCAACATACGCATGGGAATTGGTCGCATACCTCGCAGGGACACTCACATGGGAATTGTTCGCATACCTCGCATGGACACTCACATGGGTATTTTTCGCATACCTCGCAACACTCGCACGTATAGAATCCGCACTCGGGGCAGAAATCAACCGCCCAACGCCACAGCTCGGCGGTGTCGCGTGTAGTGGTGAGGTAAGACCACAGTGCGGCAGACTGTAGCGTGTCGGGCTTGCCTTCCGTACGCCAGCCGTTGCCGTTTTCCTCGGAAACATCGGGTATGGAGCTAGTACCCATTGCTACGAAGTTTTCGCCAAAGGTAATGCTCCGTAGTGCCGCTGTACTGGAAAACATATTAGTCATAGACATAGCACTGCTAGTGTCCCAAGCCGACAGGTCAAGGGCGGTTAAGCCGCTCGCGCCGTTAAACATATTTGCCATATTCGTAACACGGCTTGTGTCCCAACCCAACACATCAAGCGAGGTTAAGCCGCTTGTGTTGTAAAGCATATAGGACATAGTAGTAACACTGCTTGTGTTCCACTGCGACACATCAAGGGCGGTTAAGCCGCTCGCACCGCGGAACATGCTCTCCATATTCGTAACACTGCTTGTGTCCCACTCCGACACATCAAGAGCGGTTAAGCCGCTTGCACCTCGGAACATGCCGCCCATATTCGTAACACTGCTTGTGTCCCAACCCGACACATCAAGGGCGGTTAGTCCGCTGCTTGTGTTGTAAAACATATTTGACAGATTCTCAACACGGCTTGTGTCCCACCCCGACAAGTCAAGAGCGGTTAAGCCCCTTGCACCCCAAAACATACCAGACATATTCGTAACACTGCTAGTGTCCCACTGCGACAGGTCAAAGGTGGTTAAGCGGCTTGCACCTTGGAACATGTTAGCCATATTAGTAACACTGCTTGTGTCAATAAGGTCTAGCCCCTCTATTTCTGTGACATTATCTAGGTTGTAGAATAGTCTGCTTAGGCTAGTCCCTGCGGTCACTGTGTCGGTGAAAATAATACGTGTGATGTCACGGCTGTGGTCGTTCCATGGGCTGGTGTCTGCGGTGTTGTTGATATAGCCACTGCCTACTACTAGCTCGCCGCAGGCGAATAACCGCCATTCCGCGCCTTTTATATTGTCCTCGGAATCGGGGAATTTCCCATTAGCCCTAATACCCACCTCACCGCATATGGGGCAACATTCGCATGGGTATTTTTCGCATATTTCGCAACATTCGCATGGGTATTTTTCGCATACCTCGCAACACTCGCAGGGGAATAAATCGCACTCGGGGCAGAAATCGACCGCCCAACGCCATGTTTCGGCGGTGTCGCGTGCAGTGGCGAGATAAGCCCATAGGTCGGCAGACTGTAGCGTGTCGAGATTACCTGCCGTACGCCAGCCGTTGCCGTTTGCACTGGAAACATTTTGTATAGAGTTAGTACCCATTGCTACAAAGTTTTCGCCAAAGGTAATGCTTCTTAATGCCCGCGCACTGGAAAACATGCCATACATATCCGTAACACTGCTTGTGTCCCATTGCGACAAGTCAAGCGAGGTTAAGCCGCTTGCGTTGAAAAACATACTAACCATAGCTGTAACACTGCTTGTGTCCCAGCCCGACAAATCAAGGGCGGTTAGACCGCTCGCTCCGCTAAACATACTAGACATACTAGTAACACGGCTTGTGTCCCAGCCTGACAAATCAAGCGTGGCTAGACCGCTCGCGTTGTAAAACATGTCATTCATAGCTGTAACACTGCTTGTGTCAAAGCCCGACAAATCAAGGGCAGTTAGACCGCTTGCACCGCTAAACATTCTCGCCATATTCGTAACCCTGCTTGTGTCAATAAAGCCTAAGCCCTCTATTTCTGTTACATTAGATAGGTTATAGAATAGGAAAGCTAGGTTAGTACCTGCTGTTACTGGCTCGGTGAAAACAATACGCTTGATGTCGTCTGCGTGTGCGTTCCATGGGCTAGAGCTTACACTTATGGTGTTGTAGATATACCCACCGCCGACCACTAGCTCGCCACACTCGTACAACCGCCACTGCGCGCCTGTGCCTAGCTCCGCATGGTCGGGGAATTTGCCGTTAGCCGCAATACCCACCGTGCCGCATATGGGGCAACACTCGCAAGGGTATTTTTCGCATATGGGGCAACATTCGCATGGGTACTTCTCGCAGACATCGCAACACTCGCAGGGGTCGAATCCGCACTCGGGGCAGAAATCGACCGCCCAACGCCACTGCTCGGCGGTGGGGCGTACAGTGGTGAGATACGTCCACAGCGCGGCAGACTGTAGCGTGTCGAGGCTACCTGACTTACGCCAGCCGTTGCCGTTTTCCTCGGAAACAGCGAGTATGGAGTTAATGCCAATTGTCCTAAAGTTTCCGCCAAAGGTAATGCTGTGTAGCTTGGTTGTACCGTTAAACATATCCGACATGTTGCTAGTGCTTGTGACAGTGCGTGTGTCCCAGCCAGACAAGTCAAGGGAGGTTAGTTCGCTCGCGCCGTTAAATATATTTCCCATATACGTAACTCTGCTTGTGTTCCACCCCGACAGGTCAAGCGAGGTCAAGCCGCTTGCATTTCTAAACATAAAGCCTATATTCGTAGCCCTGCTTGTGTCCCACTGCGACACATCAAGGGCGGTTAGTTTGCTTGTGTTGCCAAACATAAAAGACATATTTGTAACACTGCTAGTGTCCCACGTAGACACATCAAGGGCGGTTAGTTCGCTTGCACCGTCAAACATCTGTTCCATAGTCGTAACACTGCTCGTGTCCCACTGCGAAAGGTCAAGAGCGGTTAAGCCTCTTGCGTTGAAAAACATAAAAGACATATTCGTAACCTTGCTTGTGTCCCACGCGGACAGGTCTATGGCGGTTAGTCCGATTGCACTGTAAAACATGCCAGACATATCCGTAACACCGCTTGTGTCAATTAGCTCTAAGCCCTCTATTTCTGTGACGTTGGATAGGTCGCGGAATAGGGCGCGCAGGTGTACCCCTGCGGTAACTGGCTCGGTGAAAATAATACGCGTGATGTCGCCGCGGTGGTCGTGCCATGGGCTATTGAACGTGGAGTTGTTGATATATCCGCCGCCTACTACTAGCTCGCCGCAGGCGAATAAGTGCCACTGCGCGCCTGCTAGGTCGTCATGGTCGGCGAATTTGCCACTAGCCGCGATACCTATCTCGCCGCAGATGGGGCAACACTCGCAGGGGTACAGCTCGCACACGTCACAGTGTTCCGCTGCCCATGTCCACCGCTCGGCGGTGGGGCGTGGTGTGGCGAGGTACGCCCACAATGATTCAGACTGTAGCGTGTCGGGGTTGCCTAGTGTACGCCAGCCGTTGCCGTTTTCGTGGGAAACGGTTGGTAGGGAGTTGTTGCCTGTTGTTGTGAATTTTTCGCCAAAGGTAATGCTTTGTAGTGAGGTTGCATTGAAAAACATAAGGTTCATACTCGCAACACTGCTTGTGTCCCAGTTAGATAAATCAAGCGAGGTTAAGCCTCTTGCACCGCTAAACATACTACCCATATACGTAACACTGCTTGTGTTCCACTTGGATAAGTCAAGGTCGGTTAAACCGCTTGCGTTCATAAACATATAGGACATATCCGTAACACTGCGTGTGTCCCACTGCGACAAATCAAGGTCGGTTAAGCCGCTTGCACCGTAAAACATACTATCCATACGCGCAACACTGCTAGTGTCCCACTGCGACAAGTCAAGCGAGGTTAAGTCACTCGCATTGTAAAACATATAGGACATATCCGTAACACTGCTTGTGTTCCACTCCGATAAGTCAAGGGCGGTTAGTCCGCTTGCACCGTTAAACATATTATCCATATGCGTAACACTGCTTGTGTCCCACTCTGACACATCAAGGGCGGTTAAGCCGCTTGCATTGTTAAACATATTTTGCATATTCGTAACACTGCTTGTGTCCCACTCCGATAAGTCAAGCGAGGTTAAGCCGCTTGTGTTGTTAAACATATAGAACATATTCGTAACACTGCTAGTGTCCCACTTTGACACATCAAGGGCGGTTAAGCCGCTTGCACCTCGGAACATCTGTGACATATTCGTAACACTGCTTGTGTCCCAGCCCGACAAATCAAGGGCGGTTAAGCCGCTTGCGAAGGAAAACATAGCGAACATAGCCGTAACACTGCTTGTGTCCCACTTGGATAGGTCTAGGGAGGTTAGTCCGCTTGCTCCTTGGAACATCTGTGCCATAGACGTAACACTGCTTGTGTCCCACTCTGACACATCAAGGGCGGTTAAGCCGCTTGCATTGTTAAACATATTTTGCATATTCGTAACACTGCTTGTGTCCCACTGCGACAAGTCTAAGGCGGTTAATCCGCTTGCGGAAAACATACCAGCCATATCTGTAACACTGCTTGTGTCCCACCCCGACAAGTCTAAGGTGGTTAAGCCGCCTGCACCGTAGAACATAGCTTGCATATTCGTAACACTGCTTATGTCCCACTCTGACAAGTCTAGGGCGGTTAGTCCGCTTGCCACGAAAAACATATAAGACATATCCGTAACACGGCTTGTGTCGATAAGGTCTAAGCCATTTATTTCTGTGACATTTGATAGGCTACCGAACAGGTACCGTAAGCTAGTACCCGCTGTTATTGGGGCAGTGAAAATAATACTTGTGATGTTATCACGGTGTGAGAGCCATGGGCTAGCGAGTACGGTATTATTGACATACCCACCGCCGACTACTACCTCCCCGCACTCATACAGCCACCACGCCGCGCCCTCGCCTAGCTCCGTATGGTCGGGGAATTTGCCAGTAGCTACTATGCCTATCTCTCCGCAGATGGGGCAGCACTCGCAGGGGTACTTTTCGCAGATGTCACAGCACTGGCAGGGGTACAGCTCGCACACGTCACAGTGTTCCGCCGCCCATGTCCACCGCTCGGCGGTGGGGCGTGGGGCGGCTAGGTACGCCCATAGGTCGGCAGAGGTTAGCGTGTCGGGGTTGCCTAGTGTACGCCAGCCGTTGCCGTTTTCGGGGGAAACGGTTGGTAGGGAGTTGTTGTCTGTTGCTAGGAATTTTTCGCCAAAGGTAATGCTTTGTAGTGCGGTTGTGCCGTAAAACATACTAGACATACCCGCAGACGCAACACTGCGAGTGTCCCAGTTAGACAAATCAAGCGAGGTTAAACCGCTTGCACCTAGGAACATATTTAACATAGTCGTAACACTGCTTGTGTCCCACTGCGACACATCAAGCGAGGTTAGTCCGCTTGCTGTTTGGAACATCTGCGACATACGCGTAACATTGCTAGTGTCCCAACCCGACACGTAAAGCGAGGTTAAACCGCTTGCACCGTAGAACATAGCTTGCATATTCGTAACCTTGCTTGTGTCCCACTTCGACAAGTCTAGGGCGGTTAGTCCGCTTGCAACTTGGAACATATTATCCATACGCGTAACACTGCTTGTGTTCCACTCTGACACATCAAGGGCGGTTAAGTCGCTTGCACCGCTAAACATATAGGACATATTCGTAACACTGCTTGTGTCCCACTTGGATAAGTCAAGGGCGGTTAGTCCGCTTGTGTTGTAAAACATACTTTGCATATTCGTAACATTGCTTGTGTCCCACTCGGACAAGTCTAGGGCGGTTAAGCCGCTTGCATCGTAAAACATAGCAAGCATAGTTGTAACACGGCTTGTGTCAATAAGGTCTAAGCCCTCTATTTCTGTGACATTAGACAAGTCACGGAATAGGTAAAGTAGGCTAGTCCCTGCGGTCACTGGCTCGGTGAAAATAATACGTGTAATATCGTCTGCGTGGTCGTACCATGGGCTAGTAGTGTTTCCAGTATTATTGATATAGCCCTTGCCAACCACGACCTCCCCACACTCATACAGCCACCACGCCGCGCCCTCGCCTAGCTCCGCATGGTCGGGGAATTTGCCAGTAGCGGCTATACCCACCTCGCCGCAGATGGGGCAGCACTCGCAGGGGTACAGTCCGCAGTCGGGACAGCATATGCAGGGGTATTTTTCGCAGATGTCGCAGCACTCGCAGGGGTATAGTCCGCACTGCTCGCAGAAATACGCCGCCCATGTCCACTGCTCGTCGGTGTCGCGTGGAACACCAAGATAAGACCACAAGGTACTAGACGAGTACGGGGTACTACTCGCCGAACGCCATGCACCGCCATTTTGGGAGGAAACAGTGGGTATGGAGTTGTTACCCCTTGTTATAAAGTTTGCACCAAAGGTAATACTGCGTAGCTCGGTTGTACCGAAAAACATAACATTCATATTGCTATTGTCCGTAATACCTCTTGTGTCCCACCCCGATAGGTTAAGGGTTTCTAGCTTGCTTGCATTGTAAAACATACTCCGCATAGTCGTGACCTTGCTAGTGTCCCACCCCGACAAATCAAGTGAGGTTAAGCCGCTTGCATTGGAAAACATGTTAGACATAAACGTAACACTGCTAGTGTCCCACCCCGACAAATCAAGCGAGGTTAGTCCGCTTGCACCGTCAAACATACCACTCATATTCATAACACTGCTTGTGTCCCACGCTGACAAATCAAGCGAGGTTAAGCCGCTTGCTTCGGCAAACATACTAGCCATATCCGTAACACTGCTTGTGTCCCACTGCGACAAGTCAAGGGCGGTTAAGCCGCTTGCATAGACAAACATAGCTTGTATATACGTAACACTGCTTGTGTCCCACCCCGACACATCAAGGTCAGTTAAGCCGCTTGCTTCGTAAAACATGCCATACGTATTCACAAGACTGCTTGTGTCCCACTGCGACAAATCAAGCGCGGTTATTCCGCTTGCGTTTCTAAACATAGTATTCATATACATAACACTGCTTGTGTCAAAGAGGTGTAAGCCCTCTATTTCTGTGACATTAACTAGGTTGCGGAATAGGTCGGATAGGCTAGTTCCTGCTTTCACTGGCGCGGTGAAGATAATACGCGTAAGCCTATGGCTTTGACCGCCCCATGGGCTATATCCCATGGTGTTGTTGATATACCCACCGCCGACCACCAGCTCCCCACACGAATACAGCCGCCACGCCGCGCCCGCGCCTAGCTCTGCATGGTCGGCGAGCTTGCCATTAGCCAAAAGCCCCACCGCTTCGCACTCGGGGCATAGACACTCGCATGGGTATTTTTCGCAGATTTCACAGCATATGCAGATGTATTTTTCGCAGATTTCGCAGCACTCGCAGGGGTATAGTCCGCACTCGTCACAGAAATATGCCGACCATGTCCACTGCTCGGCGGTGTCGCGTGTGGTGGTGAGATGTGTCCATAGCTGTGCGGAGGATAGCGTTTCGGGCTTGCCCGAGGTACGCCAGCCGTTGCCGTTGTCACTGGAAACCTCGGGCAGGTAGCCGCTATCCCTTGCAATAAAGTGTTCGCCAAGGGTAATGCTTCGTAGTGCGGTTGTACCGAAAAATATGCCAAGCATAGCGTTATTGCTTGTAATACCTCTTGTGTCCCACCCCGATAGGTCAAGGGTTTCTAGGCTGCTTGCATTAGCGAACAGCTCAGACATACGCGTAACCTTGCTAGTGTCCCACCCCGACAAGTCAAGGGCAGTCAAGCTGCTTGTACCGCTAAACATATTAGACATATTCGTAACACTGCTAGTGTCCCACCCCGACAAGTCAAGGGCAGTCAAGCTGCTTGTATCTCTAAACATACTAGACATATTCGTAACACTGCTAGTGTCCCACCCCGACAAATCAAGCGAGGTTAAACCGCTTGCTCCTTGGAACATGTCAAGCATATTCGTAACACTGCTAGTGTCCCACCCCGACAAATCAAGCGAGGTTAAGCCGCCTGCATTGACAAACGCAGCCGTCATATTCGTGACACGGCTAGTGTCGAAAAGCTCTAAGCCCTCTATAGATGTTGCGCTTGTACGGAATAGCTGTTCTATGCTGCCCTCTGCCGTCACTGGCTCGGTGAAAATAATACGCGTGATGTTGTTCCTGTGGGCAGACCATGGGTTAGTCCCAGTACGGCTGATATATCCGCCGCCGACCACTAGCTCGCCGCAGGAGAATAACCGCCACAGCGCGCCTGTGCCGTCCTCGGAATCGGCGAATCTGCCGTGAGCCGTAGAAGCCGCCTCGCAGTAGGGGCATAGACACTCGCATGGGTAGCCTTCGCATATGGGGCAGCATATGCAGATGTATTTTTCGCAGGTTTCGCAGCATATGCAGGGGTATTGGTCGCACTCGGGGCAGAAATCGTTCGCCCATCGCCATTCCTCGGCGGTGGGGCGTGCAGTGGTGAGATGATGAGTCCATAGTTGGGCGGGGTTTAGCGTGTCGGGATTACCTGCTGTACGCCAGCCTCCGCCGTTTTCCTCGGAAACAGTGGGCATTGAGGGAGTACCTCTTGTTATAAAGTTTCCGCCAAAGGTAATGCTTCGTAGTGCGGTACCTGTAAACATACTAAGCATAGCGGAACCGCTTATAATGGATTTTGTGTCCCACCCCGATAAATCAAGCGTGGTTAGTCCACTTGCACCGTTAAACATACTAGCCATACTCAAAACATTGCTTGTGTCCCACCCCGACAAGTCAAGCGAGGTTAAACCGCTTGCGTTGTAAAACATACTTTGCATATTCGTAACACTGCTTGTGTCCCACTCTGACAAGTCAAGCGAGGTTAAACCGCTTGCATTGTAAAACATAAAAGACATATCCGTAACACTGCTTGTGTTCCACTCCGATAAATCAAGCGAGGTTAAGCCGCTTGCACCGTAAAACATACTAATCATACTCGTAACACTGCTAGTGTCCCACTCGGACACATCAAGCGAGGTTAAGCCGCTTGCATTGACAAACATATACTGCATATTAGTAACACTGCTAGTGTCCCACCCCGACACATCAAGGTCGGTTAAGCCGCTTGCGTTGTAAAACATACTACTCATATTCGTAACCTTGCCTGTGTCCCACTCGGACAAGTCAAGGGCGGTTAGCTCGATTGCTCCTTCAAACATCTGTGTCATATCCGTAACACTGCTTGTGTCCCATTCGGACAAATCAAGCGAGGTTAAGCCGCTTGCACCGATAAACATTCTAGCCATATCCGTAACACTGCTTGTGTCCCAGTCGGACACATCAAGCGAGGTTAAACCGCTTGCGTTGCGAAACATAGCTTGCATATTCGTAACACGGCTTGTGTCCCACATGGACAAATCAAGCGAGGCTAAGCCGCTTGCACCGTTAAACATGGCAGACATATTCCTAACATTGCTTGTGTCCCACTGCGACAAATCAAGGGCGGTTAGCTCGCTTGTGCTGGCAAATATACCCACCATATACATAACACTGCTTGTGTCGATAAGCTCTAAGCCCTCTATTTCTGTGACATTATGCAAGTCGCCGAATAGGCCGCCTAGGTTAGTACCTGCGGTCACTGTGTCGGTGAAAATAATGCGTGTAATATTGTCTGCGTGTGCGTACCATGGGCTAAAATCGCCTATATGGTAGATATACCCGCCGCCGACCACTAGCTCGCCGCACTCGTACAGCCACCATTCCGCGCCGCCTGTTGTGCCGTCGTCGGAAACGTCAAATTTTCCGCCCACAGAAAACCGCGCGCCGCACTCGGGGCATGGGTCGGGGCAGATACATGGGTATTGCTCGCAGTAGGGGCAGCATTCGCAGGGGTATTTTTCGCAGATTTCGCAACATTCGCAGGGGTATAGGTCGCACTCGGGGCAGAAAGCGTTCGCCCATAGCCATTGCTCGGCGGTGGGGCGTGTAGTGGAGGTGAGATAAGCCCATAGCTGGGCAGAGGTTAGCGTGTCGGGATTATCCGCCGTACGCCAGCCGTTGCCGTCTTGGGCGGAAACATCGGGTAGGGAGTTGATACCCATTGCTACGAATTTTTCGCCAAAGGTAATGCTTTGTAGTGCGGTTGCACCGTCAAATATACTTGTCATAGACGTAACACTGCTTGTGTCCCAGTTAGACAAGTCAAGCGAGGTTAGTCCGCTTGCGTTGAAAAACATATTAGTCATAGACGTAACACTGCTAGTGTCCCACCCCGACAAATCAAGCGAGGTTAAGCCGCTTGCGTTGGAAAACATCTCACGCATATTCGTAACCTTGCGTGTGTCCCACTTCGACAAGTCTAGGTCGGTTAGTCCGCTTGCACCGAAAAACATATACTGCATATTCTCAACACTGCCTGTGTCCCACTCGGACACATCAAGCGAGGTTAAGCCACTTGCGTTGTAAAACATGCCTGCCATAGCCGTAACACGGCTTGTGTCCCACTCGGACAAATCAAGCGAGGTTAAGCCGCTTGCACCGTAAAACATACTAATCATAGTCGTAACACTGCTTGTGTCCCACCCCGACACATCAAGCGAGGTTAAGCCGCTCGCGTTGTAAAACATATTTTCCATACTCTCAACACTGCTTGTGTCCCACTCCGACACATCAAGAGTAGTTAAGTCGCTTGCGTTGTAAAACATGTCAGACATAATCCGAACACGGCTTGTGTCAAAAAGCTCTAAGCCCTCTATTTCTGTTACGTTAGATAGGTTATAGAATAGATACTGTAGGCTATCCCCTGCGGTCACTGGCTCGGTGAAAATAATACGTGTGATGTTATCACGGTGTGCGAACCATGGGCTACCACCTATGGGATTATTGACATACCCGCCGCCGACCACTAGCTCGCCGCAGTCGTACAGCCGCCACGGCGCGCCTGTGCCTAGTGTGGCATGGTCGGGGAAGTTTCCCGTAGCCCTAATACCCACCTCACCGCATATGGGGCATGGATTGGGGCAGATACATGGGTATTCCTCGCATATGAAGCAACATTCGCAGGGGTATTGTTCGCATATGGGGCAACATTCACAGGGGTATTGTCCGCAGGTTTCGCAGATTTCGGGACATTCGCAGGGGTATTTTTCGCAGGTTTCGCAGATTTCGGGACATTCGCAGGGGTATTTTTCGCAGATGTCGCAGATTTCGGGACATTCGCAGGGGTATATCCCGCAATCTTCACAGAAATATGCCGCCCAAGTCCACTGCTCGTCAGTGGCGCGGATACTGGAAAGATAACCCCACAAAGCATTAGACGGGTACGTAACGGTACTACCTGCTGTACGCCAGACGTTACCATTTTGGGGAGAAACCTCTGGTATGGAGTTATTACCTATTGACCTAAAGTTTGCACCAAAGGTAATGCTACGTAGTGCGGTTGTATTGAGAAACATAGCAGACATATTGTTAGTGTTTGTAATAGCTCTTGTGTCCCAGCCAGACAAGTCAAGGGTAATTAGTCCGCTTGCACCTTGAAACAGAGCAGACATATTCGTAACACGGCTAGTGTCCCAGCCCGATAAATCAAGCGAGGTTAGACCGCTTGCGTTGAAAAACATACCAATCATATCCGTAACACTGCTAGTGTCCCACCCCGACACATCAAGGTCGGTTAAGCCGCTTGCATTTCTAAACATAGTGCCCATATTCGTAACACTGCTTGTGTCCCATTCCGACACATCAAGCGAGGTTAAGCCGCTTGCACCGTTAAACATACTAGCCATATTCGTAACACTGCTTGTGTCCCATTCCGACACATCAAGCGAGGTTAAGCCGCTTGCACCGTTAAACATACTAGTCATATTCGTAACACTGCTTGTGTCCCATTCCGACACATCAAGCGAGGTTAAGCCGCTTGCACCGTTAAACATACTAGCCATATTCGTAACACTGCTAGTGTCCCACCCCGACAAATCAAGCGAGGTTAAGCCGCTTGCACCGTAAAACAGATAGAGCATATTCGTAACACTGCTTGTGTCAAAAAGTTCTAAGCCCTCTATTTCTGTCACATTAGATAGGTCATCGAACAGACTACGCAAGCTAGTCCCTGCCGTTACTGGCTCAGTGAAAACAATACGCGTGATGTTGTTACGGTGGGCGTTCCATGGGCTAGCTGTGGAGCTTTGGATATACCCCTCGCCGACCACTAGCTCGCCGCAGTCGTACAGCTGCCACGGCGCGCCCGCGCCTAGTGTGGCATGGTTGGGGAAGCTGTTGGTAGCCGTGACGGCGTGCGTGGCGGCGTGCGAGCAGGTAAGAGCCGCGTGAGTGGCGGTGGGGTGGAGAGTGAGTAGCAGGAATGTGGTGAGAATGGCGAGGATTGCGTGGAGTGCGTGACTGTAGGCTGTGAGTGGGCGTTGGGTTTTGCTGTTGCTGGTAAGTAGCTTTTGGGTTCTGCTGTTGCTTGTAAGTAGCTTTTGGGTTCTGCTGTTGCCTGTAAGTAATTTGCCTGTGAGTAGTGCAGTTGCTTTTTGATTTTTCATTTTTGTTGCCCCCTGTGGTTTATTTGGTTTTGGTGTATGTTGTAGGGTTTTTTATTGACCCTGTGGTTTATTGGTTTGTAGGTTTTTCGTAGGGGACGGATTTATCCGTCCCGAGGCTTGCACGCTTTGATTGTTTTGGTGGTTTAGCAGGTTGTTAATATTGGTGTAGATTTTACTGTACGTAGATTTTAACCGTTTGTGCGTGAAAATGCAAATAAATAGAGTGGTTGGCTAGGTAATAAAATTAGGTAATAAAATAAGACAATAAAATAAGCCAACCGCCAGAAATTGGGTTTGGTGGTTGGCTTGTTTGTTGGTGGTCGCCTAGGTGGGTTACGAGCCTTGGTTTTTGGTTAGCATGGCGAGCTGTTGCGTTAGTATTTTGATTTTCTTGTCCTTTTCTGCAATGGCATTGTTCTTTTCTGCAATGGCAATGTCATTTTCCGCAATGGCGGCTTCCATTTGTTCTAGCTTACGCGCCTTGATATTAGCAATAACTACATCGTCCTGCCACCGTAAGTAGTCTAGCCGTGCGAGTATATCCTCGCACAATCCCGCTGACGTAGCAGTACCCATGTTACGTTCCGCCTGTCCTAGCTTGCGAGCCTTGATATTAGCAATAACTACATCGTCCTGCCACCGTAGGTAGTCCAACTCTGCGAGCCTATCCTCGCACAATCTCGCTGACGTAGCAGTAACCATGCTAATCCCCCTGCCTTTGTGTAAACATGGCGAGCTGTCGTCTGAGCCATTCGTTTTCGGCGGCTTTTTCCGCAAGGGCAACGGCTTGGTCTGCAATAACATTGTCCTTGCCTGCAAGGGCATTGTCTTTGTATGCAATAACATTGTCCTTGTCTACAAGGGCGGCTTCTGCCGTTTCTGCTCTGCGTTCCGCTATTTCTGCCCTACGCCTATCTTCTTCCGCCTTACGTGCTTTAATATTAGCAATAACCACATCGTCCTGCCATCGTAGGTAGTCCAGCCGTGCAATTTTATCCTCACTCAATCTCGCTAACGTAGAAACGACCATACTAATCTCCTCCTTTTCCTCACAAATATCCCGAATTATTCCCTTATCCTTAATATCCTTTTCCGTGATAACAGCAAGCCACTTAGCAAGCATACTGTCCAAGGTTTCGCCCTTGCTTATGCCGTCTGTTTCGTTAATCGCACGCACAAACGCCTTCATATCAATATAGTGTAGCTCCAACGCATCAGAAAACACGGTACTATCGTCAATATCCATAATTTTACAGCACTTGTGGATTTTTCCGCTCTCTACACTATCCAACGAGCCATTCGCAAACGTCACGCAAATCACAGGCGGCTGCTTGGAATACAGCTCGCCGCCTTTTAGCTTCTCGCCATACGTCCTAGCCCACGAGCGAATCGTCTTATATTTTATTTCCTCAAGGCCGTACAAGTGCATTTCAATCAAAATAATTGTGCCGTCCTCGAGCTGTGCCTTTATATCTAGTATAGACAGCTTATCCTCCTTTGATTGCTTTTCCAAGAAAGGATTCATAACCGTCAACGATTTTATAACCCTCGGTAGCTTCTTGCTCTCAAATATCGCATTAAGCAGAGAAATCAAAAATATATCCTCGCCCTCGCCGAATATCCTCTTAAAGGCGTAATCCACCCGCAAATCCATAAGCTCCGAAAAGTCAATATCCGCGACATTAAAGCTCTGTTTAGTATTGTCCATTTTGCCTTGCCGCCCCCTTGCTATTTACCTCTTATATTTGTCACAAAAAGTCTACCACAAACCCAAAAAAAAAGATATACTAAGAAAAAAATACTGGAGATGAACCCGTGAATAAAACCCTAAAACTAGCAATAACAAACGACCACGCGTCGGTAGATTTAAAAAACACGCTTCTATCCCACTTAAAGGAAAAGGGCGTTTCTGTGGCCGATATAGGCTCAAACGGCGAAAAAGCCGATTACCCCGAATATGCCTTTTCGGCGGCAAATGCGGTCATCGCAGGCGAGTACGACTTAGCCGTGCTGTTGTGCGGTACTGGCGCAGGCATGTGCATTGCGGCTAACAAGGTACGCGGAATACGCGCGGTGGTTTGTTCCGAGCCGTACACGGCGCGGCTTTGCCGCGAGCATAATAACGCGCAAATAATCTGTATCGGCTCGCGTGTCGTGGGCATTGAAATGGCAAAAATGATTGTGGACTGCTTTCTCGAAGCCAAATTCGAGGGCGGACGGCACGAAAGCCGCGTTAATCTGATTGTTGATTATGAAAATGCTCCACAGTAAGGGCTTAACCTTCAAATACGAGGACTATGAACCCTCTGTCAAAACGGAAAATGTGCTTGACGGCTTGGACATTTCCATCGAAAAAGGCGAATTTGTGGCGATTCTTGGGCATAACGGCTCGGGAAAATCCACGCTTGCGCGGCATATGAACGCGCTGCTTTCGCCTACGGACGGCACACTATGGGTCAACGGCATGGACACCAAAAACGCGGAAAATACATGGGAAATACGCCAAACGGTGGGCATGGTGTTCCAAAACCCCGACAACCAAATGGTCGCCGCCATAGTCGAGGAGGACGTAGCCTTTGGGCTGGAGAATTTGGGCGTTCCGCCGCAGGAAATACGCGAGCGCGTGAACGCTACGCTAAAGAGCGTAGGCATGAGCGAGTACGCCGCCGCCGCGCCGCATCAGCTTTCTGGCGGCCAAAAACAGCGCGTGGCGATTGCGGGCGTGCTGGCTATGCAGCCGAGCTGTATCGTGCTGGACGAACCGTCCGCCATGCTTGACCCCTGCGGCAGGCGCGAGGTGATGGAAACAATCACGCGCTTGAACAGGGAATCGGGCATAACGATTATTCTGATTACCCATTTTATGGAGGAAGCCGCGCGCGCGAACCGCATAATCGTTATGGATTCTGGCAAAATCGTGATGGACGCGCCGCCGCGCGAGGTTTTTTCCCATGTAGAAAAAATGCACGAGCTAGGGCTAGGCGTGCCGCAGGTCACGGCGTTGGCGTTTGCCCTGCGGAAGCGCGGAATGGCGTTCACGGAAACGCCGCTTTCGGTGAGCGAATTTATTCGGGCGTTGCCGCCGATTACGACTATCGCGAGCGCCGCGCCGCCCGAACGACCGCGCCGAGAGGCACAGCCGATTATCGAGCTGCGAGGCGTTTCGCATATATATAATGCACATTCTGTATTTGAAAAGGCCGCACTATCTGACGTTAATTTGCAGATAAGCAAGGGCGAAATGGTCGCGATTATCGGGCATACAGGCTCTGGAAAAAGCACGCTTATTCAGCATTTTAACGGGCTTCTCGCGCCTACGGCTGGTACAGTTTTGTTGGACGGGGAAAATATTTCCGACAAGGCTAAGCTAAAAAAAGCGCGCCAACGCGTGGGGCTTGTTTTCCAGTACCCCGAGCATCAGCTTTTTGAGGTTACCGTGTACAAGGACGTGGCGTTCGGCCCTGGGAATATGGGGCTTTCGCAGGAGGAAGTGGACAAGAACACGAGGGCGGCACTGGAAATAGTTGGGCTTAGCGAGGACGTTTACGACAAGTCGCCGTTTGAAATTTCGGGCGGACAAAAGCGCCGCGCCGCAATTGCAGGCGTGCTGGCTATGCGCCCCGACATTCTCGTGCTGGACGAACCCGCCGCAGGGCTAGACCCGCGCGGCAAGCAAGAGATTTTCGCACAAATAAAAAAAATGCACGAGCAAACAGGCATTACCGTCATACTAATATCGCACAGCATGGACGACGCGGCGGAGCTTGCCGAGCGCGTAATCGTTATGAACAAGGGCCGTATCGTTCGCCAAGGCACGCCCGAGGAAATTTTTACACAGGGCGAGTTTTTGCAGGAGATTGGGCTAGACACGCCGCAGATTTCGCGGCTTATGTCGCGGCTTAATGCGGAGAATCCAGAAGTGCCTGCTAGGGTGTTTACTGTGGAGGCGGCGGTGGGGGTGTTGGGGGGTTGATAGAAGGGAGTGTATATTTATGGAAAAAACATCAATTCAAGTTTCGTTGGAGCTACTCGGCGATATGTTTGACGTGGATTATGTGACAACGCTTCTCAATAGAGAGCCTTGTTATACTCTGACAAAGGGCGAGATAATAAAGAGAACAAAACAGAAATCTTGTGTTACAGTCTGGGGTATAAGTGGTGAGAGGGAGGAATCTGTGGACATGGATATACAAATGAATCCCATTTTCGATTTTATTGAACAAAATGTCGAGAGCTTTAAACTTATAAGTGTAGAGTGTCAAGCCGAGTGGCGTATAAGTGCGGATATTACAATTATTGATGAACATACGCCTGCAATGGTACTGTCCCCAAGGCAAATATTTCTTGCGAATGAAATTAAGGCAACCATAGATTTTGATATGTATGCACGTCAAAAATGTCCGATGTGTTCAACCTTTAAACTATAACGCCCCAAGCAGAGAGGATTACCCCATGTCACGCATTACCATAGGTCAATATTATCCTGCGGACTCGGTTATACACAGGCTAGACCCGCGTGTAAAGCTAGTCGCAACTATTGTTTTTGTTACCGTTTTGTTTATCGCCAACAATTTTTATGCCTTTGGGGTGGGCGCGGTTTTTATCGCTTTAGTTGTCCGCGCTTCCAAAATTCCGCCGCGGCTAATGCTTCGCGGACTTAGGCCTATTTTGTTTATTCTAATTTTTGCCGCTTCGTTGAACCTATTTTTTACGCGGGGCGAAACGATTATTTTTCAGCTTGGTTTTTTGCGGATTACGCTAGAAGGGCTTGTTATGGCTGTGCGAATGGTTTCGCGCTTAGTGCTGTTGGTGATTGGCTCGTCACTGCTTACGCTTGCGACCTCGCCTATTCAGCTTACCGACGCAATCGAGGCGTTATTGAAGCCGCTAAAACGCGTGAAATTCCCATCGCACGATATAGCCATGATGATGACGATTGCACTGCGTTTTATCCCCACGCTTACAGACGAATTGGAAAAAATAATGAAAGCGCAAAAAGCGCGCGGCGCGGATTTTAACGAGGGCGGACTTATTAGCCGCGCCAAGAGCCTAATCCCTGTGCTTGTGCCGCTTTTTGTGTCGGCGTTCAAACGCGCCGACGAGCTTGCCACCGCCATGGAAGCACGCTGCTACCGCGGCGGCGATAACCGCACGAAAATGAAAGAAATGAGGATAACGCGTGCTGATGTGTTCGCAATTGTGGGGGTGGTTGGGTTGTGTTTGGTTATGGGGTTGACGGTGGGGTGGTAGCAATGACAGCAAGAGAACAGCTAACAGAGCATGAAAAAGGAAACGCCCAAGAAAAGCCTAACGCAAAGACCTCGGCGTTAAAGGGTTTCAAAGAAAACATAACCGCCATGCAGAACGACGCTATTAAAAACGGCACGGCTGATATGAGTATGGACGATATAGACAAAATAAGTGCTGAAGAAAATGAATACGAAAAATATATAATTGAAAAACTGCTCGAATCAAAGGAAAGGGCAAAAGACCCTAATACAAAAAGGTATACGCATAACGAGGTTTGGGAGAGAATTATGGCTAGAAGAAAACAGAAAAATGTATAGAATAGTGCATTTTGACGAGGAAAAACAACTTGTAGAGATACATAGAGTTTTCCACGAATCGAGGAATATTGAGGTGGAAATGTTGGGAGGGTAATAAGAGCAGGGGAAATAACAGACAAATTAAAGAAAAAAGGGATTGTATTATGCGCTTGTTACGGCACAGAGGGGGAATAGTCGGGGGTATGGGTAGGCTTATCTTGATTTGTTTACTTGAAAATTATATAAGAAAATGTAAGTTCATCATTACCTTCATACCGAGAAGAATCTTTTACACTTTCAATTTTCGTTATTGCAATGTTACCGTATTCGTTAATCCAAATAATTGAATCTCCTATTTCCGCGTTTCTGTTAATTGAAGTAAAATCATATTCTTGAACGTTTGGAAGTATAGAAATATCACCGCTATTTCTCCAGTGTGCAATTGCATAGATAGATGAGCGGCGGCGAGCATAAATTGAAGTATTGCTACTTTTTGACCAGCTAGTTTTAAACTCATACTCCCCTGTTCCTATTGTGTAATATCCATCATTATTGGAATAATCAAATGTAACCTCACCATCTAAATATGGTGATATATAATCATATCTTTCCGTTGGAATTGCAGTTTTATAGATGCTCTCCATTCTTGCTATTTCATTGGTTGCATTTTCATACTGCGTATTAAGATACATATTTTCGGTTACTAAATTATTAGTCTTTTCTATGTTTTCATTGTGTGCAACTTGGAGCATTTGTAATTCTTGTTGTAATTGTTCTAATTGTTTGCGTGAAGAACCAATCGTAAGAAAATACGTTAAATAAACTCCAATTAAACTAAATATTCCAGTAATTACAGCACCTGCTATAGCCCCTTTTATGTGTTCGCTCATATTCCGCTCCCTATTTTCGACTTTCCATTAGAGCCATAATCCTCATTCCCACTAAAGCACCTCAAAAACGGCTTCCAAGGCTCGCGACGACATTCCCACCAATTTCCAGTCGTAGAAAAGGGGCTATGCCCCGCCCCCTATGCCCTAACAGCAAACCCCTCAACAATCCCCTGATAAATAGCAGTAGCCAGCGACCACTGATACCCTATATCCGACAGCTTGGCGGCCTCCGCCTGATTTGTAAGGAACCCAAGCTCCAAAAGCGCGGCGGGCATATCCGTTTCACGTAATACCACAAAATTTGGTGCGTCACGCAAGCCGCGGTCATGTGCGCCCGTGCCTTGCACCATTTGCTGCTGCAAAATGGCGGCAAGCTGACGGCTGGTGAAGCCGCTTGCTTCCTCCTGCTCGGTCACGGTGTACCACGTTTCTATGCCCTGCACCTCGGGGTTTATTACGCCCTTTCGTATTTCCGCCGCGTTGGCGTGAATAGACACGAACAAGTCCGCGCCTATGTTATTTGCAAATTCCGCGCGCCCGACAAGCGACACGTCTACGTCCTCTCGCCGCGTCATAAACGCGGTTATAAACGAATCCGCATCTAGTAGTTGCACAACCATATGCGCTACTTGTAGCACTAAGTCCTTTTCCGCTACGCCGTGATGGCTTGTCCCAGGCGCAGAGCCGCCATGCCCGGGGTCGATTACCACGATATACGGCGAAACATCTCGCGGCAAATGGGCGCGAATTACGTAATATTCGGCTTCCTCGTGGATTGAAAACCGCAGCACGCGCGCGGTATTAAAGCTCAAATGAATGTTTTCGCCCACACGCGAAAGCGAGATTGAATTAACAAAGCCGTCCATGGTGCTTATTTCTCCGCGCCCCAGTGCCTCCGCGCTTGCGGGCAACACAAAGGTATAGCCCAGCCGCAAATAATCGTTGATTTGCGGTACTTGGCTTATATCCATTTCAAATTCCTTGGCAATCCGCAGCTCGCGGTTTACGGAATCGTACCGTACGCCGCTTACGCCGCGGTGCAGCATAAACGCCGCCGCGTTCGCGCTGTAGGCTATGCTAAAGGACGGCCATTCGCCGTTTACATACACGTTCACATAGGACGAGTCGCCCTGCTGTCCAGTAGTATAATGGGAAGCAAAAACGCCGTTTAGCATACCGCCTACCGCGTCCATTTGCGCGTTGGCTATGTTTATTGTCAAATAGTGGGGGAAGCCCTCGGTGGAAACGCTAATAGCAGGCAAAACGTCGCCCTGTATAAACAGCGCGTCCGAAAATTCGTCAGATTGCGTGAAAATTCCGCCTATTCTGTTTTGCGAAAACGAAACGGTAAGCATTGTCCTGTCCGCGGAAAGCGAAACGCTGTATTCCGCCGCGCCGATTACGTCAAACACAATGCGCGCGACCTTGGGCGTTTGCGAAAACTGCGCCGCGCGGAAGCTGCGGATTGGCACGTTTTCGATAGCTTCGTAGTCGCCGCAAACCAGCGAAAGCGCGTTGTGAATATCCACAACAAGCCTATTGTCGGGCAACAAGAAGTAGTTGACCTCGGAAATAGGCGAGGAGGCCACCGCCATAAACGCCGCCGCCCCTGTTTCTCGCGGTGTGCGTAGCTCTGTTATGCTCGTTTCGGGGAAGGAAATGGCTTGCAGCGTGGAATTGGAAACGTCAATTGCTAGACCTTGGCTTTCGGCATGAGAATGGGAGCTGTTCGCGCCAGGTGGGGGAAGCTCGTCTGTATCGTCCCAGATTATTTCGTTTAACGCCTCGCCTAGCGAAAGGTATTCGCCCTCGGATTCTGGCTCTGGCTCGATTTGCAGGTCGTCCTCTGGCTCTGGCGGTAGCGGAATAATCAAGCCCACTGTGATTGTTTCCTCGTCCTCGTTTGGTTCGTCTAGCTTGTCCGCTTCGTTTTCGTCTAGGTTCGTAGCTTCTGCGTTGTTTGCTGTTCCCACGCCGTTTGTTGCTCCCATGCCGTTAGGCGAATTAACAATAGCGGCGCGCTCGTTTTCGTCCCAGTCTACATCAAAGCCAAAAACCTCCGCAGGAAAACGCAGGGGAATCATGGTTCTGTCGTTGTAAATCATGGGCGGCACGTCCATTTTTAACGCCCTGCCGTTTAAATTTGCCGATTCGTCATCAATCGTCAAAACAAGCACATCTTCGCCATAATACAGCGATACCTGCCTATGACCGCCATGCCAGCCCACCACGCCGCCGACCCGCTCGAAAATCTCACGCACAGGAACAAGCGTTCTGTCGTTCACGATAATAGGCGCGGTGTCAAACACCTCTGTGCCGTCTATTACCAGCCTTACCTCGGTGTTGGCATAAGCTCCCATTGGCACAAATAGTGCGCCGAGTGTTACTACTAAAAGTGAAATAAATCTTTTCATGTCGTTACCCCCACTATGTTATCGAATTATGTATAAGGGGTGTAATAATAGTGGAAAAAAATTAGTTATGCAATAGCCGCAACAAAATTGTAATATTGAAATATATTCCTAGTGAGTCACCTTACATTTTTTGCAAGCTCGCTTGCAAAAAATGTAAGGTGAACGAACGCCCGCACACCGACCGAAGCAACGCGGAGGGAGGTGGTATAGCTCCACGGAAATGTAATACTTTTGTAATTGCATTTTTGCGGCGAAAATGTTTGAATAGCTTAATGATATTTGTGCTTGCCGATAGGGCTGTAGTGACAGGAATGTGCATTGCGGAGCGGAGGTAATATTGTATGGCAACCGCTAATATAAGCGTTACTATAGACAGCGACTTGCGAGATAAGGCACAGGCTGTTTTTGATGCACTCGGAATTGATATGGCTACAGCAATAAGTATGCTTTTGCGTAAGGAGCTTTACAGCCAAGAAGCGCCGCTAATTACCTCTGTAAAGCCTAGCACGTCTGCAAAAAAAGACCGCCGCGGAGCGTTTGGTTATCTCAAGGGAAAAATTCATGTCCCCGATGATTTTAACGAACCGCTTGACGATTTTAGGGAATATATGCAATGAGGTATTTATTGGATACGCATACCGCACTTTGGCTGTTTGAAGGCAACAAGAAGCTGCCGCAAAATGTGCAGGACATTATCTGCAACACTGAAAACGAAATTTATATCAATATTGCTTCAGCGTGGGAAGTCGCAATTAAGGTCAGCCTTGGCAAATTAGATTTTGAGGGCGGCTCTGAGCTTTTTATTTTCGCAGCTAGGGCTAACAATATTGACTTACTAGAAATCAAGGGCGATTACGTAAAAATGGTTGAACGGCTTCCGCTTATCCACCGTGACCCCTTCGACCGTATGCTAATTGCGGCGGCACTCGTTGAAGGTTTGACAATTGTCACAATAGACGAAAATATACAAAAATATAGTGTTAATTGGGTATGGTAAAAAGGGGCTTTGCTCCTTTCCGCCGACAAAAAACATCTAAAGGCGTGTTGAAAATGCTCCCCACACAAAACCAAAAACTGCATAAAATTATCCGCGGCGTAAGAATAGCTATAGCCGTTCTTGCGGTTGTTTTTGTGCTGTTCGCGCTTGTTTTGCCTGTTTTGGCTAACTCGAACATTTTCAACTATGTACCCGGGCCGGGCAATGCCCCCGCCGCCCCCTATGCCAGTTCTAATTCCACCTCGCTTGCGGAGGAAATTACAGAGCCGCAGAAGTGGGATTCGTCCATGCTTTCCGAGCGGCCGCTTACTCGCCGCCAAGAAGGGCTTGGCATTAGGGGAACTATTCCCGTTATCAGTAACGAATTTGTGGAAGCGGCTTTTTTGAACGAGCATATCGAGGACGTAGTTAATTCGCTTATTGCGGAGGCTAGACGGCTTCGTGCGCGTGCTATTTCCTTTAGCTACGAATATCACCCCAACGCCACAAACGATGTCATTTCCCTTGTTATTTTCGCGGACGTTGTCACCACACTGCCGCATACACTCGCCCGAAGCGTCAATTTCTGCGGCACGGACGGCAGCTTTCTTACGGTGAACGAGGCCGTAGGCATGGACATAATTCCGCTCGCTGAACGCCTATTGGAAGAAAAAATACGCAGCAACCCCGAGCGTTATTTTGCCGCGCTTACTGCGCCTTTTTCCGCACAGACATTTTATTTGTCAAACAACGTGCTTGTAATCCTGTTTGACGGCTTCCGCCTTTCCACGCGGGTGGGCGAGGTGGATTTTATCGAGCTTAATTTGGATAATATATCCACGGCGGTGTTGTCGGCCGCAGATTATCGCACAGACGGCCCCTACGGCCTAAAAATGATACCGCTTTATTTTACGCTCAAGCATCATCTAGGCTACGATGTTTTCTGGTGCGATTTTACGCGCGTGGCTACGGTCAGCCGAAACGAGCAGAGCATTATCGAGCTGCGCCCAGACGACAACGACTATATCGTGCTAGGCACACAACGCCGTTCACTGGAAGCCCCTCCGCAAATTATTGACGAGAGCATGTATGTACCGATTACGTTCTTTGACCAGGTTCTGCCGCTTACGACCTATACTATTGCTTTAGATGGGAGTATTACTTTTTTGTCTTATTTGGGGTAATGGCAAGGGGGGTTTTGTGGGGGAGGGGTTACCCCTCCCGAGGTTTGCACGCAATCCGCTTGGGCTTGGTTTGGGTTTGGCTTGGTGACGGCTACCTGTAGGGGACGGATTTATCCGTCCCGAGATTACCTAGCTCTGCGTTAATGGACGTTATCCGTCCCCGAATTGACGAGCGTGCGTACCTCGGGACGGATAAATCCGTCCCCTACAAGGGCGCGGAACGTGGATTTAGCGGATTGCGTGGATTTAACGGATAGGCGTGGAGCGTGGATTTATGCGGATTATGGAGCGTGGATTTTTGTGGATAGGGCGTGGGGCGTGGATTTTTGTGGATAGGGCGAGGGGCATGGGTGTTTGTATGAACGAATCCGCGTAATCCGTGAAAATCCGTTAAATCCGTGTTTGGTTTGTGTGGTTTGGGTTTGTGTGTTTTGGTTTTGTGTGGTTGTTGTGACGGTTAGTCGTAGGGGAGGGATTTATCCCTCCCGAGGTTGCCTTGTTTTGAATTTAGCCGTCCTGTGTGGGGGAGTGGTGGGAGTGGTGGGGGTGTGGCAGGAATATGGCTGTCCATAGCAGTGCGGAGATGGCGGAGAGGGCTAGCAGGAGTAGCATAGAGGGGCGCATATCGCCCACGCCTGTGGGAGGGAAAGGGGGGAAGTGGTGTAGTGTGGGGAGTTTGCCGTCCTGTATGTTCCATATATAGGTGTCCCAGCCTAGGGTATCTGTCCAAAATTCGGCGGTGAGGGCTTGGGGCATGGTGATGTCCTCGCCGTCCTCGATAACGATACCGAACCAATGTTCGGAATTTAAGACCATGGTATCTAGGGCGTAAGTGTTGTATAGATTAGTGGGGGGAAGTCCATTACCCCACCCCACTACACGAGCAACAGGAAAGCCCCCCTCTAATACAGGGTTAAGAGCGACACAGTTAATTATATCACCACCAAATTCTGCGGATATACCGCCCGCAGTGCCAATTTCTAAATCTTCGCTAAAAATTGACATTGTGGAATAACTGTTTTTTATGCTACCGCTTAGAGTACCCGCCAAACCTCCGACCCCTCCGACATCTACGGAAATCTCTCCCGCGGAATAGCAGTTTTCTATAGTAGCGAGAGAAGCCTCTCCCACTATTCCGCCAACATAAGCATGTAACTGCTTAATTGTGCCGTTAAAAGAACTATTTGTTATGCTGCCACCCGTAAATTCGCCTGCTATTCCGCCAACTCCCCAACCATAATAGCCCTGAACACCCTCAATACTGCCAGTAACATAACAGTTTTCTATATTAGTGTTCCATGCCCTAGCGACAATTCCGCCTACATATCTATGCGAATAAATAACCACATCTTCAAGCCCGAGGTTTTTTATGGTAGCGTTTGAAGCTATACCAAAAAGCCCAAAATCATACCCTTCATCGGTGGCTAATCCTCTTATGACCCTGTTATTGCCGTCAAATGTTCCTTGAAAAGGAGCATAGATATTTGCCACGGTGTCAATCCACCCTATAGGTACCCACCGCTCATACACAGACACGTCTATATCCTTAGTGAGTCTTATTATTTTGCCTTCAAATTGCTCGCCCACATAAGTGCCATAAAAAAAATTTACAATTCTTGACAAACCTGCCAGTTGGTCGGCTGTGCTTATATAAAATATCTTGGCACTTGGGTCGTTGTCGTACCAGCTTGTATCGGGCGTGCCTGTATTGCCGTCTGTGGCGGTTACGGTGGTTACGCCAAACAGAATAAATAATACAAAAATCATTAAGAATCTTTTATACATATTAAGCCCTCCCATTATCCAATTACTTGAGGTTTTATAATTCGGCGTTCGATAATGTACTGCGAAAACAGATTGCTTGGAGCTACTGTAATTAGTAAGCCCTCATTTAAAGCAGGGTTAATGGTTAGCTGTGCATTTGGCAAAAAGTTGAAGTGTTCACCGCCGGGAGCAAAGGTATTTATTGTAGCGTTTCCGTTAGCATCTAGCGTTACCGTGCCATAGCCTATAAGTGTTGAGGGTGGGCCGCCGTATTGGCTAGAGGGGCGGTGTCTGCTAACCACGACATACACAGAATGAGGGGCTAAGCCATTAGGCGAGGAAACAACAAGCGAGGTATATTCAAACAAATTGGTTGCTGTATTGAATGTCAAATCGACATTCGCACTTACGTCATTGCCCATATACGTAAATTCGCCACTGGTTGTTATATTCGTTATATGGAAGCCCGAGCGTTGTCGAGGTGTAGGGGGATTGGTATGGGAATAGGCATAGGTGTCGGTGTTTGGTGCTGTTGCGGGGCTTAGTGTGTTGTGTCCGTTGCTCCATAGCGGAAATGGCTGATAACTCCCAGCATTTGCAAGTCGGGTTGTCAAATCTTGATAGTTGTCATACTGAGCAGATACTGTCCATACTTCTGGATTTTTTGCACTATCAAGATTTTCCCCATTTATATCTATATGATATATCACTATACCTTGAAAGCCAAAATCCTCATAACGGCTTCCTTCTTCCTGTCGTATATGCTCCACCATAAAGAGCTGACCGCTGAGGTGTCCGTAGTATAAGCGGGAAAAGTTGTGCGTATAGTATACGTATGGATTCATTGCGTTTGGTTCGGGGGATATAACCGTACCCACAGGCGTACCGTTTAACACAATCGGTTCAGCCCAACCTTGTCTGAATCTATAATAAGGGTTTATGGGGCTAGGATTTTTTGCATATCCCCCCCAATTGCCACTTGCCATAAGGCAATGGTTGCTTATGCTTTGGGGTCTATAAAGGTCTTTAAAGCCGAAAACTAAATGCCCCGTTTCATGTGCAAACACTCCAATGGCTAAGTAAGGCTCTCTGTCGGGAGTGTTACTGTATTGATTCTGATTAGTCACTTGATAGCGATTAAATTCAATTCCTTGGATAGTAGTGGCATGATTGTTTAACCACGAAAAGTGTGGCCATAATCCACTGTTGGGGGTTGCTCCCCCTGCATAATAGATATTAAGGGGCATATTGTTAGCCCCTACGGGAATCCACAATTCGTCCTTTACTTCGAGCAGATAGTCTATAAAGTCTTGATTGTCCGCTATTCCGTCAAGTGCCTCTTTCGCTAAAAGCCTTCCACCTACTTCTTCGTAATAACTCTTAGCATTCTCCGCTTCATAATAAAACACCTTATTTATATAGTCAATCGCCCCACCCGACACATCTAAAAAATAATCGCGGACAGAGCCGTTATTCCCAAAGCCTGTATAGCCCTCCTCGTTGAGGTGGGCTTCTACTTCCGCTATGGAAAAGCTAGGCTCGGTGTGCTTTGTATCAGGAAATTCGACAACAATCGTCACGCCGTAGATTGGCCTTACACTGCCGTCGGCTCGGGTCGCGCTCTCGGTGTTTTCCCTTGTGCTTTGGCGCGTTGCGTAGTCGTCGCCCCATAGCAGTCGGCGCGCTTCTTCGGTTTTGCGCGCGATATGCTCGGGGCTTATGTCTATGCCCTTGGGCGGTAGGTCGGTGGGCGATTGCCAGCGTTCGCCTAGGTTTAGGCGTTCGCTTAGGCTTGGTGTGCGCGCCTCGCCAGTGTAGACTACGGTGGTAGGCACTAGCTCGGATTTGGCGGCGTTTAGTCTGGCGTAGCACCAGTAGCCGCTTCTTGGGTTGCGTACGAGCGTGTAGCCGTCGGGGCTTTCCACGCGGTTGTAAAACTCGTCGCCGTATGCGCGCACGAAGTGGGCTGTGCCGTCGGGCTGTGTTATGCGGATTGGCTCGCCGTTCATGGGGGCGGCTAGGGTGGTAAGGGCGGTAAGTGCGGAAAAGGTAATACTTAATACAAGAATAGCTAGGGTAATACTGGTTTTAGATTTGTTTCTCATTGTTCTCCTCCTTATGGTTGTTTATTTAGATTATACAGGTTTTGGGGATTCTTGCAAGGGGGGTTTTGTGTGTGATGTTAATGTGACGGCTACCTGTAGGGGACGGATTTATCCGTCCCGAGGTTGCCTTGTTTTGAGTTTAGCCGTTTTGTATTTGGCCGTCCTGTATTGACGAGCGTTCGTACCTCGGGACGGATAAATCCGTCCCCTACAAGGGCGTGGGGTGTGGGTTTGGCGGATTGTGGGGCGTGGGTTTTGCGGATAGAGCGTGGAACGTGGGTTTTGCAGATTTTAAGGGATTCAAGGGCTTCATGCGGATTCGTTCGTGTTTCTGCTGTGCCACGTTCCCTCTGTGCCTCTGTGCCTCTGTGCCTCTGTGCCTCTGTGTGAAAAAATCTTTTAACCTAAATAAAGAAGCTCTACACTTTACCTAAGTTTTTTATTTGTCAAAAAGATTTTCACACAGAGGCACAGAGGCACAGAGGGCGAGAGGCACAGCAGACACTAGCGTACGGATTTAAGGGCAATTAAACACGGATTTAAGGGCAATTAAACACGGATTTAACGGATTTTCACGGATTATGCGGATTCGTTCGTGGGAAAATCCGAGGAAATCCACGAAAATCCGATACGTCCGATAAAATCCGCGTAAATCTGCGTGAATCCGTTAAATCCGTGTTTAATACCTTTAAAAATCCGCATAAATCCGCGTTTCATTGCCCCTAAAATCCGCTATATATTAGGCGTGTCCGTGCGGATTATATTTTTTATGTTTTCTTTTAGCCTGTGGTGTTATATAATATTGAACAATACGCATTTGAAACCGTTCCCATAGGCAAGAAAGGACATTACTCCAAATAATGGACACATTTTTTGTAAACCTCTTATCCATATTTCTGTTGCTCGCGCTGTTTTCGTGCAGTGCTTATATGAGTGCGGCAGAAATGGCTTTTTCTTCGCTTTCTCGCGCGAGGATAAATACGCTCGCGGAGGGCGGCGGCAAACGCGCCAAGCGGGCGCAGCTTGTGGCGAGCCTTTACGAGGAAAAATTTAACGAGGTGCTTTCTACTATTTTAATATGTAACAATTTTATCGCCACTGTCGCGGCCACTGTGTCGGCGGCTCTGTTTGCGCGGCTTTCGCCCGAATACGGCTATATCTTCTCGGCTATGATTATTGCCGTGGTGCTTATTTTGTTCGGCGATATTATGCCGAAAAGCTACGCCAAGGAGGCCCCCGAGAAATTCGCGCTTTTTTGCGCCCCATCGGTCTATTATCTTATGACGATTTTGTACCCTATAAATAACGCCATTGTTCGCCTAAAGAAAAGGCTAACCAAGGAGGAAGCAGAGCCAGAGGCCGCCGTCGCGCAGACGCTTTTGGAGCAGGAGCTTATTTTCATGGTAGAGGAAGCGGAAACGGACGGCATAATAAACGAGGACGATTCCACTCTGATTACTAACGCGATTGAATTTAATGACGTGACCGTTTGGGACATTCTCACGCCGCGTGTAAAAATCGCGAGTATTCCCATAGGCGCGAGCGTAGACGAGGTTGCGGAGCTGTTTTTGGATAGCGGCTATTCCCGTATGCCCGTCATCGAGGATTCGATTGATACAATCCGCGGAATTGTGCATATACGCGACTTTTTGAAGTGCATGGCAACGAGCCACTTAGAACAGCCTGTTTCGATTGAGGAAATTATCACGCCTGCGGTTTACACCGTCACTGGCGCGCCGATTACTGACGTTTTGACGCTTCTCAAGAAGGAAAAGAGCCATATGGCAATCGTGGCGGACGAATACGGCGGCACGGAGGGGCTTGTCACTATGGAGGATATTTTGGAGGAATTGGTCGGAGAAATTTGGGACGAAAATGATGAAGTAATAGAGGAATTTACATCGCACGGCGAAAACAAGCACACCGTGCTTGGCACTGCCGCCATAGACAAGATGTTTGAATACTTCGACATGTCGGCAGAAACCGAATCAAACACCGTGGGCGGCTGGGTAATGGACGTGTTACGCCGCGTGCCAGAGGCGGGCGACAGCTTCGAGTTTGGCAAGCTGACCGTGACCGTGACGAAAACGGACGGCCGCCGCGCGGAGGAGTGTGAGATAGTGGTGGCGGCTGATGATGGCGAGAGGGCGGAGGGTAGTGAGGGGGATATGCCGCAGGATGAGGATTTTATCTAGGGGGGGCATAGCCCCTTTTTGCCGCTGTACTCGTTGATGTTTTGCGTATAACGCAAAACATCAACTTGGTGGGAATGTCGTCACGAGCCTTTTGGGGGACACGTCCCTTTTTACCGCTGTACCTTGGTGGGAATGTCGTCACGAGCCTTTTGGCTTGGTTGTTAGGGTAAAGACGTTGCTTAGTGTGAACACAAATCGCGGATTCTTTCGGCTTGGCGGGTTTTTCGGATTAAAATTTACATTTGTAGGGGAATAAACGGCTATAGGACACGGATTTAACGGATTTTCACGGATTTGGCGGATTGGCTCGTGGGAAAATCTGCGGAAATCCGCCACGCCCGAAAAAATCCGCGAAATCTGCGTAAATCCGTGTTTGCATGGTTTTTGTAGGGGACGGATTTATCCGTCCCGAGGTATGTACGTTCGTCAATTTGGGGACGGGTAACGTCCAGTAACGCAGGGCGAGGTAATCTCGGGACGGATAAATCCGTCCCCTGCAAGTAGCCTACGACAATTAGCTTAAACAGCTACAGAGAGGGGCATAAATCGTGGAATCTAAACCCAAAAGCAACATACTACCCACCATAGAGATTATTCTTTACACCTTACTTGCTATACCGTTTATATGCGGATTCTTGCTTTTCCAAGGTCTGCTTGCTATCGGTATGCTTCATGTTGGACGGATTCCAGTTGGGCTAGCGATTGTCTTGCTACTACAATCTCTAGCGTTTTTATATACCATAGTCTTTCTGCTATCCAGCCCCCAAAAAAACGCAAGGCGCATATTATTTTCCTATACGGCTATGCCGCGGTTGTTTCGTTTATAGGTGTGCTTTATTTAGTTCAATCAATAGAAACATCTTTTTTTGATGTAAGGCTAGCATCGCACATTATAATGATAATCTCTTTTTACATAGCCATTGTGACCGCGTTAAGTGCGACTATCGCCCTCATTGCGATACGCATTAAGCGAGGGCGAGCTAACGTCACGAGCCTTTAGGGCACTCCATGCCCTTGTAGTTGTATTCGGGCTAGGTGGTCGCTGTTCAACGGCTATATGTAGGGGACGGATTTACCCGTCCCGAGGTTGCCTCGGTCTGCGTTAATGGACGTTATCCGTCACGAATTGGGGAGCGTGCATATCTCGGGACGGATAAATCCGTCCCCTACAGGTAGCCGTTGGATAGTGACTAGCTAGCCCGAATACAAATACGGAAAGGGCATGGAACACGAATTTACACGGATTTAACGGATTTTCGCGGATTTTTTCGGACTTAGCGGATTTTCGTAGATTTTAAAACCATAAAGCACGGAATTTAAAAGCATAGAACACGGATTCAACGGATTTACGCAGATTTCGCGGATTTTTTCGGGGTTGTCGGATTTTCGTGGATTTCCCCACGAGCCAATCCGCGGAATCCGTGAAAATCCGTTAAATCCGCGTGAAGCCCTTGAAGCCACGCAATCTGCGTAATCCGTTAAACCCGCGTTCTATCATTAACTTAAACAGCTACAGAGAGGGGGGCATAAATCGTGGAAGCTAAGCCCACAAGCACCATACGAAACATTGTACTGCTTATTGCTTACACTTTTATTGCTGTTCCGTTGATGTGCATATCCCTAGTCGGATTTTTTGGTGGCTTTGAGCTAATCGGGATAATACATGCTGTTTTTGCGGTTACACCATCTAGTATTTTTATGTATTATATCCTTTGTGACATTAAATCCCAAGGGAAACGCAGGCTTTGCATTGCTTGCCTGTATGTCTATGCCATTATTTGGGTGATTGCGGGTGTGGCTTATTTACACAGAATCGAGCGATTATACGGCGATTCCGCCACTGGGGCTATGGCTGTATTGGTTGCTTCTTCCATAGCCGCAGTGACTGCGTTAAGCACGACTATCGCCCTCATTGCGATACGCATTAAGCGAGGGCGAGCTGGGGCATAGGGGCATAGGGGCATAGCCCCTTTTCACCGCTGTACCTTGGTGGGAATGTCGTCACGAGCCTTTAGGGGGACACGTCCCTTTTTACCGCTGGGCTTTGGTGGGAATGTCGTCACGAGCCTTTAGGCTTGGCTTGCTTGAGAGGGGGCGTAAACCGTGGAATCTAAGCCTAAAAACAACATACTGCCCACTATAGAGATTATCCTTTACACCTTAATTGTTATACCGTTTATGTCCATGCTCGCACTTTCCACGGGTGCGTTTATTGGCAGTATGCTTGATAGTTGGCTACTTTTCGTTATTATACTATTTTTTATTTTAATTACTATTATGCCCTCTAGCATTTTTATATATCATAGCCTTTCGGATATTCAGCCCCCAAGGAAACGTAAGCCCCATATTATTTTCCTATACATCTATGCTACTGTTCATTTGTTTGTAAGTATGCGTTTCTTAATTCCAACAATAGAAACTGCTTATTTTGATGAAGATGTAGCACTTTCAATTATAATCATCGCTTTTCCTACAGCCATAGCGACCGCATTAAGTGCAACTATCGCCATTATTGCAATACGCATTAAGCGAGGGCGAGCTACCGCCACTAGCCAATCCGCCAAATCTGTGAAAATCCGTTAAATCCGCGTGAATCCCTTGATAAAGGCAACTATTACCAATCTGTGGAGGTTTTCGTAGGGGACGGATTTATCCGTCCCGAGGTATGCACGCCCATCAATTCAAGGACGGGTAACGTCCATTAACGCAGAGCAAGTCAATCTCGGGACGGATAAATCCGTCCCCTACATGTAGCCGTCAAATAGTGACAGCCTAGCCCGAATACAAATACAGAAAGGGCATGGAACGCCCCCAAGACTCGTGACGATATTCCCACCAAGCAGGCAGTAAGGTGTTGTCGCAGACAACACCGCACGCCGACTTATGCGGCGTTTTTTTTGGTTGATTAGAGCATTTAAGGCTCGTGACGATATTCCCACCACAAAAATGTCGGAGAAAAAAGGGGCTACGCCCCCCCCCCATCCAACCCAACCACCTGCCCAGTCAAATACCCTGCCCCCTCCGAAGCCAAAAAAACAGCCAGCCCGCCCACTTCGGCAGGCTCGCCGAAACGCCCGAGAGGTATACCCTGCTCGAAGGCGTTTTTTTCATGGGCGGAAAGGCGGTCGTTCATGCGGGTATCGAACGCGCCGCACGCGATTGCGTTTACGCGTATGCCCGAGGGCGCAAGCTCCTTGGCGAGTGCCTTCGTGAAACCGTTCACGCCTGCCTTTGCGGCGGAATAAGCGACCTCGCAGGACGCGCCGCAAAGCCCCCAAATGGAGGAAATGTTTATTATACAGCCCGATTTCGCGCTAACCATGCTAGGTACGACAATATGCGACATATTCATTACGCCCAACAAATTCACGGCGATTATTTCATTCATTTGCGGCACTGTCATCTCGGAAAATAGCCCAAAATATGCCATTCCTGCGTTGTTTACCAAAACGTCTATCCGCCCGAAGTCCCGCTCTACCCTGCGTACCAGCCCTTCGCAGTCCGCATAATCGGAAACATCGGCGCGTATTCCCATGACCTCTCCCACGACCTCGCCGCCGATTGAAAAAACGTCCTTGCACGCAGTGTCCAACGCGGCGTTGTCCTCGCGGCAGTTTAAGACCACCCTATCGCCGCGTGTCGCAAACGCCCGCGCAATCGCAAGCCCGATTCCGCGTGACGAGCCAGTTACTAAAACCGTTCTCATTTTTCAATCGACCGTATTTCGTTAATTCTGTTGTCGGCACGGTCGATTAACGCTTGACTGGCGAGCTTTGCCGTCTTTGCTTGGAACAGGAATTTTTTGGCCTCCGCAAAATCGCCGAGCTTAAAATACAGCTCGCCGAGCGTTAAGCAAAGCTGTTGTACCGCCGATTCGGGAATGTCAACGTCCTGGAACACCTTGAGATACGCCGCAATCGCCTGCTTTGCGGAAGCGGAAATCATTTCCTCGTCCTCGGTATCTTCATATAACCAGTGCAGTCTTATTCTAATTTTTGCCGCCGCAAGCTCTGGGTGCGGCAGGAAAATATCCGTGCATTTTAACGCAAGGTACAGGCTTGCGAATGTCCAGTTTATGTCGATTTGTCCCTTTTCGGGCAGAATTATGCTATCCTTGTAAACGGCGATTTCCTCGCGTTTCCCCTTGTGCCAAGCATGTATCGGCTTGGCAAACGAATCCAACAGCGCGCTGTAACAGCATACAGGACACACGACCACATCAAAATGTATCGTATCTATGCCTGCATAATGTATTCTGCCGATGGCCTCGGAACGCTCCACGCGTAGCTCCTTTAGCCGCGGAGCTTGTGCGGTAAGGTGGTGTTCGCATAGCGGACAGACTAATTTTCTGTCGTAGAGTATGCCGTCCGTGGGCGGTGCGATTTTTGTCTGATAGACCTTGTGTCCGTCTGGGAAAAGCGCGCCAAAACCTGCCAAATCCGCGCCCTTGACCTCGTTCGCCTTATGCGCTTCTTCTAATATAATGCAAATCGCCTGTATAAGCAGATAGGTGGATTGGGGTTCTTTCCCAAAAAAGTCAGTGGCTGTCATTTCCCCCGCATTGGCGGCCGTTATTCCGTACTGGGCTAGCCCCTCGGGAAACAGCTCGCTCATTTTCGCGTTGGCGTTTGTCGCCGTCCCTGCGGAAAATTCCAGCGCGCTATTTTCACATTGCTTCGCTGTTTCTTCTATTCTATTGCGAATCGTTTTTACCAACAAAAAGGTTGCGTCGGGCTGTTTCTCAAAGAAATCGTACGCATTCATGCGATTTATTACCAACGCCTCCACATCGCCGTCCGCAACAACCGTGGCCGTACGTTCCTTATTCAAAAACAGCGTCATTTCACCAAAAACCGCCCCCGGGTTCAATGCCGATAGCATTATTTGGTCGGACATATTATAATTTTTGTACACATTCAGCTTGCCCTTCAACAAGATAAACATCTCGTTCGCCATGTCCGCACCCTCGTAAATTAAAATTTCGCCGTCCTTGAAGGCCTTGTTGCTCGACATACTCCTTAATAAATTGATGTCCATATATTTTCACCTCTGTGAGTTTTTCTTGAATTATAGTACATTGTGCGGGAAATGAAAAGCAGAAGAAAATTAAAAAAAATTTTACATTGCATTTACGCTTGACATTCATGGAGTGCGTGGTATAATTTTTCTTGTATAATAGCTTTATTGGCACTATCTCTATATCAAATGCGTCAAGTGTACTAATATTCAACCACTGAAAGGGGGAGAAGCTACTATTCCCGAAATCATTCAAGCAGTAAATGGGGGCGCGACTACATAAGACTTTGTCGCTCCTTTCTAAGCTACTAAGGGGGAAGCCGTAAACGAAACGGCACTCCCGCAAAGAATAAGGAGGATATTTAATGCAAAAAACACGAAACACACGATTTATCGCGCTGTTTTTGGTCTTCGTAATGGCGGTTTCGCTGTTTACCGCGACCCCGTTCGCTACAGAAAACTCCGAGGACGATACTCCCGTCTACTGGACCTCTACAACAGTAACAGAAGAAGATGCTCAAGTTGTCGGCGGTTTTAATGTGCTGACGTTGGCTGATATAACGGCTATGACTGCTTCGCTTAATGTGGCGATTACTACGTTTGAGGCTGAGCGTAAGAAGGGTGAGGGCGATAGTAATGGCACGCCACTTACCCCATTGCAGGCGGCGTTGGTCATGGCTCTTTCGCCTGCGAATATCAATGGAAATACTATTGCAGGGAATGACTTGTCTGCTTTTAGGCGTTTTGCCGTTCATGGTTTTGGTTGGCGCGATATTTCTACACCGTGGCCTGGTGTTCCCCCAGCACAGTCAACCATTATGCAACGTATGCTTGATGGTACCGATTTGTTTTTGGAAGATTTAACGCCACTTCAGGCGGCACTAGTTGCGGCTCTTTCACCTGCGAATATCAATGCAAATACTATTGCAGGGAATGACTTGTCTGCTTTTAGGCGTTTTGCCGTTCATGGTTTTGGGTGGCGTGATATTTCCACACCGTGGCCTGGTGTTCCCCCAGCACAGTCAACCATTATGCAGCGTATGCTTGATGCAGCGGAAGCACAATGAGAATTTTGCATGAGGGAAATCATTTGTTTGCGTTAGGGATTCGCTCTTTATTTAGGGCGAATTTCTTGTGTACGTCTGGGAAGTCGACGTATTGAAGTTGTTGATGTCTTTTTGAAATTATCTTGCGAAGAGGAGATGTAAGGTATGACTAGAATCAAATCAAGGATTATGTGCATGTTCGTTGTTTGTTTGCTTTCCGTTTCTGCAATTCCCCTGGTGTTGTTTGCCGATGATGTTCCTGTTGACGGAATGCGTGTATCAATGAGTGCTACCGTGACGGATACTCAATTGACGTTGGTTGTTAAAACAGAATTTGGTCCTAACGCTGGCGGAGGTTGGGGTGCTGGGTTGTCTGGGCTTAATGCTACTGTAACCACCGACTCGCCGCATCTAAGTATAGCTAGCGATGAAATAATCGCCAGCAATGTTGATATGGCATATACAGCTATTAATGACGTGCCTGGAGGGCGTCGGTATGAAGCCCCTGCGGCTAGCTTCGATTTTGGGTCGGCTGTAGGAGATGTTATTAGAATTGTTTATAATATAGCCCCAACGGCATCGGGGGTTGCTAAATTTGATGTCAAGTTTGACAATACAGAGTGTTGGGCTATGGGTGTTGATTACCCCACCGTCTACGTACCATTCTCCCACGACTTCGGTGGTGGCGGCGATGACCCCATACTAAGCATGACCCTCACCGGCGACGGTGCTTTCGGCACTATCACCTCAGGCACTACAGTCGCACCTAGGCAATTCACAATCCAAAACACAGGAAATGTCGACCTTACAAATTTCAGCCATAATAATCCTACTGGCTTTACTGTCACTGGGCTTCCTTCTAATTTGGAGGCGGGTGCGTCAGCGAACTTCCAAGTAGTACCCACAAGCAACACCGCATCAGCTACCGCTAACCTCACAATCACCGCACAATACGAGGGTACAAATGTAACAGCTACACCAAGTATCCCACTAAGCATTACAGTTACCGCCGCGCCTACGCCTAGCATGTCGCTCGCTCCAGTGGGTACGACAACATGGACATCATCTTCAGGCTCTGCTGCGACAACACGCGCATTTACAGTTACAAACACAGGTAATACAGTGCTTACAGGCTTGACAGCTGTGCTTGGAAATCCTGGTGCGTTCACTGCTAGTTTTTCAACTACGACTTTAGCCGAAGGTGCTACTGCTACTCTTACTATAACACCAACACGCGCATCAGTAGGCGGCCCCGACCTATCTACCCTGCAAGTTACCGCTACAGGCGGAACGTCAACAACCCAAGTAAACCTTAGCTACGAAATGACAGCCTTGGCAGGCGGACGTTCTATCGCTGTAAACCAAGTAACAGGTGGAATAGGTAGAATGGTAGAGGTTACCCTAGGTAACAACTCGGGTGTGGCTGTAGACCCATCTAGGATTGTAATATTCACACAAAATCCTGGCTCTGCTATACCACCTATAGGCGTAATTGCAAGTGTTCCCGCTATAGCAAACGGAACAAGCCAAACATTGGAATCAGTGCTGTCGATTTCGGGCTCGGTTTCAACACATATATACTGGCTGCAAAGTGTTCCAACTGGAGTGGCTTTGTCTGTAACTGACTTCTCGGGACCAAATCAACTTGCTTACTACCCTACACCTACGCCGTAGGCAAAAAATAACAAGGACAGGAGGAACTTAAAAAATGCACAAACGAATTATTTCGTTTATTGTTGCGCTGTCTATAGTTATGGGTATGAGTGTGCTTCCTATTTCTGCAAATGATACAGGGCTATCTGTAGATTGGAATCATAGCGGTGCTTGTATAACGACATGTGTCCCCACTTCGTGTGAAGACCACGGCAGGCTTAGTTTTACGCTCACTAATATTATTTCAGATAGTGACGTTATTACGGTAGGTGTCGAACACGGTAGCCAAATTGCTATAACTGTTAAAGAGTTTGTTGTAACAGATGGCACAGTAAGTGGTGTTCTTATCATCGGCGACCTTGAGGAATTTTCAGCACCGATTGTTTTGGTGCTAGGTATAGACGGTGAAAGATACGACCAGTGGGGTGTTGAATCTGGAAACCCCATTATAACAGTCGGCGGGTCGGGGAGCTATCAATATAGCTCCCCCCCACCGCCACCTGCGGTTACTTCCATAGGCAATGCGGAAATAACTGGCAATCCCGAGGGCGGTATCATCAACCCACCTACGCAAATAGGAGTTTATGGTGTGAGCTTGCTTTACGCACCATCGGGAACGGATTTGCTTGAAGTTGTGTCTAACGACGACTGGATTATCGTTAATGGTCGTGCGGCAACCGTAATAGAGGACGATGTATTTGTGTACAATGTTGCGTTAAGCCTTGACCCAAACAACACAGGGTCAGAGCGTACAGGCACGGTAACACTGACCAACGATGTTAATCCCGAAATAACTGGTACGATTACTGTGACACAAGACTCGCTGCCAGTTAGCGGCACGGTGACACACATAGTAGCGACCCAAGAAACAATAAACACCTTAGCTGATGTCCCTGCTAACGGCTTAATCGCGGACGTGGAATTTATAGTAAACGGCACTGGCTTTTCAGAGGAGTTTACTACCGTGGATTCGCTACAGCTTGAAGCTAAGGAAGATTTTCCATGGATTGAAGCTGATATTATAGACATCGAGGTCACATCAGACACTACAGCCACGCTCACAGTATCTGTAACAATCGACCCAAACGAGGACGGTATTCCGCGTTCGGGGGGGGTTGAGGTAGGGCCTCCGTTTGGCGTGCCGCAGACCTGTCGTGTGACTGTACATCAGTCTGCACCAGAGCAAACACTAACGCCCGATATGGACACCTTGGCAGTATTAACCGAGGGCGTTTCGTCCGAGGGCGGAGTCATTAGCCTAATCTTCCAAATAAGCGATAGCTTCGATACGACAGGCGTTGATTTCAAGGTTCTTTGGGCTTCGACACCTGACGAGGACTTGCCCGCTAGTGGTTGGATTACTGGCGTTTCAAAGATTGTCGTAGACCAAGGTGCGTACCAAGAGCTTCACGTAGACTTTACCGTAAACAAAAATACGGGCGAGGCTCGCAGTGAAGCGTTCACCATAGTAGACGAGAATGAGCCTAGTGAGGTGCTGTTTAATAACGGTGTCTTGGCACAAAAGGCGGGTAGTAGCATTGATGTGCCAGAATATACGCCACTGCAAGCAGCATTAGCGGCGGTAATCGACCCTAGTCGTGTCGGCAACGCAAACATAATTGCTGCGGATGTAGCGGCTATCCAGCGTTTCCAAGGGCAAGGATTGAACTGGGGTACAACCGTAAGTATCGATATTATCCCACTTGCAGCACAGCGTACCGCAATCCAGCGCATGATTGATGCGGCGGCCAAGGTTGAAGCTAAGAACTTCGAGGATATGGCAAATTTAACACCCCTTCAAAAGGCGGTAATAGCGGTTGTTGACCCTGGTCGTATCGGCAACACAAACATAATTGCTGCGGATGTAGCGGCTATCCAGCGTTTCCAAGGGCAAGGATTGAACTGGGGTACGACCGTAAGTATCGATATTATCCCACTTGCAGCACAGCGTACCGCAATCACGCGCATGATTGAGGATTCGCAAAAATAAAACTCATTTAAAAACCAACGCCATACACAAAAAAAGAATACACGAGTAATCATTTGTTTAGTATTGAACAAATGATTACTCGTGGTATTGTTTTAGAAACCGAACCTTAAAAGCTGAACACCCAAGACAAACCCGAACACCAACACCCAAACACCCAAGGCAAACCCCAACACCAACAACCGAACACTCAATGTAATTCCCAAAACCCAAGCACCAACAACCAAACACCCAAAATAACTACTAAGACACTAAAAACCCCAAACCCAAACCCAAACCCAAACCCCAAACCAACCCCAAAAAACCCCTAAAAACCGAATAAAACCTATGTTAGAGCCGACAGGAGGAAATCATAACATGTTTAAGCGAATAGTTTCGTTTGTGCTTGTATTGACGATGATACTAAATCTGGTTGCGTTTCCGATTACGGCTAATGCAGAAAATTTAAGTGAGGAACAGCATATTCTAGGGCTTACTGTTACCCCCGCGTGGGGCTCTGCGATTATAGCAGGAAACAGTATGCCACTCGACTTCACCATTGAACGCGATGGCTACATAGGGGCGTTGGTTATTACCACGCCTTCGGATTGGATTTCCGACATTTATGTCGCGGAAGAAGCAGTCGCAACAGCCACAATACATGTGCCGCTTGCGGCTAGCTTTGGTTTGACTGATATTACGTTTACCGTAGCCTCGGCAAATGACGATTTTATGGTAATTCCAGCGAATACAAGCATGGAAATGACCGTACTGCCCGATTCCTATGTAACGGGCAGCTCGGCTTCCTTCATAATAAGAGCGCCGCAGTATGACGATGTCAGCATGGTTTCTTTCGTAATAGATAACATCAACCCCAGTGTCGAAAGAGTGACCGTAGGAATAGAAAGCCGAGTGCCAAACAGGGAGCTAATTATCGTTGGCGAGTTTTCGGTGGCAGACGGCACGGCAAGCGGTGCCTTATTTCCTGGTGCTATTGACGAATACGGCGATTACCATTTAGTTGTAATAGCAGACGGCGAGCTGGGCGAACGCCCGATTTTCGGCGACCCAGACCCCGACCTTCCGATTATAGACGTGCTTACCTACGACGACGAGGACGGCACATTTGACGTTACCTTTGTTGTGTCAAATATTTTCGCAGGCAACGTAACCATAGGCATAGAAAGACGTTCCTCGACATTTGAAACAATCGCTGTCGGCGAATTTACCGTTTCGGGCGGCGTAGCAAGCGGCAAGCTGACACCCGGCAGACTTTTAGATACCGAGATTTATTTCCTAGTAGTGGCAATCGACGGCGTTAATCTCGCGGAGCAGCAAATCGGCGTAGCTCCCATAACCGAGCATTTCCTCACGCTGACCGTGAACCCGACCGCCGATAGCGTAACAGAGGGCGCAGGAGGCTCTATCCCTGTAAACTTCACAATCGGCCGTGACGGCTACACAGGCGAATTACAAATAACTACCGATTCGCCATGGATTACCTCACCAATATCCGTATCACCAAGCGCAACGACCGCAAGCGGAACAGTAACCGTCCCCGCGACAGCAGACATAGACACGTACGAAATAATCTTTACCGTATCGCGAGTAGATACAATTCCTTCTAATATAATAGTCAACCCTGCCGAGGACACACTATTTGTTACCGTAGAGCAGGACACAGAGGTCGAAATTACAGGAATGGTGGCATCTGGCGACATAATACTGCCGCCCGCAGGGAAAGCCCTAGCAGAAGCTCCTGCCGTGGTTTTAACCGTAAGCGGAAAAAATTTAACCTCGCTAACCGCAAGTAATTTCACCGCGGCAGTTCCTATATGGATTACTGCCCATTCCTTTGAAGTAGTATCCGCCGCGGACGGCCTAAGCGCGACAGTAACCCTACGAATTGCCGCAGACAGCAATACAGTCGCAGACCGTAGCGGAGCAATCACAGTAACTAACACGACCTCGTCAGCGACCGCTTCCGTAACCGTAACTCAAGATGTCCTGCCAGTAACCCATGCACTGGGCTTAACCATGACCCCAAGTAGCCGCATATTGGAAGAAGGCGAGGGCGATACGATTCTCGTAACCTTTACCGTTGACCGTAGCGACTACGTGGGCGCGTTGACTATTTCGTCCACATCACCGTGGTGGTCTGGCGACATAACCATTTTAGGCAGCGTGTCAACCGCAAGCGGAACGATAACCGTTCCCACAAGCGCGATAGCTAATACGTACCCCATTGCGTTCACTGTTGCGGCGGCCGCGCCTCTGCCCCCTGCGCATGTAACCGTCACGCCCGACACCGCAACATTTACCGTCAATATAACAGAGGACACCGCCCCTGCAATTTCAACAATGACAGCGGTCGGCGGCATAGTAGTGCCGCCCGCAGGAAAAACACTTGCAGATGTGCCAAGCCTAGTGCTAAATGTAACAGGCTCGAACCTCGGTGCATTAACCGCGGCGAGCTTTGGCATTGCGGCCATTCCCGACTGGGTGACAGCCCACAGCATAAGCGTGACCGTTGCCCCTGGCGGATTAAGCGCGACAGTAACAGTACAAATTGCCGCGGACAGCAACACTACAGCCGCGAGCCGTAGCGGAATAGTCACGATAGATAACGAAGTAAATTCATTGACCGCAAGCGCGTCACTCACGCAGGACGTGTTTATTTCCACGCCAACAATAGATTCAGCGATATATGACGACGAGGGCGACACCTACGCCGTCAGCTTTGAGGTTTCCAATATATCTGTAAGCAACGTAACCATAGGAGTTGAAAGACGTACGCCCGAGCCGCGGGAAACAATCGCAGTGGGCGAATTTAGCGTTGCCAGTAACGGCACGGTAAGCGGCACGTTGACGACAGGCAGACTTTATGACGATGTCGAGTATTATTTGGTAGTAGCAATCGGCGGAGTCAATCTCGCGGAACAGCTAATCGGCGTAACTCCGATAGAGGAGTATATTCTTGGCTTAACCGCAGCCACGACAATGTCAACCGTAACGGCGGGCGAAGCAACAGCCGTACCCATAAACTTCACAATTACTCGCGCAGGCTACACAGGCGCGTTAATAATCACGTCCGAATCGCAATGGTGGAATGGCGACGTGACCGTTCCCATAGGCTCGTCAACAATCGCGACTGGAACAATAAACGTACCTGCCGATGCCTTAGCCCAGATGTACGAAATAGAATTTACCGTATCGCGTGTAGCGACAGCTCCTACCTATATAGTAGTGACCCCCGCCGATGCGATATTGGAAATAGAAGTAGAAGATGCCGAGGCGGAAATTACAGGAATTACCACATCTGGCGACCTGGTGATACCGCCGTCTGGAAAAGGGCTTATGGAAGCACCTGCTTTGGTATTAACCGTAAGCGGTAAAAATCTGGGCGAATTATCCGCAAGCGATTTTAGCGTGCTTCGTGCCGACTGGCTAACAGGTCATACAATAGAAGTAAGCGATATATCCGCGGACGGAACAGGCGCGACAGTAACAGTACGCGTATCTGCGGCCGCGAACGACACAGGCGCGAGCCTTAGCGGACAAATCACGGTAAATAATGGAATTACGGCGTTGCCAGTCCCAGTATCAGTGGTCGTGACACAAATGGCATTGCCATATATTGATTTCCTTGAATATGACGATGAGGGCGGCTCGTACGAGGTAGCCTTTACTGTAATAAACCTGCCTACCGACACAGTCACCATAGGAATAGAAAACAGAACAAGAACGGAAACAATCGCAGTAGGTCAATTTGCGGTAGCAGACGGCAGAGTAAATGACGTGCTAGTATCGGGTCACCTAGAGGACGACGAAATCTACTTCCTAGTAGTATCAATCGGCGGCGTAAAGGTAGCCGAGCAGCGTATAGAGGTAGGCGAAATCACGAGGCATACGCTTACCCTAGCTGTAGCTCCAAGCGAACGAACAGTAAAAACAGGGGAAGCCCATGAAATTACGGTAGTATTCACGATAGGCCGTGACGGCTACGCAGGCGAGCTAAGAATAACGACAGACTCGCCGTGGTTAGCTATGCCAATTCCCGTAGTAGCGGCTAGCTCAAATACGGCAATCGGAATAGTAGCCGTGCCTGCCGATGCAGACGTGGACGTACACGAAATCGAATTTACCGTATCGCGCGTAGCGGAAACCCCAGTTAATACCATAGTGACCCCTGCGGAGGTTACCCTCACGGTTACCGTAGAGGATAGCGACATGGAAATTACAGGAATCCTCACGTCTGGCGCGCTAGTAATTCCGCCGTCTGGAAAAGGATTCGCAGAAGCTCCCTCCTTGGTACTAACTGTAAGCGGAAAGAATCTGGGCGAATTAGCCGCAGGTGATTTTAGTGCGGAGATTCCCGACTGGCTAACAGGCTATGAAATAGAAGTAAGCGAAATAAGCCTAGACGGAACAAGCGCGACAGTAATAGTACGCGTATCCGCGGCCGCGAACGACACAGGCGCAAGCCTTAGCGGACAAATCACGGTAAATAATGGAATCGTATCGTTGCCAGTCACCGTAAACGTGACACAAATTGCACTGCCTTATATAGACTACGCCACCTACGACGACGAGGGAGGCACCTACGAGGTAGATTTCAGAGTAATAAACCTACCAACAAGCACCGAAACAGTAACAATAGGAATAGAAAACCGCACAACAAACGAAACCATAGCAGTAGGTCAGTTTGTAGTAGGAGCAGACGGAACAGTAACAGGCAAGCTAACGCCAGGCTTCCTAAATGACGAGGACGCGTACTATCTAGTAGTAGCAATCGGCGGAGCACAGGTAGACGAAAAGCTAATCGCGGTATCAGAAGTAACAACGCATATACTAGAGCTATTCGTAGACCCCGAAACAGCAGAAATCACGCTAACAGACACAGCCCAAACCATAGAAGTAACCTTCACAGTAACGCGCAACGGCTATGACGGCGAATTCCTACAAATAATAAGCAATTCGCCATGGGCAATAATCCCCACGCCAATAGTCCTATTGCCAACCGCAACCACAGCAACAGCAATAATAACAGTCCCAGCCGAAGCTATAGCCGACATATACGAAATAGAATTTACAGTAGAACGAGTAAACCCAACCCCAGTAA